>JBAZJN010000068.1:0-2535 GCA_041651295.1 Patescibacteria group bacterium | reverse complement strand
TCTTCTGAAATGATCGGATCATTTCCGGCGGTTGAGCCAACAATTAGCGCCATGCGTACGGCATCGGTTCCGTATACTTCTGCTACTTCTAGGGGATTAATGACATTGTTTTTGGATTTGGACATTTTCTGTCTTTCTTTATCGCGGACCAAGCCATGCAGATAGACATTCTTAAATGGAATTTTTCCGGTTCGGTAAAGTCCGAACATTATCATTCTGGCTACCCAGAAGAACAGGATGTCCCAGCCGGTTTCCATAACATCGGTTGGGTAGTATGTTTTAAAATCATTTGGCTTTGTGGTCATTAGTGTGGCATATGGCCATTGCCCGGAAGAGAACCAGGTATCAAATACATCCGTTTCCTGTTTTAAATTATTGGAATTGCAATGAGGGCATTTTTCAGGATTTTTAGCACTGACAATGATCCCATTATTTTTCTTGCAAATGTCGTTGTCCATATCTTGGCAATACCAAGCGGGGATCTGAATGCCCCAAACTATCTGTCGGGAAACGTTCCAGTCGTGCAAATTTTTCATCCAGTGCATAAATATCTTTTCGAATCTGGCTGGAATAAATTTTATTTTTTTAGACTTAACGGCGTCTACGGCTAGATCGCGGAAAGATTTTTTGCCCTTGCCTTTTGGCGCTTCAGTCATTTTTACGAACCATTGCATCATCACCCTCGGTTCAATGGTCGTATTGCATTTATAGCAGGTGGAAACTTGATGTTTGTAATCTTCGGGTTCTTTAACGAGGTTCGGACGTAAAAGCTCGACAGATCTTTCGCGAGCCTCTTTGACTTTTAGACCGGCAAGTTCAGGTCCGGCCTCCTCGGACATTTTTCCATATTGATTGATCACGGAAAATGGTTGGATATCTATTTCATTCTTATGATTTTGCCAAACAGCAAAGTCGACTGCGTCGTGGAACGGAGTGATCTTTAAGGCTCCGGTTCCAAAAGTTAGATCTACTGCCATGTCAGATATCACGGGAATTTCTTTTTTGGTGAGCGGGTTTAATACTTTTTTGCCAATATATTGGGCCCATTTTGATTTTGGGTGAACAGCAATAGCGATATCGGCCGGGATGGTTTCCGGTCGGGTAGTGGCTACTTCGAGATATTCATCGACTTGTCCCGAGTTCTTTGAGGAAGGATCGGCAAGCTTGTATTTTATATAGTAGAGTTTATCTAATCTTTCCTCATATTTTATTTCTAGATCGGAAAGAGTGGTTTGATGTTTGGTGCACCAATTTACCGGTTTTTCGGCTCGATAAACTAGGCCGTCGTTGTAGAGTTTTTCAAAAGTTTCATTTACTACCTGTTTGATGTTCTCATCTAATGTGAATTTTTCCCTGCTCCAGTCACAGCTGGCGCCAAGTTTTTTAAGCTGGCCCTCCATATATTTTTTATTGGCGAGAGTGAAGTCTTTGATCTCGTTGTAGAGCTGTTCGCGGGGCATATCCCAGAAAGATCTTCCTTCTTTTTCTAATTTTTTGTTGTAAACTACTTGAGTTTCAAATCCGGCATGGTCGGCGCCAGGAAGCCAAAGGGTCTTTTTACCCTGCATTCTCTGATAGCGGATCATTATGTCTTCTAGGGTCACGAAGAGAGCGTGGCCGATATGGAGCGAGCCATTAGCATTTGGCGGAGGCATTATAATAGTGAACGGTTTTTTGTGCCTGGCAGGCAGATTATCCGGATTAAAATATCCGGAATTTTCCCAGAGTTTATAAATATCGTCTTCGATCTGTTTTGAATCGTATTGTGAAGATAGTTCTTTATTCATAGAGAAATTATAAGTGATTTTTATAAAAGAAAAAAGCTCGTCGGGCGGGACCCGAACGAGCTGTGTAGTGTCAGTTAGGAGCGCTTGGAGCGTGGGGCGTCTTTTATTTTGTGTGTCTTGATAATTTTTTAACCTTCAGCTTGCCGAGAACAGATCGATATCCGTAATCAGACGGAACGAGGGTCTCTTTAGCGCTGATCTCTATGATCGGATCTTTTGCCGAACCGTACAGTTTTGCGGACAGACCGTAATCGACTCCTGCGTAGTATCTCTTGTGGATCTCCATGATGATCTTTTTGGCTTCTTTGATCCCGGCTTTTCTGCTTGAAGCATAAAAGCTCTGGTTTATTTCCACTTTTCTGCCGTCGCAACACGAACCGACAGAATAATCCACAGTGCCCGTTAAGTTGAATCGCATAATAGCTCCTTTCTGATTTGTTTTGTGTGGTGCTAAATAATAAAACCACCCTTCAAGCTAAAATGTTTCTTGGGATTACAAATTTAAATTCGAATCAGCTTCTATTTTATATATTTTCTTCTTGGCTAGAGAATGAATAAATGCAGCGGCGCCGATCATGGCGGCGTTGTCGGTATTGAATTTCATATCTGGAGCAAAGAAATTCAAACCCCTTCTTTCTGATTCATTTTTAATTGTTTCGCGTAGAGTTTTATTGCAGGCCACACCTCCGCACAAAATTATTGAATGGGCTGAAAATTCATCCGCTGCTTTCATAGCTTTTTTATTTAA
>JBAZJN010000067.1:0-2542 GCA_041651295.1 Patescibacteria group bacterium | reverse complement strand
CCGCTCATACCAGCCGCACTCATATTCCATGCCATTATTAATCCCTCCTTTTTTATTTAGTCTTTACGACCTCGCACCCTGTATAGCAATTCCTTTCCATGCCGACCCAAATTTTGCCCCCGAACAAGGTGAACTTTCTATTTCCCAATCATCTAATAATTTTTCAATGGTTGTTGCCCAACCTGCCATTACTGGTAATGCCATTGAATTATTTGTTTTTCCCAAAACCTTAAAAAGGGTTTTTAAGCATATCATAGCCATATTAAATTTATCCACCCATTGTTGGGCTGATTCATCACTCATCGACCCGCCACCACCTTCTTCGCCTCCGACAGTTGGCAAGCAAAGAAATAATGCCTGAAATCCACTACTGCCCAATCCCGATTTGTACCCCATAGGAGAACTGATTAAAGGTGTTCCAAACCAAACCCCTCTAGTGTCAACAGGTTGAGCGCGGTCAGGAGCAACACTTCCATCTCCACCTTTTAATACCGTTAGTCCACCCCAACTTGTCAGGCTGATTCCCGCATTTCCCATAATGGTAACTGACCCCAATTTGCCTATTAATTTTGCACTTCCTGTCGCATAAACTGTTGCTTCATTATCTCCAACTAAGGATGCCTTTCTTGCCTGAACTGCGAAGTCTCCACCAGGAAAAAACATACTATGTTCTTTCGGCCCCCCTGCGTTGCTTCGTCCCCCTGCATGAAAATGAAACACACCATCCGTCCACATATCAATACCATTCATTCCTGCATGAGAAAATTCCAAACCCCCTGAACCGTGGTCAAAAATCAATGCCAATCGTTCGTAATTATCATTGTCGTCTAGTTCGATTGAGGACTTTGCATCGTGTGAAAGAAACGTGTGTTGTTTCCAATACTTCCTGTTTTTTAAATTCATTTTACCGAAAGGAAATGATTGTATCCACGAATGCCACAAACCATTATCACAGGTTTTTTCAGGTTGCCAAAAGTGAAAAGGATAATCCGCTATAAATTCCCAACGGTGGGGGCGAGAACGAAAAAATGGTGCGCCGGCCCCTGGGGTTTGAAATATTGTATTATCGGGAGTGTTAGAACGCCACATCCATTGTTGTTGAACGCTTGAATATTCCTGTTCCCAACCCGGAATGTTTCCTTTTTCTTTTGTTATGTCAAAGCGCACCCCCTCAACACCTTTTTTCCATTTTTGAAATCGTTTGTAGTTGAAGTGCCGTAAATTATCGGGGAAACTTGCCATTCCCTCTTGAACTTGTTCAGCCGTGTAAAAAGTCCATCCCCCGCACTTATCTTTCCAAGTTGTTCCTGCGGCGGCTTCCTCTTCTGTTATGTCTTCCGTTGTATACCATACGTACATGGGACGGCCTGCCCAACCTTTTGGAATTTTGGGCCAATATTTATAATGTCCCCAATTGATGCCGTATGCTTGGAATGGTTCTACATTTTCACCCAAATCACTATTTTTATCAGATATATCTCTTTCATCGTGATAAATTATTTCCCCATCCGCATCATCCCCGTCAAAAATTTGAAATGGGATATCATCTTCCGTCAGCATGAAATTGGAGAAGGCTTGATGTGCATCCTTCGCTATCAGTTTGTCTTGGTCTCCCGTTTGATTCAGGGTTTTTAAGGCAGTCTTGTAATTTTCTAAGTCTTCGACTTTGGTTCCCCGTTGTTCTAATAATTTTTCGAACCCCGCTTCTGTTGAAATATCAAGCCCCGCATAAATCGTGCCGAGATAGACAGGCCTGAAGATGTCTCCCCCTTCGAACCACAGCCAAATAATATCATCAATATTCGGATAGGTGACAACGCCATCTCGAAATTGAAATTCGCACCACGGCTGAGGGCTGTCTTCCACATTTTCAGGTTCCTCGAAATCATCCGTCAATCCGTAAATCATAACCTGTATTCTATTCAATTTCAAAGGGTCATCTAATGAAACGACTTTTGCACGATAAAAATTACTTTTTTGCGTATCCTCAAGAGCCTTAACTTGGTCTAGGTCAAACATTCTTATTCTCCTACCTTAGTATAAAATCCTTCGGGTAAAGTGCCGATGCCGATTCTCGTCAGTTTCATCGTAACATTATCCCCAGGATATGCATATGAAAGAGACTTTAACAACCATGCCCCATTCAACGATTCCCAACTATCCTCGTCCATTGTTTTAAATTCCACATTCACCATTTCCCCGACTGCCAAATCGGGCATCACCTGAATGAAATCAATTTCCGTCTCGATGTTGTAGGTGAACATCTGCGAATAATAAAGCCTGTCGGCAAAGCCCTTCAACATGGCGGGGTTGTCAAGAGGGGTGAAGTATACTTTTACATTACCCTTTGCAAAATCCTTTGAGAAAGGGACGGAGTGGCTTGCCATTCCTGTAATCGGCATAGTGGTGATATTGGAAACGGTTTCAGGCTTGTCAATGTATTGTGAATGTTCAATATACTTGGCATTTGCAGAATAGTTGATGATGTTGTAATCCTTTTCCATGAGATTAAATCCCATAACCCTTTTTTCATGACCCATGA
>JBAZJN010000066.1:0-2563 GCA_041651295.1 Patescibacteria group bacterium | reverse complement strand
AAACTTCAGCACAGAAAAGAATCAGGCATGGAAGGAAGGTTTAAAGGGTAATTATGACAAAATCAAGGAAAATCTTGATTTATACGCTCAAAACTTCATAAACGGAGTAAAAAGTAACCGGGCAGGGAAACTAAACTTTGACGCCAAAGATGATCCCTTTAAAGGTAAAGTATTTTTTGCGGATAAAGCATTGGAAATTGGTTTGATTGATGAAATCGGGGCATTTGACAGCGCTTACGCAGCAATTGAAAAACTAGCAAACGATGAAAATTCAGGTAATATGATTATTAAAAAAGAAAAATTTGATGCGGCTATCGAAGCTGCAAAGATTCAAGGTGCATCTGAGGCTCAGGCACGGATCACGGAATTGGAAGGACAAATCAGTGAGTATGAGACTGAGGCAGAAAGTCAGACAAACGAACTTCAGGGACAGCTCGATACGGCCAATACCAATATCAGCAACCTGCAGGAAGAAAACAAGAAACTGAAAGAAAAGGTTGCTGAGTTAACGGGAAAGATCCCTACCACTGCCCTCGATAATAAAGGGGACAGCTTTGAGGAAGGGAAAGATTATGAAAACGATTCCTTATTTGATTAGCATTTTAAAAAACTTATAAATAAAAAAGAAATGGCAAACGGAAGAATAGACATCACAAAATTCATTGAGCATCTTTCACTTGTTGTTAAAAGCGACAAAAAAGAAATTTTGCAGGCGATTTTTGTTGAGGATGATGCAATTATTAAAGACTGTTACACGGTAAGAGGTGTTCAGATCGGCATGACCAGGGTAAGGACAATCGGAAGAGTGACTGAGGTTGCCCAGCCATGGGTAAAACCGGTCTTCACCCACAAAGGTGATATTGACCTGAAACCAAGCGGATTCAAGCAGTATGGGCACAAGATCAACACAAGTTTGTATCCGACTGATTTAATTGGTCAGTATCCCGGACTCGAACTCTGGGTGGAAGACCAGGATCTGAAGATGCAACCTTTTGTAAGGTGGGCACTTAACGAGATGATTTTACGTCAGCTCAAGGAAGATCATGTAACCAAACAGCTTTACAATGGTGTTTTCGTTGACCATTCCGGAGATGGTGATGGTCCGTTTGCAGCTGTTGATGCCATGAACGGTTATCAGTATTTCCTTATGAACGGGGATGCCCTTGGAGAACATTTTGCCAATGTTATGGCTGCCATCGGTGAACTGAGTGATGATGCTCAGACTGTTTACGAACAGTTGAATGATGCAAAAAAACTCATCCCTGAAAAATACCGGAGTCTTCCAATGAACCTTTACCTTGCTCCTGCCAAACAGGAATTGTACTGGGAAGGTAGAATCAAGAAGATTGGTTTGCTGGTGACGAATGATGATCCTGACAGACAAAAGATTTCCAATTCAAAAATCAGTTTGAAATCTTCGATGTCAATGATTGGCACCAATGACTTCTTTGCGACCGTTCCGGGTAACCTGGTCAGGTTAATTGACAAGACCGGAATTGACCAGGGAATTGAAATCACCAAAGATCATTACCGGGTAGATGTGATGAGTAATCCTTATGGCTTGGGTTACGGCTTCGACTATATGGAAATGGTTTGGACCAACATTCCGCTTGGCGGTTGGGGATCAGGTAGCGGATCCGGAAGTGGCAGTTAAAATTTAACTCACCCCCTGCCCCCTCTCTGATCAATCAAAGAGGGGGTAAGAGTGTAAAAAAGAGTATAAACAATCTAAAATAACGAAAATGGTAGGAATTGTTCATAATGACATTATAAAAGCTGCAGGCGTTGACACTGAGCCTATGCCTGGCTTTAAAAAAGAAATTGTTTTGGTGCTTGCTTCCGATGTGGACACGGTCCCGGAATTGCCGGTTAACCCTGTAACAAATGCCCAGAGGGTCACTATTTCTGACAGCCTGATTCTGAAGGCTGGCAAGAGTCAGTTTACCGTTGAGGCTGAGTTCAAGTACAACACCCTGAAGGTGACCAAGGTTGGTGGCCCGGGAAGTGCCTTGTACAAATATGAGCTTGATTTCAGACTTACCGGAACGAGCGAAGATATTGAAGCTTTTGGCCGTATGGTGAAGAATGCGGAATACTTCGGAAACATTGAAGACATGAACAGTGTGAAACGCTTCCTGGGGAAAGATGGTTTGCCCTTCAAGATTGAACTCAATGAAGGTAGCATGGGAGAAGGGCCGGAAGACGAAAACGGAGTGTTCGATGCCTACAAAATCATTGCTTATGGTGTAACTCCCAAGCCTCCAAGGTGGACAGGCAGTTATACTGAAGGTGGATCCGGAAGCGGAAGCTAGTTGAATAATTGAGCAGTAGAACAGTAGAATTTTGAATTAGAAATTAAAGGAGGTTTGATATGAAAAAAGTGTTAATGTTATTTGCCCTGGTCGCTTTTGCGATAGTGGCATTTCCACGAACGATCGCGGCTGATCCGCCTGATGCTATTCCCATAGAAACGGTAGCTGCTGATGAAGCAATGCCGGTTCAGGCCGTTCAGCCTATTGATCTGCAGATTGTGCAATCAGGAGACTCTATTTATGTCACTGTT
>JBAZJN010000065.1:0-2577 GCA_041651295.1 Patescibacteria group bacterium | reverse complement strand
AATAATCCGCAGATAATGACATCTTTATCCAAGCCTGCCAATTTTTTTAAATAATTCGGCAAAAGAGCTCTTCCTAATTTATCCAATGAAACTTCTGTTGCATTTGCCAGCATCACCCTCGCCACAGATCTCTCCTCTACTCTTGCTATTGTTGAATTGTTCCACTTTGCGGATTCTTCTTGCCATCCGTCCTGGGTAAACACAGATAAGCATCCATCAAGCCCTGAAGTGATTATAACAGTCTCCCCCAATTCGCCGCGAAACTTGGCCGGCAAAGCCATTCTGTTTTTTGCGTCTATTGTGTGTTCGTATTGTCCTATTAACATGTCCTAAGTTATTCACTTTTTCGGGACTTTTCCCACCTTTATCCACATCGCCCCACTTCGTCTTAATTTTAGTTTATTTTATAGCACCTCGTCAACACTCTAACCCAAAATCCCCGAAATAGTCGTAAAATGACGTTTTTATCCCCTACTTATCCACAGCCGGCATATATCAAAAAACCGCCATAAGGCGGTTTTTAAACATTCTTTTTACTTTTTACAAGTTTTTCTTCCAGTAATAAATCCGCCACCCCCAACAAATATAACAGTTAAAATCCAGACAATATTTACCCAAATCCAGGTAAAAAATGATTGCGCCACAGATGTTTGGCTAATAGCTGCCGTCTGAGCTTCATTTTCACTTAGAATTGAATTCACTTCTTCGGCTGTCGATTGTTTTGTTTCTCCTGATGGCTCTTGGGTTTCAATCGACTGCGAAGTGGAGACTTCCTGTGCGGATTCTGTTTCTTGTGTTTTTGTAACAACGATGGGTGCTTCGTTAATTATATATTTCCCACCTGCAGAAGCTGTACTGATTGATGTCCCCGTACTTATTAAATCAACTCCCGTAAAATTTATAGACGCTACGCCATGTATTGCTGGTTTTACTACAACAGTAAATAGGGTTGTGTCTGTGGTTACGCATTTAGGAATTCCGACCACAAAATTCGGATTCGAACATGTTGGCTGAGTTTGCGCCATCATTCCGCTCGCAAGTGTTATGCTTTGACAGGTCAAATTATTGAAAACGATTGTTCCTTGTACGGCGCAAATTTTTTCTCCGGAAGTTTGAACAACTGCCGTTGCCGTCATATTTTTCCCAAGATCAACCGTCGAAGTCGCTGGCAGTATATCTAAAGAAGCTGCGCTTGCTAAAGAGGCAAAGCAAACTCCTAAAGATATTGTTAATAAAATTTTAATATTTATTTTCATAATTATTTTTACTATTTTACTAATTCCAATTCGCCATTAAAATTGAAAAATCAAAAATATCAATTTTACCGTCGCGATTCATATCTGAGGATAGTGTTGTTCCAACCTGCCCCCATTCTGACATTATTACTGAAAAATCCAAGATATTAATTTTACCGTCATTATTGATATCACCCGTTGTTTGAATGTTTGGTGTAGAAGAAGACGATACTCCCCCGCCCCCGCCTCCTCCACCGCCGGAAGACGAGCTGCCTCCACCGTTGCTACTTGTTGTAAAGTTTAGGTTAAAGTTCTTCGTTTCCCCTGCACCAAAACCGTCTACATATTGAATTTGCGCATCTCCTGTCTTAAAAACAATAGTTCCGCTGCAACCTGAAACCAATAATTTTTGTTTTGCCGAGTCACTATATCCATAGATTCCAATCTCTTTTGTTGTAACTTGTCCAACTAAATTATCACTGCAATACGCTTGTATTATTGTGCCAGATGGTAACGCCGAATTGTTAAGAGTCGCTGTTCCCCAAAAAGACATTGGGAAATCAGGAAAATTTGGAGTGTCGGCAAACGTAAATGTTGGAATAAACAGAGAAATAAAAATTAAAAGTTTGAGTAATAATTTCATTTTATTAAATTTTACTGCTGGCTGATTGTGTAGCTGCTTGTTGGGAATCCGTAGATCTTCTCACCTGTCAAACCTGTGCTGCCTGCAGCACCGTTTGTTGAGGTGTCATCCCATACAAATCCTGCGGATGTCAATGATGTTGAGATAGCTGCCTTTGCTCCAGAAGCTGCTGTTCCACCAACTGTTGCATACAAGTCAAATGTTGTTGACTGGTTGGCTGGAATTAAGAAGTCTGTTACATAACTGCTGCTACCCAATATGCAGGTAATTGTAGCAATACCTCCACCGGAAGTACACGAGCTGCCAGAAATCTGTGTCTGGCTGCCTGCCAATGCCAAGAATGGTGTTGTTCCAGGTGTGTCTGTGATTGTTGGGCCAGATGAGAAACCTGAATTGCTTACAGCAAATAAGAGCTGTCTCACCTTTATGGCTCCCTGAGCATCTGCCTTAACTGTTACAGAACCAATCTTGTTCTGGGCTGACAAGTTCAATGTTGAACCTGAGCCAGAATTGACTGTTACTGTTGGGATTGAACCAACCAATGTTATAACAGGGGCTGATACTGGGAGACAATATTTATTTGTACTAGAATCGGTGTTTATTGATAAAGTTTTTGTTATTCCGGCTGCTACATATTTAACATATGTGAGACTTACTTGAGACGTTGTTCCAGGTGTTAAGCCATCTGTTCCAACTGTT
>JBAZJN010000064.1:0-2603 GCA_041651295.1 Patescibacteria group bacterium | reverse complement strand
ATCGGAGGCCAAAATATGGGTGATTATGGAATGACAATGAATGATATTGAATTTGGGAGCGATTATGAAAGGGCACTATTCGAAAAATTTTATTTAGATTGAAATGAGCAAAACAGACAGAAACATACGATTATCAATTTTTCTGGATGATAGGACCGGGGGAAAGGTAATTGATGAATTGCGGGCAAAAGCGGAAAAGCTGAAGCTGGAACTGAAGCAACTACCTAAAGCAAGTGAAGAGCATAAGAAGAAAACGCAGGAATTAAAGGATGTGTATGCGCAGCTTGCAAAAACAGGTGGTTTAACGCTCAAGGAATTGAAAGCAGAAGCCGCTAAATTGCGGAATGAGCTGGCTATATTGCCGCGACATACAGAAGCCTTTGCGCAAAAAAGAACCAAACTGAAGGCAGTAGAAAGAGAGATTAAACTCATTAACGAATCACTTCGGGCACAACAAAGCCTTTGGTCGAGGCTGGCCGATAAAGCCAATAAATACCAGGCATTATTTACAGGCATTCTTGCCTCCCTGACCGGTGTCGTTTTTGGCATCTCCGGATTGATAAAGAAAAATGCCGAGCTCAGCGACTCCATTGCAGATGTGATGAAGACCACTGATCTTACCCGGGAAGGTGTGGTGGATCTGATGAAGGAATTCAAAAGCATTGATACCCGCTCGTCACGCAAGGAATTGCTTGAACTTGCCCGGGTTGCCGGCAAAATTGGCGTCAAAGGCAAAGATGATATCCTGCAGTTTGTCCGGGCAACGGATCAGATCAAAGTTGCCCTTGCCGAGGACCTTGGCGGAGACGTGGAAGAGTCGGTCCGCCAGATCGGTAAGCTGACAGATGTATTCAGGCTTACCAGCGACAGAGGCTTAAATCTGGAGGAGAGTCTGTTAAAGACAGGCAGCGCCATCAATGCCTTGGGTGCAGCATCAACAGCAAATGAAGGTTACCTGGTCGAATTTACCAAACGCATGGGAGGAATCTCCCCTCTGGCCAAGATCAGTATTGAGGACACGCTTGGCCTTGGTGCAGCACTCGATCAGCTTGGCCAAACCGCAGAAGTGTCCACAACAGCATTTGCCAAGATTATCCCGGATATGTTTAAAGACACTGCAAAATATGCAGAAATAGCCGGAATGAGTACAGAAGATTTTGCCGACTTGCTTGCCAAAGATGCCAATGAAGCTATGCTTGTTTTCCTTAAAGGATTGAAAGGAAACAACCAGGGAATGACCGAACTGACCAAAAAGCTGGATGATCTTGGTATTGATGGTGCCCGGGCAGTGGGTGTATTGGGAGTACTTGCCAACAATATAGACATCGTTCGTCAGCAGCAGCAGCTTGCCAATGACGAATTCGAGAAAGGCACCTCACTTACCGAAGAATTCAATACCAAAAACGAAAACATGGCCGCCAAGCTGGCCAAAGTGGGAAAAGCATTTTATAGCTTATTTGTCAGCAGCAAACTCATGAACTGGCTGGAAAATGCCGTTGATGGAATGTCGAAATTTTTAGGATGGATTGAAAAAAACATCAATGCCATTAAGATCATGGGAAAAGTCCTGATCACGCTGATCAGCGGATTAACTGCCTATAAGCTGACACTTTTTGTGATCAACAATTACCAGAGAGTAACCAATGCACTCATATTTGCCTGGCAAAAAGTTGCACTTCTTACCGCTTTTGCTTATAACAAGCTTACCGGAAATATTACCCGGGCAGCAGCCGCACAAAGAGCTTTGAATATTGCCGTAAAATCGAATCCGATCGGATTGATAACCGGCATACTTGCCACGGCAGCCACCGCTTATTTCACCTTCCGGAACAGGGTTAAAGAAGCCACAGCAGAGCAAAACAAACTAAATGAATCCATACAGAAAGGCCAGGATATTCTGATGAATTCAAAGGATATTGAAGAAAGATACCGGCTGCTGAAGAAATTATCCAAAACTCAGGTAGATACACTGATCAGTGATGCTGAAATTGAACTTTCCAATCTGGATGATCTCCGGGTAAAGATGGATACACATTACCTGGAACTTGTCGAAAAAGATTCAAAATGGAATAATCTGCAAAAGGAGTTGGCGAAAGAAACCAACGGATTTAAAAAGCTTCAGATACAAAAGGAAATCGAGGCCAGAGAACTCTATTATCAAAACCTGGTTCAGAAAGAGTTTAAAATGACCACCAGTCAGTGGCAGCAAAGCAAAGAACGCCTGAAGATCGTAAAAAAGGAAGCGGAGGAAAGAGCAAAAATACTGACACCGGTTGTGCCGGGTGAAACGCCAGAAAGTCCGGATACACCTCAGGGTGGAGGGAAATCAACAGAGGAATTATTAAAAACTGTTGAAGAGGATTATGAGGAACATTTCAAAAACCTGTTAAATCAAACACAGGAATTTATTGATTCCAATAATGATCTTGAAGAAGGCAAATTAAATGATCTTAAAGATTGGCTTGCCAAAGCTGAAGAAGCTGAAAGAAAGGCTGATTCAGATCGTGCAGAGGCAGAAGACGAAAGTCAGAAAAGAATTACTGAAATAACCAGACAGGCAGAAGATGAAAGATTACGCATTAAACAGGAAAACACAGAAAAGA
>JBAZJN010000063.1:0-2671 GCA_041651295.1 Patescibacteria group bacterium | reverse complement strand
CCCAGGTCACCACCGGCGCAAAAGGTCTTGCCGGTGCCGGTGAGCACCACCGCGCGCACGCCCGGCGCTACGGCCAGCCAATCGACGGCACGGCGTAGCTCGCTGATCAGGGTGGCGTTGAGCGCGTTGTGGGTGTCGGGGCGGTTGAGCGTGAGGCGGGCCACGCCGCGCGCGTCGACGACCAGTTGCAGGGTCTCGTAGGTGGGGGTGTTCATGGTGGTTCTCTTACATGCGGTAAACAGGGGTTGCCGTACTCGGCAACTCACGGCGCGCCGCCAGCGCCAGCACCAGGCCCAGCACGTCGCGCGAAGCCGATGGCGCAATGAGACCGTCGTCCCACAGGCGGGACGTGGCGTAATAGGGGTCGCTCTGGCGGCCGTATTGGTCGCGCACCTGGCGCTCGATCTCGGCCAGCCGCACCTCGTCGGCAGGGCCGCGCAGGTTGGAGCGCGCCAGCTCGACCATCACGTTGCTGGCAATGTCGGCGCTCATCGTGGCAACTCTGGCACTGGGCCAGGCGAACAGGAATTCGGGCTCAAAGCCGCGGCCGCACATGCCGTAGTTGCCGGCGCCGTAAGAGCCGCCAACCACCAGCGTGAGCTTGGGCACGCGCGCACAGGCCATGGCGTACACCATCTTGGCGCTGTGCTTGGCAATACCGCCACGCTCGGCCTCGGTGCCAACCATGAAGCCGGGGATGTTCTGCAAAAACAGCAACGGCACGCCGCGCTGGTTGGCCAGCTCGATGAAATGCGCGCCCTTCAGGGCCGACTCGGCCAGCAGCGCGCCGTTGTTGGCGAGGATGGCGACCGGCTGGCCGTGGATTGCGCCAAAGCCGGTCACCAGCGTATCGCCCCACAACGGTTTGAACTCGTGGAAAGCGCTGCCGTCGAGCAGCCGCGCAATGATTTCGCGCGCGTCGTAGGGCTGTTTGGGGTCGGCCGGCACGACGCCATCGAGCTCAATCGGGTCGTAGCGTGGTGCGCTGGGCGGCAACGGCGGCACCATGGGCGGCTCGGGCGGCAGGCTGGCGACGATCTGACGCAGCATAGCCAGCGCCTGATGCTCGTCCTCGGCCAGGTGGTCGCTGACACCGGAGACACGGCTGTGCATCTCCGCGCCGCCCAGGGTTTCGCCGTCGACCACTTCGTTGATCGCGATCTTGACGATGGACGGGCCACCCAGATGAATGCGTGCGTTGCCGCGCACCATCACCACTTCGTCCGACAGCGCCGGAATGTAGGCGCCGCCCGCGGTGCAGCCGCCGAACACGGCTGAGAGCTGCGGCAGGCCGGCCTGCGACATGCGGCACTGGCGGTGGAAGCTGTTGCCGAAGTGGTCCTTGTCGGGAAACACGCGGTCCTGCTCCGGCAGAAAGGCGCCACCGCAATCCACCAGGTACAGGCAGGGCAAGCGCAGGCGCTGGGCAATCTCCTGAGCCCGTATGTGCTTTTTGACGGTTTCATGGAAGAACGAGCCGCCCTTGACGGTGGCATCATTGGCAATGAACATGCAGGGCCGCCCGGCCACCATGCCGACGCCGGTGACGATGCCCGCACCCGGCACCTCGTTGCCGTACTGATCCCAGGCCGCCAGCGGCGAGAGTTCCAGGAAGGCGCTGCCGTCATCGATGATGAAGTCGATGCGCTCGCGCACCAGAAGCTTGCCGCGTTCGCGGTGGCGCTGGATGTGCGCGTCACGCCCGCCGGTGGCCACCCCGGACAGGCGTGTGCGCAAGGTCTCGACCTGAGTACGGCCGTGCGCCAGCGCTTGATGGTATGCATCGCTACGGGTGTCGATACGGCTTTCAAGTGGTGTCATTTGTGTCATTTTTTCATTGCAGCGAGCGGGCCGCTGTGCATCACATGGCCCGACAGGGTACGGCCGATGATGCGTTCGGCCAGCCGGGCCGCCTCGATCAACCCCTCTAGGTCGATCCCGGTCTCGATGCCCAGTTCCTGGCACATGAACACCATGTCTTCGGTGCAGATATTGCCGGCCGCGCCACCGTGCGTGTGACCCGCGAACGGACAGCCGCCCAGACCGGCGACCGAACTGTCGAACAGCCGCACGCCCATTTGCAAGGCGGCATAAACGTTGGCACCGCCGACGCCACGCGTATCGTGCAGGTGCAGGCCGATCTGAGCCTCCGGCACGATCGCGCGCACCGCGCCGACGCGGCGCTTGATTTCCTCGGGATTTGCCCAGCCCATGGTGTCGGCTAAGTAGACCGCCGGCAGCGGCACACGCCGGTCGGCGCAGGCATTGACCAGCCAGCGGACCTGATCGGTCAGGGCCGACAGCGGCACGGCGCCACCGAGATTGCAGCCAAAGGCCGTGATCACGTAGGCCTTTTCCGCCGGAATGCCCAGGGCGATGTAGCGGTCCAGCCAGCCGAGCTGGCGTTCGCGCATCTCCGCCACGCTGCAATTGTTGTTGCGCTGCGAAAACGGCTCGGTGGTGTAGAACATCAGCTTGCCGTCCAGGTCCACCTGTTCGCAGGCGCGCGCCCGTTCGAAGCCGTTGTCGTTGAGCCAGAGCGCCGTGTAGCGGGTGCCAGGGCGCTTGGTGATGGCGGCAAACAGTTCGGATGCGTCGGCCATCTGCGGCACCGCGCGCGGACTGACGAAGGACGCCACCTGGATCTGCTTCAGGCCCGAGGCGCTCAAAG
>JBAZJN010000062.1:0-2678 GCA_041651295.1 Patescibacteria group bacterium | reverse complement strand
TGGCACAGCGTCTTTTACCATGCAAGATATCCCCACCGATCCCAGCGGGTGTTCAGCTTCACGCGTCAGTGACGTTGAATTCAATGTGTCATGGTCAGACAATTCAACCTATGAAGACGGTTTTGTCGTTCAACGCAATACCAACAGCTCAGGTAGCTATGCTGGTTGGCAAACCATTGGCACAGTTAGTAGCAATACAACTAGTTTTGTAGATAACAGTACTAACAACCCAGCTGATCCACCTCAAACAGATGAAAAATATCAATACCGTGTTTATGCTTACAACACAGCTGGCAATTCAGGTTACAGCACTGATGCGATTGAACACTACACCACCCCCGACGCCCCAACCGAGGTCGCTGGTAATTACGTCTCTGATAGTCAATTTTCCATTGGTTACACTGACAACGCTGGCGCAGAGGACACGCATCATTTTAATCGATGCACTGGCGCTAATTGCGACAGCGCCACCTATGAAACAGATTTAAGCACGACCGAGAGTTCGCCAATGACTGATAGCTCTGGTCTAAGCATTGATGAAAAATATCGTTGGCGTGCTCGTTCAGAAACGCCTACTCTGTTGTATTCCAGCTATGGCTATTCTAATTACGAATACACCACTCCAAGCGCGCCAAGTGCTGTCGTCGCAACCTATGTTTCAGACAATGAGATTGGTTTAACTTGGGCTGACAATTCAACCTACGAAGATGGCTTTAGAATTGAGGTCTCAACTGATGCTGGCGCTTATGAAGAAATCAGCCCCGGCGTGAATACGGTTGGTGCAGGTATTACGACTTACAATTTTACTGGTGCAGATACCAATCACAAATATTTTTTTCAAATACGTGCTCACGTTGGCGCAACTTTAACCAATTCAGAACTTTTTTCAAACTATTCAGATCCTTCAAATACTATCTACACCAAACCAACCAGTCCAACCATTGGCACACCAACGATTAATTCAACTACTTCAATTACTTGGAATTGGACTGACAACGCGACTTTTGAAGATGGCTATCGTGTTAAATATTCCAGTTTAGAAGGCGATGACAGTGGTGATTTATTAGCTGACGTGGCAACCTGGACTGACGACGATCTTTTAGTTAACACCGCTTATGCGGTTAATGTCTATGCTTTTCGCACTGATGTCGGTGAAAGCGTGGCCTCCAGTTCTTCCTCAGCTTACACCTTAGCCAACGCTCCAAGCAACTTAGTCCTAGATAGCGCTTATTTAGATCAAATCATTGCTACTTGGGAAGCCAACGGTAACCCCAGTGGCACTCAATACTATATTGAAAACGTAACTGCTGGCACTAACTCAGGTTGGATAACTGATTTAACTTGGACTTCAGAAGATTTAGATCCAGGCACCAATTACACCTTTCAACTCAAAGCCAAAAATGGCGATGGCACAGAAACAACTGTTTTAGAAGATACGGCCCAAACTCAAGCTGGCCGTCGTCCTATCCCGCCTGATCCTACGCCACCCGGTGACGAAGGCGATAATGAAGGTGATGAACAAGGTGGCGATGATAATATCCCCCAAGATCCACCCGTTTTAACCAGTTTAGGCATTAGCGCTCAACATAGCGTTTTGGTCGCCAATGGGACTTCACGATCTCGCATTAGTATCACCTTATTTGATCAATATGGCGATGTACTTAAACAACCCAATATTGAAATCCGTTTAGATTTAATTCCCACACCAGAGATGGAACGATTGACTTACGATGATGACGAGATGGGTTATTTAACTCAAACAATTGTCACGACTAACGATCAAGGCGAGGCTAACACTTTTTACAATTCAGGCCACTTACCCTTGGAATTAATCTTGTCAGCCCAAGCGCCCGAGTATCCCGACATCTTTGATGACACCCTCGATATTATTTTAACCCAAGCACCACGTCCTTATCTTAAACTTACCAAAAGCGTGGTCGTCACGCGAGCCAGTGAAGTTCAGAACGACGATGACGAAGAAACTACCACCTGGGGTGTTTTAGCTGGTGCCGTGGGTTGCTTAATGTCTTTTATGCCGTGGTATATGTATGCTTTAGCCGTTATCTTATTCATCGCTTTATTCTGGCAAAAGGATTGGGGAAAGAAGATGAAGCGGTGGTGGAGGCGACAATAAAATTAATTTTAAAATTTAAAAATAAATAACAAAAAAATATGATTCAAGAAATCAAAAAAATCAACGCCTTATCTACGGCCAAAATTTACGCTCTAATTTTGGGGGTAATTTATTTAGTAGGTATTTTAGTTTTAATCATCCTGGCAGTGATTGGTTCTGGTTTCAGTTGGGTTAGCCAGGCTGGAGTCACCGTTTGGTCGATTTTAAGCACAATCATTTTAGCGATTGTTATTGGTTTGGTAAGTGGCTTTATTCTAGGTGGCGTGAGTGCTTGGATTTATAATCTGGTTGCGCCTTGGATTGGTGGAGTAAAAATTGAATTAGATAAACCTCAAGAACCACAAGACAAGATTAAAACTAAAACAGAAACTAAAATTAAAACTAGGAAAAAATAAATTTTTATTTTTAAAACAGGCTTAATTCTAAAAAATCAAAGTCTGTTTTTAATTAGATTTAAGGCTTGTAATTAAGTTAAAAAATTGCTATAATTTAAAGATAATTGAGAATATTTTAATATGACTAAAACAAACAAAGAAGCGACAAT
>JBAZJN010000061.1:0-2734 GCA_041651295.1 Patescibacteria group bacterium | reverse complement strand
TTTCTCTATCGTTGGCCGTTTGCCAGCCTGAAAGATAAAAAGGATTTTGACCATAAGAAGTTCAACCAAAATCATATATGGACAAAATATCTAATCGCAGCCGGTGAATCGTTTGATGCTATTATGAAAGTAAGATAATGCGGAGGTTGAAGATGGAGATTGATCAATCAATATTTAGAGCCTACGATGTCCGGGGCACTTATCCTGACCAATTAAACGAAGATGTGGCCGGAAAAGTTGCATTGGCTTATGCAGAAAAATTAAAGCCAAAAACTGTTGTTGTTGGCAGAGACCTGCGGGAAGCAAGTGAAAAAATGGAAGGTGCAGTCAAGGAGGCCTTGATTTCCCGCGGGATAAAAGTTTATGATGCCGGAGAAATGACTAATCCGATGATGGGTTTCGCCGTTTTTAATTATGGCTATGATGGCGGCATAATTCTTTCCGCCTCGCATAATCCGATCGGTTATGGTGGCTTGAAGATGTTTAGCAGAAACGCCGTGTCGATTCCCGGTGAAGATGCAGAAATTAAAAAGTTTTCTCTAGAAGACGTTTCCGATTATGTCGGAGAGCCCGGATCGGTTGAAAAGATTGATATCGTCGATGATTATGTGAGATTTTTGTGCTCAGTTATAGATGTTTCCGGACTGCAAAAAAAGAAAATTGTTTTTGATCCGATGTTTGGATCGGTTAATCTAATTCTTGATCGAGTTTTAGCAGGTTTGCCGGATGAAGCAATAAAAATTCACGATATAGCCGACAAGCTATTTGGCGGACTTTCTGAGCCCAACCCTTATAATTATCAGATGCAAAAAGATGCTTTGGAAGCGGTAAAAAAACATAAACCGGATTTCGGTGTCATGTGGGATGGCGATGGCGACCGAGTTTTCTTTATCGATGAAAATGCCAATTTTATCGAAGCGCCGTATATAACTGCTATTCTTTGCGAATATATTTTAAGCCAGAAACCAAAATCAAAAATTGTTTGCGATACGCGAATTATTTGGCCGATAGAGGAAGCGGTCAAAAAGAGCGGCGGTACTTTGGTTGAATCTAGATCAGGTTATCGTTTTTTGAAGGAAAAAATGACTGAAGTTGATGCGCCTTTTGCCGCCGAAACTACTGCCCACTATTTTTTCCAGGAGATGAAAAATATGGATAACGGAATCATTCCCTTTTTGATGGTTTGGAAATTACTTTCTGATAGCGACAAAACGCTAAGTCAGCTTATCGCTCCTTATAAAAAAGATCATTTTATGATGGAAGAGATTAAAAAAGAAGTTGCTGATATCAACCAAGTTTTAGAGAAAGTGAAGACTCAATATCAGGAATACGAGAGTCACGATTTAGATGGCTTAAGTATATTATCTAAAGAGTTTCGTTTCAATTTGCGATCGTCAAACACGGAGCCGGTAATAAAGTTGAATATGGAAGCTAAGAGTGAGGAGATTCTAGAGGCGGAGAAAAGCAAAATTTTAGCATTACTCAAATGATTTCTTATCTGTCGGGAAAAGTTATTTTGGAGCGGCCGAATTTTATTATCTTAGAGATTGGTGGAGTCGGCTACAAAGTTTCAATTATCCCCAAGATCGATCAAAAAATTGGTCAAAATATAAAAGTATATACTTATCAACATATCAGGGAAGATGTGAGTGATCTTTACGGATTCCAATCTTATGAAGAGCTGGAACTCTTTGAAAAGTTGCTTTCTGTAAACGGTGTTGGCCCCAAGGCGGCTATGATCGTAATGAGTTTGGCGCCGGCAGAGAGAATTATTGAAGCGATTGCAACGGAGGATTCAAACTTCTTTATTTCTGCGTCGGGGATTGGCAAAAAGGTCGCAATAAAAATCATTCTAGATTTGAAAAGTAAAATTTCAGGTATGCAATTTTCTGGTGCTCTTTCCGGTGGGAGAGTTAAAGAAGAAGTCGTCGATGGTCTGGCGATGCTTGGCTACAAAAAGCCAGAAATTGACAGAGTAATATCAAAATTGCCCAAAGAATTAGAAAAATCTGAAGAACAAATTCGTTGGTGTTTGAAGAATTTAGCTAAAAAGTGACTATGGCAGAAGAGGATAAAAATATAATCGACACCGAAATTGTCGAAGATGATATCGAACTTGATATTTCGCTACGTCCGAAAAAGATGTCCGACTATATCGGTCAGTTAGCAATTAAAGAAAATTTGTCGATATTTATTTCGGCAGCGAAAAAGAGGGGAGAAGCAATTGAACATATTTTGCTTTACGGTCCGCCGGGGTTAGGGAAGACTACGCTTGCTCATATTATCGCCAATGAAATGGGGCGGGCAATTCGGATAACTTCGGGTACGGCGATAGAAAGACCCGGCGATCTGGCTTCGATTCTCACCAATCTTGAAGATGGCGATATCTTATTTGTTGATGAAATTCACCGTCTTAATAGAAATATTGAAGAAGTGCTTTATCCGGCGATGGAAGATTATGCCATTGACATGGTTTTGGGTAAAGGGCCATCGGCAAAAACACTTCGTCTTGATGTGCCAAAATTTACCTTGATCGGTGCGACGACAAAGATCGGTTCCCTGTCCTCCCCTCTTCGTGATCGTTTTGGTAATGTTTTTCGGCTTGACTATTATGAAGACGAAGAATTAGAAGAAATTATTAAACGTTCAGCTAGTATATTAAATGTTAAACACAAAGGAAAAGGGCTTAAAGAGATTGCTAAGAGAGCTAGAAGAACTCCAAGAATTGCCAATA
>JBAZJN010000060.1:0-3016 GCA_041651295.1 Patescibacteria group bacterium | reverse complement strand
CTATTCCTGATTCGTTGAGAGTTGGAGGCAGAAGCGAATCAGCCAATGTTATTGAAAAAGGATTATCTGATTCACGCAATTCCAAAATGTTAAAACAGCAGGGATATAAAAACAAAGATTTAGTTGGAATCCCGTGGTTAGTGGCAAAGGCTTTGCAATCTCCTTACTATACCGGAAGAATAAAAGATGAAAAAGACAGAGTTTGGTTAGCGGCGATGATTGACGCAGAGGGTTGTATGACCATGAGTCAATACGAAACAGGAGGAAAGAATAAAAGCAATATATATATCAGCATCACTAATTCCAGTAGAGAAATTATTGATAATTGCGAGCGTATTTTTCCACAAGAAGTAAAACATATTTACGAAAAAACAGATAAGGTTAATAAAACAGTTTGGAGATGGGATGTTGAACAAATAGAGAATAAGATGCAATTTATTCGTGAAATTTACCCATACCTTGTAGCCAAGAAAAAGCAAGCAATTCTTGCTTATACATTTCTCACTCTCCAACAAGGACTACCTTCAAAGAAAAAAGGATATTTACCAGAACAGATAGAACAGAGGGAAATACTTGTAGAAAAAATACAGCAAGCAAATAGAGGAATATATGTTGAATTACCGGACTGGACAATTTTACCGCCAACTCTATTTGAAGAAGGATTTTATCTTCGTCAAGATATTATTTGGTGTCTTTCTGGCGGGACCTGGCTTTATACCAGAACGCAAAAAGGCGATATGCCTATGATGATTCGTGACATGGCTCGTCTTAATCCGGCGACTGTTCAATTATGGAATGGTGAAAAGTGGACACGGGTACAAGGTTTTTCAAAATCAAAAAGACGCGGTGATGAACTTGAACTTGTATTGAGAAGCGGCGAAAGAATCTCCTGCACGCCTACCCATAAATTCCCAACAAACAGAGGGTTACTTGAAGCAAAGGATATTAAAACCGGCGATTGGCTGGAAGTTACGCGTATTCCCGAACCGGAGAGTCCGAGAGATACTAATTTTATCAATGAAGACATTGCGTGGTTTGTGGGGCTTTATATTGCCGAAGGTTCAAAGTCTAACGATTGTATTCAAATTGCCGGTCACTCAAAAGAAGAACAGCGATGGTTACGCCTCAATAAAATAGCACATAATTATGGCGGATATATTACCAGAACGATTAACGGCAACAAGATGGACATTCGCCTTTATGGAAAAATATTAAATTCGTTTCTCGATGAATTTGTATCGGGAAAAACAGCAAAAGACAAAGGGCTTTCGCCTTCTTGCTGGAAATATAGCAATGTGTTTTTAAGGGCAATCCTTGACGGTTATCTTTCTGGTGATGGCGCGTGGGATGAAAAAAATAAACGGTGGAGAATTGGATTTACACGAAATTATAACCTTGAAAGAGATTTAAGGACTTTATCGGCACGACTCGGATTTAACCTTACCTTGAATTTGTCTAATTCCTTTATTGGGGAGAAAAAGTATCCATCTTTCAGGGGAGAAATAAAATTTGAAGCAACGACAGAGGGACATTGGAATCAAAAAAATAAAACTGAAATTATAAAAATTCAGAAAGCAAGATGCCGGGAAGTCTATGACATCGGCGTATCTGACGAACCGCATTTATTCGCGCTTGCCTCTGGTATCTTAACGCACAACTCAAAGCCAAATCCTATGCCGGAAAGCGTTACAGACCGTTGCACAAAATCACATGAATATATTTTCTTGCTGACTAAATCGGCAAGGTATTATTACGATAATGAAGCGATAGGTTATAATATTCAAGATGATACCATTAAAAGATATGAGCGTGGTTGGAATGGAAACGGAGATAGGGGATTCCCTAATGGCCCGCAAAACCATATCCAAAATTTTATGGACCCAAATAATGAAAAACGGTTATGGGCAAATAAAAAATCAGTTTGGACTATAAATACCAAACCTTACAAAGAAGCGCACTTTGCCACTTTCCCGCCAGAAATCCCTAGAACCTGCATTTTAGCCGGAAGTAAGAAAGGTGACACTATCCTTGACCCTTTCTGTGGAAGTGGCACCACGGGCGAAGAGGCTCTTAAACTAGGCCGTAGTTTCATCGGCATTGAACTTAATCAAAAATATGTGAACGATTTAATAATTCCGAGATTGGACAATGTTGACCCGTTATTTCGTGAGGCTTTATGAGTAAAAACAGTGTTCTCAGATTAAACAGTATGGCGGACTTTGAGAATTTGAAAAATAGATTCTCAGGGAAGAAAACATTAACTCAATGTCTTAAAGAGAAATACGGAAAACAAAATAAATTTCATGCCAAAATAACAGAAGCGGCCGGGATTAAATTCGGAAGTAAAAAAGAGGCTGCGCAGTTCAGAGAATTACAGGCGCGGCAACACGCGGGAGAAATCAGGTTTTTTCTTCTGCAGGTGCCTTTTTTGTTACCTGGTGTTGCTGAGAACGGAAAGCGGACACGGCACTATCTTGACTTTATGGCGATCCGGACCGACGGCCAAATTGAATATATCGAAGTTAAGGGCCGGGATCTTCCCATGGGGAAGCTCAAAAGAAGAATGGTTGAAGAATTATATAACATTAAGATTCAGGTTGTTTAAGTATGCCATTTCAAAAAGGACATGGTCGTTTAAGAAGTTTGGAAAGCTATAAAACTCAGGATAAGTCATTTATGACACCTGAATATAAAAATAAAATAAGTGAATTGGCTAAGTCTAAAAATTACGGGAAATGGATGATTGGAAAGAAATTATCACCTGAAACAAGAATTAAAATAAGCAACGCCAATAAAGGTAAAAACTGCGGAGAAAAAAACGGAATGGTTGGTTTTGAATTTACTGAGGAATACCGACGTAAATTATCTGAGCGATCTCCAAAAGGTGAGAAATGTAATTTCTGGAAAGGCGGAGTTCTGCCTATTAATACACAAATACGTTCATCTTTTGAATATAAACAATGGCGAAGATTGGTTTTTGAGCGCGATAATTACACATGTCAGAAGTGCGGGAAAT
>JBAZJN010000059.1:0-3117 GCA_041651295.1 Patescibacteria group bacterium | reverse complement strand
GGCCCTGATCGACGCCTGCGAAGCCGCCGGGCTCATTTTTGTTGGCCCCTCGCGCGAGGCGATCCGGCGCATGGGCTCGAAGATCGAATCTAAGCGCATCGCGCTCGAAGCCGGCGTGCCAGTGGTGCCGGGCTACCACGCCGACGACCAGGATTCTGCGGTCTTGCAGGCGGCGGCCAGTGACATCGGCTACCCGGTGCTGATCAAGGCCTCGGCCGGCGGCGGCGGCAAGGGAATGCGGGTGGTGCGCAGCGCGGCTGAATTCGCGACCACGCTGGATACTGTGCGACGCGAAGCGCAGGCTTCGTTCGGCGACGACCGCGTGCTGCTGGAGCGCTACCTCGACGAGCCGCGTCACCTCGAAGTGCAGTTGCTGGGCGACCGGCACGGGCATCTGGTACATCTGTTCGAGCGCGAATGTTCGATCCAGCGCAACCACCAGAAAGTGATTGAGGAAGCGCCCGCGCCGCACCTGCCGCTCACCGTACGCGAGGCCCTGTTCGCGCACGCGCTGACGATGGGGCGCGCCATCGGCTACGACAGCACAGGCACCATCGAGTTCATCCACGACAGCCGCAGCGGGGACACCTTCTTTCTGGAAATGAACACCCGGCTGCAGGTCGAGCACCCGGTGACCGAGTTGACGGTCAGCATCGACCTGGTCGAATGGCAACTGCGGGTGGCGGCTGGTGAGCAGCTCGGCTTCGCCCAGCCGGACCTGTCGCAGCGCGGCTGCGCGATCGAGGCGCGTGTTTGCGCGGAGAATCCGGCGGCCGGTTTTGCGCCCGAGATCGGCGCCCTGATCGGCTACCGCGAGCCGCGCGGCGAGGGCGTCCGGGTAGACAGCGGCGTGCGCAGCGGCAGTCAGGTTACGCCCTATTACGACTCCATGCTGGTCAAGGTGATTGCCCATGCCGACGACCGCCAGACCGCCGCACGGCGGCTCGCCACGGCATTGGACGACACGGTGCTGCTCGGCGTGCACAGCAACCTCGGTTTTCTGGCCGATCTGCTGCGCCACGACCACTTCGCGCAAGTACTCACCACACATTACATCGAACGCGCCTTTCCCACAGGCTGGCAGCCGCGCGCGGACGATGAGCTGGCCATCGCCGCTGCCGCCGTGCACGGCGTGCTGATCAAGCAGGCGGCGGCCGGGCGCTCGGTCTGGCAGTCGCTCGGGGTCTGGCGCGCTGCCGGCGCTGGGAGTGGCACTGGCAGCACACAGGTGCTGCTCGAAGACGAGCAGCGCTGCGTGCATGAAGTCAGCGTCTCGCCGCAGGGTGACAGCTGGCATGTGTGCGTCGGCGATCGGGAGCTGACCCTGTCGGCGGCGCTGGTCGGCGACACCCTGGCGTTGCAGCGCGACGGCCTGACGGTTCGCTTCACGGTGGCGGTGGAGCAGCACGCCACGCAGGGCGAACGCCTGTGGCTCTCTGGCCCGGCCGGCACGTGGGCCTGGCGCCGGCTCGATCGCTGGCAGCGCGCACTCAAGGGCGCGGCGGGCGCCGATGAGCGGGGCGGCAATCGCCTGCTCGCGCCCATGCCCGGTCTGGTGACGCAGGTGCAGATCAGTGTGGGCATGACCGTGAACGCGGGCGACACGCTGGTGCAGATGGAGGCGATGAAGATGGTGCATACGCTGAGTGCGGTCGCACCGGGACGTGTTGCCGAACTGCGTTGCCGCGTCG
Source organism: Patescibacteria group bacterium (assembly GCA_041651295.1). Classification (GTDB taxonomy): domain Bacteria; phylum Patescibacteriota; class UBA1384; order XYA2-FULL-43-10; family CAINNR01; genus JBAZJN01. The sequence goes on along the minus strand of JBAZJN010000059.1, from coordinate 1,426 downwards.
GCGACGCGGTGCGCGGTGGTGATGTGCTGGTGATCATGGAAACAATGGAATCCGAGGAAAAGAAGTGAACGATCCGATTTATTTTGACGAGCAACACCGGCAGTTCCGCGACAACCTGCGCCGCTTTGTCGAGCAGGAAGTGGTGCTGCAGGCCGCGCCCTGGGAAGATCAGGGCATGGTGCCGCGCGCCCTGTTGCGCAAAATGGGTGAACTGGGCTATCTGGGCATTCGCTACGACGAAAAGTACGGCGGCTCGAAACTCGACACCGTGTACAGCGCCATCCTGGCCGAAGAACTCGGCCGTTCCACCTTTGGTGGCTTCGCCGTGACGGTGATGGTGCATACCGACATGGCTTCGCCGCATCTGGCCAATTTTGGCTCGCCCGAGCAGCTTGAGCGCTACCTGCCGCCCATCATCAAGGGTGAAAAAATTTGCGCAGTGGCGGTGACGGAGCCCGATGCCGGCTCCGACGTGGCCGGCATCCGCACACGCGCGGTGCGCGACGGTGAGCACTGGGTCATCAACGGAAGCAAGATGTTCATCACCAACGGCGTGCATGGCGACGTGTATTTTGTCGCCGCCAAGACCGATCCGAGCGCCAAGGGTTCGCGCGGCATCTCGATCTTCATCGTCGAGAAGGGCACGCCGGGTTTTCGGGTCGGGCGCGCGCTCAACAAGAGCGGCTGGCTGTGCAGCGACACCGCCGAGCTGGTGTTCGAGGACTGCCGCGTGCCGGCTGCCAATCTGCTGGGCGAAGAGAACAAGGGCTTCTACCAGATCATGCGCAACTTCCAGAACGAGCGCATGGTGTTGGGTGCGCAGATGATGGGCGAGGCCGCGCGCGCGATTGAGCTGACGCTGGCCTATGTGCGCGAGCGCAAGGCCTTCGGCGCCTCGCTGTGGGACAAGCAGGCGATCCGCCAGCGCCTGGCCATGCGGGCAGCGCAGGTGGCGGCGGCCCGCCAGTTGGTCTACCACGCGGCCTGGCTGGACGCGCAGGGGCGCGACTGCGTCAAGGAGGTGTCGATGGTCAAGGCGCTGTGCGGCGAGCTGGTCAACGATGTGGCCTATGACTGCCAGCAGTTCCACGGCGGCTTCGGCTACATGCGCGAAGCCGCGATCGAGCGCATGGTGCGCGACGCCCGCGTCCAGGCCATCGGTGGCGGTGCCACCGAGGTCATGCTCGAAGAAGTGGCGAAACGGTTGTGAACATGAGCGCCTCTCTGGCTACTTCAGTCATTGACGGGTCGGTCGAGCTGCCGCTGAAGGAGGTGCTGCCCGGCATCCTGATGTTCACGCTGCCGGTGGACTACGGCATCGACCACGTCAACATCTACCTGATTCGCGAAAGCGAGGGTTGGTGCCTATTCGACACGGGTGCCGATTGCGAGGCGGCCCGGGCCTTGTGGTTGCGCGCATTGGCAG
>JBAZJN010000058.1:0-3131 GCA_041651295.1 Patescibacteria group bacterium | reverse complement strand
TTTTGAGCATCGTCAATGAAATTGCCCTTTGCCCATTGACAAAAGGACTCGTTATTGGTATTATAGGAAGGTGATGTCGCGAGACTTGTGCGACATTTTATTTTGCTTATGTATACCAGACATTTTGACAGACAATCTTTCCGCAAACATTCCAACTACGGCGTTCCTAAAAGACGCCCGGGTTTCGCTCAGCAAATCAGTATTGATAAGTTTATCAATAAAAACGTTGTGACTAAAAAAGCGGAAGTTTTCGTGCCGATTCATCAGTTTGAAGATTTCAAACTCGATCAGCGTTTAAGGGCGAATATTTCAGCTAAGGGCTATAAAGCGCCCACTTCCATCCAGGATAAGATTATGGAGCCCATTTTACAGGGCTTGGACGTGGTGGGAATCGCCAATACCGGTACGGGTAAAACCGGCGCTTTTCTGATTCCTTTGATACAAAAAATCATCTTAAATCCCCAAGAAAAAGTATTAATTGTAGCCCCGACCAGGGAACTGGCCGCGCAAATCGACCAAGAATTTAAGAGCTTTTCTCGAGGGATAAGCATTTATTCGGTTTGTTGCGTCGGCGGAGCCTCCATCGGACGACAGATTTCGGAACTGAAAAATTATCGCAGTCATTTTATCATCGGCACTCCGGGAAGATTGAAAGACTTGATTCAGCGTAAATGCATCAATCTTGCTAATTTTTCTACGATCGTGCTCGACGAAGCCGACCGCATGTTGGATATGGGATTTGTTGCCGATATGAGATTTATCATGTCGCTGATGCCTTCAAAAAAACACGCGCTTTGTTTTTCGGCCACTATGGCCAAAGAAATCGCGTTGCTGGTTAACGAATTTTTAAATAGACCTATAACGGTATTTGCCAAAACCGGAGACACTCCCGAAAATATTTATCAGGACGTGGTAAGAGTTTCTGGCGGTGAAAAGATAGGAACCCTTTGTAATTTATTGGCTAAAGACGAATTCCGCAAAGTGCTTATTTTCGGACGAACCAAGCACGGCGTGGAGAAGTTATCTAAAAATTTATCAAATTACGGCTTTAAGGCAGATTCGATCCATGGAGATAAGAACTATGCCAGCCGTATCAAAGCCTTAGAATCCTTTAAAAGGGATTACATTACTGTTTTGGTGGCGACCGATGTTGCGGCTCGAGGCCTCGATATCCCTGACGTCAGCCACGTGATCAACTACGATGTGCCCGCAACCTACGAAGATTACGTGCACAGAATCGGACGTACTGGTAGAATCAATAAAACAGGCGTTGCCTTGACGTTCGTCGATTAGACACTATGAGTGAAATCAATATTAGAAACATTGCTATAATTGCTCACGTCGACCATGGTAAAACCACCTTGGTCGATGCTTTATTACATCAGTCTAAAAGCAACCTGGGTAAGGATATGGAAAACCAGATCTGCATTATGGACAGCAATGAATTGGAAAAAGAGAGGGGCATTACGATTTTTTCTAAGAATGCCGCAGTTTATTATAACGATACTAAGATCAATATCATCGATACCCCGGGACACGCTGATTTCGGCGGAGAGGTGGAAAGAGTTTTAAATATGGCCGACGGCTGTTTGCTTTTAATTGACGCTAAAGACGGTCCAATGCCGCAAACTAGATTCGTTTTGAAAAAAGCCTTGGAAATGGGCCACAAGATTATTATTGTGGTTAATAAAGTAGATAAGCCGGATGCAAGAATCGATTTTGCCTTGAACGCGACACTCGATTTGTGTTTAGAATTAGGCGCGGGAGAAAGAGCCTTAAACTTTCCGGTGATTTATGCTTCGGGCAGGGACGGTAAAGCTGGTCTTGATCCCGATTTTACCAAAATGAAAGATGTAAAACCCATCTTTGACGCGATTTTAGAACATATTCCTTCTCCTTCGGGTGATTCTAAAAAACCGCTGCAGATGCTGGTGACTTCAATTACCGGAGATGATTTTAAGGGAAGAATTTGTATTGGAAGAATTCATAATGGCATCATCAAGTCCGGCCAAGAGGTGACTCATATTAATCGCCGGGGCGAATCGAAGAAATACCGTTTGATTTCCCTGATGACTTTTTCCGGTTTGGGCAGGGTAGAGACGACCGAGGTTTCGGCCGGAGATATCGTTGCTTTGGCCGGAGTGCCGGATGCCACTGTCGGAGAAACTATCGCCGATCCAGTAAATCCCCAGGCCTTACCTTTAATTAATATTGAAGAGCCGACGGTTAAAATGACGTTTTTGGTCAACGATTCACCGTTTGCCGGAAGAGAGGGACAATTTTCTACCTCAAGACAAATCAAAGCGAGATTAATGAAAGAACTGGAAACGGATGTGGCTCTCAATGTCGAAGAAATAAACAGCGTGAGCTGGACCGTTTCGGGACGCGGTGAATTGCACTTAGCGATTTTGATTGAAAGAATGAGAAGGGAGGGCTACGAATTTCAGGTTTCCCGCCCCCAAGTTATTATTAAAGAAATTAACGGCCAGAAAATGGCGCCGTTTGATAAAGTTTATATTGAAACGCCCGAACAATTCCAAGGTACGGTCATCCAAAAATTAGGCAGCAGAAAAGGGGAGCTCGTCAATATGAAAAACGTTGACGGAACGATCTTTTTGGAATTTGTGATTCCTACCAGAGGCCTTTTCGGATACAGAACAGAATTTTTAACTGATACCAAGGGACTGGGTATTATTAATACGATTTTTCATCAATATCAGCCCGATCCCGGGAACTGGAAAGAAAGAAACCAGGGTTCTTTGGTCGCCCACGAAACGGGCACAACCAATCTTTATGGGTTGAGAAACGTTCAGGGCAGGGGAGATTTGTTTTTTGGAGCGGGTATTGAGGTCTATGAAGGTCAGGTGGTAGGACAAAACTCCAGAAGCGAAGATATCAGAGTAAATGTTTGTAAAACCAAGGTACTTTCTAATAACCGCAATAAAGGAGACACCCACGACGAATTGCTTTCAGAGCCCAAAATTATGGGCCTGGAAGACGCTCTCGAATATATCGGAGACGATGAGTTGGTGGAAGTGACTCCGAAAAACGTCCGCATCAGAAAGGTTTATTTAAGCGAGATTGATGCTAAGCGCGCCGATCGGAAAGAGAGATCGAGTCAATAAAATCGC
>JBAZJN010000057.1:0-3167 GCA_041651295.1 Patescibacteria group bacterium | reverse complement strand
AGACCGAATCGTGGCGTTGCCAAAGACAGACTGAATCGTGGCGTTGCCAAAGACAGACTGAATCGTGGCGTTGCCATAGACATACTGAATCGTGGCGTTGCCAGAGACAGACTGAATCGTGGCGTTGCCAAAGACAGACTGAATCGTGGCGTTGCCATAGACATACTGAATCGTGGCGTTGCCAGAGACAGACTGAATCGTGGCGTTGTCAGAGACAGACCGAATCGTGGCGTTGTTAGAGACATTTACCCACTCGGTTGTGTCTTTTATGATAATAATCGCATTTTTCTTTTTTACAGCAGAATCGAGTTCTTTCTGATTAGTGCAAATCAATTCTTTCATAATTCCTTAATGCGGCAGGGGTACGAGGCTTTTTTTGGGTTGCCGCCCGTCATTTCACGGATGCGCTGGCACTCACTTCTGTTTCCTGCCCGATACCCCCGCCTTGACCTCCTCTTTTATTTTAACCCCTTCAATTTCGCTTTGCCCTCGCCTCGTCCTTGCCTACCGTGCCTTGCGGCCTCTATCGACCTAATCAGCTTGCTCCCGCCGCTTTGCTTGCCCGCGTCTGCCTGTTAATCTTATCTGCCCGGTCTCTACCGGAATAAGTGCCTTCGCGTTTTGCTTTGCGGCTTGGGGCTTTTGTTCTGTTGTGTTGAGTATTATCCAACTTCGGATAAATGTCAAGAACTTTTTTAAAATATTTTTATTGACATTTTATTCATTGTCGGATAATATACACAATCATGGAAAATAAAACACTCAATAAATTAGCAAGTGATATTAAAAAAACATCAATTAAATCCGTTGCTTTAAGAGTAAAAATACCATACGCAACGCTTTGGCGCATCGTTAACAATGAGGGGTGCTGTACAATGCGGACATGGCACAAAATAGAATATTATTATAGCAAAAAAAGAATCGCGGCATAAAAATTTTTGCCTTTTTTTGTAAGACAAAAAGAGCCCGGGGGCATCTTGAAGAAAAATTCTGATAAGATTTCTTATTCACGCCGAGAAAACAACTCTTTAATCTGCCTAGCCGAAACAATCTGTCATGAACTGGAATGCCGGTATTTTCAGCCCGCAAAGTTGGGCGGAAGTTACTCCGTTGTCTGCGGTTTACGGACGGACACCGGCAAGTGTTTGAGGCTGGTTGACCTGCTGGATGACAAGGGGAGGAGTGATGGATAAGACAGACCGAAAGGAGAATATAATGGCGCCGGAATATATTCGTGTTGGTGCAGCGTATTGCACAAGTAAACGAGAATACATTGTTGACCCTAAACGATGGGAAATTTTTGCCGAGGAACGTTTAATGAAAGAAATATCCTTCTTGTTGGCTAGAGAACGGTCACAGAGAATAGACTTAGATGACAGAGTTGAAAGACGAATTGATTTATATGTGGCTTCCCCAGATACATTTTGGCGCATTGTTAGAGAAGAGGCCGAAAAAATAGCTAGACAATTTTGGGGAAAATGAAAACGGGTTTGCACCAATGAAACCCGAAATCAATTATGAAGCGTTTGAAAAACTCATCAAAGGGGGAAAGCAAAAATGCCTGTGAAACAATGCCCGATGTGTGAAATACTCAAGAGGGCAAAATGAAAATCAAAGAAAATGGAGGAATAAAATGAAATTCAGAAAGAAACCAGTGGTTATTGAAGCATTCCAAATGACTAAAGAACGCAGATTCAACAATTTCGAGTGGCCGGAGTGGATGCACCGTGCTTGGCAGTTGGAGAGAGAAACACCCGGCTCACTATACCCGACAGAGGAAGGAACAGGAGACGGCACTATTTCGATTGGCACGCTTGAAGGTGCGCATTTAGTTTCGTGGGGGGACTGGATTATTCAGGGCGTTCAGGGTGAACTATATCCGTGTAAACCAGACATTTTTGAAGCCACCTATGAACGTGTTGAGTAATACAACGGGGGTGCCTGTAAAATTAATCCCAAAAGTAAACCGTGAGTATATTTTGGAGCATAAAATGAAAATCAAAGACATTGAAAACCTCCGGGCGGATTACAAAGATAAAGACGCAAGAGTTGTTGAGGCGTGTGACCTTTTAATCAGAATCATAACCAACATATAATTTCAATTCTCTATCAACGCGGCAGGCTGCCAAATGGCTTTTGACCCATGAGAGAGAGCGACACATCCAGGACATTCTTAAAATTGACGAAGACCTTCAGAAGCTGAAGGATGTTGATATCCCCGATGAACTCAAGGCGCTTGCCGGTAATATCCGGTTCGAGGTTTAAAATGCCCCAGATAGAACGCTATATTTTATTACATCATAATCAACGCAACTATGAGTTTCACAACTTTGAAGATAGCGATGATAGGGCTATCAGGAAGGCCATAAATGCCCTTGAAAGAGACTTGGGCATGGTGCGCGGTGGATTGGTTAAGTATTTTAGAAACAACCCGGATAATATCATTGTGAGGATTAAATGAATAAAATAATTTTGCCTCTATCAATTTTCATTCCACACAAAACAAAAGAGGATCGGGAGTTTAAGTTGAACCTTAACATTTACCGGAACACACATCATTTCATTTTAAATAAAGCAAAAGAGTTGTGGAAAGAAGTTGTGCAAAAAGCATTGCTGGAAAATGCAAGGCTTATAAATGGCTTACAACCGCCATATCATTTTACATACACCATCTATCAACCATCTGGCAGATCGTTTGATGTGAGCAACGTAGGGGCTATAATCGACAAGTTTACAGCAGACGCCCTGCAAGAGTTTGGCTTGTTGGAGAATGATAATTATAAAAACATACCGATGGTGACCTATAAGTTCGGCGGCATTGATAAAGTAAACCCACGGGCTGAATTGGAGATAGTAGAGATTAATCAAACAGGGGTGTGCAAATGATCGCTCTTTGTACAAAATGCCAAACGCTTAATGATTTCCGTAATGACCCGATTGATACTTGTTACAAATGCGGGGCATCCAATATAACCAATGAGAATTTTAAGATTTACCATCCGGAACGGAAAGAAAACCCGAAACGAAAAAAATACATCCGGCTGAAGGGTGATTGCTCGATATGCGGAAGAAAAAATATAGATTTATATAGCGCAAAAGATGAGTTGTGCCAGAATTGTTACAGGGATGACGTAACACAACGGCAAATCAAGGGAATAGCGAGACAA
>JBAZJN010000056.1:0-3471 GCA_041651295.1 Patescibacteria group bacterium | reverse complement strand
GAGGAAGTATATCTTCCACATTTTCTTCTTCTACTTGTTGTTTTGCGGATGGAATTTCAGCTTCTTTGCCGTCCAGTGCTTCTTCGTTAACTAATTCTTCCTCTCTTACGGTGGTTTTATCAACTACGGTTTTAACTTGCCAAAATTTAAGATCCCCATTTTTGAAATCAAGCTTGGCTTTTATTATTTCAGTTCTTTTTCCGTATTCCTTCTTATAAGCGGCGGCGATAGAGCTTTCAATGGCTTCCAGTATTTGCGCTGGATCAAGGCTTTTTTCTTGGGCTATCTGCTCGACTGCTTTTTTAATTTCTTTTAGATTGAACATATTTTTTATTATTATTTTATTTTGCCTCCGTTATTCGGCGGATGGCACTGATTTTTGAAAAAGGTCCCGCATTGCGGGACCTTTTTCAATCATTAACCCTATTATATGGATAGATCTAATTATTGTCAATTCTACTCATAATTTTTTAAATAAGGTCGATCCTATTGATTTACTTCAACTTTAACGTCGAATGATCGGGAAATATCCGCATTATTGCAAGTTAAAGTGTAGGTGGTAGTTTGCTCAGGAGAAACGCGTAGAGATCCGTAAGTTTTAATTTTCTCATTAATATTAGGACTCAAACTGCATTCGTCGGCATAGTCACATTTCCAAGAAAGTTCCGATTTGGTTACGAACGAGGACTGCCTATTGATAGCTGGAGGAAGCGCTGTAAAACGGCAAGCCGGAGATTCGGCAACTTTTAAAGCAATAGTTTTTTCGGTTGTTCCTAATTTTCCAACACAGGTCAATTTATAAGAAAAATCCTTTTTTACTGAGCCGACGAAATTCTGTATGCCTTTAACCGGCTTCGCCCCGCTCCATGAACCCGAAGCTTCGCAGGTATCGGCATTGACCACTGTCCAATTTACGTTGTAATTTGCCGGAGTACCCAAGATCTGTTCAGCGGCATCATTTCCATTGATCCTTAGATCGATCACTGGCGGAGTATTTGGTGCCGGTGGGTTTTCAACAGTAATGGTCACATAAGAAATATTGGAGAATTTGTTGTCGTTTTGAAGAAGTTTGAATAAGCCGTATGTGTATGTTCCGGGTTCGTCGTTAAAAGTAAACCTGCCTATTTTAACATTGCAATCTTCTGGGGTTTCCGGGCTTTCAACCATATCGCTAAAATTTGGAGTGCCCTTTGTTAATTTAGCATTGTATAGGCAGCGACCCTCGTCAGACATTAGATCGCTCCATTCGCCTGTGGCATCTCGACTACCCTTTCCATCATTATTTATATCTTTGTCTACTTTGACATAAATATCGGTTGGTTCTCCGCGAATTACCTTGATCGCTTGCGAATAAGAAATTTTATCAGTGCTAATTGAAGCTTCGGCAACTGGCATTGGTTCGTTGGCAGATTTATCTTCATTTCCTAAAATAGTATTCAATAAGCCGCTACTTCCGGTGCCTCCGACGATATTGACTGTGACAGAGTCTGATCCGGCGCCTGGGCAGTATATAGAATAAGAGTATTTTCCGTTTTTACTTAAGGACAAACTTTCTGATCCGGCTTTTATCTTTATTCCCAACCATGATCCGGTAGCAAGGCAATATTTATCTAAATTCCATGAAAGGGTAAATTTAGAATCCGAATTGATCGTGACGGGCCCATCAACTCCATTAACTTTCAGGTCGATCGTATTTGAAGTTGTCGAACTTCCAGATTGAAGTTCCCTCACTGCTTTTTCGGCTTCAGAAAGTCCTGGTTCGGTAAAGGGTTTTATTTCATCGGCTGTGCCGATCTCTGAACTTTTAACTACGATCGTAACCGTTTTTTCAACATCAGGAATTATTTCGACCGAGCTTTTAGCGGTTAAAGTGTAAGTGGTTGTAAAACTTGGATAAACTTCCTGGCTTCCGCTATTTGGAACCAAGCCAACTTCGTGGTCGATCGTGACTTCTTTAGCCCCAGAGACACTCCATGTTAGATTTGCCGATTCTCCGCTAGCTATTTCTGTTCTGTCGGCTGAAAATTGCACATCTGCGATATCGGCATTTGTGGTATCAACTATATAGGTTTCTGTAAAGTTTGGTATTAGATCTGGATTTATGCTTTTTACTGTAATGGTATAAGTTGTTTTTTGGGTCGGAGAAACAGTTTGTGCCCCTATCCAATCCCCAGTTGATTTGGTTATATCTAACTCTCCGTCTGATGAGGTTACGGTATATGAAGCGACGTTGTCATTGGCTATAACTTCCCAGGATAAAGTTGTGCTTTTCCCAACTTTTACAAGAGAGTCTTCGGCGGTAATGGACGCAGATAATGTATTTGAAGAATAAACCTTTAAGTATATTTCCTGAGTAGAGCAATTAATATTATTTACCGGGCAGGCGCGAATTGTGTATTTTAATCCCTGTTGGTCGCTGACGGGTAGATCTTTTAATGTGTATGATCCTGTTAGAGAAGTTGTTTCAAGTGAATTAAGAGGCAAGCCCTCTCCTTCAATAGTTATTTTTTTGGCATCGCTCGATACTTCCCAGTTCATAGTTGCTCCTCTCGTACTGGTTTCTACAACGCCGTTCTTCTCATTGAATTCAAATTTTTTAATTTCGGGAGAGCCCGGCATTCTGGTTCTAATTTTTATTTCTTGAGAAATCGGTTGAGTTGTTTCTCTGAGATTATAAGCTGTAATTGTGTAGGTATGATCTGTTTCTTCAACATCATTAAGGCAGGGCTGAATGAAGTCACTAGTGCCGCTTACCGACGATCCGGATGTCGGGTATTTGCTCAAATTAACATCTTCTCCTGCGATGGTTATGTACCTAACATTGGAAACATCCCATTTAATTTTTATTTTTTCATCGGGAAGAATTGTTGTTACGGTTTGACCCGTTGCATTTACGAATCTAGCGTTAATTACTGGTGCGGCCGGGTTAATTACTTGGATCTTTAATTCTTTGGTGGCCTTGCTTAATTCCGGATATTTGCCGGAAACTTCGATCTTAAATCTAAAAATTCCAATGTCATCTGGTTTTATTTCTAATGGATCGCTTAAATTATTTTGAGTATTTGAAGACGCTATTACCGTCTCGACTCCGCCCTTCATCTTATATATTCTAATAGAGCTTGCCCCTTCTTCGGTATTGATATTGTCTACATTCCATTTTAGGGCAAAAGAATTTCCCATCACCAATGAATAAGACACGCCAGAAATTGTTCCTGTGTACGGCAAGAGGCTGTCGTTTGGGGTGACGAAATCAAAGGTATTTATTTTGGGTGGTGGCAAAACATCAGTGGTGAAGATCGTAACGTCTTTTCTGACGGTGCTGATATCAGCCGATTCTGTTCCATTAACAACTCCCGTGCAGCTTAGAGTAAATTTATAGATTCCACTTTGTACATCATAGAATGTGTAGGCGTCTGATTTTGTTCCACTTGTCGGCATATCGGCATTTTTGATCTCGCGTTCAAAAGTTTC
>JBAZJN010000055.1:0-3525 GCA_041651295.1 Patescibacteria group bacterium | reverse complement strand
TAAGAGTCCCTGTGATCGAAGATGCACTGCTAACTATCTCTGATTGATTCATAATAGTAAAATCCGCTTTAGTAGCATCAGTAATATCATGTCTGGACAATAAAAGTTCTGTAATCTGACTCTGCGCTTCCGTCATAGAATCTTGATCTACCACCTGCACGCTGATGGTGCTCAATCGCTCCTTGCCCGCCAAAAACTTCTGAGCGGTTGTCAGCGGTATAAAGATCATATCATCTTGGTTAGTTGCTCCGCTGCTACCCTTTTCTTTGGAAACCCCGATGATCTTAAAGGCTATCTTATTTATTTTGATCGTTTGTCCGATCACGGAAGAATCCTCAACGTCTTCCCCAAAAAGATCATCCACGACAGAGGGCCCTACAACGGCAACTTTGGACATACTTTTTAAATTAGCATCTGAAATAAAAGAACCCGTACCGATCTCTAAATTTCTAACTTCCAAATACGAAGGCTCGGTTCCAACAATTGATGTATTAGTATTCGTTCCCTTGGCGGTAACCTGATACCTACTAGAAAGATCAGCCGCAACAGATTGAACTAAGGAGATCTCGGCCATAATAGCTTCTGAATCTTCGTTCGTTAGAGTCGTCGCAGATCCTCGGCCAGAACTGATCTGGGTCCCAACACCTCTTTGCATTCCAGGCGTTATTAAGATCAAATTAGAGCCCAAAGATTCAATTTTGCTTTCAATGGCGCTCTGTGCGCCTTGGCCGATAGAAACCATAGCGATAACAGACCCGATACCAATAACAATTCCAAGCATTGTTAGACCGGATCTAACCTTATTGGATAGCAGAGCTGAATATGTCTCTTGAAATATATCTGTTAGCTTCATAAATGATGTATGACTCTTTTTTTATTATTACTCCTATCCTCAACAATGGCACCGTCGCGAATATGGATGATCCGATTAGCATGTTCAGCCACATATGGTTCGTGAGTTATAAGAATGATCGTCTTTTTTTGCTTCTCATTTAAATTCTGAAAGGTGTGCAAAACAATATCTCCGGTCTTTGTATCCAAATTTCCGGTCGGTTCATCCGCCAAGATCAAGGACGGATCATTAACCAGGGCTCTCGCGATCGCAACTCGTTGCATCTGTCCACCGGAAATTTGATTTGAGAGGTGATAAAATCGCGATTCATCCAAACCGGATTGCATCAATGCAATTTTGGCTCTCCTCTCCCTTTCTTCCGGTTCGACTTCGGCATAAACCAAGGGAAGCATTACATTCCTCAGGACCGTAGCTCTGCGCAAAAGATTAAAAGACTGAAATACAAATCCTATTTTATTTTTTCTGATATCAGCCAAATCGTCATCGGACATAGTCGAGACATCGATCCCATCTAAAAAATATTTTCCGGTCGTAGGCGTATCTAAAGCGCCCAATATGTGCATCAATGTCGATTTTCCAGAACCGGACGGACCCATGATCGCCACAAACTCTCCATCATTTATGGTAAAAGAAACATTTTTGAGAACCGTAGTTATCTCTCCATCCGTATAAGTCTTTGAAATATTTTTACATTCGATCATAAAAATTATTTAAATTTACATTCCAGGCGGCGGACCACCGGCGCTACCACCGGTTACATTCATCAAATTAATGCCGCTATTAGTTGAAGTTTTAGTTGTGCTTGTAGTGGTTGTCGTCTTGGCGCTCGACTGGATAGTTTTCGTAATGATCATATCTCCTTCTTTAAGACCATTAACGATCTCCGTAGAAGAATCATTTGAAGAACCAATTTCAACCTGCTGTTTAACGGTCGCATTCGTCAAAACCACTCCTCTGGACAATGTACTTGTAGCTATTCCGGCAAAAGATTCATTTTCATTTGGGATCTCTACATAATTTAGATCTCCGGAAGTTTTAACCGCCGAAGCCGGAACAGTCAAAACATCGGTCTTAATATCGGTTATAATCACAGTATTAACGCTCATTCCGGACTTTACCCTCGAATCTTGAGTATCGAAAATTATTTTGATGCTATAACTAACAACTCCCTGCGACACCGTTCCAACAGTATCAACTTCAGAAACTTTACCTGTCATAGTGAGTCCATCAACCGCATCAAAAGTAAGAGTTACTTTTTGTCCGATTTCGACCCCCGCAACATCAACTTCGTTAAGCGAAATAGTCGCCATTTGCTGTTTAGTTATTATAGTCGCCAAAGAAGCGGCACTAGAAATAGAATCAAAATTTTCAACGCTAACCTTTGCAATAGTCCCGTCAAAAGGAGCCCGAATAGTATAATTCGCTAGATCTGATCTGAGATCGGCTAGATCCGATTCTTTTTTAGCAATACTATTTTTAGAAATTTGCAAAGCAATAGGATCATTGCCGGTGGCATTATTTATCAAAAGAAGATCTATATCCCTTTGGGTATCAATGATCTGTTGTTTTGTATTTTCCAGCGAAGACTGCTGAGACAGCAATGATGTCAGATGACTATTTGTAGTACTGATATAACTTTTTAATTTGGTCTGAAAACTAGTGATAGAAGAAGGTACTGTCTGTTTTCTGCCCTGAGCCACATCAACAAGCGTATCTAAAGCGTTCTGTTCGCTTTTAATGGCCTGAGCTATAGATCTGGTTGTATTTATTGTCTCCTCTAATAAATTTTCTTTGGTCGCTTTATCGGCATAACGATTAGTATCTTTAAAATCCGAAAAATTCTTATCATATTCACTGCGAGCGATCTTATAATCAGACTCGGCAATATCTACAAGAGCAAGCTTGTCTTGATCGGTATCTGTGCCAAAAAAATCCTTATAATAATTAAGATTCCAATAATTATTGCCGCTTATGTCATCGCCGTATAGAACATTTTCGATCCCCGTTACAGTTGTCGGCAGATCAAGAAAGGCGTTAGAAATATCATTAAATACATTCTCATAAGCCGTTTCCAGATCTTGCTTTTCGCTTTCCAATGTTTCTAACTTTTTCTGGTAATCGATCGGAGCTTCAGCTGAATCTTTATCATGTTGAAGCTTGGCTTCAGCCAAAGAGATCTCTGCGGCCGCAATAGTCTTTCTGGCATCGGTACTATCTATAGTGATAATAGCCTGCCCCTTTTTAACCTCTTGTCCCGCCGTAATTCCAACCCATGTTATATCTCCGGAAACCTTAGATTTTATATCAACTTCATTCAAGGAACTGACCTGTCCGCTGCCGTCAACCGAAGAAATAATATTTCCCCTAGTCACCGCGCTTATGGCATAACTTGTTTGAGTTGTACTTGAAGAAGATGAAAAATAATAATATCCGCCAAAGCCTAAAGCCAAAAGGATCACGATACTTATTAATTTATGAGAAATTATCAACGATTTTATCCTGCGTAAAAAATTCATATCTATTTTTAATGATTACTTAAAAGGCGGGGGCGGCATAAGCCTGACAAAGCTAGCCTCTATCTCTCCGTTATCATTTGGCGATCCAAGGACCACTGCGATTTCATCCATTTGAACTTTTGATATATCAATATCGTCTCTAAATCTTCTGATCAC
>JBAZJN010000054.1:0-3596 GCA_041651295.1 Patescibacteria group bacterium | reverse complement strand
GGTTCTTTAAACTAAAACGGAACAGACCTACAATTAAGATAGCTATCAACTAATCTTAAGGAGGACTGTCCCTATGTTTAGAATAAAAGATTTGCAGGGAGAAAGAAAGTGTCAGCGCATTATTGAGGAGATGATTTTAGGCAAAGATTTGCTTTGTCCGGAATGCCAGAGCGAATTATCCAGATCAAAGAATTATCTCTGGTGCAAGCACTGCAGAAAAAAGATCAGGCCAAAGTCACTAACTTGGCTCAAGGGAAGTAAGTTGTCTTGGCAAACAATACTGAAACTCATCTGGTGTTGGCAAACAAATGTTCCACCGGGAGCAATTAAAAACACTCATGGAATTTCATATACAACTTCTGCCCGGTGGTATTCCAAATTCAGAGTTCATCTGCCGCGTGATGGAAATATCCTTTTTGGCATAATTGAAACAGATGAAGCCTTCTATGGTCGCAAAAAGTATGATAATCAGGAGATTGTCATTGGAAGTATCGAAAGAGAAAAGAAGAAGCTAAAATTATCAATTATTCCAGACAGAGAACAAGATAGTTTAGAAATATTTTTAACAAAAAACATTCATAGAAACAGCTTTCTTCACACAGATTGTCATGTCGGATACTATGACATTCAATGGAATGGTTTTGGGCATGAATTTCATAATCATTCACTTGGACACTTCAAAAACACTAATCAGATAGAGAACGTTTGGAGTGTAACAAAAAGACAAATCAAAAGAATGTACGGTCAAATCAGAACCAATAAATTACAGGAGTTCATACACGAGTGGGAAGCCAGATGGAACTTCAAGGAACTTTTTACCAGTCCATTTAATTATCTAGAAATATGTCTTGTTCCACATTAGTTGACAGAACCTGCCGTCATCCTGAATGCAATGAAGGATCTCATTCTTCTGATGTTAAGTCTTTCCATTCTGGATTTTTTTCTTCGATTAGGCTGATTTTTCTAATTCTTTTCCAGCCTTTGATTTTTTTCTCAGCGCTTATTGCTTTATTTGCTGACGAAAATGTTTCAAAAAATACTAATTTATGGGTTTTGTATTTTGAAGTAAAACCTTTGATTTTTCCGCTTTTGTGCTCAAACACTCTGCGTTCCAGATTGCTAGTGACACCAGTATAGAGAACATGATTATACTTATTCGTAAGAATATAAACGCAATATTTCATCAAGCAGAGATCCTTCGGCTAATACCTCAGGATGACCGCCGTTTTGCAGTCACTTTCGTTGGACGGTCTTCGAATAAATAGTTTATAAATGTAATAATTACCCAATAAATCAGAGCGCCCCAGAATGCGGCGCTAAAGTTGGCAACCTCAAAACCTTTAACGATTGTTGACGCCAGCCAAAACATTAGAGCATTTATTATCAAGGTAAACAATCCGAAGCTAATAATGTTGATCGGCAAAGTTAGTAAAATCATTACCGGCCGGATGATGGCATTAATTAATCCGAAAATTGCCGAGGTGAGGAGTGCCGGCCAAAAACCGGAAAAAGTTACGCCCGGCACAAGATAGGCAACGAACATTAATATGAATGTGTTCAAAAGCCAACGTAAAAACCACATATCTTCCTTTCAGGAATTTCTAATTCCGAATTTCTAATTACTAAATATAGTGAAAAAATCATCTTCTTCTGAAATTTAAAATTACTAAAGTTATTGGTGGAGCTATGACCCACAAAGTTCGGAAATTATAAACTACTGAGGCAACTTTTGATCCGCCAATAATGTTGTTTCGCAGCGGCTCCGGCAAAAAGCCGAGGATTGTTGAAATAATTAATGCCATTGCCAGCGCCATGTAAACGATCACTTCAAGCACCGACGTATCCCCGCTTCTCGAAGACGATGCGTTAATTGCCCCCGACACAAAGAAAATGACTAAAAGAAAAAGGCCGATCGCAACAGTGCCCTCTGACAAGTTGCCCTTGATCCAAATTTGGTTGGCAATAACCTTATTTCCCTGAAAAAACTGGAAGACATATTCGGTAAAACTGGTTGTCATGACTATGGCAATATAAACGGACGACAAAATCGTTATGACTTTTTCGCGTTTCAAAATAAAGCCATAGGCAACGCCCAGTACAAAAGTTAATGCGATAAAAACATCCCAGCTTGGGATCTTACCCATCTAACCCCTCCAATTTCATGTTCTACATATATATTATAACAAGATATGATAGTATTTTCTACAATGCGCTACAATCGAGCGAAGCGAAGATTGTAACTAGTTAAGTTTGTGACTTGATAAACTTACCTGAATTTCCAATTGGGAAAAGCCGTACTACTATAATCAACCTGACCATTATTTTCTGAGCGGTTGTTAAATCTTTCAATAATTTCAGATGAATCAGAAAACAACCTCTTTGACCCAAGCGTATTTACCTTCGAAACAGTAATTATCGGCTGGACAAGCGTCGGCTTGATATTCTCGGCTTTGATATCCCTAGCAATTTCGATCATGCTTATTTTTGTCTTTGTCGGCGTGAAAGCTGAGCGATTCATTATTTGTTGTTCCTGAAACTGAGCCAGACCATATTTGTTCGCTTTGATACTGAAATTTCCTTTAGGTAGGACCAGAGAGTATCTTCCGATACTGTTGGATACTGTTGTTCTGATAATTTTCCCGCTCTTACTGTCTTTCGCCCTGACAATAACCAGATCTACCGCTTTACCGGTGGCTCGATTAGCTACAACTCCATAAGTTTTTGCCGATGTAAAATATCTATAAATCATATATATTATGATAACGCAGTAGAGAACTAAGACCGAAATGTTAAATGTATTCGCCATCTTTATGTAAGACACAATAGAGCTCAAAAATCCTAGAATGATTATCAAAATATTTATCATTCTCAAAACTTTGTTAACCTTTTCAAAAATAATTATTCCTCTGGCATATTTTTTACTCGCTTCATTAGCGATTAGCGGAATCGCAGATTGAAAAATTGTTTTGTCATTGGTAGTTCGAAATTGTTCGCCAAAGTAATTATTATCGTAAGCAAGCCCGGATTTGTGAATTATGGCATAATCTCTGTTCAAAAGTCCAAACCCCTCCTTCTGAACTTCGATATAGTATTCTTCTCCCGGAGGAGTTTCTAGCGCAAATCTGCCATTTTTGTCACTAATTACGGTTCTAATCAGTTTCTTGTCTCTGGCCCTGAAGAGAATAATTCTAACTAAAGGAATAGGCAATCCTGTTGATGAGTCATAAACAATTCCGGCTGCATGTTTTTTGCTTTTGCCTTTAACGAACAAAGAGAGGATTTCGTTTGGACGAATATACGCCAAGAGATTCACCAAGGCAGAAAGTGCCAAGGCTAATAGCGACAAACCAAGCGCGATGAGAGCAATAATTACCGAAACCAAGTTATCTCTCGTCATTTGAGCGAGAATTTCAGCAATTGAATCGATTATTCTGCCAATTAATCCTTTGATGCCACCATTGTCATCATCTTGGCTGCCAGCACCGTTTCCACAATCACTAATCTCCGGATTGCACGGTAAACCTTGGCTAAAACAAGTTTCCGGATTGTCATATTTATCATCAATCTCCAAATTAACATAAGCTGTTGGCGACAAA
>JBAZJN010000053.1:0-3666 GCA_041651295.1 Patescibacteria group bacterium | reverse complement strand
GGAGATCCGCTCAATGGCGATAACTGGACCACTCTTAGTTATCCAGTAGAAAACGTACGAAATACGCATCCAGATGACATTGACGGCAACACCATTGTGGGAAACTATACGGACATATCAGGCAATCACCATGGTTTTGTCTATGATAGGACAGGTTCAATCCCATGGATTACTCTTGATAAACCAGAGGTGAGCTATGTTGTGCCAACAGGTATATCTGGTAGTAATATTATCGGCACGTATGAAGGTGATAGCCCTGTCCTTAATCACGGCTTCCTTTATAATGGAACGACATGGAAAACCATTGATGCGCTAGGGTGGATTGATACGCACCCACAGGGTATTGATGGTAATAATGTTGTGGGGTATTACAATAAAGCCCCCAATCAGGAAACCCATTACAATGGAGAAGCCCGTGGTTTTCTTTATGACATCATTGGCGAAAGTTGGATACCGCTAGATATGCCAGGGGCTATTGAAACGTGCCCCATGAGTATCTGCGGAAACAATATTATCGGCAGTTATCGAATTGCCGGCGACGCCAGTGATATTTTGCATGGCTTTCTATACGACGGAATAACGTGGACCAACATAGACATCGCTGGCGCATGTAAGACTTCGCCAACTGATATTGACGGCAACAATATCGTCGGTTACTATGGGGATCCACAGGGCTTTCTTTACACGGTTCCCGAACCAGGAACAGTAGCGATGCTGGCAAGCGCTGGCGCATTCCTGTTTTTTGGCGCTTTCAGGCGCTATCGGCTCAAAAACTGAAATCTGCGCTAGACGCAGAAAGGTGCTTGGTGAGCACACACGACCCGAGAACGTTTCTCGGGTCTTTTTTTTACTCAATATTTATATGCTATAATTAATGCGTAGTGAAAACCCGCGGAACCCAACGCGGAAATAGAAATCCATGGGGCTTGTGCCCATGGTACTCTCAAAGAGAGTACCATCAAATTTTGCCAAAGCAAAATTTGGATTTATGTTATTCCCTCCGCCACGCAAGCGTGGCTACGGGCTGGCTCTGTATCTGCGAGCTTACGCTCGCAGTATTATATCGCTACGCTAAAAAACGCCAGAAATAATAAAGATATATGAAAAAAGAAATCAAAAAAGGAGAAATAGTTATTTATAAATCGGAAAGAGGCCCCGATATTAAAATTAAGATTGAAGCCGATACAATATGGTTGATGCAAAAGCAAATTGCTCTGCTTTTTGGTACGCAAAGACCAGCCATTACCAAGCATTTAAATAATATATTGGAGGAAGGAGAGCTCAAGGAAAAATTAGTTAGTTCCATTTTGGAACATACTGCCGAAGATGGTAAGAAGTATAAAACAAAATTTTATAATCTTGATGCTATTATTTCAGTTGGATACAGAGTAAATTCAAAGAAAGCTACGCAATTTAGAGTTTGGGCTACAAAAACTTTAAAGGATTATCTGGTTAAGGGTTATGCAGTAAATGAAAAAAGATTATTGGAAGCTGAGAGTAGGTTCAAAGAGTTACAGACAACAGTGGACTTTTTGAGACAAAAAGCCAAGCACGAATTATTGACAGGGCAAGAGCAAGAAATTTTAAATTTATTGGCTGATTACTCAAAAACTCTGACTTTGCTTGAACAATATGATAAAGAAAAAGTAGTTTTATCTAAAAAAGGCAAAGGAATTTTTGTTTTAGACCATGCAATGGCTGTAAAGGTTATAGAAGAAATAAGAAAAGAATTGATCAACAAAAAAGAGGCTGGCGATCTGTTTGGTATAGACAATAGGAACAGCTTACCGGGGATATTGGGTAATATTTTACAAACTTTTGACAGGAAAGAGCTTTATCCAAGTATTGAGGAAAAAGCAGCTCATCTTCTATATTTTATTATAAAAGATCATCCGTTCGCTGATGGTAATAAAAGAATTGGCTCATTTTTGTTTGTATACTTCATTGATAAAAACAAATATCTTTACAGGGAAAACGGCGAAAAGAAAATAAACGATAACGCATTAACCGCGCTTTCGCTTTTGATTGCGATTTCAGACCCGAAAGAAAAAGATAAATTGATAAAAATTATCACAAATCTGCTTACAAAGTAATATCAACGCGGAAGTATTTTGCGGCATAGTTATCCACAGTGTTGACAATTAAAATTTATGTTAAAATATTAATATAGATATGTTTAAACAAAGATTGATTTCATACAAAACGCTATTTTGCCTTTGCAGTGTGTTGGTCACGGTTTTTTCCGTTTACCTCTATGTACACGCAGGAAACATTGATTCTCCAGCTATACCATCAAACGATGCAGGAAGAATGTACACCCTGAAGAATATCTACGACTACCTCAATAGCGTAGACTCTGCCGTGCCGTCAAAGCCAAGCGGAGGCTTTAGCGAACCGACCTCAGGACCCGCATCAACAATGTACACCACAGACAGCGTCTTTGCAAAGCTCGTCCGCCTTCCGGCTACGGGGCAGACGACGTCGTATCCTGCCGGTGGTGGAACAGATATAGACGACGGTCATTTTCAATCGGGCGCAACCATTCTTTATTCAGACAACGGAGACGGCACAATAACAGACAGTAATACAAAGCTAATGTGGATAAAGCAGCCCGAGCTTATTATTCCGGGGGCTACAGGTGTAACTTTCACAAATCAGATACAAGCAGCCAGAGGAAATTGGGCAACAGGGACTGCATATTCCAAGGGTGATTTAGCAAACGCTAAAAAATTGGAGGAGGGTGTTGTCAATGCAAGCCGTTCAGGGAGTGTTGTAACTGCGAGTTCCGCAATTTTTTCTGCCGATGATATCGGAAGGATTATATATATTAATGGGGCCCTGCAAGGCACGGTAAGAATATTTACAGATTCAACTCACGTAACAGTTAGCTCATCAGGAACAACTAGTTTAAATCCCCTTTCTATCAGGTCCTTTTACGTCTGCGCGGTGGCTCATACTTCTGGAGGAACAACGTTTACCGCTGATATAACAGCAAATCCAACATATTGGCGTGAAACCAAATGGACATCTTCGGCGGCGAATTTGACAACGCCAGCGACAATGCGTTGGGATAACGCCGCCATTGTTAATTGCGAGGCGTTAGATTACGCTGGCTATCAAGATTGGAGGCTTCCCAACTTAAAGGAATTAGTATCTATTGTGAATTATGGCGCAGTTAATCCATCTATAAACACAACAGCCTTCCCAAATACCAAGTCCGACTATTACTGGTCGTCTACTACTTACGCTGGCTTCACTGGCTTCGCGTGGATCGTCAGTTTCAATGATGGCAACCCGGTCGGCGGCAATAAGGCTGGCACCTTTTATGTACGTTGCGTGCGCGGGCAATAGATTTATAAATAAATTTTCCATAAATAAAGATAATTTGATATTTAGAATTTGAAAAAAATATTATGAAGTTTAAGTTTACCCCTACTTCCCCTTCCTACAAAATCCTGCTAGGTGTCTGCAGTGTTGCTGTCACGGTTTTTTCCGTTTACCTCTATGTACACGCAGGAAACATTGATTCTCCAGCTATACCATCAAATGATGCAGGAAGAATGTACACCCTGAAGAATATCTACGACTACCTCAATAGCGTAGACTCTGCCGTGCCGTCAAAGCCAAGCGGAGGTTTTGCCGAACCGGCTTCAGGACCCGCATCAA
>JBAZJN010000052.1:0-3676 GCA_041651295.1 Patescibacteria group bacterium | reverse complement strand
AGATAATGGCTTTACTAATATCCAAATTAAACATCTAAAGCATGGGATTTTGGTTTTACACCCAATGGAAGAATATAACACGTCGGACAGAGAAAAAAACTTTTATCCACATATTGGATACAAAACTAAACAAATATAACATAGGAGGATAAATAAATATTATGGAAGAAAAAGAAACATCTACAGAAATAGTAGCACAAACCAAAACAGAGGTAATCAAAGCTGGAACATCGTTGTTTTTTGATATCGCCAAATTTAATCATGCACAAAGAGTTGCTATGGTATTTGCAAGTTCGACTATGGTTCCAGAACATTTTAAAAACAATATCGGTAACTGTGTGATAGCTTTAAATCTTGCGGATAGAATGAAGGTAGACCCATTCATGCTTTTACAGAATATGTACGTGGTACACGGCCGACCTGGCATCGAAGCAAAACTTGCTATTGCTTTGGTTAATAATTCGGGCAAGTTTACACCATTGCAATATCAATATAACAGCAATAAAACAGTTTGCTATGCACATGCACAAAGGATTGATACTGGAGAATTATGCGAAGGAGTTGAGGTATCAATTCAAATGGCAAAAGATGAGGGTTGGTATAGCAAACAAGGCTCTAAATGGAAAACAATGCCAGCTTTAATGTTAATGTATCGTGCGGCTATGTTTTTCGCAAGGGCTTATTGTCCAGAAGCTCTTTTGGGAATGCAAACAAAAGAAGAACTTTATGATATAGTTGATATGGAGCCTTCGACTAAAACTGGTGGAGCATATAAAATAAAAGAAGCTAAAGAAGAATCTTCTTCTTCAAAGACTAAGTTAAAAACCTTTCAGCCCGAAACAAATGAACCTATAGAGGCTGAAACAACAACAACAGTAACAACCCCACCAGAATTTGCCGCACTTGTAAAAGTCGAAGCAAAGAAAGATTTTGAATATGTTCCGACCGATAAAGATGGTATGGCACATGACAATTTAAGTGCTTATATCGAAATGGTTTCCAGCAACAATGATAGCACTTGCGAAGCTGTAATGAATTCTATTGTATCAACAAATTCATTTGCTGGATTCTGGAGCAACTTTTTGCAAGGCAATTGGAAGAAACATTTTGAAGGTAAACTGCCGGAAGTAAAAAAGAAAGCAGAGCCAACTCCTGAAGCGAAAAAAGATAAACCAATAGCTGGGAATGGTAATACCGATAACAATGGTAATGCATTTGATGCAGTTGACTGGAAAGCGAACCGTTTAAAAGGTGCTGGGCTTGCAACATATTTCCATACGAATAAAAAAGATTGGGACAGTGCCAGTGAAGAAGCAAAGGCATCTTTTCAAGAGAAATGGGGTAGAGTATATGGAGAAGATGAGCCATTTCCTGTTCAGTCGTTAGTAGAAAAAAAGCCTGTAGCTGAAAATCCAGAAGCACCGATTGACTATCCTTCTGCTTTACGTGAATATTACGAAAAAGAGCCAGACAAATTATTAGAAGCCTGCCATAGACTGAACTACGATAATGTTGTTATTCCAATGGGAAAACAGGCACAAAAAGATTTATACGAAATGTTTCAAAAGGTTTAATGGTCGTAGGCAAGGGGGGAATAGAATTGGCTATTCCCCTTTATAGTCGTCCATTTTTCAGAGTCCTTTATTTAGCTAATTGTTCTACTTCAACTGTGAGTTCGGCTATCGCCTGTCGCCTGAGAATTTCAGCTTCCTTTACCTTTATCTGCGCTTCGTAAAGTTGGGCTTCAGTTGGTTCGGCTACGGGGTCAATAGGCAATGGTTTATTCCCTTTAGCCAACCATGCTTGATATTCTTGCCAATCTTTATTAGCTGGATCATTTGGTATGCAGATGTTATTATTTTGAACATATCCATCACTTAATAATTTATACATAACCATCTCCTATAATTCTGCGAGAAAATCTAATGTTGCGCTTGCATTGTTCGAATAAAATACAACCCCATTCCCTGCTGTCAGTGACGCAGTTTTGGTAGGGGAAAGCATGCAACTACGGGGCGAGCTCCTGGCTATGGCTATAGTATTCATAGTAGCCTGTTCAGCATCATCAAAGAGAGCGAAGTGTGAAAGATTGCTATACGCCAAAGACGGGGCTGCTCTCATTTCAACCGGAAAAGCACAGTACATCCACGCTGTATTTGCATCCTGACATACTCCAGATGAAGCTATTTGTGCATTTCCATTAATAAGGCGGTGGAAGTATCTTTTGCATCGTGCAAGTTCCTCAGTATAATTCCTATGCTCAAACACTGTTGCTACACTTCCAAGTTCAAATTGGAGTTCGGTTAAATAGAAATTCTTGGTCGTTATCGCACCGCACTCAATCTTGATTATGATTTCAATTCCGTTACCACAAGCCCCCATTGCGATTGACTCGTATTTAACATCTGTTTCGGTACTATCAACAACGCTCTGGGCGGTATCGTTTGAAATAGCTGTAACTGCGGTGAAGTTATCGGCGGCATCGGCCTTGTTGACATAAACCGTATAGTTTATCGCTCCGCCTGTGTCTTGATAAGCCTTGCAGGAAAAAGAAGCGTTCTGACCGATGAACTTAACCGCATCTTTGGCTTCCATTCGATACCGGAGATAGACTATTCCTGTACCCGTGAGCGTTAAACCCGAAAAGTGGAAGGCACATCCTGTTCTGCCTAAAAGAGCCGTGGCAGTTGCTTGTGTGAGTGTCCCAGCACTTACCGCTGTGCCTGTTGCCATACCATAGAACCTATCAGAGCAAATCCCATAGGTATCTTTAACCAGCGTATGCGCCGTGACCCTCTGGTTGACTAATGCACCACCATTAACGATAAAGTTTTTGCCTGCAAAAAGTGGGCCGCTCTTAACCCCCTTCACTCCATCCTCACCCAATACAAGGGCGTTCTCGGTTAGGTTGGCGGCGGCGGAGACAATATCAGCCAAGTTATAATCAGTCATTTTTATTATACCTCCTTAATTAAAATTGGAAATGAGTATTTATACCATCGCCAATTAGACAAACTGTGTCGTATTTATTGCCAAGGTGCAAGCTTGCATTGTTTTCTATTGTGTCGCCACCTGATTTCTTAACACGTATACTTGCGCTTACATCCAAACTTCTATTGCCTATTCTGATTTCATGTTTTGCAGATGCGGATGCAAGCGTTATTGTCACATTGCCAGATGCCAGTATCATGCTGTCAGTAGTAAGTATTTGATAGTCAGAAGTCTTTAGAGTTGGGCCTATTGCCGTTGTAACTGAAGACCATTTTAAACCACTAAGAGTAGAGCTATCCAAAGTCAAAACAAGCCCATCGGTACTGGCTGATAGTATCGACGGTGTGTTGTCAGCACTGGCAGTTAATATGTCACCCTTTGCGTTGAATAATGCGCTTAAAACCAAATCAGTCTTGGCAAATCCATTTTTCAAGGTTTTTGAATCAGCTCCATTCCATTGTGGAATATATGCATCTATATTAGTTGCGGGGCCGATAACATCACCAGTGCCACCACCAGAGACCGCCCATTTCATTCCTTGGATAGTTGTACTATCTAAAGTTAAAACAAGGCCATCGGTACTGGCACTTAAAATTGATGGAATATTATCTGCCGAAGCAGTTAGAATATCGCCCTTAGCATTGAAAATAGACTTTAAAAAGCTATTTGCTATGCTGGCATTTAT
>JBAZJN010000051.1:0-3773 GCA_041651295.1 Patescibacteria group bacterium | reverse complement strand
GTAAAGCTCCACGGGGTCTTTCCGTCTTGCTGCAGGTAGCCGGCATCTT
Source organism: Patescibacteria group bacterium (assembly GCA_041651295.1). Lineage (GTDB taxonomy): Bacteria > Patescibacteriota > UBA1384 > XYA2-FULL-43-10 > CAINNR01 > JBAZJN01. The sequence goes on along the minus strand of JBAZJN010000051.1, from coordinate 3,724 downwards.
TACCGGCATTGTAATTTCACCGGATCCCTCGTTGAGACAGTGCCCAGATCGTTACGCCATTCGTGCGGGTCGGAACTTCAATTTATTGCCATTATTACTAATGGTTTAGACTATATCTTCAGCTTGTCATATGCTTTAGGAGCTCATCTTTTTGATATTTCCTCTTACCACAATTGATCTGGTAAGATGTTTCGATGATCTCTAACAATTTTTCCTTGTTTCGATGTTGATTTCGATAAACCAACTCACAAACCATGGAAAATTTTTCAAAGTCTATCTTTTTCGTTCCCACTAAAGGATATTTCTGAAAAAACGGGATGATCTTTTTTACGAGATCTGAAATTGATCTGACTTCGAACTTATAATTCTGGTCACTCTTGGAAAATCTTATTGAGCCGCAGTGAAAATTCTGGTGAATTTTCTTTATTAACTCAAGATTTTTCTTGTTCTGGCTAATTGAAAAGCTTGGCCTGACTTCAATGTTCGTTTTCAGTTTACTCCGCTGGTTAAACGAGACACAGAAACATCCCTCACCTTCAGTAAAGCCAGAGACAAATGAATTAAAATCCATTTTTCTCCTTTCCAAGAACTCCATTGCATACTTTTTTTGACAAGCGCCAGCGTATTATCCCCAAATGGGGATCTCACCTTTCGGATCAGTCGTTACGGGGTCAAACCGATAAATCGATAGACTTCCCACGATATTACCCTTCGATCTAATCGCCAAGGATTTCATCGTTATTAGCTGGTTTACTTATCACGCCTTGCGGCGGATTCGGGCAAGTTTTCCGACAACATTACCCGACAAGGAATTTCGCTACCATAGGACCGTTATAGTTACGGCCGCCATTCACTGGGGCTTAGCCCACTAGCTCGTGCACGAAGCACGGAATTTTCAATTATTAATTTTCAATTTTCAATAAATTTTCAATTCTTTAATGTTTAAAACATTTTAAATTGATAAATTCATTTTAAATTTTAAATTTTAAATTAAGAATTCTGTGCTTCGCACAGTCACCGGTGGATTTGACCTTCCAGCATTGGGCAGGCGTCAGTCCCTATACATCAGCTTTCGCTTTAGCAGAGACCTGTGTTTTTGTTAAACAGTCGCCTGGGCTCTTTCGCTGCGGCCCTCGATTGCTCGAGGGCAGTCCTTATCCCTAAGTTACGGACGCTTATTTGCCGAGTTCCTTAACGAGGGTTCTTCCGATCACCTTAGGCTTCTCGCCTCATCCACCTGCGTCGGTTTGCGGTACGGTTCCGTACACCATAAGTTCTAGGCTTTTCTTGTCACTATTATGCCCTGCAGAAATAAATCATAATTAACTGCAGATCGTCATAGCGCGCACCTAGATACAAGTGCACGAAGTGCTGGAATATGAACCAGCTGGCCATCGCCTACGCTTTTACGCCTCGGCTTAGGGCCGACTAACCCTGGGACGATTACCGTTGCCCAGGAAACCTCGGATATTCGGTGGCCGAGTTTCTCGCTCGGCTAATTCGTTACTTATGCCAACATTCTCACTTCTCCGCGCTCCAGCAAATCTCACGATTCACCTTCATCGCACGAAGAACGCTCCTCTACCACGCCGCTGCACAGCAGCGGAATTACTAATTGACCCAATTAACCTAATTGATCTAAACAAATCCCAAATTTCAAATGATCAAATGTTTTAAACATCAGACATTGAGCTATTGGATATTTTTTAGAAATTAGATATTAGAAATTAGATATTCCCGATGCTGCGCATCGGCATCCATGTCTTCGGTATCTAGCTTGAGCCCCGTTACATTTTCGGCGCAGAATCTCTGTTAGATCAGTGAGCTATTACGCACTCTTTAAAGGATGGCTGCTTCTAAGCCAACCTCCTGATTGTTTAGGAGATTCCACTTCCTTTTCCACTTAGCTAGAATTTAGGGACCTTAGACGATGGTCCGGGCTGTTTCCCTTTCGACCATGAAGCTTAGCCCCCACAGTCTGACTCCCAGAAAGCACACACGGGAATTCGGAGTTTATTTGGGGCCGACAGGCGAACCCGCCGGAACCCATCCAGTGCTCTACCTCCCGTGCTCTGATTCTGAGGCTATACCTATATATATTTCGAGGAGAACCAGATATTTCCGAGTTCGATTAGCATTTCACCACTATCCACAGCTCATCCAAACACTTTGTAACGTGAACTGGTTCGGGCCTCCTCACACCGGTTAAGGTGGATTCACCCTGGCCATGGATAGATCACTCGGTTTCGGGTCTAGTGCATACGACTATTCGCCCAGTTAGGGCTCGCTTTCACTGCGCCTCCGGATTTTAATCCTTAAGCTTGCCGCATACAGCTAACTCGTTGGCTCATTCTACAAAAGGCACGCCGTCACCCCGCAAAGCAGGGCTCCGACTTCTTGTAAGTATATGGTTTCAGGTTCTATTTCACTCCCCTTGCGGGGTTCTTTTAACCTTTCCCTCACGGTACTAGTTCACTATCGGTGAGAAGTAGTATTTAGCCTTGGAGTATGATCACCCCAGCTTCCCACGAGGTTTCACGTGTCTCGTGGTACTCGGGAACACCAACTCGATTTTACTTAGATTTAAGATACGCGACTTTCACGCTCTGTGGTCGTCCTTTCCAGGCTCGTTCTCCTATCCTTTCATTTCGATTATATGGGTCCCACAACCCCGGTAAAAACCGGTTTGGGCTCTTCCCTGTTCGCTCGCCACTACTAAGGGAATCTCTTACGATTTCTTTTCCTCTGCTTACTAAGATGTTTCAGTTCAGCAGGTACCTTCCTCCCCAACTCGCGTTGGGGGGTTCTAAGTCTTTAAACTTAGAAGATTTCTCAATTCGGACATCTCCGGATCAAAACTTGTTTGGCAGCTCCCCGAAGCTTATCGCAGCCTACTACGTCCTTCTTCAGCTACTTCTCCCAAGGCATCCACCATATACCCTTGTATCGAATTTAACTTTTTTCCTGCATAGCCCAATTTCTTGGGCAACACAGGATTTTGACTAGCAATTACTGACTTCATCTTGCGATGAACCAGAATTACATATAGTTGCTTCCGGCAAAATATGCCTTTTAAATATATTTTGCTTTCAGCTTTATACTCCACTTAATTTGCATACAAGATTGCGCCTGGTAACGATACCAGAATTAATGTGGAGTTGTTTTCGGAAGATTATTTATAGTCCACACTCTCATCCTCGGCGGATTTAAGCAGGACTTTCCAAATGAAATTACATTTTTTCATTACTATATTTAGTTGTTAAGGTTCGGGATAGAATCTCAACTTACGAGCCCCTATCTCGTAATTACGATCCTAAGAAACAAAAATCCGCCAACAGGCGGGTAAAAACCAACATAAAACTGCCGGTTGGTTTATCCTGCCTCCCCCTCTCTCAATTTTCGAGAGTCTAACATAAGGTTTTTCCCTTAAGCCCGTTGAAGTCCAGCGCACTTAAGCGAAGCTGTACAAACGGGACAATGTGTATTGATCTTAGCAAATGGAATTTTATCTGTCAAGCAATTTAAACAATCTTTTTTCAGCACAAATGATGCCTGCCCCGCACCGAGCTGCGCTCTGGTGCGCGGGTCAACACCTTTTTCTATTCTTTTGCAAAAAATTTTGATGTCCTACATTAGAGTTCGAAGCTTTACACCAAAGAATTCCTCATAAGGTGACCTGTATCCCAATCGTTTCCTTGGTCTGTGGTTGATTTGATTAACCACT
>JBAZJN010000050.1:0-4270 GCA_041651295.1 Patescibacteria group bacterium | reverse complement strand
AAGAATATAAAGCCTCTGGTGTTGATTGGCTCGGCGATATTCCGGCGGAGTGGGATGTTCATCGTGGAAAATTTATTTTCAGAAATAGAAAAGAAATTAATGATCGCTTGCAATGCGAAAATGTTCTTTCTTTAACAATGCGTGGTGTAATTAGTCGCGAAGAGCTAGGTGAAGGAGGGTTGCTTCCAGCTAGTTACGCGACTTTTCAGGTTTTTTATCCCAAAAACCTTGTCTTTAAACTGATTGATTTGGAAAACTACAAAACCAGTCGCGTTGGCCTTGTTCCTCAAAAGGGTATCATGAGTTCGGCCTATGTACGACTCGTTGCAATTGATGATACGGTAATAGACACAAAATTTGCCTATTATTTTTACTATAACTTATATTTGCAGGGCATTTATAATTTTTTAGGAATGGGTGTGCGCTCTACGCTTGGTCCGTGGGATCTATTAGAAGTTTCGGTTCTTATTCCTCCTCTCGAAACACAAAGACGAATTGCCGATTTCTTGGACGAGAAAACAAAAATTATTGACGAATTGATTGCTAAAAAGAAAAAGCTCATTGAGCTTCTGCGCGAAAAACGCGCCGTGCTTGTCACCCGCGCCGTCACAAAGGGGTTAGATCCAAACGCCAAACTCAAACCCTCTGGCATAGATTGGCTTGGCAACATTCCGGAGGGGTGGGAAATAGCGCCTTTGAAAAAGGTAATTAAAAGTCGCATGGGTGGTGCTTGGGGCGAAAGCGAAGCGGGAGGCAAGAATGATGTAATTTGCGTACGCGTTGCTGATTTTGACTACGATAATCTTTCAATCTCAAACAAGAGTTTAACTTTAAGAAATTTTTCAAATCTCAAGAAACACTTGTTGCTCAACAAGAGGTCAATTCTTTTGGAGAAATCAGGGGGTGGAGAAAAACATCTTGTTGGTCGCGCGGTGTCTTTTACTTTGAATGAACGGGCAATTTGCTCGAATTTTATTGAAAAAATGGAAATTGCCAGCAACTACTTATCACGCCATATTGCTTATCTTTTTGCAGGATTGTATGTGATAAAAGTTAATGGCAAAGCAATAAAACAAACAACGGGTATACAAAATCTCGATTTGCATTATTTTCTACAGAATTTAGTACCACTTGCTCCTATCGAAATACAAGAACAAATCGCAGATTTCTTAGACGCCGAAACCGCAAAAATAAACAAGGCCATCACATTCATTGAGCCCCAAGTTGAGAAATTAAAAGAATACCGCTCGTCGCTGATTTATCACGCCGTGACGGGGAAGATAAAAGTATGAGTAATAGCGATCGTTACAAAATGACAAGCACTTCTCGCATAACCTCTCGAATTGAGGATATTGAGCTGTGGCGAAGCGAAAATGAATTAACACGAAGAGTGATTAGAGCAGAGGTAGTTGAAAATCCAAGAGATCGAAAAAAATCTATTAAGTTCGCATTAGTCCATCAGCGTCGTGCAAATACTTCACAGGAATGGGCAGACTTAGGTGGACCAGGGTTGAATAGATTGCGAGCAGGCGATGCGGTAAAAATGCAATTGGACACAACACAAACAAGAGAATTGGTGCGTCATCTTCTGAACCTATACGAGATTGGTGAAGGTGGTGTGCGTAGGGGTACAACCGTTTTAGAAATTGCAAATGAAGATGAAGTCATTAGAACTGATGTTAATCGTGCGCGGATTATCAAAAAGCTACTAGAGGGAGAACATGGAGAAGAAATTTGGAATGCGTTAGTTGAGGAAGACCCAGGCCTTGCTACTAAAATCTCCCTTTCTCGTATTTATGAAGAGCGTAAAGAGGTTATACAGGAATTTGAAGATAATATTTCAAAGGAACTGGGAGAAGAATATTGGCAGAAATTTTTTCTAAAAAATCACTGGATTTTTGGTAGTAGTTATATTGGAAGAATCGGCGAGAGGAGAATTAATATAAAATCAACTCTTGATCACCCACTTATTACCGAAGATGGGCATTTGGAGATTGTAGAAATTAAAACCCCAGAATTTCCATTTTGGAAGTTGCAAAGAGACGGATCATATTTTCTCTACAGAAAGAAGTATCTTGTACCACATGTAGAATTACAGTGCGCTATTACGCAAGGAGAAAATTACATTTTGGAAACGGAAAAAGAAATGGATAGTAAAGCCTGGGCTGAATCACATAGTGGAATATACCTCATAAAACCAAAGTGCTTGATTGTGCACGGACGCTCCAATGATTGGAAGGGTGTAGAATCTACTGCATTCCGCTTACTTAATGACTCTTTACATGGAACAACCGTAATAACCTTTGACCACCTATTACTGCGCGCTAGACAAATGGTTGAATTATTTAATCCCAAAGAATCATAACTATGCCCAATCCCCACAAAAACCTAAAAGAGCACGCGTTTGAGGCGCATATTGAGAAGGAACTGGCGAAGCTTCATAAGTTCCGAAAGCGCAGCGCCGATACGGACTACGACAAAGCGACCACTTTTGACCGCGAGCTTTTGTTTGAGTTTTTGCGGGCAACGCAAAGCGAGAAGCTGGAGAGACTGGAAGAGATTTACGGTGATGATATGGAGGAGCGCGTTGCGCGCAGAATTGACGAGCAAATTACAGCGCGAGGGGTAATTAATGTTTTGCGTAAAGGCGTGGAAGAAGGGCCGGTTCGGCTGGAGTTGATGTTCTTCCGACCGGTATCGGGCAGAAATCCGGAGATAGAAGAGCTTTTCGAGAATAATATCTTTTCGGTAATACGGCAGGTAAAATTTTCACAAAGGACCGAGCAGTCAGTGGACATGGTTATTTTTGTAAATGGTGTTCCAATTTTTACCGCCGAGCTGAAAAACGAATTCACCGGACAAACCGTAGAGCATGCCAAACGGCAATATATGACAGATCGCGACCCACGCGAGAAACTTTTTTCCTTTAAGCGGTGCGTGGCGCACTTTGCCGTGGATACCAACGAAGTATTTGTCACTACAGAACTTAAAGAAGACCGAACATTCTTTTTACCATTCAACAAAGGCTATCAAGGAGGTGTTGGTAATCCGCCGGTTGAGAACAAACACAAGACATACTATTTATGGGAGGATGTTTGGGCACCAGAGGCACTGTCTGACCTTTTACAAGCATTTGTGCATGCATACGAAGAAATCAAAGAAGATCGGCTCGGCAAGGAATATCGGCAACAGGTACAGCTTTTTCCACGCTATCATCAGTGGCGGGCAGTGCTTGACTTGCTGTCGGCCTCGCGTGAATCCGGCTCTGGTCGAAATTATTTAGTTCAACACAGCGCTGGTAGCGGAAAAAGCTTGACCATTGCTTGGTTGGCGTATCGTTTGGCGGAATTATTTGCTGTTGATAATAAGCGAGTTTATGATGCGGTAATTGTGCTTACTGACAGGCGAATTTTAGACAAACAGCTTCGCAACACCATCCGCGCGTTGGAAGCAACACCCGGGATTTTGATAGCGGCCGGAGAGGATAATACACGGCTTAAAGACGCGCTGGAGAGCAACGCCAAAATTATTACCACCACTATTCAGAAGTTCCCATTCGTACAGGATGTGATGGTGCGTTTAGCAGATAAAAAATTTGCTTTGATTGTGGATGAGGCACACTCATCCCAGTCCGGAGAGTTGCGGCGGACTGTTCAGGAGACACTTGGTGATTATGACGAAGAGGAATGGCTTCTGCGTCAGCTTGCCAGCCGTCAGCAACCAGAAAACATCTCGTATTTTGCCTTTACGGCCACACCGCGCCACGAGACATTAGAGAGATTCGGAGAGCGACAGCCTGACGGATCGTATAAGCCATTTAGCTTATATTCAATGAAGCAAGCGATAGAAGAAGGCTTTATTTTGGATGTTCTGACTAATTACACCACATACCGCACCTACTTTAAGCTCATTAAGAAATTAGAAGAGGACCCGACGGTTCCGCGTGGGCGAGCACTTTCAGCCATTTTACGTTATGTTTCCCTGCATCCGGAAACACTGGAGCAGAAAGTAGAGGTGATAATGGCTCATTTTGAGCAGACCGTGCGGGATATGCTTCGTGGCGAAGCAAAGGCAATGATCGTTACCCGTTCTCGAGAGGCGGCAGTGCGCTATAAACTGGCGCTTGATGTTTACTTGCGGCAGAAAAATTATCCGTATAAAACACTTGTCGCCTTTACGGATTCAATAGAAATAGATGGAGAAACCCACACGGAAACTTCTCTTAATAATGGGGTGCCTGAAGAGCACACGGCTAGCGAATTTAAAAAAC
>JBAZJN010000049.1:0-4406 GCA_041651295.1 Patescibacteria group bacterium | reverse complement strand
ACAAAACAAGCACTTTGGATTGTGCTTTTTTTGAGCATTTTAGTCCATTTAACTAGTTAATGTTATTGATTAGTTGTTACAGGATAGCATAATTCGTGATATTCCGCACTCAATTTTGAACGGTCTCCGACGATCCTCAAGCCCGAGCTGGACTCAGTTTCGAGGTCGTAGAGATCAATGATTTCTGGAGGCAAATCCGGCAGCAGATCAAGCATGGCCGACACCAATTTGCCACGCTTTGATCTACCGGCGTTGACTCCGGCATCATCATAGCGCCTAGCCAGCGTGATGAGGATCAGCTTGAAAACAATGCGCCGCGGCATCAGAATGCGCATACGATCACCTCGCTGAAGTTGACTATATCCATTAGATTGTTTGAAGTCAATTAAAAAAGGCGGTAGTTAGCCGCCGTTCGACTCGTTCTTGGCCAGCTTGCTACTGCTGGCGGGGGTCGCGTACAGGCATGACGCCCTGGTCTTGTAGCCCGTGGTCTACGGTGTGGACCAGTGGAGATCCGACCGAGTAGGGAGACATCAGCCAGGCGATGTGTCGTGCGACATCCTTGGCTTCGGTGTTGACGCCTAGGGGCACAGCACGGGGGACGGCCTTGTACAGTGAGCTGAAGTTCTTGACGCCCCCAGCGGCCAATGTCTTCACCGGCCCGGCGTCGAGGAGGTGAATACGAACCCCGTGCTTGCCGACGCTGCCGGCGAGGTAAAGCGCGATCGAGTTGAGCAGCGCTTTGGCACCGGCCATCTGCGCGTAGAACTCGATATACTTCTCTGCTCCTGGCATGAAGGTCATGGCTACCCCAACCGCGCCCTGGTTCAGCAACCGCAGATAGGGTTTGCTTCCCATCAGATATCTGGTCAGCCAGTGGAATGAGAGGGCGTTGAGGGTCAGAGACTCGATCCACTCGTCTGTGGTCATCGCCAGAAAGTCCCACCCCTCATTCAGCATGCTCGCTGGGACATTGGCAACGGAATGGAGGAAGCCGTCCAGGTAAATATCCCGCTCGTGCAGGACTGTTATCACTTCCACGACGTCTGCCTCCAAGGCGAAATCACAGGGTATGATTAGCTCGTCGCCTTGACGGTACCTATCGTTTACCCTTTCGAAGTAGCCGGGGTGACAGCTGATGATCGGGGTTCCGCCTTGGTTGCGGATCTCGTCAACAGTCACCGTTCCAATGCCGCCGGGTCGGCCAACACCGGTAACAAGAATCGTCCGACCGTCTAAAAGTCCCATGATACACCTCAGTCTTGGAATGTTGAATCGATGCTCGTCGAGAGCAAACTATATCGCATTGACCACCTATTGTCAATCAAAACACTAAGTCATCTAATGAATAAAAATATATTTGTGGTAAAATATGGTAAAGAAGCGAGAAAGCAAGAAACAAGATACAAATATTTGAGATTTTGAATTTGAATATTGGAATTTGTTTGGACACTTGATTCTTGTATCTTGAATATTATTGCGACTGAAAGGAGCAAATATGAAGTGGGGAGATATTCTTCGAAAATCCTGGAAGTATTTGAAAGAGCATAAAACCCTTTGGTACTTGGGTATTCTCGCCGCTTTAACCGAGGGCGGCAGCGTTGGCAATTTTGGCAGTAACTCTTCCTGGAAAAATAACCAATCCGATTTTGAGCAATATGGCAATCAGGCTGTCGATTGGGTCACCGCCCACACAATGCAGATTGGGATTATCGCCCTGGCGATTTTCATTATCAGTTTGATTATTATCTATATTTCCTATTCTGCCAGAGCGGGATTAATTCAGACTGTGAACGATTTAGAGGAATCAGATAAAAAACCAGATTTCCATCGGGATTTTCATGCCGGACAAAAATATTTTTGGCGTATGCTTGGTATCACGGTGTTGATTGCTCTAATTGCCATGGCCATTGTTTTAGGCATCGTAATCGTTGCCGGCGGGCTGATTGTCCTGTCAATTTCAGTTTCGCTCTGGATATTAATACTGGCCGTTCCTGTTACACTTGCCTCTATTGCCGGCTTGTTTGTGCTTGTTGTCTATCTAAATGTTTTGACCTTTCTTTCATATCGAGTCGCAATTATCGAAAACAAAAAAATCGTCGATTCGATTGCCGAGGCCAGACACCTCATCCACCACAATTTCGGCAATTTACTGCTGGCTTGGATTATCAATGTGGCCATCAACACCGCTTTTGCTTTGGCAATGGTTATCGCCGGCACGGTAGTTATTGGGATATTAACAGCCATCGGTTTCGGAATTTATTATGCCGGAGGCTCGATTTTGACTTGGAGTTATGCGATGGTTGCTTTTGTCGCTATAACTTTGGCTATGCTGATACTGTTCGGAGCATTTAACGCTTTCTTCTCAACTTTTTGGACAATCGTCTATCGACGACTAGCTAAAAGTTCATAAAGTCGAAAGTCCATAAAGAAGAAATAATTCCATCAGACTTTTTACTTTCAACTTTCAACTTTTAACTCGAAACCGGAGGTTTCTTGGTTGATATTGATGAAAAACTTTTTAACCTGCGCCGGCAGGACGAGGAGGAATTAACACTCGCCCTTTCCAAGCGCCTAGGTTTTCCTTATATTGACCTGGTCGGTTATCCGTTCGCGACGGAGATTTTTACTATCTTCCCTGTTGAGATGATGGGCAAATATAAATTTGCGCCCTACCTAAAAATCGGCAAAAACATAAAGATCGCCATTACGAATACGCCGTCGGAAGAAATCAAAAAATATTTGGATGGTTTTTCACAAGCCAACAACATAAAATACGATTTCTCGCTGGTTTCAAAAACCGGACTTTTGTATGTATTAAACCATTTCGCCGATCAACAACAGGAGTTGCAGAAAAAAGCGCTGGCAATTACCGAGCATCGGGCTGATTTAATTAGCACAGTCAAATCAATAGATGATATTGCAAAAGCAGCTCAAAAGATAACGACAACCGATCTTTTGGATTTAATTTTGATCTCGGCGGCAAGAATGAATGCCTCCGATATTCACATCGAGCCTGGCCAGGACGACTTTCTTGTCCGTTATAGAATTGACGGTGTTTTGCAGGATGTTCTAAAAATGAAAATTTCTGCCTATAAGTTCCTGCTTTCACGGATCAAATTCTTGGCTAAGCTTAAACTCGACGTCTCATCCGGACCGCAAGACGGCCGTTTCTCCATTAAGCGTGGCGATGATGAAATTGATCTTCGTGTTTCGACTTTGCCGGCAGCTTATGGCGAGGGCATCGTGCTGCGTTTGCTTGGCCAGGAAATGTCAATCAAAAAATTGTCCGATCTTGGATTTCGTCCCGACGCTCTAAAAATTATCGAAGAAGCAATCTCCCGGCCGCACGGTATGATATTAAATACCGGTCCGACCGGATCCGGCAAGTCAACCACACTTTACGCGATGATTATGCAACTGAAAAAGCCGGGGATTAAGATCATCTCCCTCGAAGATCCGATTGAATACAAGATTTCCGGAGTCGAACAGAGTCAGGTTGATCCGGAGGCTAAATACACTTTTGCCGATGGCTTGCGAGCCGCTATGCGCCAAGATCCGGACATTTTGATGGTTGGTGAGATTCGTGATCAGGAAACAGCCGAAATAGCCGTACAGGCTGCTCTAACCGGTCATTTACTGCTTTCTACTCTTCATTCAAACACGGCACCGGCGGCATTGCCGCGACTTTTGGAAATTGGTGTCAGACCGTTTCTGCTCGCAGGCTCAATAAATTTGATTATGGCACAGCGGTTGGTGCGCAAGATTTGCGCAAAGTGTGCCGAAGAGTACGCACCGAGAGAAGCCTTGTGGGCGGAGATCAAAACCGTTCTTGATCCGATTGCCGAAAGAGTTGAGCCGGAAATCAAGCAAAAATTGGCTTTGCCCGCAAGCCAGGCGAAGATTAGACGTGGGGTTGGCTGCCCGGCTTGCAATCAGTCTGGGTATTTGGGCCGTCAAGTTATTGCCGAGGTACTGGTTCCTTCTGCTCAAATGGAGGAGCTTATTGGTCGTGAAGCCACCATTTCGGAATTCTATAAAACCGCACTTGCCGAGGGAATGATCACCATGGAGCAGGACGGTCTGATTCAAGTGCTTAAGGGGGTTACGACAACCACCGAGGTTTGGAGAGTAACGAAAGACTAAAATCAAATATCTAATACTCTCAAATTGCTCTAATTAACCTAAAAAATGACTAATATCCTAGTTTAGAAATTAAGACATTAGAAATTGTTTAGACCAATTAGTAATTAGAAATTTAAGGAAATCACGGCAAGGCCTTGATTTTTTGTTTGGTTTATGATATAATCCAGTGTTCAAGAGGTCACCGTTCAGAATCGAGTGCGTTTTTCATCAAATTTGATGCCTAAAATAGAAGGCCATTTCTGGTCTTTTTTTAGTGTTTT
>JBAZJN010000048.1:0-4459 GCA_041651295.1 Patescibacteria group bacterium | reverse complement strand
ATCAAGTACTTCGACCAAGGAGCTGTTTAGTTTGATTCTCGGGCTCCTCGAACAGAGATCTTTTATCGACAAAGTATTATTTAGAGAAATTTCCGCCTCTTTCGAAATTGTCTCGACCAAAGAAGACGGTATCCGATATCTGATCAGAGTACCGAAATCATATGCTTCAAATCTTGAAAAGATTTTTCGCTCATATTTGCCAGGGAGCAAGGTTCAGCAATCAGAAAATTACTTACTCGCAAGAAACACCAACAAATTCGCAAAAGTTATCGAGTTCCAGCAGACAAAACACTTTTCTTTGCCTCTCAATGAAAATAGTCAGCTCCAAAAACATGATCCACTTAATTATTTGACCGGTATGATGAATAGCTTGAAAAGAGATGATGCCTTAGCAATACAAATTGTTCTCAAACCTCTAAATCAATCCTCAAACTATGGATTGAAAAGCGAGATCACAAGGATAAAGAAAGCTCTTAGGTATAACAAGGGCGTTGATCTAAACCAGTACAATAGTTTGTTTAATGCTGCAATCATCTTCTCCCGAGGCCTGGAAGCTATCATGAGTGTTGTAATGATTCCTTTTCTCTTTATCGCCGAATTCATTACCGGGAATGAAACTAAATTTCCATCCAGCACTCTAGCAGACAAGAAAACAACGCCAATTAACAAGGAGCATTCGGAACTGGTGAAGTCAAAACTCTCCGAACCATTGTTTGCCGTTAGTATTCGTTCCATGATTCTGACGGACAGAATTGAATTATCTGATCGAGAACGAGGCATCAAATCCTCATTTTCCAGTCTGAAACATGCTTGCGGGCAATCATTAACCTCAAACGGTAATGTGACAGATAAGATATTTCAGCCGTTTAGACTTTGGAAATTCAATAAAAGAATTGGCGGGAAACTGGTACTTTCATCATCTGAAGTTGGATCACTCTATCATTTTCCAAACGTCGATGACGCTTATAGTGAAGATTTACAAAAGATTAGAAGTCGAGAGTTACCGGCACCGCTATCTTTTAAAAAAGAATCTCCCGAGTTCGATATTGTAATTGGGGTAAATAATTTTAATGGCAAAGATGTTCCGATAGGATTAACTCTGGAACAGCGACGCAAACACACTTATGTCATAGGCAAAACCGGTACCGGAAAAACCACGTTGCTTAAGAGCGCCATTTATCAAGACATGCTAAATGGTAAAGGATTGGCCGTTCTTGACCCACATGGTGACATGTTCCGCGAACTTTTAGAATTGGTGCCAGAAAATCGGATGAAAGATATTATAGTTTTTGATCCATCAGACAGAGATTGGCCAATCGGATTAAATATATTATCTCCCGGAATTCCATTTGAAAATAAAGATGAAGAAGATGAGTGGATCACTGGCTCAGTATTGTCAATCTTCGCTAAGATTACCGCTAAAGAGTATTGGGGCCCGAGAATGGAACATATATTACGCAATACGACTTTGACCGCGCTACAAACCGAAAACCCCAGCCTTTACACTCTGCAACGACTACTGACTGACAAGAGCTATCAGAAGAAGACGGCAGCCACGCTGGACGATCCGGTACTTAAACAATTTTGGAATAAGGAATTTGCACTGCTCGGAAAAATGCAATTATCGAGTGTAGTTTCCCCGCTGACTCAACGACTCGGACACTTTATTACCTCAAAAATGTCCCGTCATATTCTCTTGCAAGAAAAAAGTACCATTGGCATCAGTCAAATAATGAATGATGGGAAAATCCTCCTCGTAAATTTGGCTAAAGGAGACTTGGGCGAAGATCAAAGTTTTTTCTTTGGAGCAGTGCTAACTTCACTTGTCTGGATGGCGGCTTATCAACGAACTAAAATTCCCGAAAAAGATCGTCGCGATTTTTTTCTCTATGTTGATGAGTTCCAAGATTTTGCCACGCCTCGTTTTTCCGAGATTACCTCTGAGGGTAGAAAATTTAGAGTTGCTCTAACTGCTTCCCATCAGAACATTGCTCAGGTGGATGATAAAAGTATTTTAAAAATCGTCGCAGGCAACGCTAATAATATTGTTTGTCTCAAGGCCAGTCCGGACGAAGAAGCTTTCATTTTGCCGTTTATGGCACCGGAAGTTGAAAAGGGAGATATCGTCAACTTGGCTCCTTACCACTTTTATATGAAAGCCAGTAATGAAAAAAGTGAAAACGCATTTTCAGGGATTACCGTGCCTCTTGATATTGATCCAAATGCTAAAACAAGAGATTCCGTATTGTCTATATCCAGAAAACAATACGCAACTCCGGTTGAAAAGGTCTCGCAATATTTGGACGAGCTGCTTTCTGGAAAAAATAATTCCGCTAAATCTAGTTTTAAGAAGCAGGCGAAACAAAAACAGATCAATTTTTCGCCAGTGGAAAAGATTAATATCAGGAAAAAGAAAAGTGCTTAAGATGTGTACAATTGTCCCAGCCGATGGGACAATATATCAACGATTTCTAGGCTAAATCACAAATATTTGTCGCACTAACCCTTACATAATATATGGTTAGGTAGGTTAGGTAAAAAATAAAGTAATTACAACAACTCAAAAAAATGACACTACCCAACATTACCAACAAACAAATAGAAATACTCAACCTAATATATAAATACCGCTTCCTTAACAGGATCCAAATTCAAGCATTCCTAAACCACAAAGATCACAGAAGAATAAACTCATGGCTAAAAGACTTAACAGAAAAAGAGTATCTAAACAGAATCTACCCAAATTCAGCAGTAATCGTAATGTCACCAACAATCTATTATGCCGGAATAAATGCTATCCGATATTTTAAATTGCTGGATCAAGATAATAATACTTATCTTAAAAAGCTTTACCGCGATAACGAAAGAACAGAAAATTTTATCGCCGAACAGTTGTTGATAGCTGATAGTGGTCTGCATTTAATTGAGAGAAATAAAGAAAGAGGAATTCACTACGAATTTCTAACCGCTGCGGATGTCACCTCAAATTCTATATATAAGTTTATGGAAGATTTGAGTCCGCAGCTGATTTATACTAAAAAGACCAAATCAGAATTTAAGCAATTCGTGTTTGTTATTTTGGATTCCGCACAGCCCAAATATATAATCAAAAAGAAAATGAAGAGTTATATTGAGCTCTTCTTTACTAACGAGTGGGAAGAAAATACCGGCAAGTCATTTCCGATTATTCTCTTCGCCTGCCAAACTTTGGCTTTGATGATATATGCCAAGCGAACTATGCGATGGCTACTGGACGATTATCAAAATCCCGAAGAATTCAAAGCCTGGTTTGCAACAAATGATGATATTCGCGAACAAGGTATCAGTGCTGAGATTTGGGAATAGCCAATAAAAAAAGCCCCCGAAGTGGTCGAAACCTCAGGGGCTCTTTATCAATACTCCTCTGCTAACATAACCGTAAGAATTCGTTTACACGTACCGATGAGTGGATCCTCATAATTCTTAAGCTGGCTATCATAATAATCTATCTTCCAGAAGACCTTCTCGCCGTGCCACATTAAGCTACCGAAGTCATGCTCATGATAAGGATCATTATCGTCTGTAAACTCATCGTATGCCCGAATAGCGGTCATTAAACCAATCACATCTGGTAGCATTGCCGCTCCGTTAGTTATCGTAACTCCAAAACCAAGCTTTCTGAACTGATCATTCAAAATTGCTTGTTGCGTTCGTTCATCAATTTTTCCTGTAATCATATATACCTCCTTAATTAATAAACAAGCGGATCGACCTCCCGCCTGTCTAATAGAGGGCTAAGAACAAATGGACTGGACGGGTCAAGGTGGAGCACACCACGATATGAACGACCTTGAGGCGGACAGGCCATTTGTTCTATAAGATGGAAAGACTGGCGGGAACAATCCATAATCTTTTGGAAGAATTATCAAGCCAGTATCTTTTACGGAAATTCTATTGGAGTAAAAGTTGCTGAGCTTGAAAAAATTGTCGGTGAATAAGCGAGCAATCTCTTTGTTCTTAAAGAGTTTGCAAAGCTAATGATCCGGCAAAACATATTAGGGTGTGTTTCGTTTTGGGAATCGCGTTTGAGACGAATAAATGTCTAGCGAAGTATGAGCTTGTCATACAATGAGTCGAAATAAGCGATGCCAATAAATAGCAAGCCCTTGACAGCTTAAACTCAGCTGTGATAAACCTGATATATACTAGGTATATGTTAGGCAGCGCAATTAAAATTAATTGAGTGATGCCGAAAGCATCCTCAGATAGGGAGGGGAGAAAGTTGTCACTATGCAACGTCTCCGTTCTCTTTTGATCTCAATAACTATGGTACTGCTGTCGGCATCGACGGCTTTCGCCGCCCCCGACCTCTCCCGAGTTCAAAACTTCGCAACCAATGTCATCCAAGTCCTCGTCACCATCGCCGGCCTGTTAGCAGCCGGTTTTTTTGTTATGGGCGGTATCGGTTATATAACTTCAA
>JBAZJN010000047.1:0-4509 GCA_041651295.1 Patescibacteria group bacterium | reverse complement strand
CAGTGCTTTGAATTTGTCTAATATTTCCATAATGTTTCCTCCTTTAAATAAAATCGCTAACCAGTCGCTAAAGCCGATCGCTACGCTCCGGCTTAGCTTTTCGTTATACGCTTATGGAACTTGCGAATGCTGCCCACAAATACTTTTTACCTTTGGCGGTTAATTTATATTTATCATTTACAAGCCCATGCTCTTTGATAATTTGAGTTGATGTATGCCCTTGATAATATCCACTGGCACACTTCAAAACACCTTGATTGACTACATCTCGTTTGCTCATGCTACCAAAATTAGCGTTGGCGTGTATGCGTTCAATTTCTTCGTCTGTTATTATTTCTTCAGGGTTATCGCTCTCTCTCATATCAACTCTCCATTTTATTATTTAAAAACTGTATAACAAGGGCAATCCAGCCGATCGCTACGCTCCGGCTGATTTTGGCGTTAGCGTTCCTTACGATTATCGAAAATCTGCAAAAACTGGTTTCCATCTGTATGTGTATCAACAACAATCATAGTATAGTCTTTCCCGCGATAAACCCACTTTGGGAGATGCCGTTGTGTGTAAATTTCATTCTCGTAATAGTTGCCAGCTTCACCTTTCAATTCAGCTATCGTATCAGCAAACTTAACCTTACCTGGCCCAAGCCCATCAAGGCTCCAAAAATATTGCCTCGCATCAACTATCGGAAGAACACGCCAATCTTCCACATAGCCAAAATAACTGAAAATCTCTTGACGCAGTGCTTTGAATTTGTCTAATATTTCCATAATGTTTCCTCCTTTAAATAAAATCGCTAACCAGTCGCTAAAGCCGATCGCTACGCTCCGGCTTAGCTTTTCGTTATATTAATAAATTCTTCCACGTTATTTCGTGTTCTGGATGATTTAATAAATAATCATTGACTTCGCCCGGCTTCATCACCAGCTCGTTGATGCGTCCGCCGACGTAGCGGTCGTTTTTCAATACGGTTAAGCGCTCCGGCGTGTTGATGATTTTAACGCCGGGATTGTCACGCAAGAGCTTGTAGAGTTCTTTGAGCAATTCCGGAGTATCTTCCGGCGGCATGTTTTCACTCCCACCTTTATCCTCCCCCCTCGAGGGGGAGGAGTCTTTTTCACTTTTCACTTTTCCCGTTTCACTTTTGCCAAGCGTCAGCGCTGGCACCAGCCCTGCTTCTATCCAGCTTTTCAGGTCTATCCCCAAAGCGAACGCTTCGCCGGGATCCTTGCCCTTCGGTACGGGCCAGCGATCGCACACCGGGCCCCGCTCCGCTTCGCTTCGGGGATAATTCGCTTTGGAATCCCTGGCGGGATTCACAGGCTCATTAAATTGTTCATCCCACCAAATCATGGCGCTGGCGCCGGCTTTATCGTAATCAAGCGCGTTTAATATCTGCGTTGAATCCCTCAATATTGCGTAAGTGAATTTATCCGGCTTTGTGTGCGACGATCCCATGGCGACAGCGCCGGCAAGATCACTGGCTTCAGTGACGGCAATGGCGTCGAGTTCTGATTCGACAATAACGAATGCTTTACGCCACGGTTCTAAAATCATAGTGGACATGGCCGATCCCGGGATGACATAGTAACGCGGTTCACCATCGGCACGGCGAATGCGGATGCGCACAATTTGAAATTGACCATCTTCCGAAACGACCGTATCGGTACTTAATGGCACAACAAGGCCGATCGGAATCCACAGTTTTTTCGGCTTCCCCGTTTCTTCTTTTATCTCAACAGCCAGTCCCCAAGCCTGCCGCGGACGATATATGTCCTTTCCGTTCTCTCCCGGATTCCATCCCAGGTGGTATTTATCGACGGCCGCGGCACTGATCCCGCGATTGGCCAGCCAATCCATGACTTCTTTATTCTGCTTAAGGTTCTCATGCGCCCATGAAACAAATTTTTGCGCGCGTTCCTGCCAAAGATCGGCAGGGCTCTGGTGTTCAGACGGGGTAAATTCAGGTTTTGTATTTTTTTTTGGTTCTTTTTTATCGGTAGGTATATATTCAGTACCAGGAATTAAAGCGATTCCGGCTCTTTCTGCTAGATATTCAATAGCCTGGTTGAATGTTTTACCAGTCGCTTTTACCAAAAACTGGATTACGTCTCCACTTTCTCCACACCCAAAGCAATAAAAAATCTGCTTTTCAGAGTTGGTTGAAAAGGACGGAGTTTTTTCTTGATGAAAAGGGCAGCATCCAAAATGATTTTTCCCGCTCTTTTTTAAAGCGACGGTTTCAGATATGATATCAGATATATCTACTCGGCTTTTTATTTCATCAATTTGTTCTTTGGAAATGTTCATTTTAAACTATCCCTAAACTATTTAACTATTTATTTTTAAAAATCATTTCAGTATAAAAACGTATTAATTTTTAAATTTTCCTTTTTTCTTCTTTTTTTATATCTATTTATTATCATTCATTATTTTATATATATTATATATATGCCCCACCCTTTAGGGATAGTTGGATGGTTGTATCTATATATCTTGGTATAGTAATTTTAATTAAAACCGCTAAAGAATGTCCTATGGTTTAACTGTCCACCCTCCCCAAACTTTTCAGCACAAGATCGACCGTCCCCGATAAACCCTTTTATTTTTCGGATAGATACACGGTTTTTAAGTAATCCAGCCGATTTTTGCATTTTTTCAAACCCTCCCCGGAAACTAGGGATAGTGGAGGGTTGAAATGGTGTATTTTGGTTTGTTGCTAAATTTTTCATTAAATTAATTTTCATACGTTTATAGTCTCCAAACCTCCCTTTTTAAGTGAAATTCCAATATAGACGTTGCAGCCGTTTGATTTAGTTTTTTCAAACTTCTTCCCGAGTTGCTTTCCGAACCACGTCCCGGTGAGTTTGTCGCCCTTGCCCTGGTTAGTGTGGTACCACTCGACGAATGAATGGAAGAGGTCGGCCGCTTTTTCTTTAGCCAGCGGGTCCCGGACGCAGCATTCTTCTATCCAATCGCCAAGCATGTCTTCGTCCATGCGATATTTGGCGGTTGCTTCGGTAACAACTGCCGGCGGATTTAATCCGTCTCGCTGCCACATTAAAAAGCCGCGCTCCAACCAGGCCGCTATCCCGGAGTTTTCCTTTTCAAGTTCCTTATCCAGGTTAAGGTTTGCCCGCCGTTCATGTGATTCGCGCGGATCACGATTGACGAAACTTATATTGTGCGGGATCAGTAATAGGCGTTCCCAGAATGATTTGTCGTCCGCCGGCGCAGACGGCTGGATATTGGTCTCAACAAACACGGTGTGAGTAGGATCAAAATTTGTAAAATATTTATCGTTGGGGTTACGGGCTGTGAGCTCATTCTTGCCCGTTATCCATTTGATCTTCGCAATAGAAAAACGTTGCCCCTCGTCGATCTCCGATGCGAAGACCATGCGCTTTCCTTTGAGTATCATGATGTCCGGGCTCGGACCTGATGATGATTTGGCAAATCTCTGGCTCAATAATAGTTCTGACGGGATGGGAGCGGCCAGATCACCCATGACGTATTTCACCCTCTCAATAAGAAGACTGCGTCCGTTCCATCCGGTTTTGCCGTAGAACACAGGGAAGACTTTTTCAGAAACCTTACCGGACGCGGCATAACCTAAGAGGCGTTGCATAAATTTAATCAAGGATTGATCATCGCCCTCACGATCGCAGTTATAGATCTCGCGTAGTGTTTTTTCCCAGAGCGGGCAGGGTTCATCAATACCCTTCCATTCTACCGGACTACCCAGAGATAGGTAATCACCTGGGCGGCCTTCCTTGAATTTGCCAGTCTCCATATCGAGGACGCCATTAGCGAACGGGAATAGTGTCGGCTTTTGATCAAATTCGTCGCCGGTTATGGCCAGCGGTTTGTCTATGGTGTGAGCGAATTTTAAACAGGCGGTCCGGCGATTGTCTCCGCGGAGCTGGCGGACGCGCTCGAGTATTGCTTTTTGTTTTTTGCTGAGTTTTTCTATTTCGCTTTCGCTCTCTCCGGCTTTGGTTTTTTCAACGATCTGCCCGGATATTTTTTTATACTCTTCCAGGTAAACTTCAGCGACCTTTTCGACAGCGGCCATGGATCGATTCATTTTGTCGCGCTGCCAGCGATGCCCGGTCCACTCAAACCATTCCTGAATGTTTTTGACGTACAGAAATTTATCGCGGAATAGGGTCGCATATAAAAGGCCGTCTCCGGATGAATTTGAAAAGAGACACTTACCGATGAACGCGCTGTCGATTTCCTGTTTTTCTTCTTTCGGCGGTTGTTGTTCTGCTTCTTTTTGAACACGCTCCTGGACCTGCCGGCGGATATCTGGGATGGAATCCATCGCCGCAATGCCGACGCATTTCAGGCACAGGCCGCTTTCGGTCACGCCCGGCTCCCCACACTGCGTGCAGTTTTTATCAAGATCGATTGTAATGTTGTTTTTGTTTTCGTCGGTCATTTATTAATTCCAGAATTCCGTTCCAGAAAATATCCTATGCCTGGATGAATATTGAGGTTTTGCCGTC
>JBAZJN010000046.1:0-4771 GCA_041651295.1 Patescibacteria group bacterium | reverse complement strand
CGGGCACCCTCGCCCAGCTGGTCGCCTTGATCGGCTTCATCGTGCCAATCATAATGGCAAACATAACCCTCATCCGGGTGGTGCTGCCAGAGATACGGCGGCGATTTCGCAAGATCTGACACCGAGCACCACGCTCGGGGTTTTTGCTATAGTCCAGTTGCTTGTTAGTAGCAAATGCCCAGGATTTTTTAGCTACTCCTTATTACTCCGAACGATGAAGAATATTGTAGCGCCAAGAACAAATATTAAAGGAATCAACCAATAAAGAAATCGATAATCGGCATCTGATTCAGTGCTTTCACCTTTGACAGAATCGTTTTTGCTCTCCCTACTATCTTTTTCAGTAGTTAATGATTCATCTTTCTGAATATCTTCTGCGATGGCTGGATCAGCAAGAGATTCAGCTCCTGAAGACGTATTGGGATCAATTATTTGGGAATCTTCAGAAGAAGCAGAATTTTCTTCAAAATCGGCACTCACTGCAACAGGCGCGCTAGCTACTGTAACATCAGGCTTTGTAATATTAGAAATAGTAATTGTTTCTGTTGCCTTGTTCCCCGCTTCGTCGGTAGCAATAAATTCAAAAGAGCCGTTCTCAGAAAATGTGTGCGAATCAGCATTGATTGTGCCTTCATTGATAGTTGCGTAAACTGTAATATTTTCGGCTGTATTTTCTGTTGGGTATGGCAGAATGGTAATTATTGGTGGCGTGTTGTCAATCAAAACGTCTTTTTTGTCTGATTTTGTGCTATTGCCCGCTTTGTCGTACGAAACTGACCAAACCTGATGCAGGCCATCAGCCACCTTGGTTGTATCCCAAAAAACTCGGAAGGGATAGCTCGTAGCGATGCCAATGAGTGTTTCAATGCTGGCATGAAAAAATTCGACTTTATCAATTCCACTGTCATCATCATCGCTGTTGGTAGCTAAATCGATAATTGATCTCAGGGGCTTATCATCCGCAAGTGAAATGATCGCTCCTTTTGGCGGGGTTTTGTCGATGTTGGTGATTTCAATGAGTTTTTTCGCTTGATTTCCTAGCGCATCGGTGGCGACAAATTCAAAAGAGCCGTTCTCGCTAAAGGTGTGTGAATTGGTATTTAGTGTTCCTTTATCCGTTGAGGCGTTGATGATGATGTCCTGATTTGTGGGTTCTGTGTTATAGGGATCAACAGTGATTATCGGGGCGATTTTGTCGATATTATCAATTGTGACAGTGTAGCTTGTGCTGTTTCCGGCTATATCAGTAGCAATGAATTCAAAGGAGCTATTAGCGCTAAAGGTGTGTGAAGTAGTATTTAGCGTGCCTTCATTGGTCGAAGCGATGACAGTAATATCCTGATTGGTCGGAGCGGTATTGTAAGGATTAATGGTGATAATTGGTGCGGAGTTGTCGATATATATTGTTTGCGGAACAGACTGAATTTGATTACCCGCGCGGTCATAAGCTTTGACAGAGATCTCTTGAGGACCATCTGGAAGAAGGGTTGTATTCCAGCTTAATTCATAAGGGGCAGTAACATCTTCGGCGATTTTACCAAGATTCGTGGAATGAAATTCTACTTTGGAAATTCCACTTTCGTTATCCTCGGAGCTTGCTTTAAGAAACACTGTTTGGCGCAGGTAAGCCCCGGAAGCGGGAGAAGCAATCTCGGCTTTGGGTTTTATTTTGTCAATATTGTTGATAGTAACAGTGTAAGTCGTACTGTTTCCAGCTAGATCTGTGGCTATGAAATCAAATGAACCGTTTTCGCTAAAGTTGTGTGAGGTAGCGTTGAGTACACCTTCATTTGTAGAAGCACTAACGACGACATCTTCATTTGTCCAAGCAGTTGAAAACGGATCAATGGTGATCGTTGGGGCGATTTTGTCGATATTATCAATCGTGACAGTATATATTGTGCTGTTTCCAGCTGGATCTGTGGCGACAAAATCAAACGATCCGTTGGCGGAAAATGTGTAAGAGTCGGTATTCAAGACTCCTTCATCGGTTGAGGCGCTAACGGTGATGTCTTGGTTGGTCGGATTAGTATCGTAGATACCTATTTTTATTATCGGGGCAGTTTTGTCAATGTTTGTGATTGTAATATCTTGCGAGGACTCGTTTCCGGCGTCGTCGATGGATACAAACTTAAACGAACCGTTTTCGCTAAAGGTGTGCGATGTGGCGTTTAAAACGCCCTCATCGGTTGAGGCGCTAACGGTGATGTCTTGGTTGGTTGGTGCCAAGTTATAAGGATTAATGGTGATAGTCGGCGCAGTTTTATCGATTGAAAAATTGACCTCTGATGACTTGCCTTCGTTGTTGACAACATAAATATTATAGTTGCCCTCATCGGAAACCATAACTGGCGAGACTGATGGTGCGCCATTTAAAAATCCGCTGCCATGGTCCCAGGAGACGATTTTGTCAGTGTTGTAAATTCCGCCCTCGTCAACGCCAGAGATAACCGGATTATTGAAAATCAGTTTATCTGTTGCAAGAAAGATTTTGCCATCTTTGATGTAGTAAGCAAAACGGTTTAGGTCATTTATTACTACAGCCGAATTATCTCCAGGAGTATCAATTTTGACAGTCTGTTCCACCCCGCTGCCATTATTTTCATAATAATTTACACCCGAGTCAGTATAAGCGATCGCAATAGCGGAACTGTTTGAAGTAATAGAGGGGTTTGAATCCGTAGTCATATTTGTTTCGGACCAGGTTCCAGCAGAAATTAGTCCATGCTTAATTGCCCCGTAAACAACATTAGCGCGTCCAAGCGCGTCAATTGTCAAGGAATTTTTGTAAAGTGAATTGTTGCCTCCAAGGTTTACTGATGCCCCCGGTATATCAGTGTGGTACTGCAGGCTGTAACTCCAGTCTCTATCAGCGTACCAGACCCAGACACTGGCATGCCAAAATAAAAGGTGGTAATTGTCATTTTGATCAATCTTGATCGAAATCGGATGGGTATCATAATAATATCCTCCCCAGGAGCCTGAGGATGAGAAATCGCGATCTCCGTTCCAGCCTTTAATAATCTCAAAGGGTCCATTTACATTTGATACATATAATAGATCTGTCCAGCTGTAGTTGTCTGGGTAATGATGAGCTCGCATAAAAATGTGTGCATTGCGATGTGAGTCTATATCTATATCAACATAACTTGCACTGGTACCAACACCGACATTTACTTCATTATCCCAATCACCATCGAATGTTTCGTAGATAACTGAACCGGCACTGATGTAAGCAACATGAGGAAAACCGGTATTGTCTATCGCAATTGTTGGGTTTGATCCGCTACCAATGAGCTGCTCACTGCCACGATTTTTAACGATATAGATATTTCCTGAGCGCTCGAAAACAACATAAGCATTGCTCGATTGGTCAACATCGACATCTAGATTTGTACCGGCAGTTGCTATCTCATAGATATTCGTTAGTTCAATTGTTGGTTCTAAAACCGCAGCCTTAATCAGATTAAGTGGTGAAAACACTAGAGCAAAAATCAGCATGCATACTGATAGTTTTTTCAATCTTTTTAACATAGCAATTTCCTCGTTAAATTTAATTTTATTCATTATAGTAGAATAACGATGATTTATTTTTTTGTCAAAGTATTAAAATATTCACGATATTCTCAAATTGTTAGTCTTGAAAAAGGTCAAATTCTATGCTATAAATACGGCACGCAGAAATAAACGCAAAGGATGTGAGTGCGATGGCTATGCCATTGAATCTAGTGCTTGTCCGTCACGGAGAGAGCTGGCTCAACTGGGTGCTCTGGATGCTGCGACATGGTCGCGGACACGAGATCCCTGTGGAGTTGGTGGGTACACCTGGATGGCAAGTGCGATTAACCGATCAAGGACGAGAACAGGCCAGGAGCGTGCGCACTGTTGTCGAGCAGATCGACATCGAGTTCGGTGCTGGCTACTGTTCACCCTTCATCCGGACTATCGAGACCGCGTCACTGATGATGCCGAACGCGCCGATAGGCTTCTGGCGGATCTTTGCCCAGATCCGCGAGCGCGACTGGGGTGACTGGGAATGTGTGCCGTCTGTTGCCCAGTTCGATCAGCGACGAGAACATCTCGACCAGGCCAAGAGTGACCTGCGAATGTTCTGGTCACCCCCGGGCGGCGAGTCTGGAAACGATACGATCCTTCGCGCGCGTGACATGATTGGGACAATCGTCCGCTCGAGTGCCGACAATGTCATCCTCTCCTGTCACGGAGAACTGATCGAGTTCACCCTACGGATGTTCAACGACTGGGGGACTCTCCATGACTGGCAGGAGAATGAGGAGCGCTGGGGGTATCTACTCTCGCCGGTCAACTGTCAGGTGATTCATCTGACACGCGTCGATCCGGAAAGCGGTAGTGTTTTCGACTATCTGCGCTGGGCTCGCTCCTACGTTCCCTGGGATCCGATGCATGAGAACAACAGGGATTGGGAGATGATGGAGCGGAAGCGCTATTCCGGCGCCGATCTCTCACGAATTGTCTCAGCCTATCCGGCCAGCTACTAGAACACCACGCCACCCCCAACGGGTGGCTATTTTAATTTAGAGATAATTAATTCCGAAGTTCGTCTCGCAATTTGATCCAAATTTTTCCAAGTTCGTTTCGACCCATTTTGTCTGGCCCCCAACCCCAAAAACTGTCTTTCGGAGAGTCCTCAACCAAAAGCAGGCCCTCTGTTTCAAGCAGTTTTTTCCTCACATAAGGATTTTGTTCAAGCTTTAATCGGACGATTTCTTCCATAACCACTGTTTTAATCTCA
>JBAZJN010000045.1:0-4937 GCA_041651295.1 Patescibacteria group bacterium | reverse complement strand
CACTTTTCACCAGAGGCCTCTTCGTGGTGACACGGCACAGGGCGAAAGGATATCCTTGGCGATATCTGAGCAGCTGCCGACAGGTACGAAGTTTCAGGCAACGATCATGACCATGAATAGTAAGATCGCAACACTGATACCCGAGTGGCTTAAATATGGACAGTTTAACGGGTTACTGCAATGGCGTAACAGCGGTATGGGAGCTTTTACGTTCAAGGAAATACCCATAGGCAAAGCAGATATGCTTTAGCGATGTACCCATGGTAAAGCATAAGTAATGTGAAGTGGATTATAGAAAAGTGAGAGTAACGTAGGGTAACGCTCCATACAGTTACAGCGGAGCGGTGTGTAGTGGAGTATGGTATTAGCAAAGTCTTGTACAGTACAGTTCCAGTAAAGTGTAGAGCAGTGCAGTTCCAGTAAAATGCGGTGGAGTATCAGTAGCGTAACGAGTAGTTCTGTACCAGTAAAGCGGAGTGGCGTACAATAAGGCATCGTGATTGCTATGTTGTGTGACATATTGCCTTGTAAGAGCTTGGTGTATCAGAGTAAAGCGTAGTTCTGTACCAGTAAAGCGGAGTGGACTACTGTAATGTGTAGTTACAGCAGCATGTTGTATTGCAAAAGTTTAGTAAAGTCCCGTACTGTCTCTGCAATGTCCAGTGGAGTGAAGTTTTGGTAATGTACAGATCAGCGGAGCTTCTGCAGTGATGTGTAATGTTTAGTAACGCTAAAACAACGTGAGGTTTAGTTTGGCAGGGCATTGAGTGGAGTAAGGCAGGGCAGTGTAATAGTCCAGAATCGTCCAGTTTAGTTTCAGCAGGACAATGTAAAGTAATGTTATAGCGGCGAATGGTAGAGCTTGGTGCCGTATCAGTTGGGCTTAGTTGCGTCAGGTCATGGTACCGTAAAGTTATGTTTCGTAAAAGTAGTGCGTCGCTGGTTATTGTGTGGCAATAGCCAGGTGCTGCTGAGTACTGTGATAGCGTCGAAGAGCTGCGTTTAGTAAGTGAATTGCAGTGAATTGTATTTTGCATGGTCGTGTTTTGTTTGGCAAGCAAAGGTATAGTTCCGATCAGTATTGTTCAGTAAAAGCAACGAGAAGAATTGTGGCGTAGCGTAATAGTTTTGTTAGGCGGGCTAAAGCAAAGTAATGCGATATTTTTTCTTGACAATGATTAGGAAAGTTGCTATAATTAAAAGCGACATTGGAAGTCTTAACGATACTCTTTTCAAAGCCGGCTTGCCCTCCGAGACTTCCAAGTTCAAAAAGCAGGTCGGTTTTTTATTTGATAACAGAATAGCAGGGCCTTGTTGCTTTTCCCTTCCCTCCTCTCGACGGGGTCCTGCTTTCTGCTTTTGGAGATTAGATATGTTCAAGTTCACAAAAGTATCAAAAAAAGTAAAGATTGAACATTTGAATAACAATGATATCGGTCGCTGGGTTAAATATACTGCTCATCACGGCGAAATAGAGAAGGGCCGGATAAAAAGCTGGAATAGTCATTATGTATTTGTAGTGTTTCATTGTGCTGATGAATGGGATAACTTTCAAGATTATACTGCGGCGGCATGTTGTCCGAAACAATTAAAATTTATAGAATGTCCGGAGGAGAGAAAATGAACTATCTGAAAATTAGTAACAATGTAGAAATAGAAGCAGGTGCCTTTACTTTAATCGGTGCGTGTACTAAACGTGGCGACAATTCCAAAATAGGATACTTCGGATCCGGGCTCAAATATGCCCTTGCCGTTCTGCTCAGGGAAAATGTTAACGTAAAAATATTCTCTGGTCTAAAGGAAATAACCATAGATGTTGAAGCCGAAATATTCCGCGAAAAAGCATTTAATGTTATCCGTATCAGTGGTGTTAAAACAAATTTTACTACCGATATGGGTACGGACTGGAAGGTATGGCAGGCAATAAGGGAAATATACTGTAACGCCCTTGACGAAGGTGATGCTGAATGCGAAACAGCAGCAGAGATATTGCCCATAGAAGGACATACCCATATCTACATTGAGATAGATCCGAAAATAGAAGAAGTATTAACTCATTGGGATAGATATTTCTGTCAGAAAAGAAAAGTTCATGCCTCTTCTCGTATTGGCCAAGTGATGTTTCCCTATGAAACAAATATTTCTTTGTATCGCAAAGGTATCAGATGCTACGACCAAAACACAAAAGGTTTGTATGACTATAATTTTGAAAAGATAGATATAACTGAAAGCAGGCTTGTTAAATATGAATTTATGGTATACGAAACTCTCGCCCTGATAT
Organism: Patescibacteria group bacterium; assembly: GCA_041651295.1. GTDB lineage: Bacteria > Patescibacteriota > UBA1384 > XYA2-FULL-43-10 > CAINNR01 > JBAZJN01. The sequence continues at coordinate 2,656 of JBAZJN010000045.1, read as the reverse complement.
GGGGAGAAACCGCAACCAAATCCATGATAGAGAACTTTATTGCACATTGTGCAGATAACAGCATTGGAGATTATATAGAATCATCAATATGGTGGGGTTATGCAAAAATGTTTAATCAGAACTGGATTGATGCAACTAAAGACAAAATGGTTATCCCATATGAAACGGCAGGGTATTATACAGAAAAAATGTCACCAGACGAATATATAATTGTTCCAAACTTATTGTTAAAACAACTTATAGCACACTTCGGAGAAGAAATAAAAACACCATTCAAGTCTATATGCAAAGAACATTGGGTTAAAGAACCAGGTAAAAGAGAAGAATACCTTTTGTCTCAGGCAAAAAAGTTCTTTGAAGAAGTAAATCTGGCTATCAACTATCCGATTGAATTGGTAGTATTTCAGCAGAAAAATGTTCTTGCTGAAGCTAAAGATGGAAAAATACTGTTATCCGAAAAGGTAATGAATCTTGGATTGAAAAAGATAGTAACAGCTATAATGGAAGAATGTTTTCACTTGGAATCTGGCTTTGGGGATGAGACAAGAAATTTCCAAGATCATCTTATAAATCAAATGGTAACAATGTTAGAAAATACTTATGGAATCTTTCTCTAATGTGTGACTTCGACGGAAATAAATGTTGTGGTCAATGCGACCAGCCGCAGGAAAGAATAAACCAAATTGATCTTCTGCTCGATACACTTGAAGAGCTGAACTGGGTATTCGAATGTGGTTGTCTGGACGAAAACAAAAATGACTGCCGGGAATATCATCACCCGGACGGTGGACATATATCAATAATCATAAGAACAGGTGAATAATGACCGATTGGCGAAAATTACCACGTCCATATAGAAAAACAGGCGGTAATAAAACCTGTCCAAAATGTGGCAAGTCTTTCTATTGTCAAAAAAAAAGTTTTTCAAAGAGAAAATATTGTAGCCATAAATGTTATTGGCGGGATAGAAAAGACAGGCAGATGTTACCTCCTTCCAGAAAAGGTACAATCCTTACGGGGGAACATAAAATAAAAATCAGCGAGGCCAATTCAGGTATAAATAACTATAGATGGAATAGTGGGCGTGGTAAACATAGCAGTGGATATATTTCCGTTCTCCTTCCTGATAAAACAAGAATGTTAGAACATCGTTTTGTAATGGAACAGTTTTTAGGTAGAAAATTAACAGATGAAGAAAAAGTACATCACATAAATGGTATGCGTGATGATAATAGAATTGAAAATCTTAAACTCTATCCAAACAATAGTACACATTCAAAAATTCATTGGCCTAAAGGTTCAAAATTTGGTGTACATATGAGAAAGGCAAAAGGTTAATTATGAGTAATTGTAGTTGGCAATTTTTTCGATTGTGGAACACCAGTTTAGATAAAGGCGATGAAAGGACCATGGAACCACGTAATCATTTATGGGCTTCAGAGCTTGGCGGATCCATGATCGATAACTTCCTAAAGATGAAAGGTACGCCGCCTTCAAATCCCCCGAATCCAAGAAGTTTGAGAAAGTTTGAGGCCGGCAATATCTGGGAATCCATTGTAAAGTTTGTTCTTATTCGTGCCGGAATCCTTGTTGAATCTCAAACACACTTATCTTTTCAATACCCTGGATTAAGAGAAGTTACAGGCAGGTTGGACTTTATAGCCGGCGGCCAGCCAGATTATGATAAATCGTCGGAGATCATTGAAAAGGAATTCAACTGGCTTCCGCCGTTTCTTTCGCGTGCCGGTCTTGATATCGTCAATGGCCTGAAGAAACAATACCCGGACGGCCTCCGCAATATCGTACTGGAGGTCAAGAGCTGTTCTTCATATATGTACGAGCGTGCTGAAAAAACAGGGTTGCCGCAAGCTCACCACGGCTTGCAGATTTACCATTATCTCAAGGCACAGGAAGAGATCAACGAAGGCCATATAGTCTATATCTGCCGGGACGATGCCCGTTTGATCGAGCTGGGTATTTTCAATCCGTCTCCCATCGAGGATGAGTATAAAAAGTACATCACGGATATGACCGGATATCTGGACGCAGATCAAATGCCTCCGCGTGATAAGCCACTTATATTTGCTGAAGATGAAGGTAAATTCCGTGCAAACTGGCGGGTACAGTATTCAAAATATCTGTCTTTTCTGTATAATATCGAAAACCAGTTCGCGTTTGAAGAGATCTATAAATCCAAGGTAGCTGCTTGGAATCGGGTCTTAACCAGAATCAAAAAAGGCGATAAGATGACGGATAATAACAAAGAGAAACTTGACGAAATCCGCCGGGCCGGTTTTGATATCAATGAAATCGAACGGATAGTAAAACAGTCCCCGGATATTCCCGATGAAGAAGAGTAAAAAAACAGGACAAAACTGGTGGAAAAATTTATCGCCTGAAGAAAAGGATAAATACCTCCAAAAAAAGTTTGAGCAGAAAAAACATGAACGATACGAAAAGCAGCTTGCGGACAAAACCATATATGGGAATTGTGAAGATTGTTTTCACCACAAAAGCAAAAGCTGTACGGAAATATTTGAAAACGGCTGTAAATACTGGCTGGAATAAAGGAGAATAAAAATGTCATTCAAAGTAAGCGAAGACAAAAAGAAATTCGATCAGGCGGAAACAGGTACCTATCAGGCAGTATGTGTCG
>JBAZJN010000044.1:0-5062 GCA_041651295.1 Patescibacteria group bacterium | reverse complement strand
TTGCGTTTATTTGTTTTAATATTCCGCCTCACTCGCTCCGCTCGCTTGGCGTGTTTTGTGCGGTCGCTGGAGGGGTGTGGGGAGGAAAGCGACCGCATACAAATAGGGCGATGGAGAAAGAAAAGGTTTCAAGGGAACCTACCTATTATTTAGTTATTTATGTATAATGAATTCATGGAATCAATAATTAAGGTAGAAAATTTGGTCAAAATTTATCACTCGGGTGGCAGTGATGTTAAAGCGCTGGATAATGTATCCGTCGAGGTAGCAACAGGTGAGTTTTTGATGATAACTGGCAGAAATGGATCAGGAAAATCAACCCTACTACACCATTTGGCATTACTCGACTTGCCAAACAGCGGTGAAGTTATTATTCAAGGGCGAAAAACCAGTCATTTATCAGAAAAAAGACGTTCTGAATTAAGACTTTGCCAATTGGGCTATATCTTTCAAGAATATGCCTTGATTTCGGAGCTTTCTGCGCTGGAAAATGTCATGCTTCCCGCAATGATGGTCGGCACTTCTAAAGAAGCCATGAAAAGAGCAGTTTCATTATTGTACAAAGTCGACCTTAAAAATAAAGAAAAACGTCTTCCCTCGGAGCTTTCTGGAGGAGAACAGCAACGAGTTGCCATTGCCCGAGCGTTAGTCAACGAACCTAAAATTATATTTGCTGATGAACCAACTGCCAATCTAGACACCGTTGCTTCAAAAAAGGTACTAGAGATTTTCAAAAATCTTAATGAGAAAGATGGTATTACGATTGTGATGATAACGCATGAAGAAGAAGAGTTAGTCTATGCAAGTCGCAAAATACAACTCTCTGATGGGAGGATGATATGAAAAGTCAAGCTAGGTTACCTTTTTATTTAACGCTAAAGTATTTGCAAAGAGGCCGAAAGTGGACGCTTTTTCTAATACTATTCTTGATGTCAGTTGCTTTTGTCAATTTGATTTTTATGTCCTCACTGTTTAATGGAATTATTGAAGGCACTAACACTCAGATTATCAACACCATGACCGGAGATTTCTACATTACTCCTAAAACCGGGGATGAACTCATTGCTAGCAAAGAAAAAGTTCTGTCAGATATTCGTTCTGTTGATGGAGTTACTGGCGCAAGCGCACAGACCTATGTACCAGCTCAATTGAAATATAACGGGATATCGGGGGGGTGGCAAATTCTCGCAGTCAATCCCAAAAATGAAGCAGGAGTAACCGATATTTCCCAAAAAATCATTGAGGGATCTTACCTCGACGAGAATGACGATGATCAAATTCTGATTGGTAGACAAATCGCCGGTGGTGAAGGCGTAGAGCAAAATGCTTTTTCATTTAAAGGGGCTAGGGCTGGAGATAAAGTTGACTTGATTATTAACGGAGTCGCAAAAACATTTACTATAAAAGGCATTTTCCAGACCAAGTTTTTACCCTCTGATGAAAGAGCATTTATTACCGAAAATGCCCTCAATGATATAATGCCAGCGCTAGATGACCGAGCCAATAATATAACAATTAAAATCGCAGACCCAGCAGATGAACAGGCTGTTTTGTCGCAATTAAGAAGCAGAAATATTGATGGTGATATTTACACATGGAGAGAGGTAGCGGGACTCATGAAATCTGTTGGCGAAAGCTTCACTAGCATCAATATTTTAATGACTTTTGTTGGCGTTTTAATTGCCGCAGTAACTGTCTTTATTGTGATTTATATTGATATTGTGAATAAAAGAAAGCAGATTGGAATTTTAAGAGCAATCGGCATAAAGCCCTACATTATTGTCTCGAGCTATGTAATATTGTCGGCTGTTTATTCAGTAATCGGTGTTTTGATTGGCAGTGCAGTATTTTACTTTATTTTAGTACCGTATTTTAATGCGCATCCATTTTCTTTGCCAATCTGTGACGCAACGATTGTCTTGAGTAACTCAGATTATTTTGTACGCGCAGAAATGATAATGTGGGTGTCTGTAATATCGGGATTAATTCCTTCTGTTATAATCACCAAAACAAAAATGCTGGATGCAATACTGGGAAGATAATAAAAAAAATAAAATCCCTTTTCTTTCTCCATCGCCCTATTTGTATGCGGTCGCTTTCCTCCCCACACCCCTCCAGCGACCGCACAAAACACGCCAAGCGAGCGGAGCGAGTGAGGCGGAATATTAAAACAAATAAACGCAAAAATTGCTTCAAACTCTGGGACATTAGAGCAATTTTTGCTACAATAAACTCAAGTTAAATTATTGAGAATTTTGTTCAAAAATAGTTCGAGCTTGAGAGAGAACACACCACCAAACTTCGCCACAATAAATCGTGGCTTCGCTTGGCAAGCCACTTAAAATGGAGATAAAGAAGTTTGTCCAGCGTAGCCCTTGGCGAAGTTGGACATTTTCCGGTATATAATTGATATATGCACTATACATATTTACTTGAGCTCTCGGATAATAATTACTATGTTGGCTCAACAAAAGATTTAAGAGCCAGACTCAAAAAGCACCAGTTAGGAGAAGTCCCACATACCTCCAAGCATCGACCGGTTGATCTCGCGTGGTATGCATCGTTTAAGACAAGAAAGCTTGCCCAGGATTTTGAAAAGTATCTGAAGTCATCCTCGGGTAAGGCCTTTCGCAACAAGAGATTGATCTAAAAAGATTACCTTCTTTTTGTAACTCGGGGGCGGATTCGAAGCCGGAAGCACGACTGGCGCTAAGGCCGGCCTGAGAGCGAGCCAGTAGGCGAGACTCGAAGGCGAATCCGCCCAGGTCCACCATCCCACGTCGCTCGAACAGGGTTCGAGCTATGCGGGATTTATCCCGCAAAATGAAATATAGTAAGATGCCCCGCGTAGCTTAATGCGAAGTGGGGCTTTTTTGTTTATAATTAAGATGCATCTCGTTTATTGGGATAGTCGTAGCATTGCGAGGGTTGATTGTATTTAGTTTTTTGGTAGAATAACAAAGGCCAATACATCAAAACCCCCTTCCCGTTTGGGGGTTGGTTGGTTAAAAAAGTAGAAAGGAGATGAAGATGAAGATTACGCCGGTAAAAACTGCAGTGATTGGCGACAAGTCAAAAACAATTTTAGAAATAATTGACGAGAGTGTCCACAGTTTGTCGGAAAAATCCATCGTCGCCGTAACGAGTAAAATCGTCAGTTTATGCGAGGGCTCGTACATTGAGAGGGAAAAAGTTGCAAATAAAGACGATTTAATTACGAGCGAGGCCGATTATTTTATCCCCCGTCCCCAGCAGAAGCATACGATTATGATAACGATCAAGGATGGGATGTTAATTGCCACCTCCGGAATCGACGAGTCAAATGCCAATGGTTTTTATATTCTTTGGCCCGAAGATGCGTATCGGTCAGCCAACGAAATCAGAAAACATTTGCGCGCAAAGTACAAAATCAAGGATTTGGGAGTGATTATCACTGATAGTAAAACCTCCCCAATGAGACGCGGTACGACTGGATTTTCTATCTCGTATAGCGGGATTAAACCCCTGCGTAAATATATCGGACATGGCGATTTATTTGGCCGCAAGATGAAAATGACCTTTTCAAATTTAGTTGACGGCTTCGGCGCTACCGCGGTGGTGGCGATGGGGGAGGGAGATGAGCAAACTCCGCTTGCAATTTTGGAGGATGTGGGAAATATCCAATTTTGCGCTGAAGATCCGACTCAAGAAGAAATCGAAAGCATGAAAATCGGGCTCGATATGGATCTATACTCGCCATTTTTGTCAAAAGTTGATTGGCAGGAGGGCGGGAGTGGAAAAAATAGACAAAAATAAAAAATGATCCCTTTGATTTGGATTATCGTCAGTTCTCTGATTTTAGCGCTGGTGTCGCTTGCGGGGGGGCTGGCTTTGGTAATAACCGGCAAGAAATTTAATCAGCTCATTATGTATCTGGTCTCTTTTTCCGCCGGCGCGCTTTTAGCGGGTGCGCTTGTGCATCTGCTGCCAGAGAGTTTTGAGAAAATCGCAAATAGTATGCTGGTTAGTTTGCTAGTTTTAAGCGGGCTTGTAAGTTTTTATATTCTTGAACAATTTATCAGCTGGCATCATTGCCACCGCAGTGTCGGTGAGCATGTCCATCCGGTTTCGTATCTGATTTTAATAGCCGATGGAGTACATAATCTTATCGATGGGCTGGCGGTGGGGAGCGCCTTTATGATTGATTATCATTTGGGAATTGCAACTCTGATAGCGGTGGTGGCGCACGAAGTACCACAAGAACTAGGGGATTTTGGGATATTAATTCACAGTGGCTGGACAGCCAGGCGGGCGCTAGTGTTTAACCTTCTTTCTTCGCTGACATTTTTTATCGGCGCCATCATTACTTATTTTCTTTCAAAAGAGATTGAAATTGTTTACCTTTTACCTATAGCGGCCGGAAGTTTTATTTATATCGCGGCGGTGGACCTTTTGCCGCAAGTCAATAAGGCCTGCGAGCAAAAACCAAAACTTGCTCATTTTCTTTCTTTTGTTTTGGGGACTGTGCTATTAATTGTCCTAAAAATATTTTTTGAATAAAGAATAATAAAAGGCCGCCTTACTCCCGTGAGGGAGCGCGGCGGCCCGAGTCAGCGACGGAGGCGGTTGATCACGGCGGTGGCATTGGGATCAGAGTCCCGTTGCCGTCGATTGTGTAGGTCCCCGGTGGGAGGAGCTCAAGCAGGTGAGAGCCACTAGGGCCATCCGGCTTGAGGTGGGGGGTGATGACGATTGGAGCCAGTTGTACATCTCCCTTCGGAAACCCCTCTGCCCACGCATCTCCGGAAGGAGTGATAATAACCATGGGTGCGAGCCTGGGTTCTGGTGTTGGGTGAAGCCCCTCCCAGAGTAAGGACCCAAGGAACATTACTATCACCAGGAACAACACATATTCGGCTATTTTGATCCCTTTCATTCTCGCCATCTCCCTAGCTGCTGTTTCACACTGCTGACAGTATACTCTTATTTATACATATGTCAACGGTACTCTTGACAAAGTTATGAACATATGTTACTATTAATGTATGCCTAGACCAAGAATAAGAAGAAGAATATGCTTCAG
>JBAZJN010000043.1:0-5103 GCA_041651295.1 Patescibacteria group bacterium | reverse complement strand
TTACCCATGGTGTTACCAGAAAGGTTGACACCAAAATGTTTTAGGCACACTGTTAGCATCTTGCTTAATCTTAGAAAGCATATAATTCCTATATTGTATAGTTAATGCTTATATTGTATAGTGGGACAGCAGGGATTCGAACCCTGAACCGCCAGATTATGAGTCTGATGCACTAACCATTGTGCTACTGTCCCAAAAGAAAAACCACGTAAGTAAATCCCGACGTAAGAATTTTTTACGCATTTTCATCTGCTAATGTTGCTAAACTTACTCATCTGCTAATGTTGCTAAGCTTACGTGGTTTTTCAGTAGCCCCTCCCGGATTCGAACCGGGAAGATCTTGCGATCGAAGGATTTTAAGTCCTCTGCGTATGCCAGTTCCGCCAAGGGGCCAAATTTATATTTATTCTCCGTTATTTAGATTGCTATATAGTCTCCTATGTTATTACCAGAAAGTTTTTATTTAATCTTCCGGCATGGAGATTAAACAATATCTCGGTAACCAATCATACGATACAGGTTATACACCTCAGTGATTCTTTTTTGAAAACCATCTTCGTCGAAATCGCATTGTGCGGCAATTGTAGCTGCCAATTCCACAGCCAGGCACACAACCAGCTGATGCACATTATTGGCGGGCGGATGATTCTTGGAATACTCCACCACATCCAGGAGAGCTTGGATTGCGTCCCCGTTTTCGAAATCATATTGAGCAACAGCTTGGAGAGCCGGCTCATCAATCTTGAGAACGTTGAGCAGCCAATCAAGATCGGCCGTTGCACCTACCATTGACATATATCCTCCTATGTTGTTACCAGAGAGGTTTGTTTATTTTCCATGGTGGAGAATGGATAAAACCTCGTCCAATACATGGTAGTTTAATCATGTATTATCCTTATCAAAATCAGCAAGCTCCTGCTCAACCATGCTCAATTTATACTGTGCTTTCTTTCTTTCCTTTCTATGATGTGATACCAAACGTGATCGTACATTAATATTGTTTTGAGTTTGAGCTTCGTTTTCAGCGTTCATCCAAAAACTGACAGTTCTTTTGAGATGATTGATTTGTGATGTAAAACGAGCCCGTTGGGCTTTTTTAAGTTGTTTTAGTAAATCACTCATATTTTTTCCTTATACCCCTTCCGGCATTTTTCTACTTCCGCCCCAGAAACATCTCTGGCAAATTGATATGCCCAAAAAGCATCTTGATATGCACTTTCTTGGCATCTCTCTCTATATCTGCTCCAGGAATAAATCTAGCAAAGGTGGAGAATGGATAAAACCTCTCTGGTAACAAAACCTTAACCAATATCAACAAAAAACAGCAAACACAAGCATGATAAACATGTTTCCTCCTATATTGTTATCTATTTCTCACAATGAGAAATAAAACCCTATGCAAAAAGCAGAAAATTCGCCGGCGCAAACACTCGCTTAGATCGAAGCGCCTCCGGAACTTCCCCTTTAACCCTGTCAGCAAAACGAGGCAAATCATTGCGCACAAGCCAAATAGGCCCCTCAGCTGCCCCAATGTTAAATGTCCACCCAGGTCGAGATACGTTCGCCCGATCAGCAAACAAATCTGTCAAAGCAGCCGCTACCACCATCTCCCGATCCGAAAGACCTGTAGGCGCAGATACCTCGCCCCACTTAAATCCCTCTCGGACAGAATCTTGAACCCATTGGCGAGCTGTAAGCGTCTCCCCTCTTAACAAAGCGGTAACAAGATCACGTACATCCATATATGCTTTGTTACCAGAAAAATCTTATCTATTCTCCACCATGGAAAATAAACAAACCTTCCTGGTAACAAACCTATTCCTGTCAGGGTGCCGCCCCACAACGATCTTGACAGGAAGAAATATCCTCTCCACAAAGAGGACAATTGGAAAATACCCTCTTCGAGATAGAGGAAATTAGCCTTGTTACGGCTACAATCTGACCATCCTTTCTAATGGCTCCATCTTGGGGACCGGTCCCCGGAGATACTACATCCTCCCGTTTTAGCTCCAGCCTGTTAGCGACTATGGCCGCTACAATGAAAACTTCCTCCCCGTTTGGAGAGGGAAGTCCCTCAATGGCCCCGAATGTTGGAGCACCGAACACTGGAACTCCCAATACTTCTGCAATTTGAGAGCCGGGTGAACTAGTCACCCGGGCTGGTCCCCGGGGATCAGGCTCAATTGACATATCACCCTGAGAAGTCCTCAGGGTGATCGTATGTGGGGTCAAATTAATCAATTTCATAATTTTCTCCATGAAATTAGCCTTCAAGCCCTGTTGTTGTTAACCCGGACGGACAATGATCCATTATAGATCGCCGGAGAACCAAATTGGCTCATGTGTGTACCTATACTTAACGCATATATACACACATGAGCCAGGGAGAACTCTCTCCCTGACTCATATTAGTTAGGCCGCTCGGTTTGCCGCCGCCGCATATTCCGCCGGAGAATATGCGAATCCTCCGGTGACCAATTCGGCCTCGTATCTCACATGGGGGGTTAACCCCATTATTCGTACAGCAGTACAGAATCCGAACTTCCTGTACTGGAACAGGACCTTTCGGTCCGTTACTCCAGCTGCCTTTGCCTGGGCTTCGATCTTGTTACCATACGCCCAAGCAGACTTGCGCTGCTCGGGCGCTCCATCTGTCCAGTCCTCGTTCCACTTGGGACGAGAACTCTTCTCCACCTTCTGAGCCGGCTTAGCCGGCTCAGAAGCCCCCACCACAGTGGGGGGGTGCGAAATCGTGGCCTTGACCACCACGACTTTTTCTGGCATTACGCCCCCAATCTTCTGAATGGTCTTAGCAAGACCATTCAGGGCACTGCTTTGTGCGGCCAGGCCGTTCCGGCCTGGTCGCACAGTGACAACTGGGCCATAAACCCAGTTGTTATTAATCCGCGCCGCCGCTTGATAGCGACGGCCGTTTTTTCCAATGTATACCATAACCCTCCAACTGGTTAAATTCCGCCACTTAAATTAACCCAGGACCACCATGGTTCTGGGGCGCTGATACAGCTCATGTATAGATATATCTTATGGATATACCCATACATGAGCTGGGGAGGTTTCCCTCCCCAGCTCTATGGTTATGCCGCCCTTCGGGCGGCCCGGATAGCGATCCGGGTCCGGGAGGCTTCCGCCTCCCGGAAACGGGTCTCCAGATCAATGGCCGCCACACGGGCGGCCTCCAAAGCGGCCAGGGAGGCTTTATGAGCCTCCCTGGCGTTCTGAACACTTTCTTGGGCCGCCTTGTCGGCAGCCTCGGCGCGGCCCAGTCTTTGCTGGGCAAATTGGGGGTTACCCCCCTTGTAGGCCGCCTTAAGGGCGGCCCGAGCTTTCAGCACTTCTTTGGCGGCCTTTGTGGCCGCCAAACACGCCGCCCCAAGGGCGGCCTTGGCGGCCACAAGGGCCGCCTCGGTCTCAATCACCTTGGCCGTTCGCATAATTCGCATAATTAACTCCTTTGGTGGAATAACCACCGAGTGTTAGGGCCACTGGGATCTCGAAAACCTCGGCTTGGGGGCCGGGGCAATGAAATCTCCCTTATAGACCAGAACCATTCTGGAATATAGGGAAGGCCCTATGGAGTCCAACCCGAAGTATTAATTAAAAACCCAACGAGAATTAACTCTAGAAAGGTTCTGTTAATTAATAATAGCGGGTCGCTTCAACCCCCGTGGCGTCTCGAAAACACCGGCTGGGGGGCTGACGATCGGATCATCGGCCTATGGGCCGGGAGTCTGGGGGGTATTAGGGGTTGCCGGCCGGGCGCCCGGCCGGCCACCCCAAATGGTAGATATGGAACAAAGTTCTCATATGGGTCTTCTTACCCTCATTTCTCATATGGGTTTTCTTACCCTCACATAGATCTTTTTACCTTTTGTTCTTACTTTTATACCTCTCTTCTTATTATCTACAGAGGAAGAGGAAATAATCTTCTTACTCCTATTCCTATTTCTATACTCTTTATACTTTTCTTATTATTATCTACGGATCTCTTTTCCTGCCATTGATTTTCTTATTATCTACGGAAATAATGTTCTTACTCTTTTTTTTTTCCTATCTTATTATTCCTATAGCCATATTCTTGATTGGGGCAATTTTCTTATAAAGAATCAATATTTTTACTATGGAGTATTTATTCATATGGACATTGGATAAGTTTTGACATATGGTATTTTCTTATTTATTTCACGCTAGTTATTTTCTAGTAAGCATATATTGGGTTGGGGTACAATTTTCCAATTTATTATAGGGCGATTATTATTATCTTATGGTAGTTTTATTTGGTATTTTTGAGTTATTGACAGGGGCTTTTTTATGATGTTAAGAATTTGGTTGACACCGGGATTGTGGCATGGTAAGATGTTATTGATAGTTAATTATATTAAGTTATTTATTTCGTGTTGGGATTAAAGTTACCAGAAAGTTTTATATATAAAAAAATATGTATTAGAATAAGAGAATAGTAATGAAGCAAATAACTACGTTATTTGGCTAGAGGTGATATGCTTACTAGAATTAAGGAAGATGCAAGTAGGGTACCGAAGACGGTGTGGCATAGGATTACCGAGGGAATAGCAACATTATTAGATGAAGAAGGGGCATGTACAAAACCTAAATGGGCATATAGGTTTGCCTTGGTTGTTCCTGGGGCGGATATAGAGAAACGCTGTGAAGCAGCATGTCAGGATTCTTATTGGGCATATGAGTTTGCTTTGTCTATTTCTGGGGCAAATATAGAGAAGTGCCAAGAATCGGCATGTTGAAATCCAGAATATGCATATTATTTTGCTGTGGATGTTCCTGGGGCGGACGTAGAGAAATGTCGGATAGCATGTAAGGGAACAGGATATGATTTCTAAGATTCGGGAAGATGCTGTTATAGTGCCTAAGACATTTGGATATAAAATTACCAAAGGATTATTAACATTATCAGATGAAGAAGAGGCATGTACGAAATTTAAATGGGCATATGAATTTGCCTTGAAAATTCCTGGGGCGGATATAGAAACATACCAAGAGGCAGCATGTAAAGATTCTTATTGGGCCTATAGATTTGCTTGGGGTATTCCTGCGGCGGATATCGAGAAG
>JBAZJN010000042.1:0-5319 GCA_041651295.1 Patescibacteria group bacterium | reverse complement strand
AAAAATTGGCGGAACGTGCCTTGTTCGCATGGGTGGGCTTGGTGATCTTGTCATTTTATCGTCCTCTATTGTCAAAAGAAAATTAAAATACCCCGACAAGAAGATAACTTTAGCTACTCTTCCGCAGTATGTTCCAATAGGTAAGAATCTTAAAGGTGTTGATAAATGTATTTCTATTGATGAGCTTTGTAAATATTCTTTTGATGAAACAATAGATTTACGGTACTCGGTGGAACCGTCCAATATTGGTCCAGGTTCGCTACCATGGCGTGATTACGTCTCTAAAGATCGTTCTGATAACTTCGATAAGCTTTGCGGTGTCAATTCTCAGCGTAAGTATTTTAATATACCGGTGGACAAGGAAAGCATTAAGAAATTTAAAAAAATGCTTCCAAAATCTTCCGGGCTTGTTATCGGTTTAAATCCCACAAGTAAATCACCGATCAGAGTTATTCCGCCTGAATACGTGAATCCATTAGTTAATATGCTTATCAGTCGTCTTGGTGCCACGGTTATTATAATGGGCAAAACTGAATGTTGGAATGACAGTCTTGTTAATATTTCACACGAGAGAGTCCTTAATCTTCTCAATAAAACGAGCGAGGCTGATTTACTTTCTCTTTCTTCCATTCCTGATCTCGTTATCACGCCTGATACCGGAGCTCTTCATATTGCGGCGGCGTTAAAGAAAAAATGCCTTGGCCTGTTTGGAAACATAGATCCACGTACAAGAGTTACCTATTACCCGACCGTTAGAACAATTTATCCCAAAAGAAAACTGGCCTGCATTCCCTGTTGGGATGTTCCGGGATCGTGCCAGTGTGAAGAGGGGAAGCAGGGCGGCGATTGCATGAGGTTAATTACACCCGAAAGAATATACAGGGTGGCGAAGGAGATGCTTCAATGAGCGAATTAGCGGACAGAGTAAATGCTCTGAATTGGTGGCACGTTATCGAATTACCGGACGGCACAATAACTCCGGGATGTTGTGATTACAGAAAAGAAGAGGATAGGGCAAGATTTCAACTGCCTGATGATTTTAAAGGCCAAAGTGTTTTAGATTTGGGTACGTTTGATGGTTATTGGGCGATTGAAGCGAAGAAGCGCGGGGCTAATGTTACCGCCGCTGATCGTTGGCTTCCAATGCTGGAGACCGCAGAATTGGCTCTCAGTCTCTATGATATTGGTTATTTCTGGACAGATAATCTTGATGATAGTGATTGGAACATAACAGAATACTTCGATATCGTTTTTTTCTTCGGCATTCTTTATCATCTTAAAAACCCGTATCAGGGTCTATTGAACGCCGCAAGGTGCCTTAAACCGGGCGGAAAGTTGTTTCTCGAATCCGCAGTTAATCAGGGAAAACTCATGGGAATGCCCAAAGATATACCACTTCTTTGGGTGATCGATGAAATTCATCACAACGATAAAACAAATTATCACATGCCGAACGAAGCGGCCATTATTCAACTAGCGAAGATGGCCGGCCTCGAACGGTATGGTGAAATTGTCTATGGCGAAAGTGGTTTCAGGGTCGGCATGACCTTTCAAAAAAAATAAGGAGGTAACAGATTATGTCAGTAACAGCAACAACCGTTAAAGTCCTGGATGGCAAAGTGACCGCAAGCGAGACGGACGGAACCTACGTCTATCTCGGAAACAATAAAGGTGAGGTTCTCCGCTATACCATTGCAGATGGCACCGTGGAGACGTTGGTCAGTCTCGGAAGTAGAGTTAAGTCAATGTCTATTTACTCCGGTGTTCTCTATGTCGGTCTGGCCAATGGAGAATTGGTAACTGTAACAACTTCATAGAAGGAGGATTAATAGGATGGCTAAGGATAAAGCTGGCGAAATAGAAGTCGATAAAATCGTTATCGAAAATAATAACGAGACGCCGCCGGAAGGATATACCCCGGAAGAATGGGAAGGTCTGTCGCCTACCGAAAGAGAAGGTATTCTGGAAAGTATCAAAGAACCTGAAGGCGAAGAAGTGGAAGAGCTTAGCGACGACGAGGAAAAGAATCTCGAAAAGATTGCCGGAGAAGGGAAAACTCAGGAAGAAATCGACGCAGAAGCCGCCACGGCGGAACAGACACGGCTAGAGGCGAAGGCAAAGGAACTGAATAAAACAGTTGATGAAGTTATCGCCATAGAAGCCGAAGAAAAAAAGAATCAGGACGGAGAAGAAGGTGACGAAGTAACAGATGAAGCGTTGTTGAGTTTCCGTCCGACGTTGACAGCCGAGGAGCTTCCCGAATTCAAGGAACTGGAAGAGGAAATTCCAGAAGCAATTCAGACGGAACTTAACACTCTCAGCGAGAAGTTTGACTTAGGGGATATTACTCAGAGGGAATACGACACGCAGAGGGACGCACTTAACCGTAAGATTGTTAAACATAATATCGAGCGGAACAATACGGCCAAAGCGGAGTATGAAGCCCAAAAGGATGAACTTCTCTGGAAGAAAGAGCAGATATTCTTCCTGAATTCCAAACCTGAATACATGGCGTCCCAAACAACTGATGCAACGGAAAAGACAAAGCGTAATGCCTTCTTCGGCGCACTGGCGGAAACGGTAAAAACCATATCCAAAGACCCGAAAAATGCCAATTTAACGGGCATGGAGATACTGGTTAAGGCGGATAAGGTTGTTAAAGAGACATTCGGGATCAAACCGGCAGAAAAAAAAACCATTGAAAAGAAGGGAGCGAAACCTGCCGCAAAACTTCCTGATCATAAAACTTTAGCAGACGTTCCCAATGCGGGGGCGAACAATGATGGAGTGGATGATACATTCGCGCAAATCGATAAATTGACAGGCGAGGCTTACGAACAAGCCCTCGAAAGAATGAAACCGGACGTAAGGGAAGCGTATTTGGCTCGGGTGTAATTATGTCCCTGATGAAGGTTCTAAAAACTACTGATGAATTGGTTTTTGAGGTTCCTGCCTCTCCAAAACCTCAACATATTTCTGTTTTTGTAACAGATAAGGCAGGGCGCAGTGTGGTTTTAAAGATAACTGCCGATAAGTCTATACCAATCAAGCACTATCGGCAGAAAAATCTAGGGCAGTAAGCCCTGATCCCGACCCAGGACGGTCTAAAAACTAAATGGAGGTGTTAGTATGTCGCAGACAATTATTGGTCTCAACGACTCCAAGGCCGTCAAAAGATACTCCGGGAATCTAGCGGTGGACGTTGGGCGAAAAGGTTACTGGACCCGGAAGTTCATGGGTAAGGGTGAAGTCCCTACTCGTCCTATCTGGCAGATCACTGATTTGGAAAGTGATGCCGGCGAACAGATCACTTACGATTTGAGTATGCAGTTAAATATGCAGCCGGTCGAAGGTGACGCAGAGTTACACGGAAAAGAAGAAGGTTTGTCCTTCTACACTGATCAGGTTTACATCGATCAGATGCGTGGCGGTGCCGATTGCGGCGGACGCATGACACGCAAGAGGACACTGCACGATCTCCGCAAGATAGCAAAAGCCCGTAGTGTTGACTGGTGGGCGCGTGTATTTGACGAGATCATCATGATGTATCTCGCCGGCTCCCGTGGAACGAATACAGAATTTGTATTCCCGACCACGTATTCAGGGTTTGCCAATAACAGCCTTACGGCTCCGGATTCCAACCATATCGTTTATGGCGGTGTGGCAACATCCAAGGCAAGCATGGTGGCAACAGATAAGATGTCCACTCTTCCCATCGACCGCGCGGTAGCTTACGCCGAAATGATGGGTGGAGGCGGAGCGGCTTATTCGGCCATTCCTCAGATCCAGAAGTGCGAGGTTGACGGAGAAGAAGTATTTCTGATGGTCATAGACCCTTATCAGAAGTTTGATCTCCGCAGAAACACGACCACTAACGATTGGGCGGATATACAGAAGGCTCTAGCAGTATCAGCCGGAAAGAATTCTCCCTTTCTGCAGGGCGGTATCGGTATGTGGAACGGTGTAGTTCTTCAGTCTCACCCGAATGTTATACGGTTTACCGATTACGGCAGCGGTGCGGTTGAAGCATCCCGCGCTCTTTTCCTGGGTATGCAGGCCGGTGTAATTGCCTTTGGTTCTCCCGGACAGGATTTGCGGTTCGGTTGGCATGAGGAAGAACGCGACAATGGTAACAAGGTCATTATTACTACCCACACCATTTGGGGATTCAAAAAAGTTACCTTCAACGGTAACGATTTTGGCGTAATGGCCATAGATACGGCCGCGAAGAGACCGTAAGTAGTAAAATAAATCCTTAAGGAGGACTTGATTATGGCCAAAGATTTACAATTAGCCCCTGATCTTTATACCAAACCTCCAAAGACCGCGATAGGTGGCGCACGCTTCGATTTCCGGTCTATGGAGTTGACCAAAGCTCAGGTAGAAGTAACGGTAGCCAACAACAAACTGCTCGGCATGGTAGTATTACCTGCCGGCCACAGATTGCACGGACTCTATGTAGAGGCAGACGATCTGAGCGAAGGCGCGGATATCGTGTTTGATGTTGGAATTTTGAACACTTATTACAACGATGCACAGGCTTCGGCCAGCCATGCCGGAATTGATTCCGGTTCGGCTCCGGCTCTACTTAGTGGATCGGTCACTCTGGCCGACGGAACGGTAATAGTCTATGGCAAAATTATCGACGGTTCGACTCTCGGACAGGCAGGCGGAAGAATTGACGCTTGCACTCTGGCTCTGATGAATAATGTCGGTGTCGATAAACTGCACGACAGAATCATTGCTATTGACATTACAACGGCAGCAGCCATAGGCAAGGCAGGTACCATTGGTATTGGCGCATTGATTGATCAGGATTAGAAAATAATCCTCAATAAACCAAAAGGGGCGAGAACGCCTCGCCCCTTTTTTAAATCTTAAAACGAGGAGGAAAAGCACGATGCTTATACATTGCAAGATTAGGAGAGAAGGCCCAACACCGGTAATTTTGGAAAGTACGAAATATTTGTTTATGCCCATTACAGGTTCCAAAAAGGGCGAAATGACGACTTCGGTATGCGATATTACAAAGCAGAGTCACATTGACCATCTTCTGAAGCTGCCGATGTATGAACCTTACGATCAGGAGAAGATTGAGAAAGAAATGGCAGAAGCGAGTAAAAAACCTGATTTAATGAAAGGTTTCGCGGTCGAAAAATACTCTGATGCCGGTTATGCCGCTGTGGACAGACGTAAGAAACAAGTCTTTTGCGCCGGAGAAAACGGCAATTGGGTGAAAAAGGGTGAACCTCTTGTACCGTTCAAGACGGAAATGGAAGCTTTCAGTTTCCTTAAAATGGAAAGTGGATCCGAAGAGGA
>JBAZJN010000041.1:0-5524 GCA_041651295.1 Patescibacteria group bacterium | reverse complement strand
AACAAGCACTTTGGATTGTGCTTTTTTTGAGCATTTTAGTCCATTTAACTAGTTAATGTTATTGATTAGTTGTTACAGGATAGCATAATTCGTGATATTCCGCACTCAATTTTGAACGGTCTCCATAGTGCCCTCCAACTCTATTGGAGGAGACGACAGGAAGCAAAGAGCCGCCGATTGTATTTCGGGGACTCTGCTGGTCTTGCTTGATAGCTTGCGCTTCATGTCTGGTTATCACGGGATCAGCCAGCTCGCTATCGTCTCCCTGGCGTACGCCAACTCAAACTACGACATCTCGGCAACTCTGTCACCCACAGTCAGGAAGTGGATTGTCGAGAATCGTACGAAGGCGGGCACAGCCGCCGAGCGAGCAATGGTGGCTGCCGGGAAGATCATGTGGCCAAGTTGGTTTCCCAAGCGCAAGGCTGAGGCGAAAGATGCCGAAAAAGAGTTCCGCGTTAGCCTGATGCCTGACGGTCAACACGGCTTGTGTTTCGACGTGCCTGGTAACGCCTGTGACCTAGGGGTCGCAGGTGGTGGTTGGAGTGATGGACCGGGCTGGGAACTCGGAGGACACAATATCTTCGGCCCCACGCAACAACTGATGCTTCTCGCCGGCCTGTGTACAATGGTGCGACTTTGCAGAGAAGCGCAACCTTCCTAGCCTCTGCCTCCGGGCAGGGTTTTTTCTTTTAGTTTGATAGTACAACTAAAATATTGCCGTATATGTTCCTTTGACAACAAATGAGAGTACTCTAATTATCGGTTCCATAAAACGGACTAAAAATGGAAAACCGAAAAAATTACTGGCAATAATTAGCGCAAATAAAACCATCGGCCCGATTCGTTCAAACTGCACTCTAGCATCGAAGCTAATAAAGGGGAAAATAACTTTCGATCCATCCAGTGGTGGAATTGGGATGATATTGAAGGCAATCAAAACCAAATTCATTTCAACCAAAAATTCAAGAATTACCAGCCAAACGCTCGAATCAATCGGCACATTCATCAAGGTCGCAACTCGGAGTGGAATTCCTAAAATTAATGCGAAAAGTAAATTTGCCGCAACGCCAGAGAGCGCTATTTTTACTTCGTCGGCGTCGGATTTAATATTGCTCGGATTATATGGAACCGGCTTCCCCCAGCCAAAACCGGCGATTAATAAGAATATTGTTCCTAGTGGATCCAAGTGTTTGAGAGGATTCAGTGTTAGGCGACCTAAATGTTTAGCTGTCGGATCACCCAAACGGTTTGCTGTCCAGGCATGAGCGAATTCATGAACCGTGATTGCCAAAATCAGCCCCAAAATCGCCACTCCGACAAGAATTGGTTGTGATATTAAATTCAGTAACAACATCTTGAAATGTTTATCATTTAATGATAATATACAACAGTATTATAGCGGAATAAGACTAAATAATCTAGGATTAATATGGCAATTTGTTCAACTTGCGGAAAATCAAAAGTTGTCGGCAACAATGTTTCCCATTCACAGCGACATACCAAAAGATTTTTCAAGCCAAATCTGCAAAAAGTAAACGGTACAATTCTTTGTACCCGATGTTTGCGTACGGCAGTTAAAGAAGACAAGTAAATCGCCTTTTTAATTAATTTATTAGTTTCAGGCGATTTTTTTGTTTGAAAGAGTAGTATTTTTTGTTACGATAAGATCGTTCTATCCGATTTTTTAAATTGGACCACAATTTATTTTACGTCGGGACCCCTTCGGGGGCGCTGATGCGCCGTCGCAAGATAGCGCAGAGGTCGGCTCAACATTAGCGATTAACCGTGGTTTTTCGCTTGAGGCACCCACTTATTACTTTCGTCCAATTTAATCACGGATAGAGCGCCGGGGTGTGGCGCAGTTGGTAGCGCGCGCGCATGGGGTGCGCGAGGTCGCCTGTTCAAGTCAGGTCACCCCGACCATTTGTTATAATAGTGTGGCCTGATGCAGAACAGCAGGAAGGGGTCGGGAAACAGGAGTTTCCCGTGGAGGAAAATAATAAAAAACCGTGGGTTTTTATAGCGAAGCTGTGAAAGTCAGGTCACCCCGACCACTAATCATTAATCATTATCAAACATGGAAATTGAACAACTACGAGCAAGGATCGCCGAACTAGAGAAGAATCAAACTGAAACAAAAACCGCCAAAAACGCAATCAAACAGCAATTGGATAACGACGCGGAATATGTTGCCGCCCGTGAGGAAGCGAAAAAGGCCAACATCAAAAAGAAACAGATCAAGGATATGATTATGGCCTTGCCGGAGAATCAGAAGTATGCCGAGGAAATTAGAAATAATAATCAAGATTTGAGCGTCTTAAAAGATATTTTATCAGCCGAACTCTTGGATTATTATCAACAATCGAAAAAAGAGGAATTTTTGGACGATGCCGGCCGGATTAGAAAATTTAAGATTCAAGCAGTATTAGCGTCTGAGAAACAAAATGAGCAATAAATTTAAAACCTTAGAGAGTTTCATCGGACTAGGAAAAGCCGACTATCACATTCACACAAACTTTTCAGATGGAAAACCAAGTATCGAAGAAGTTTTAGATTATGTTGAACAAAAAACTGACCTGGATGTAATCGCAATATCCGATCATGACACCATTGAGGGTGCAGTTCAGGCTAAAAAACTCGCCGAGGAACGAAATTACAGATTTGCAGTTGTTGTCGGAGAAGAAGTTTCAACGGCAGACGGGCACATTGTCGGACTTTTTTTAAATACAAAAATTGAACCGGGCAAATCCACCAAGGAATCTATCTCCGAAATCAAAAAACAAGGCGGTATAGCCATAGCCTCGCACCCTTTTCAGCATACAAAATTTTCAAATAACCAAATGATCACAATGGATGGAATCGGCAGTAAAAAACTTTATGATCTTCGCTTTGATATCGATGGGGTAGAAACTGTTAACGCAACTCCGACACTATCTGATGAAAACTTGGGTGTCACTACATTAAACCGTTCA
This sequence comes from Patescibacteria group bacterium, assembly GCA_041651295.1. Lineage (GTDB taxonomy): Bacteria > Patescibacteriota > UBA1384 > XYA2-FULL-43-10 > CAINNR01 > JBAZJN01. The sequence goes on along the minus strand of JBAZJN010000041.1, from coordinate 2,549 downwards.
CTAATCCATGCGGCGGAAACCGGCGGTTCGGATGCACACATTAAAGAAGCAATTGGGACGGGTTTTACGGTTTTTGAGGGTAAAACGGCTGAAGAATTCAGAACCGCGATCAAAAACAACCAAACGCAAGCAATCTATGGCCGCTGGACAATATTAGCACTCTTAAAATATTTATACTTTTTTATTCCCGTCGGCTTGCGTCTACTCTGGCACTCAATTTTTAATCCGAATAGAGACAAATCCTAGGCATTTTTGCCGTCGCGAAGTTTGATGATTTTTTTGCACTCGTTGGCAACTTCCATGTTGTGAGTGACGATGACAAAAGTCTTGCCTTCTTTTTCGTTTAGATCTTTCAAGATATCCATAATCTCCAATGAAGTCTTGGTATCCAACTCGCCCGTTGGTTCATCAGCCAAAATGATTGATGGATCATTCATCAGCGCTCTGGCAATAGCAACTCTTTGCTGTTGGCCGCCGGAAAGTTCATTTGGTTTATGATTAATTCTGTCACCAAGCCCTAACATTTTTAACAATTCTTTCGCCCGTTCCATTCGTTCGACTCTTCCCATTCCGCCATAGCGTCCGGCCAAAATTACATTTTCCAGTGCAGTTAAAGTCGGTATTAGATTGAAGCCTTGGAAGATAAAACCAATTTTTTTCGCCCGCATTTTGAAGGCTTTTTTCTCCGGCAACTTTGTCATATCGGTTCCATCTATTTCCAAATTGCCAGCGTCCGGACGGTCGAGAAGCCCGAGAATATGCATCAGTGTTGATTTCCCGCAGCCTGACGGCCCGATAATCGCTGAGAAGTCACCTTCTTTTATTTCAATATCAACTCCCTTTAAGGCTTTTACGATGTTCCTTTTTGACATTTTGTAAGTTTTTTCAATGCCCTTTGCTTTTACGACTGTCTTCACTTTTTTCATTATAACTCCCTAATTGCTTCTACAACTTTTAATTTAGAGGCTCGAATTGCCGGAATTACCCCTGCGACAATACCTACGACAAATGAAAATATAATGACCGCAACCAAAAAGCTTGGCTCAATCAAAAATATCTCGGCTCCCTTTTCTGCCATTTTATTATTAACAATCGTTGCAGCCAAGACTCCAAGGCCCAAACCGATTGCGCCGCCAACCAGGCCAATTACTCCTGCTTCCATTGTGTATTCAAAGGCGATTGATTTTGGCGATGCGCCGATTGCTTTTTTAATCCCAATTTCTTTGGTCCGTTCCGAGATCGACATGACCATAGTATTTACGATCGAGAAGAGACCAACAATTAATGCCAGCATTGCGCTTCCCAAAATAATAGCGTTAAATGTCGCTGAAGCTTTATCAATCATCTCGCCCATTTTTACCGGCGACATCACCGTGACATCCTTGCCAAATTTGTCTTTTATTTCAGCGGCTACTTTTTCTGAGTCAGCGCCATCTTTCCAGGAAACCCCGGCCATCGAATTAACATCTTCGAGCTTTAGTTTCCCGCTATCATATAGCGACTTCATGAACGGGTTAGAAGCGATAAGCATTTCTCTGGCCGGATTTATATTCATAAAAACATAATCATCCGGGCCGGTCATGGTTTTGGCAACAACACCCACAACCTTGAAGTCACGGCCACGGATATTGAATGTATCGCCGACATGCAGCTTTTTGTCAGTAGCAATGTTGATGCCGATAGTCACCTCGTCGTTTTTGCTATTTTTGTCTAGCATCCTGCCTTCTCGCATATCCATTGTCTCCCAGTTGCGATTTTTGAAATCGGATTGATTATCTGCGCCATAAATTGTTGGCGGATTGCCAAAACTCACTGAAGCGTTATCCGGGTCAGGTTCGGAAACCAGGAGTGATGCCATTGCTGCAACTTTATCAACACCATCAATCTGCGAAATTTTGTTTAAAGTGTCAATTGGCAACGTTCCGGTCGCTAATCCATATGAAGACCCTTTGGGTGATACAGAAATTTGACCGGTAATGTATTTCTTGCCGCCGTCAATCATTTTATTTAATTTGAGTGCCATCGAACCCATAACTGTGAAGGCAAAAATTCCGATTACGATTCCAAAAATTGTTAGAGCTGTTCTAAACTTTCTCCGCCACATATTTCTTAAGACTTCCATTTTTCTCCTCTTTAAGATTACTCTTAGGATAATAACACAATTATCTGCTAAAATTAATAGCAATTAGGAGGAACTATGTCAAAAAGAGACATTGTAAAAGTTGGCGGTAAGAAAAACTTCTATGCCGTGCGCGACAAAGAGGGTAAGTTCGAGGACATCACCAACATTGGTGATTCGATTCGTGAGGACTCGCAGCAAAAGGCCAAGAAAAAGGTCAAGCCAGGCCACGGCCATGAGGGTGATTTGAAGAAAAAGAAATAGATATCCTACGGGCGGAACCCATAGTCTTCGCTGTTTTGGAATAGATACCCACGGGCATAGCCCGTGGTACTAGCCCAGGTCAAGCTTCGCTTGCCCTGAATCCTGGGCTTGCTGATATTTAACGTACTTGATAATTTGCTGCTCATTTAGTCCCACGGTTGATACA
>JBAZJN010000040.1:0-5671 GCA_041651295.1 Patescibacteria group bacterium | reverse complement strand
TCAGCTCCGACTGCAGTACCCCGCTGACGAACAGCCGATGAACGAGTGGCTGCTCGTGGCCATGGAGCCCATCAAGGACTCCGATGGCTACCTCAGGGTGTTCGACGTCGAGCGCGATGTCGACGGTGCCTGGCTCGACAGCGACTATGTCGGTCCCGGCAGCCTCTGGGATGCCAGCGATCGGTGGCTGTTCCGTCGCAAGTAACCTTGTGTCTTGGACCCTTGCAACTTTTGGGTCCTTGCGCTTTGCCCGGGCTCCGCTTCTGCGGAGCCCGTTTTACGTCGCTAATTTTTTTGGTAGAATATACTTGATATTAGGCGAATACGCAGACGGTTACGGCCTCTGCTGCCGAATTCAGTCTTATACTTTTCCAGAATATTCCCGACTAAGGTTTGGAATAGAGTGATTATTATCAATCTATATGAAAATATGGATGAAAAATATAAGGCTAAAAAATAAAGATACTTGGTGCGCTTTGTCAGAGCATGAATATGCCAAATAAAATACAGCTCTTATGTGTTCGATGGATCGAAGAGCAGTGATAAAAGATGGCAAATCGTACATTTCGGACTCCGATGGCAACCTCAAGGTGTTCAACGTCGAACGCAATGACGACGGTGCCTGGCTCAACAGCAACTATGACAATCCCGACAACATCTGGAATGCCAGCAATCGGTGGCTGTTCCGTCGCAACTGTCTTTGTTTCTCCCGTTTAATACGGGAGTTTTATTTAATTTATACTTCTAATCCAACCGCCAAGCATCCGCCCAATCTCCTGGAGCATTTTAGATAAAGCTAAATACCGCTTCGAAGGTATTGCTTGCGTGTCTTCACCTAGTCGTAAAAACAATTTTAGTAAGTCCAATTTAGTCGCTGCTTGATCAAGCAACTGGAGTTTACCGTTCTTTTCTTTCCTCGAGGCACAAATAAGTAGTTCAAGCATATCCAGACATGACTTTTCTATCTTCTGAGCTAAAGTATATCTATCAAGCTTTGGAATCTGAGGAATGAGCTTGTAGAATTCACGGTAAAAATCGTAAGTCTTTTGAATAATTGGAACATCATCTCTCATGGAAAACCTCTATAAAAAAATAATAAGTTTGGATAATTTGCTTTTGTCATGGAAGGAATTTAGGAACGGCAAGCGGAGCAAGAAAGATGTTCAGGAATTTGAATTAAATCTGGAAGATAAGCTTTTTGAATTGCATGAAGAACTAGCGACTATGAAATACAAGCACAGCAATTATAGCTCATTTCATATCACAGACCCAAAACAAAGACATATACATAAGGCCAAGGTAAGGGATAGAATTGTTCATCATGCGGTTCATAGAATACTATATCCGATATTTAACGAATATTTTATATCTGGATCCTACTCATGCCGTCTCGAAAAAGGATCTCACCGGGCGGTTAGCGAGCTACAGAGAATGGCTCGTAAAATAAGCAAAAACTATACCGGCCCCTGCTATGTACTTAAATGCGATATCAAAAAGTTCTTTAATTCCGTTAACCATCAAAGACTTTTGGATATTCTTAAGAACAAAATTGACGATTCAGATCTGTTATCGCTACTCGATGAAATTATCGGAAGTTTTAGCTCAGGTTTTGGGGTGCAACCTCAACTTCAACTATTCGATTTTCGTAGCGAAAATCGAGAGAGAGAGAGAGAGAGAGCAGCCTTCGGCTGCTCTGGGGTTGGTATCCCCATAGGCAACTTAACTAGTCAACTCTTCGCCAATGTTTATATGAACGAGTTTGACCAGTTTGTAAAGCACAATCTCAGAATTAAACATTACTTGAGATATTGCGATGACTTTGTGATTTTGTCAAACGACGAAGAATATCTAAAACAATCGATTCTTCTAATAGAGAAATTTTTAAATGAAAATCTTAAACTTCGACTTCATGAAAATAAAGTTTGCATTCGAAAATTAAAACAAGGGATTGATTTCCTGGGATATGTGATATTGCCTCACCACACCGTCTTGAGAACGAAAACCAGGCGCAGAATGTTTAAAAAGCTCACCTTAAACAACTCATCATCATATTCAGGGATTCTAAGTCATTGCGACTCGTACGAATTACAGAAAAGAATATCTAGAATAATCAGTAATCTTTAGTGGTATTAATTTAATATCTACCAGACTGCATATTTGTTAATATAAATTCTAAAAACCCTCTTGACAGAGTGTATATATACACAATATAATGTGTATATAAGCACAACGGGAGGGTGTTCAATGTTTGACCAATTGCAACTTGTAGATCTTCAAAGATCTGCCACGATTCATAAAATCGCGGCCAAGTTTGCATCTTCCTCACCCAAAGCCAAAGAAGTAAGAGAATGCGATAAGACACGCAATTTCAGCAATAAATCTGTTGAAGAAACACTCAACACTATTTTTCCAAGCCGGCGAGAGGAAAGTAAGATTCAACGAGCTCGACGGATTATGGGAGAAGAAGTCGCTAAACTCTCCGACCAAGAACTTGAAGCCTATATAACCGAATTCGAGTTCCTTATTGATTCATGGCTTGATGAATTTGAAAAGAGTTGTTTTGACAATAGAACATTAAGACAATTAATAAAGGAGGAGTGAATGAACAGTTCGCTATTACCCAAGGCTGCTTCGGGTCCAAAGCAAGCCGTAGTTTACTTAAGAGTATCGACTGAGGAACAAGTCGACAATTATTCATTGGAAACGCAGGAAAACATCTGTAAGAAAGAGGCTGGTAATCGGAAATTGGAGATTATCAAAATTTTTCGCGAAGAAGGACGTTCTGCAAAAACTATTACTGGAAGACCAGCATTGATCGAGATGTTGGAATTTTGCAGAAAAAACAAAAAGAATTTGGAAGCTGTGATCGTTTACAGGCTTGACCGAGTTTCTCGGCAAACCGCAGACTATTTAGCAATTAGAAAGAAACTAGCCGAATGTGAGATTTCCTTAATTTCGGCTACTGAGCCGACCGGCAATAGCCCTACCGAAAAGTTCGTTGAAACTATGTTGGCTGGCTTTGCCCAGATGGATAACGATGTGCGCTCAGAGAGATCTAAGAATGGCATGAGAGCCAGGTTTCTTGCGGGACTAAGTAATGGTTATGTTCCCCTTGGATATCTCAATAAGAATGCTTATGCCATCAAAGATCCTGAAACATTCGATATTATGAAAAGGGCTTGGGATCTAATGGCGACAGGTACCAAATCTTTGCGTGAGATGACTGAGATATTAAAAGAACTGGGAATTAAAGGCGGGAGAAGATCTAATAAAGTCGAGCATGTATTACGGCCTCAAACGCTGAACACAATCTTTCGTAATAAATTTTACGCAGGAAAAATAATCTCGAAGAAATATAATCTGGAAGTCCAAGGTCAGCACACGCCGATGGTATCAGAGGAACAATTTTATAAGGTTCAGTCTATTCTTGACGGCAGAAATGTAAACATCGCTGCTCCATTAGCCCGAAGAACATTGGATAATCCGGACTTTCCACTCCGTCGATTTGTCAAATGCCATTTCTGCGGTTCATCCTTAACAGGCGGGTGGTGCAAAGGCAAGAAAAAGCACTACGCCTACTATTTTTGTCCAAAACGTTGCAAGGGCTCGAACACATATATTGCAAAGATTGATCAGGCAACTACTGATAAATTAAACAGTATTAAGCTTACAGGCAAAGCTACTGAGTTGCTAAACGCTTGGCTACGCCAAAAGTATTACGATCGCTTATCAACCCTGCAGAAGAGACGAGAGAGTGCCGAAATTGAGCTAAAAGAGTTATACGAGTTCCGCCAGGCATTAATCGAAAAGAACATTTCAGGAGTTTACTCAGACGATATATTCAAGGAGCAAAACAAAACGGTTGAGAACAAAATTCAGGCGATCCAGATAACAAAAAGTGATGACATGATCCAAAAGTATAATTTGGAAGCCATCACTACATTTATTAAAGCAAAGCTGGAAAATGTCACCCAAACGTATCTGGAATCTAATCTGCAACAGAAGCGCGTGCTCCTGTGTTCAATATTCCCGTCTGGATTGCATTGGGACGGAAAGGCATATTTGAACACCGTAATTAGTGAGTTCTACACCTCAATAATGGCGTTACAGAATGTGCCTGTCCAATTTGGTGGACCCTATCGGATTCGAACCGATGACCTCCTCATTGCAAATGAGGCGCTCTACCAACTAAGCTAAGGGCCCAGATATTCAATCAACAGTGGTTATTATATAAGATTCTTGAAAAATAATCAAGTCGCAATAAAGGGTATTAAACCCAGGGAAAGTCCTGGGGTTTAATACCCTTTATTTTAAAAACACAAAAAATATCATGTCAATTACTTCAAGCAATATTGTAAAAATTGAAGTTTCTATTAATCGATATTCAATTCACTTTATGTTGACACTAAATAATAAAACGAAAACGCAATAACTATTACTCCGATTATCTTCCAAATTGTATTTGTGCCTCCATGACCAAAAAGCTTTTCAGCGAAACCGATACGAATAGTATTGTCCTGTATCCACTTGGAATATCTGACGCAAAGAAAACCAAAAATTAGAAGAAGTAAAAAATAAACAAATTTCATAAAAATAACTAATATTTAGATATCAAGCTTGCCTCAACAATCAATCGGCTTAAATCTGTGCCCAGAGGTGTGCAAGTCATCAAAAGCAAAACCTCCGGTTCATCCTTGCCGGCAATCTCCAAGGGCTTATTCTTGTCTATTTCATATTTATTTACAACTTGATAGATATATGTTTTGTCGTTTCTAACCACAATTTTGTCGCCAGCCTTTGCTTTCCCAAGATTTGCAAATACCTCTTTATAATCGCCCTGTTGCCACCAATAATACGAGCTATGACCGCTAATCAACACGGCTCCCCCTTCTCCAGAACGAGAACTTTCTCGTATCTGGACTAAAGAGTAATTCATTTTTGAGCTAGATTCTTCAACGGATATTCCCCAAGCAATTGGTGCCACTATCCCTAAGTTTGGATAATTTAATGAATTATCACTTATCTCCTGCTGTAATTCTTCGGAAAATTCTTCAGCTGAAAATTGCTCTTCATCATCCAGAAGCGAAAGTAACTCTTGATTTTTTACCTTGTTTGAATTCAGTGAATATTCTGCCAGATGATAAACAGCCTTACCATTAAAAAAAAGGTACACTAACACGATTACCGCTATAATAGTAACTATTATTTTTATCACTTTTTTACTAGGCAACATTGCTTTTATCGTTTTTGACGACTATGTAGATAGAGACTCCAGCAATTACTACTATCACTCCAATCAATATCCAAAAACCGGAACCAGATCGGATAATCGCTGGAAGAATCTCGTTCGGTTTTGAGATTAGCTCGACAATGGTATCAATTTCATTATCATCTTCAGGAGAGATACATCCGGGATCATCCGGATAATCGATCAGACTGTCTTGATCGTTGTCAATGCCATCCTGGCAACCACAACCACCATCAATATATTGATCGTATTCATAGTAGATAAAAATTGAATCAGACTCATTATTGGTTGCACTACAAAATTCCAACTCATCTAAATCGTCATTGAGATTGTACTCGTCCTGTGCACCATATTGGTTGTCGATGTCACAACTTCCATCGGTCGGATTCTCGAAGCCGTCATAAGTAAAGGACACAGATCCTC
>JBAZJN010000039.1:0-5827 GCA_041651295.1 Patescibacteria group bacterium | reverse complement strand
GATTTACAAATACAACAACAAGAGAATTCACACTAAACTAAAAATGTCCCCAAAACAATTCAGGGAACAATATATATTACAAGAAAAAGAATGCACTGATATGTCTAGTTGAATGGGTACTTGACAAGCAGGCTTGGGACAGCCAACCGCGCTGCTCGGGCCATGGAATCTCTTCCTTGTGCAACCGTGGTGTATGGGTCGTTCACTTTGACCCTCAACATGGCCGGTTTCCTGACCATCGCACAAGAAGGACACAACTTCATTGTGATCGACAAGTCAGGGATTGTGATGAACAACCTCTATCAGGTCCTGTCCACGATCGTCGACTGTCAGCTACCGGTCGACCTGTCTGATGCCGAGGAAGTGGTCGAGAAGTTTGTCCTCAGACAGAACGGGCACAGACTCTGGGGTCACATGAGCGGCCACTACAAAGGCTGTGAGGCAATAATCAGGTGATGAAGACAGTTGTGGGGGAACCGGTTACCGGTCGTTTAGGCGGTCGGTTTCTCTTTTTAAAAAAGCAAAACAGGTTCTAACCCCAGTACCAGCCCAGCCATCCTTCGACAAGATCAGGATTTAATAAATTAGATAGTCTCTGACTATAAATAATATAGTTATAATAACCAAATGGTGAGCCTGTCGAACCATCTATTTTAGTATTTACAGTTGCAATGTTTGGGCTGATTCATCCTTGTTAAATCGATGATTCTATGGTAATATGACCTCGGATTCAGAAATATAGGGTTTATTACTGAAAGTGAGGAACAGCTTATGCTCGGGATAGTGGTCAAACGGCAAGACGAGAGTGGTCTGGCTGTGATCGAGTGTCTCGATGGTCGCAGGGTCGAGGCTCATCAACTCAACTATGACTCTGGTACAGTCGTCGAAGTCGGTTTGGCGCTCGATCAGGACACCACCGAGATAGTTGAGGCTGTCAAAGACGTTGAGTTGTTCACCGATGTTGGTCGATTGGTGGTGGGACAGCGTCTGAAACTGATGCGCTGCCAGCGAGGGTTTCTCGACGACGAGGGGGTAGGTGTCAACGACTCCACCGCGCTGAAGCTGTACTGCAAGGCCGTCGCCGCCCCCCCCCGATGACAACCTAGATCGAGGAATTGGCGATGGAGTTGGAGTACGCCGCTCCAGCGCAAGACAGCCTCCTTGCGAAAGGCTACCAACGAGCAAGACTAACCGACAACCCAGCAACTAGCTGATAACAGGCGCTCACCCTCAGAGGGTGGGCGTTCTGCGTTACAAAGAAAGACTTAATTCAAAGTCAAAGGTTCTAACCCCAGCACCAGAATGAAGTTCGGTACGGGGCAGGCAGTCCTCGACCATCCTTCGCTCCGACCTTCACTAGAGTTACGGCCGGCAAGTAAGCTACGGAATAACAAGCTAGATAAATAATAAATAGCCTAGGACTACTTATTATTGTATTTTCGACAAGTTTTATTATTCACGTTGATATTCCCAAACGTCTCTTTATGTACTATTGACAGCCAATGTTTAAAAGAATAGTCTGAAGTTAATCAATTTTGAGATCAGAGTATTCTCAATTGATTTTTTTTAGTGGAGCTATTTTTTAGGGTAAAAATGGCACTTAATCAAGATGAACTGGGTTTTGATACAGATCGATACATATCAGCTCAAGTTAAAAAAATTAAATATCTTCTTAAAAAGAAACGAGCTAATCGTTTATATATTGAGTTCGGCGGAAAACTGATTCAGGATCGTCACTCGGCAAGAGTTCTGCCCGGCTACCGTGAAGATGCTAAACTAGAAATTCTCAAGGAAATTGTCCAGGGAAATGGCGATTTAATTTTTGTTGTGTCCGGTAAGGATATTAACAGGGGCCGAATACGTGGTGATTTCGATTGCTCATATGACATAGAAACTCTTAGAACTTTAGAGGCTCTTTCGAAGCGTGGACTAAAAGTTACAAAAGTTGTTATTAGCTTGCTGCGCTTCAATGAGCCAATTTCAAACCGTGTACAAAACCTGGCAAAGAAACTGCAGAAAAAAGGGATTACTTGCTATAATTTTTTTGCATTCGACGGTTATAAAGAAAATAAATTTAAAATGACCGAGTTTTCAAAAAATCCCTTTATCCCTGTTGATGGAAAAATAGTTTCGATTATTGGACCAGGAGGAGGAAGCGGCAAATTCGGTATAGTCGTTAATCAGCTCTACCACGAAATGAACAATGGTTGTTCGCCTGATTATCTGAAATTCGAAACTTATCCAGTCCATGATTTAGATATTAGCCATCCGATAAATTTGGCATACATGGCAGCCTCGGCGGATTTTTTCGATGTAGTAATGCGCGATATCCGTCATGGCAAGGCAACTTCTTACAACCGTGATATTGAAAACTATGAAATTTTAAAACGTCTCGCTTTAAATTTCCCTATTGAGGGAGTCCATTTAAGAAAACTATCATCGGCGACTAACATGGGTATCAATATGCTCACTTGTGGAATTATTAATGATCAAATAGTTCGAAAAGAAGCGGCAGCTGAAATTGCTCGCAGAATTATTCGTTATAAACATGAAGTAGCCGAAGGAATTGAAGACCAAAAAGTTCTCGATCGGACAAGGGAAATTATTGGGATGCTATGAATAAATACATTGCTTTAGAAGGAATTGATGGCGTTGGAAAGTCAACCTTGGCAAGAAAGCTCAAAGATGAACTTTGTAAAAACAAGGTTCCGGTAATTATTTTTGAAGAGATTGAAAAGAAAGATTCTGGCCATAACTTGATTAAACCATTTATTAAGAACATCGATATTAATTCAAGTCTTTTCTTTTATTTATCATCATCGATACATAAGAGTCATATCATAGCCGAATTGCTTAAGAAATTCTGGGTAATTTCCGATCGCTCAATTTTCTCAACATTAGCCCACCATACAGCTTACAAAGCCAACCTGGATTGCTTAAATTTAACCTTACTACCTATAATATGGCCAGATTATTTTTTTCTTATAACTCTTTCGGAGGAATTAAGGCTTAAGCGTATTAAGGGTAGGGATAGAAATCAAAAATCCGATTTGCTAGAAAAGCATAATGGGAATGAACTTTGTCTAAAAGAAGAAGCATTTATAAGCTTCAACCCGATAATTATTGATAATTCAAATGTAATAGAAAGCACTATTTCTAAAATAATGAACAAGCTAAAAAATGATTTATAACTTCAATCTCCACTAAACTCCATTCAAAAAAATAATTGACTGCCGTCTCTTTGATGACAAAAAAAACTGAAAATTAGTGATAAGATTATTTTTATCAATGACTCCCAACCGATTTTGAAAAATTCGATTGGGTTTTTTTAGTTGCTAAAATGTTTGCATTGTGATAAAAGTCAGCTAGGCAGATGATTCCGTTTTGGAGGCACAGCGATGTCGAAGGTCAAGAAAATCGCGCTGTTCATCGGGAATTGGTTGCTGTACTCGGTCGTTGCCTTTCTTCTAGTTGCTGCTGCAATGGGAGCCGGTACTAACGACATAGTCTTCACTCCCGCACAAGAACATCAATATCTTCTCATACTGTTCTGGGTAGGAATGGCCAGCATACCGATTGGTCTTCTTGTCTCGTTAGTGGCCTTCTACTCGAAGGATCCCTTTCCGTAGAGACCTCGCGCCTCGTCTCAAGAACCCGCTAGACCGCCGGGCAACCGGCGGTCTAGTTCTTTTTAATTGTAGTCCGCCCGATCGATGACTAGAGGGTTAGAGTCGATCGGTGGCTGATAATCTTTCGGCAAGGCAAAATAATCATTTATCCCTTCAGCAATTGCTATTGCTTCCAAAATTAAACGTTCATCGGATTCAGCCAACAAATTTTGTTCATTTTTATTGGTAATAAAAAAAGATTCGAGGATTGTCGCCGGCATCGCCGATTTACTTAAAATTCCGCTGTTAAAGAAAGCGATTCCGGCATTTCTTAAGGACAACTTTTCCGCTACTCGATCTAAAATCCGTCCCGAAAGAATTTGATCGGCCTCGGTGTAGTAAAGTGCGGTACTATAATCAACCGAACTATCATCTTCATAAGTATTATGATGAATTGAGACTAAAATTGAAGCCTTTTTTTGATTGCAAAATTCATAACGATCAGCTCGCGAAAGGGATTCTTCGTTGGTTGTCCGCGTCAAAAAAACTTGATAATTGCTTGCCTCGAGGCTTTTACGAATTTCGGTAGCGACAAATAAATTAATCTCTTTTTCGACAATTCCACTGGCGCTTGCCCCAAGATCAATTCCCCCATGGCCGGGATCAAGGCAGACGACTTCTTTTTTTTCTTTATCAGATTCAGCGCTATCATCGGATTCGGCACTTACAGATGAATTTTCGGTTTTCGATTCGGCACTCTCGGTACCGCTTTCGGGAGTGAAAAATGAAAGTTTAACTAAAATAACGATAACGACCAACAACAACAAAACCACCAACGGTGGCAATTTTTTTTTATCCGTTCCTCGAATCGGATTCCTTTTAACAATCATTAATATCCGTTCTTTATATTTCTTATAACAAGAATACTCTATTTTGATTTTCTGATAAACAGCTTAATATAGGCTATGCTGGCAAGCACCCCAAACAATCCCCCGCTAAGTAATATCAAATAATATATGTTTGGTAACTTCGATTCTTGATTATCTGTCGCTCCGGCAACTTTCCCTTGATCGACATTATTTTCCGATGTCGGGGCTTCGTTGTTGTTGACGACGCTTTCAGTTTTATTTTTTTCGGCTATTGAATTTTCGTCCGGCTGATTTTTCGGTGTGTATTCTTTCGTCTTTTCCGGTTGAATTTCGCCGGGCTGCGAATCTTCGGTTATGGGGACATTATCACTTTTTAGATTATCTGCGACCGGATTGTTCTGGCCCTCATCTTTGAGGACAGTCTTTTCGGGACAAACTAGAGAAAAACTGTAGTTAGAAATTTTTAAGTTGCTATCCCCTCTTTGCCAGCCCCAAAGCGAGCCGTCGATAATTTTTGAGTACTGGGCACCGGCGCGCGAGTAAACCCAGCTCCCGTTTTGATTTTGCCAATAAGACCAGTAATCGTCATAAGCGTTGCCGCCCCAGCCTGATTTTGCTCGTTCTTCACTGATTTCAATCAAAAATCCGTTATCTAGAATCGGATTTAATTGATTCCTTTTAAGCAAATCTAAACCGCTGATTGATTGCTCATTAAAATCCAAGCAAAAACTCTTTTCGGTTCCGTCGAGTGACTTTATCACCAAAGCGGCTTGGCTAGCCTCGACTGTTTGAGGAGAAATGACGATCAACAGTATTGAAAAAATGAAAAACAATCTAATCATTTTTGTGATAAATAAATATTACAACCCCGATGCCGATAATTGTACCGATTATTCCTAAGATAACAACAAAAAACCAATTAATCGGTACTTTTTGATCGGTGGTTATCCCTTGGACTTCCCCGTTGTTTTCTGCTGAAAAATCGGCGAAAGAATTATTGTTATCCTCCGTTGCGCCTAATTTTTCAGTATCAGCAGTATTTTCCGGCGGAATAATTGTTATCTTTTTTGTCTTTTTAATTGCCGAGGATTGATTTTTATTTTTAACCGGCGGCTCTTGGATAATAACATTCTCAAAATTAATGCTCTCTGTCGGTTCTTTCGGTTCTTCCCTTGGTTCCTGATCTGGTATAACCGGTGGTACCTCCGGATCGGATAAAGGCAAATAATTTTTCAAATCGGTACCCTCAACCGGTAAATATTTTTCACTTAAAGCAATCGTTACTATCTCCGTTGTCCAGACCGGTGTTAGAGCTCCCCAAGTTTGGCTAAAGTTAAAAGAATTATCATC
>JBAZJN010000038.1:0-7067 GCA_041651295.1 Patescibacteria group bacterium | reverse complement strand
TACCAGCTGAGCTACATTGGCGTGGTGGGCAGGGAGGGATTTGCACCCCCGAAGGCCGAAGCCAGCTGATTTACAGTCAGCTCCATTTGGCTGCTTTGGTACCTACCCAGTGTTATAACTATATAATAATTTTAATTAATTGCCAATATCTTTCCCGTGTTTCCGACGCCATTCTTCAATCTTCTTATGGTCGCCCGAAAGCAGAACGCCGGGCACCGGCCACTTTTTGAAAATTTCGGGCCTGGTATATTGGGCGTATTCGGTAAAACCCTTGTTTTTGGTGATTCTTTCTTTAAGCAATTGCGGTTTGCCCAAAACTCCGGGGATTAATCTTGAAACCGTTTCGATGACGACCATGGCTGGCAGTTCCCCGCCCATCAAATCATATTCTCCGATAGAAATCTCTTCATCAACCAAGTGCTGGGCCACTCTTTCATCTACGCCTTCATAACGTCCGCAGATAAAAACAAGATGCTTGGACTTAGAAAGCTTGTAGGCCATCTTTTGGTCGAATTGTTTGCCCCGAGGAGTAAACAAGATTACTTTAGTGCCCTTTTTCCTTAAAGTTTTAATCGCCCTGAAGAGAGGTTCTACTTTTAAAACCATGCCTAATCCCCCGCCAAAAGGACGATCATCGACGGTTTTGTGCCGGTCGTTCGTCCATTTCCTCAAATTATGAACGCCAATTTTAATTAGGCGCTTTTTTTGAGCCCTGGCGATTAAAGATTCTTCGATATAAGAATCGAAGATTTTAGGAAAAATAGTGATAATGTCGAATTTCAACATAAAATGACAAAGCCGTACTACCAGTATAATAGCACGGCTTATTGAACTTTGTTAACTTGGAGGAAGTTTAAAATTCTGTCCAAATCAAGCTTGAGAATGCCCGAGCAATTGATTCTTTGTCTTCCCAAGGGGAAAGAATCGGTTCGGCCCAGGGCAATTAGCAGATTTTCCGGCCTCACGAATTGCTCGATCCAGTAAACGTCCAGTTTCTGAGGAATGACCACTTCGAGACGATGCGGTTCGGCCAGTCGGTTGACTTCCATCCCCAAAATTCTTAAGGCTCGGATAATTGCGTTTATTTCGATCAGATTTTGCAGATGGAGCGTTTTTTTGTCGAAGGATCTTGTGATCTTCGTAAGCAGTCTGCGTCTATCTATCTTGATTTTGATAAAAAATCTCGCTTTCTCCAAATGAGCCGGAATATGAGGATTTTTGACGAAAAGCATTTCTTGAGGCACAATCTCGCAAGTTTCCAGTCTTTTCTCAGAAAAGACAAACCTCCAAGGCGGATTGATCAGATACATGCCGATGCCTCCATGAGCTTGCCTTCTTGTGTCCAAGACAGGATTCTCTTCTTCGGGTACGGCTCTGCTGACCAAATCGCGTAATCTTGCTTCCAATTCTGCGTCGTTTAGTTGAACGCCCTTAAGGGCTTCATATCTTTGTTTAAATCTTCCGATCGCGTGTTGTGTGATTACGGTGTCTTCAATTTTCACTTTCCTCCTCCTGCAGTTTTATTAAAGTGCAAACAAAAACTGCACTACAATGTTGTAGCACAGTTCTTGTTAAACGTCAAGGATACGTTTTAGAGTTTTAATTCCTCAAGTCCTGATCCCTCGGGTCTTCTCATGACGCGAGGTCCTCGGCCACCCTCTGGCTCTTCGATCTTCAAATTCACGCGAGCGTGATTCTTAAGACCGATAATGCGAACCAAAGTTCTGATGGCTCTCGCGGTTGAACCTTCGCGGCCTACGATTTGGCCCATATCCTCGGCATGTACGTTCAATGAGAGTAAAACTCCCATTTCATCAACCTTGCGGTCGACTTTAACGCTTTCCGGGTGGTCAACCAGCGATTTTACGACGTATTCCAGGAATTGCTCGTCAACAGTTTTTTTATCTGCCATGTTAGCTATCAAATTCTATTATCATTAAACCTCTAATAGTAGCCCGACCTTTAAAACGGTGTTACTGCTACTAAGCCTACTGTCCTAATTATACTCCTGTTTTACCGACTCGTCAAGCCAAAGAGTTATCTCTTCTACCAGCTTTTCGGGGGCATCAACCTGTATGCTGTGGTTGGCTCCGACGATGATTTTTAATACAGAATTTGGTATTTTTTTGAAGAAATTCACGCCGCTTTTGATGAGCGGATTTTCTTTGGTGCCCAAAACTATTAAAACCGGGTTGGCCACCTTCTCAATATCGGTGAAAACATCCTTAAAGTCTTTATTCATGATTCTTTTCCAGGCTCGCCACATCGTTGCCTTTCTGCGCGCAAAAAATTTAAATTGCCGGCTAAGCCACTTCCTTAATCTTCTGAAAAAATAAACGGGTGGCAGGAAAATCTGCGATAACTCGGCGATAAGTAGAAATAAAATTAGGCCCAAATATCCCACCCTCATTAAGTTTTTGACTACCGTAGGTGAAGGAGTGGCGCAAAGGACGATGCCCTTGACCCGATTAGGATGCAATCTGCTTATTTTAATTGCGATCAATCCGCCGAAGCAGTGTCCGTAAAGGAAAAAACGTTTAAGTTTTAATTTATCGGCGAATTTAATTACGCTTTCCGTAATTTCATCCTCGTTGCCCTTAAGCGTCGGCAAGGAGCTATCTCCAAAACCAGGCAGGGCAATAACAAAAACCCTGAAGCCTTTTTTGGCTAAAAGTTCTTGGAATTTGAGGTTATGGACTGGGCTTGTGGACCCGCCCCAGCCGTGAATAATTAAAAATGGCACTCCCTTGCCTTTTTCGTAGTAAACAATTTTTTGGCCGTTTAAAAAGAGTTCCTTTTGCATTGATTGGTGGGCGCGGAAGGAATCGGACCTTCTACTTCTTCATTATCAGTGAAGCGTTCTACCGGTGAACTACGCGCCCAATTAACAATTTTTATTTTAGCCAAAAACCGTAACTTTGTCAAAACAAAAATGAGGAAGGTTGAGCCTCCCCCATTTTCGTTTATTTTATAAATATATTATATTTTCTTTCTCTTCTGCATCGCTTTCCACTCTTTCAGGCCGATGTATGTTAATGCGATTAAGCACAGAACTACAACCACCATTAAAATGGTCATCTGTCCCACGCCTCCCCAAGCTACGGACAAGTCAGCCAAGAAGTTTGTTTGAGGTATTTCTTCTTTAACAACGCTTTCTTCAGGTACTTGAACTTCTGTCGCTGGTTCTTCCGTTACTTCTTCGGTTACATCTTCTTCAACTGGCGTTGAAACCGGAGCCGTGGCTATACTGAAGGATGTTTGAACATTGCTCGAACTAAGAAGGTTTTGGTTGGTGGCATCAAGAGCTAATGAGTTGCTGCCAAATTTAATGATCCCGGTACCTGTCTTTTTGGCAGAAAACGAAATCGTGCCGAAAGTTGCCTGCGAAGCAATGCCTCCAGGGTAGCCCGCGGTTTTAACTAAGATTCCATTAATATTATCGATTGAGTCGTATCCCGGCTGACTGATCGGCATCCAGCTAGTTCCGAAGGTAAAAGAGTTTACCCTTAAAAGATCGGTTGGATATGTCAATTCTATCTTGGCGGTGTAGTTTTTAAGGCCCTGGGGGTCTATTTTGACCGTTAAATTGAAGTTTTGACCCTCAGTTGCGTTAATGTTGGTTGGCGACAAAGAAACGGTTGTAGCCGCAAATACGGGCATTGTTAAGAGTAAAGCGGCTAATCCTATTAATAATGTAAATATGGTTTTTTTCATGGTTTTATTTTAATTAACCGGTCCAGTTGACCATTAATAAATTGAAATCAAAGATATCTACTTTATCGTTGCCGTCTAAATCGGCAGCGAGGTTGGCTGGATTATCTCCCCAATTAACCATTATGGTATTAAAATCAAAGATATCTACTTTATTGTCTTTATTAATATCACCCTTTGTCTTTTCACCTAAAGCTAGGGTGGTAAAGGTTCCATCGGTATAGCTGCCGATATTTTCATTAATATCTTTAGATTTTAATTGATAGTGGTAAGTGGTTGCTGACGATAGGCCAGTTAAAGTAACGGAATGGGACGTGAGATAACTCGTCGTTTTTATTTCTTCGCCATAGGTTGTGGTTTTGCCGTAAACTATCCAAGAAACAGATGCTTCATTGGTTTGCCAGGTAATAACAGCGGTCGTATCTCCAACTACGGCATTTGTTGTGCTAATTGAAGGAGCTGTGGTATCGGCTGGTGTGCTAATACCTCCTCCACCTCCTCCGCTACCACCGCTCGGCGCCGGTGTTGGCGTTGGATTAACTGTAAGCGAACCGAAAGTTGTAAAGTGATAAGTTACAATTTTAGTATCAGTTCCATTATTGATTGCACATTCGCCCGGATAAGTCGGCGGGGTCGGTGTAGTATAATTTCCACCACAGGTATTAGTTATCTGTATCCAGGTATCTGATTCGGATGGCTTGTATCCAACAGTTCCGGTAACACCTGTAAGTAATATCGTAATAGGTTTATCAAAAACCAAAGTGCCTTCGGACGAACCAATTGAAATAACCGTACTGCCGACGCTAAATCCCGCCGGAGCAGTTCCGCTTGACGTACCTGCAACTGGCGGCGTTATTTTTCCATCCCAACCGGCTGAGCCTTGAATTTTTGTCCCATCAGGAATACTTGCGCTGACATTGCTTAAGCTCGAATTAATCAACACAATCGGTTGAGCATCAACCCCTGATTTTAAGATAACTTTTTGGGTCAATGCCACAATATTACCTCCCACCGTCACATCGGTTGAGGTTTGTGAGATTTTAGAGCTTGAGAAATCCAACACTGTTGTATTAGTAAGGACAATAATGGTTGCTCCTGTGGGCATATCCGCCTCTCCCGCATTGGCGGAATTAAGAGAAACATCTGTACCATTCCCGGTAACAGTATCGCTAGGCATTATTAAATTAAGGTTCGTGGATTCTCCGTTAACAAAGGCGGCTGTTTGAGTTGTTTTAATGCCTGCAATATAAAACTCGACAGTTTTTCCAGCGTTAGTGTTTTGAGGATCGGTTACAAAAAGTAGGTCTGGATTATAGCCGTACTTCCCATCTACGGTTACCGAAGTGCCTAAAATTACGTTATTAATTTTCGCTTCAACTAAAAGGCCATTAGGAGTTGTACCACTGGTAAAAGTTACCGTGCCGTAGAATTTATGAGGGATGCCCGGATTAGCAGCTGACGCTAAAAAAGGCAACAATAAAATTGTCAAAAGAGAGATTGTAAATATTTTTTGAGACAATTTCATAAATGATATTCTCAAATATAACACAGATTAATATTTTTGTCAACACAAGGATACGGAATCCTCTAAGGGAGACCGTATCCTTGCTCGTGTGTTCTATCTGATATTGCTCGGGGAATAGGTTTTAGCGGCGGGCAATGAAATCCAGAATGCGTCGCCGGGTAAAATCGTATCAATTAATGACTTAAAGACACCGCCATTGTTATCAAATCCCCACAAGCCCGTGTAATTGCCTCCCAAGCTTGAGAAAGCGTTGGCCGGTGTGCTGTTATCTTCTCCGGGAATTTGATAATAGCCGATAAGATTCCAACCTGAATTCAAGTCTCTTGACGGAGGAACGGTCGGGCCGGCTGTTAATAAACTACCCCAGCCACTGATGTTTGTATTGGCTGTCACGCTTACCCAGTAGCCGTAGCCTGTCGTCATTTGATCGAGGTTTCTGGTTCCTTCGGGATCGTTTGGCGAATACATTAACCAACCGCTTTCATCGGCGTTGGGATTTGTCGGATCAAACGACCAGACTGCGTCGATATTCTGCGAAGCGGCGCCAAGAACAACACTGGTTGTCTTGTCGTTGGGAACAACCGGTAATGAAATCAGATTCCAGCCGCCGACATTGGAATAAAGAGGAACATTGTAATGAGTGGCTGTAGTAAATTTAACATTGCTATAATCGGCCATCGCGTTCCCCGCTAAATCAGTCACTCCGGAAAGCGTAATTGTGTAGCTGGTGTTGCTTTCTAGTGGATTAATTGGATTAATAGTGATTACATCTGTTCCGGTGATTTCTAAATTACCAGTAATAGAAGGACTGAATGTTACATCGCCAGTTTCAACAATCACCGCTTCGCTGAAGGTTATGACAATATCGTTGTCCGGTTCAACATTGACCGCATTTATCGTCGGAACATGAGAAACAACAGTGGGAGATACTGTATCTTTAGTTAGCGAAACAATATCCGTTCCTATATTGCTGGCGGCATCGGTATCTCGTAGATAGAGATTGAAAGTACCTTGTGGTAATTCAGCAAATCCGGTGATGCCATCAAGAATAGTTGTATTTGACACGCAAGTAATCCAATTAGTGTTATTTACCGAACATTGAGGAGAATTTTCGTCGGTAGTAAAGGTGATTTTCGTATTACCATTAACCTTAGCTTCCAAGCCGGGAGAATTAATTTCCACTATTGGAAGGGTTTTATCGATATTTGCTACCGTTGCTGTCACCGATCCTGTGTTGCCTGCCGTATCAACAAACGTAAAGTTAAAGCTTCCGTTATCTGTAAATACATGGCTTAATCCTCCCTCGCTAGTTACGGTAACCGTTTCGTTTGCCGTCATAGTCGCGGTAACGTCTTGATTCGTCAGCACCTCTGTTGAGTAAGCAACCGTCGCTATTGGAGCAGCAGAGTCGTAAGTAATACTGAACGGTGTTGCGACGGTATTGTAATTACCTGAAGCGTCCCACACGACTTCAGCGTCGACATTTACTGTCACTGCGCCTTGATCTACGGGCGTAATATCAATTGTGTAAGTTAAACTTGAACCGTCAAGTGTTCCTTTGATTCCATTAGCCACCACAATATCATCGGCAGTAAAATCTGTTACGGCTTCACTAAAAGTGATAATGAACGGAATTACAGGAAGATTGGTCGGTGAAGTTGCTGAAGATGTAATTGTTGTGGTTGGCGAATCAGCATCAACCGTTGTGCAAGCTTCTTCAACGCACCACGGTCGAAAATCAACATTAGCGTAAACCATTTCTGCTGTCGGGCCAGTTTCTACTCCCCACCAATTCATTTCTGCGTTAGTTTGTTCCGGTCCGGTTATACCC
>JBAZJN010000037.1:0-8117 GCA_041651295.1 Patescibacteria group bacterium | reverse complement strand
AAGCTTCTTCAATCCCCGTTGTCCCACTAACGTGATTGGAATTGTGTTGAGAGTCTGCTTGTTTCGAGTTTTCATTAAGTGGAGGCTTTTCAGGTTTTGCGGCCTCGCCGCTAACTTCTACATTCTTTATCTTTCTTCTTCTTTCTTTAGATGTGTCTTTTGGTTCCTCTTTGGTTCCTCTTTGGTTCCTCTTTGGTTGCTCATTCGGTTGCTCACGTATTTGGTAATTATCCCAATTAAGTATGGTAATAACACGATATCTATTAGTTTTCAGTTGCTCAATCTGTTGCTCATTTTCGAACCAATCGAGTATCCTATCCACCGTACTTCTGCTAATTTTTGATTTTTGTGCTAATTTCTCACAACTTGTGATGAGTTGACCAGGTTTAATTGTGATACTCGTGCCATTAAAAATGGTCGTTTTTTCTTTATAATTAGCCATTAATAAGAGGCGGACCCACAACCCAAGGTATCTCAGGTCGTCTGACATCGAGTTTGTAAGTGTTTTTCGCCATATTGGGATGTAGCCTCTGTACATAATTTGAGTAATTAAAAACCCCAGCGAGATGACTGGCCTAATGAAGGGCCGCTCGTTGGGGCGTGTAAGTATTCAAAAATTGTATTCATCATATTTGTCATGTATCCATCTTAGCACGTTTTGAGTTTTTTGTACACTGGTGAATTATGCGGGCTTATTAACACATTATTAACAATTCAATTAAGATTATGCGGAAAGAACATTGTACTTTTTTTTGAATGCATGATATAATGGTAAGCACGTGAATGTGGTTTTTGTTTTTTCCTCCTCAAGCCTTAGCTTCGGGGGGTTTCAACGGAAAATTTATTCTGTTAAGACCTTCAAAAATTAAGGAAAATATTGATGAAAAATATAAATATTTTAGTTAATTGTGTGATAGTGGACAGACTTTTGTAGTCTGTTTTTTTTATTGATTTGATGAAAAGTTTGATATATTGATGTATAGGACACGAAAAAGAATGTGTCTGAACGCGATTCTGGAGCTCATTTTTTTGAAAAAGTATGATTTTGACATGTTTTTGATAAATTATCAAGTTTTGATTTGTTTGTAAAATAATCATTTATGGGTACAAGAGGTGGAAAAAGACCAGGAGGTGGACGGCCTAAAGGAAAAAAGAATGCAGAGACATTAGAAAGAGAGGCCGTTGAGAAGGCGGTTAATCAGCGCATATTTAAGATTGCAAATAAATTAATAAATTCGCAGGCAGTTTTAGCATTCGGCTCAATTACTGTTTTACAAAAAATCGAATGGAAGGAAGGAAAAGAGAAAAAGAGCAAGTTAGTGGTTGTTGAGGATGTTGAAACAATTACTAAAGTTTTAGAGGAAACGAATGGTGAGGGCGGAGTGGTTGATGAAAATCTTTATATTGTTGCGACGAATAAACCAGAAAATCAAGCGATAACAAGTTTGATGGACAGGGCGTTTGGCAAAGCCGCTCAAAAAAACTTTCACTCTGGTCCCGATGGTGGTGATATTAAATTTTCATTAACCGATGAACAAGCAGACAAAATATTCAGACGAAGAGCTGGAGGCGTGCAAGGTAGCGGCCAGAAGTGACCTGATTGATTTTTCGATATACACAAACCCGAGATATGAAGCAATCTGGCTCCACGAGAAGATAGCGGAAGCATTAATGGCGGTCGAACGCGGCGAGATTAAGCGGCTCATGATATTTGTGCCGCCGAGACATGGCAAAAGTGAATTAGCGAGTATTGATTTTCCAGCATGGTATTTAGGAAAACATCCCGAAAAAGAAATAATCACCAGTTCATATTCGGCAGAACTCGCCCAGGACTTCGGTTATAAGACAAGGAATTTAGTTGATACGCAAGAATATTCAGAGTTGTTTGATACGCATTTAATGGAAGACTCGAAGAGTAAAGCAAAGTGGCTCACGAATGACAAGGGAGGATATACTGCGGTCGGTGTTGGTGGAGCAGTGACGGGAAGAGGAGCAAATATTTTCATCATCGATGACCCATTGAAAAATAGGCAAGAAGCCGAATCAGAGACGACGAGGAAAATGGTGTATGATTGGTATACATCGACTGCATATACGAGGTTAGAAAAAGACGGAGCCGTCATCCTGATTATGACCAGGTGGCATAAGTATGATTTAGCGGGGATGCTCCTTAAGAAAATGGAAGACGACCCAGACTCTGAACAGTGGACAGTGATTAAGTTTCCAGCACTAGCAATCAAAGATGAAGAGTTCAGGAAACAAGGCGAACCGTTGTGGCCAGACAAATATAATTTTGCCGCATTATCAAAGATGAAGACGACTGTCGGGAATTACGATTGGTCAGCATTATATCAGCAAGAACCGATTGCGAGTGAAGACCAAGAGTTTAGACAAGAGTTTTATCAGTATCGAAGTTGGAATGAAGTTAACGCATTACAAACAAGAAGATATTTGACGATTGATACGGCAATTGACCAAGATGCTGAAGCTGATTACATTGGAATGTGCTTGAATTATTATGATTCGAATAACAGATGGAACATTAAGGCGTGGCGAGTGAAAGAGAGTCCTCTCCAATTGATAAATGATATATTTTCGTTGTGGACATTCCATAACTTAGAGGCAGTTGGGATTGAAGAGACAATTTATTTAAAAGTGATTAAGCC
The DNA here is from genome assembly GCA_041651295.1 of Patescibacteria group bacterium. Classification (GTDB taxonomy): domain Bacteria; phylum Patescibacteriota; class UBA1384; order XYA2-FULL-43-10; family CAINNR01; genus JBAZJN01. Next base: position 5,451 of record JBAZJN010000037.1, on the reverse strand, counting down.
GTTTTTTGATGAAGAGTGCAGACTCAGGAACAAATTTCCATTGATAATTCCGTTAAAACATAAGGGGATTTCAAAGGAAGGAAGAGTCAGGGCATTGCTTCCGTATTATGAAAGCCATACGATATTTCATATCACGGGCGAATGTAAAGACCTTGAGGAAGAACAAATGAACTTTCCACAAGGCATGACGAATGATGTGGTTGACGCAGAAGCATATATGCCACAAATGATTAAGCCGTTTCCAATGAATCCAATAACAAATGAAGACCGTTTCTTTTTGCGGAAGATGATGAAAGAAAAAATGAGAGCAAGAAGAGCAGGTTTAAGATAAAATGCCAAACAAAAAATTGCAAGAAAGCATTGTCGTTACTCCTGTTGAAAAGACGAGTAATTCTTACAGGCCAAACGAGAGAGCGATAAATATGCGAAGTAAGGTTTATAAAGCGGCTGCTGAAATGATAGATGTGAGAAGCCAGAAATATAATGAATTTGGAAGCAAAACACTCAAACAATATCTTGATTATAACAATAAACGATTGAATGTTTATGCTGTTTCGAATGATTCGTGCGATCCTCCGAAAGAAGAGTGGCAAGCAAACAACCCAACGACGATAATTAGGGATGCGATGAAGAAAGTGATGGCAAGTTTTTCGCTTGAAGTTCCCGAGATGGAAGTAAAAGCATATGGTGAAAATAATGTGCTTGATTTTGATAGAGCGGAGACGGCAAAGTGGTTGATTAATGGGTCTTATTTGCAGGAAGAAAATCCAATCATTGAGAATTTTTGGGAAAGTTGGGAGTGTGGAAGTCAAGGAACGGTATTCAAATATGAGGGTTATTTAAAAACGAAATACAAACAGAAATTTATTAAGAGTTATGACGCAATTACCGGTCGGGTCGAGTTTTATGAGAAAGAGGTTGATGTTGACGACAAGTGTTTGAGTTTTTTAATGCCGACACTTGAATTATATCTTAGAGATTTTTATATTCACAATATTCAAGATCAACCGGATTTGTGTTGGATAAGATATTATGATGAAGAACTTTTTAATTATGAGTTTGGTAATTATCCAGACGCGAAGTTTGTTAAAACATCTGCTCAATTGACAGATGCCGATACTGACAATTTTTATTATCAAAGTAAATGGAAGCAAAGAACAAATGAAAAGCAACCGATTGAAGTGATTCGATATTATAATCGTCTTATCGATAGTTATTTAATTATTGCGAATGGTGTTATATTAATGGATGCGCCGTTGTTGTGGCGAGTGAATGGTAAGAAAGTTTATCCATTTGCGAAAGCAATATGGGAACCGTTTGTGAATAAACATTTTGCATATGGTAAAAGTTTTGCTGATTCAATGGCGGGGAAGGTTGACGATTATGAGACGACTAGGAATAACATGCTCGATAAACAATGGAAGAGCATGAAACCGGGACTTCTCGTCGGAAGAGTAAATCAAGACGCATTCAATCTCGAAGATCAATGGGTAACTGATTCAACACAAATTTCTGTTGAAGATGTAAATCAAGTAAAAGAGGTTCCCGTTCAGGGAATTAATACGGGTGATGTTGAAATGCTTAGACTTATCAGTCAAGAAATAACTGACGCCGCACCGGCGCTTCCGAATATGTTGACAAAGAAAAACGCAACAGCGAGAGAAATTGTTTTGTCTGAAGAGCATATTCAAGAACTTCGCTTGATTCACAAAGAAATGATTGCTGATTTATGGCGACAAAAGTTTAGTTTAAGACTCGCGAATATTCAATTGAATTATCCACAACCAAGGACTATTGTTGAAGATAATAAACAATTGAAGGTGTACAGGACATATGTGATTGATAATGCAACACTAGACAGAGAAACCGGCGAGATTGGAATTCTTGCAATTCAATTTAAAAACTTTGCGTTAAAAGATAAGGCGAAAATTCAACGTGAAGTTTCAGTTGAAGAAGAGATGATGAGAAGGGAAGGTATAGCGTTTAAGAAGCGTGTTGTTCCTGAGGATTATTTGGATAATTACAGGGTGAATATTGAGGTTATTCCGGCAAGTTTAATCAAACAGAGTCAAGGACGAAAACAGGCAGAAATATTAGAGAAAGTATCAACAATTGCGAAATTATTTCCGCAAATTGTTGTGCTCAATCAAAAAGAATATTTTACTCAGATTTGTGAAGCATACGACGACAAACCAGGAAAATATACAAAAAAACTCGACCAATATAATCAAATGAAAGATGAACAGGTAAAACAACAAAAGCAAGGAGTGATGAATGAAGAATTAAGAAAACAAGATAATGAACAATTAAAGGCAATATCAGCCGACAATGCGACTGAGTAAGCCAAAATTAATATGTGGCGGAAACTATTAATTAAGATATTTTTCAAACTTCTCAAGAACGATGAAACATATCATGGCATCAATGATAAGAAGATAGATGATTGGCTAGTTAGGCAGTACGGTGACATGGGATTCAGGGAATATTTTCGGAAGAGAGATCTCCAAATTTTGAAAACAATAGGAATAGGTTTGAGTGCAGATAATTATCAATTGAGCATCGGGCAACGCCTCGAGGTTCTTCTGCTACTGCAAAGGGTCGACCAAGCCTGGAAAAAAGAAGATAAACGGTTAAAAAAGCTCAAACAAGAGCTTAAATCACGAAAATGAAAATATTGAAATTGAAGAATTATTTTTTTATTGATATTCCTGGAACACCGAGCATCCAAACATGGCTCGAGAATCAGAAACTTCATGGAAAAATAAGCAGAAATAGGACTAGGTTTGTCAGGTTGTTGATTGATAGAATCAAGGAAATTAATCAAACAAAACAGGATTTGCTTGCCAAATATTCTGAAAAGAATAAAGAAGGTAAAACAGTCTATGTTGTTGGTGAACAAGTCGAAACCGTCGATAAGAATGGTGTTAAAAGTGTTGAATTTAAAGAAACCGAGACAACTGATTCAACGCCATCACCAAATAAGAGATACAAGATTGTTGATAGTAATGGATTTAATAAAGAATGGGCCGAGTATATCGAGGAAGAAATGATAATAGATGTAACGCCGGCAAACGCGGAAAGTGTGTATGCAATTCGAGATTTGCTTTTAAAAAGCGATGATGATTTCTCGGGTCGTGGTGCGGTGTTGTATGATGATTGGTGTAATGCGTTCGAGGAAGTTAAAGATTCAGAAGGAGACAAGAAAAAAACTGAATAAAAATCCAAGGCGGAGCTTGGTTTGGAGGCTTGAGTTTCATTCACTTGAAAGCCAAATTGCTCCGCCTTTTTGGCACGTAAAGTGAATGAAACCCAGTCCTTTATCCGGGACCTGGATAATATCTAACATGCGGGTGCTGACCTATCCCGTTTAGAACCAATAGGTGAAAATAAGGTTTAATAAATATGGGAGATAGAACACTTGGCTTTAATGAGGGAGAAGAGAAAACTCCCGCTGGAACTGGCCAACCAGAAGAAAAAACGCCCGAATCAACCGACGCCGATAACTTGGACAAAGAGCTAGATGAAACTCTGAAACACGAGGACACCGTGCTCGATGAAAAAGAAATCGATGCTGGAGATGATACGGTAGTCTTAACCAAAGCGCAACTGGAGAAGCTGAAAAGCGACAAAGAACATTATAAGGCCGGGCTCCTTTCGACAAAAGAGAAGCTCAAGACCTTTAAAAAAAGTAATGTTACTCCTCCAGCTAAAACCGAATCAGATGATACGAGGCCAGTGACTAAGGTAGAACTTAATCAAAAGGCTGCGATATCAGAGGCTGAAAAAGATGAGGTAGTCAATACCCATTGGGATGAGATAATGAAATGTTATCGAAATCCCGTTGGCGACACATCATCCGCTGCATTTGTCAAAGCGATTAAGGCAGCTAAGGCCGATTGGTTGTTTAACGAGGGAGGACAAGCAATTGTCGATGAAGAGGAAAGTAAAAAAGCCGCTTCTAAACTCTCTGGCGATAAACAAATTCCAGCTGGTTCTGGTGCGAATAAGGGTGGAACGCCGCCGGAGAAAAAATCGGTCATACCGAAGAAAGTTCCGGTGAGCGAGTGGTACTAAGCAACGGTCGACACTCGCTTTGCGACTTAATTAAAATCCAAGTCAAAATATATGTCTTTTCGACCAATTCGATACGACAGTGGACGACTTTGCCAACTTCCGTTGGCAGTTAGCCAAACTATCACCAAAGGAATGGGCCTTAAGTGGTCTAGCGGTTATTTGACCGTTATCGAAACTGGTTCTTACCAGGATACGAGATTCGTGGCGATGGAAGATGTGACCACAAGTGATTCGCAGCATACGCTAATAACAGTCATTCCTACTGACCCCGATATTCAGTTCGAAGCAGGGTGCAGTCATGTGGTTTCAGTCGTTGACAGAGGAACCTATGCAGACATAGCAACTTCTGGCACAATCGATCCCGACGGTTCGACTTATAACGATTTTTATGTCACCGACATCGTCGGAGCTGCCGAAACATCGACAACGGTACTTGGATACTTTACGCACACAATAGCTTAATCATATGCCTATTTTAGTTTCAGATTTCGCGGCATTGACCGACGATTTGCAAAGCATATTTAGCGAGGTGGCAAAGCGCAAGGTCTCCGAGAACGTAGGATTCAGTGTGTTCAATGTGTTTGACACAGAACGTCGAACCTATGACCATTTGGTCCTTCATGGAATCTCTGGTATCAAGAAGGTAACTTCTGGCCAAGACCTGCCGAAAGTCAATGCTGAACAAGGAGATGACATCAGTTGGACTCAGGAATATTACGGCGCAATCGTCGATGTGACGAAAGCAATGCGAAAATTTGATTTACACAATCAAATTGAAAGCATTGTCCGTTCTATTTCTGATGACGCGTTTGACAAAGTTGACCAAAGCCTTGCTGACCGACTCATTAATGGGTGGTCGACATCTTATACAGATGTTTATGGTGAAACGGTTGCCTCTGTTGGACCTGATGGCCTCGAGTTGTTCAACGCGACTCACTCCAACCCCGTAACGAGCAACACTTTCTCGAATATAATTTCTGACGGAACAAATACCAATCCTGCACTATCAAGACAAGCGATTGTCTATATGATAGCTCAAGGCTTGAAGCATAAGGACCCGAACAATTTAGTTCGGCCAATCAGGTATGATACCTTGGTTGTGTCTCCTGAACTTCAGGATATTGCAGAACGTATTTGCAACTCTCAGTATCTTCCTGGAAGTGCAAACAACGACCTCAATCCTCTAAAAGGTAAAGTAAGAGTGTTGGTATGGCCACGTTTGGCTCTCTCGGCTGCTGGAACTGACGCTGACGCGTATTGGTATCTGTATGATGGCACTGGAATCAAGGAAACTCTCAATTGTCTATTTGCTGAACGCCCTTCACTGGACGCTCCAGAGCAAGTATACGAGAATAAAAACTGGGAATATTCTATTGA
>JBAZJN010000036.1:0-8472 GCA_041651295.1 Patescibacteria group bacterium | reverse complement strand
ACGCTGTAAACGCTGACCCTATGTTTGAAATTGCCAAATATATTAAAGAGCGTGGCGGCTTAAATTATGATTCCCTTATTGTGGATTGGGGCAAAGAAGATGTTGGCATATTAATGAAAAAGCGCCCCGGCGTTGTCAAGAAAGACGGCACTTTAAAACTGGATGAAGTCGCGCAGGAATGGGACACTAACGACAACGATTTGATGATGGACTTATTGAGCAACAAAAGCAAAAAAGAAGTTATCTCGAAAACATCAAATAAAGCTGAAGCTGAATATTTACAAGAGATATATGAAAATGAACAGGTATCAAGGGCGGAGTTTACAAGGGCAGTCAATAAGGCAAGAATAGCTTTTCAAGAGGGCAATGCCGCGGAACTGAAGAAGCTGAAAAACTCGATTAAGTGGATGGCACAACGTAAATCTACCCTTAAGAACGTCCGTGATTACTTCGGCCTGACTGATAATGACATGAGCAAAATCTCAAAGAAGAATCCTCTTTTAATGGACGAACAGGAATTTGCTCAATACTTAAAAGACGTAAATCTGAAAGCGATTGACTTCAAGGAAAATCAATTTGCCAGAGCGCAGTTGATAAGACTGATTGAAGAAAAGAGACTTCAAAAGGTTGACAATTACAGAAGGTCTTTGGAACTGCCGTCAATTTCCGAAATGACAACAGAACAGTTGAGGCAGTTCGCGCAACTATTAGAACCGTTCCAGTATGATGATGTTTTCCTGACCCAGAGGGAACTTGAAACGGTTGACCGGACAAACCTTGCAGGGATCAGGACATGGCGGGAAGCGAAAGAAAACCTGTTGAAAGAAATAAATGCCATGCGGGAAAAGAAGGGACTTCCGCCCGCCCAGTTGATTGAGACGATTAAACCGACAAAAGACGATGTTATTAAACACGGTTCAGTTGATAAAGCGCGGCGTTTTCTTGCCGATGAAATGAACGCAAAACGTCAAGAGGCGGGGCAAGATCAAATTTATTATTTTGAGCCGGTGGTTGCCTGGAATGAATCTTTTAAATGGGACGCTTCGTTAAGAGATCAAGACCCTTTCTTTGATTTGCTGGTTACCAGAATGACCGAGGCGACAATAGGCGCGGAACTGAAAATTCACAATATCGAATCAGAGGTCTATGACCTTGCGAAGAAAGCGAATAAATCTATTAAGCGGAGCATTATTGACAGACTGATCCCACGGAACAAAATAGAGTTTGAATATCTGGAATCTCCGCAATCAATGAAAAACGCACTTGCCCAACAATTAACAAAGGCGCAAATGAGGCTTGTGCATTACATAGATCAATATTTTGCGAATGCTCTTGAATATCTGATATCTGTGCGAGGCTTGGACAAAGGCCGACAAAACTACATTACGCATATCCGTAAAACCTTTTTGGAGAATGTCAGAGATAAAGGGCTGAAAGAGGGCGTAAATAGTCTATTTACCGCGTATCAAGAGGATATGATGGGATTTAATATTCTGGATGACGCTACCGGCCTGATATTACCAAAAGAAAAATTCTTTCAATTCATGCTTCATAGAACCGGAGAGTTGGACCCGTCCCAGAACTTAGTCAGGGTATTTATGACCTATGTAAGAATGTTTGAAAGAGTGAAAATGTTTGACGCGACAATTCCTTATTTGGATATTTACACGCAATCTTTAACCCCGATGCGATACACGCCCAGGGGTTTAGAGATGGATCGCTCTTTGAAAACTTTTGTCAATAAGTGGATCAACAATAAAAAGGGCCGGAAGATCAGCTATGATTCGGTTTTAAGACAGGGCGGCCAGGTTGATGTCGGCATCAGGGCATTGAGAACCTTTTTGACCGTGAAAGACTTAGGTTTTTCCATTCCCGCGGGTATGGCGAGTGTACTTGGCGAACAGGTAACAAACCGACAAATATTGGGCGACAAAGGCATGGCGCTTGGTTCGGCAAGAATGGCAACAGCTCAGGGCAAGCGGATCATTAAAAAATATGAAGCCTTTACGGACAGAAGTTTATGGGAGTCATTGACCGCCCCGGGCGACCAGATCAACCAAAGACTGATGACTGCCATGTTTGGAATGTTCCACGCCAGCACACGGTTTGCAGACAAACAGCTGCTTTTGGGAATGATGACCGAACAGGAGTATAATTCTGAAACAATATCAACAGAAAGGCTTGCTGAAATAACCCTTGAAAAAGGCCGGTATCGGGTTGTTTCTGGCTCCAATTCCCTTATCGGATCAACATCGATCGGGAATGCTTATATGCAATATAAAACATGGGCCATTCCCTTTTTGAGAACATTACTCAAAGACATGGGGCAATATGCCAAAGATTTAAACTCCGCGCGACAGGGGAAGATGGGCGTTAAAGAAGCACTGACAACCAAAGAGGCTATAGAAATATACAGGTTCATTGAAATGACGGCCTTTGTGACAATTACCATGATGATGTTGGGTGTCGATGAAGAAGATGACAGCTTCATCGGAAAGCTGAAATTCAGGGCGTTCCGCGAAGCAAATACTCTTATTCAGGGATTTAACCCCGCATTGTGGCTGGGCGCTTCAAGAATGGCCGGATGGCTTGGGAATTTGGGCAAGGCAATAGAGGAAATAATTCTTCTTGAAGAATACAAAACCAAAGACGGCTTAAAGGGCGTTGATCGTTTGAAGCGCGAGACAATAGAGTTTAATGCTGTGCGGCAATTTAAAAATAAAGATGATGAGGAATAGTCGAACTGTGCGACTATTAAATTCTGTTTTGATGTTTTTCGTTTAATATTTCATCTGCCGTTTTTAGCACCATACCGTTCTTTATTGCTTTATTTCGTAACTCTAATAATTTCCTTCCAAGAACCGTTTTAGGGCGATGGTGTTTCTTATTATGACATTTTGCACATAACCATTTTACGTCTAATGGCTTTGAATAATCGTCATGGTGGGCTTGAATGTTCTTAGATGAACCGCATTTCTCACAAGTATCGGGTCTGATTATTTTCCCCGATTGGACAGCGTTATAAAAAACATAATATGCTGTGGCAAATTCTTCTTCAACTCTCCTGCCCATTGCCATAGCAATATATTTCAAATCTTCGTATTGGTGAAAACCACCAAAGCCTCCTGGATTGAATGTCAAATACATACCATACTTATCGCCACCTTCACGCCTCCACTGTATTGTTGCTATTTTATCAAGCACCTTCCCAATTTTATCAATTTCTTTGCTTACTGCTTGTTCCGTAGCAGATAAATCTCTACGATGTTTCTCTTGCAGACTGGCGACAATATATAAATGTTCTTTTCGAGACACAAATGGCAACATATTTAATATTTTCTTCTTGATGACTTCTATATCAACCATTATTTTCTTTTTCATCTATTGCTCCCTCATCTTGGATTAAAATTTTTATTCTATCAACCTCATCATCGTATTCTGTTCTTTTAGGAGTTACTTGTTTTGATAAACATAAATCGCAGATCGGTAAATTGCCGTTTAAATAAATTACCTGTGAAGCATTGCCCAAAGGTATTTTACACCAGTGGCAGAACAATGTTGAATTTGATGTATAAGTATTCATTTTTAAACCCTCAAAAATCAGATAACAAAGTCGCTAGACGCCGACCTCCGCTACGCTCGCCGGTTAGCTCCGGCGTTGGGCCTTGGCACCGTGATTATTCAGTACCAAGGCCCATGTGGTTAATCCGTTAATACAAGCCAATCATCAGCCAGCATATCGGTCTGTGAAGCCAGCCAGCCCGGTTGCCATTTCTGGTCGGCTGTCCACATGACGATGTAGGGATTGCAATGCAACGGAGTATCGACACCGATATGTTTTGCAGTCCGATCATTAACCTTCGCACCCGGTTCCTGACTGGAAAACGGGGGTAGATTTAATTCAGGCATAAGAACCAACCACATCCCCTTACCATTCCAACCTTCGCGGTATACCTTGTGCCCATTCTTTAAATTTTCTAAGGCCATTCCAAAGTTCATTTATTTCACCTCCTTTCTATTATGGAATAAAAGTGCCCAACAAGGGCGCTATAGCAGATTGCAGAATATTTACTTGTCCGAACGTGACGACAACCGCCTGTCAATTCTGTAAATTTCGGTTTCTCCCTCAAGTAATTTGGTTTCTTTTTTAATACATTCGTAAATTTCTGTTCTGGTCATAAGTTCTACACCTTCGGCAAATAGGCAGGAGCAAGACTCAAAGAACAATTTATATTTCTTCATCGCATTGTTTTTGCTGACAAGTTCGGCAATGCGTTTCTCTGTTCTAGTCAGTGAAATATTTCTAATCAATTCACTGCAAAGAATTGATACTTTGGTTTGTTGTTCTGACGCTGGTAATTTTTCTATCTCTTGGCATAATTCGCTATGTTTGACCTGTAGTATTGGAATAAACAATGAACGCCTTATATATGATGCTAACTCGTCTTCCAGCTCGGCAATGCGCTTGTCCTTCTCCGCATCCCTCTTGAGGATGGCTTGCTTGATATTATTTTGCGTATCTGATATTTCTTCTGTTGGTATTAAACTATCAATCAGCTTTGCCAGTTCTTTCATTTCTCCTCCTTCGGGCGTGGCAGTTGGATTGCCTATATGCACTTACTGAGGCTCTGTGTCTAGGTTTTATGCAACCGCCACACGCCCTTGTTATGCGGCTCTCCGGCCAGCCGATACTGAATCTTCGCTATAAATCTCAATGCCCGGAATTTGTATTGCGCCTTTTGTGTTTCTAACAACAGAACCGATGGCCTGTTCGTGTGGGATCATGTATTCACGCGGTATCAGCGCGGCATTGGTAATGCGGAATTTCCATAGTTTTGTGAAGGAAACTCCCTGGACTTTCGGGACGGTTTTCTGAACCACAACCGGCGGAGCCTGCACAGGTGCTTCAATAATCGCTTCGGCTTCTTCCTTATTGCCGGACTGTTCGGCGGCAACGGCCTCTTGCAAGCGTCTTTCTTCTTCCTGCTTACGGGCAATTTCGCGGAGCCGGTTTTCTTCTTCCTGTCTGATGCGTTCCTGCTCGGCGTTGTATTGTGCAATCAAAGGCTTGATATATGATTCCGCTTCTGCCAGGGGTTTGTCGGCAAGTTTCTCTTGGTCAAGGACTTCTTTTTTGGCCGCGTCCATTTTCTGCTTGATGGGCTTAAATGTGTTTTCGATCTTCTTGCGGATTTCCTTGATAGTCAAAAGTATCTGGCCGGCGCGGGTGTAGTCATCGTTATTAATGATCTTGACGATCTGCTTTGCCTGTTCCGGTACGGACAAAGCCAATGTGTTGACTTCAATGATTTCGGGTGTCTGTTCCATATTATCTCCTTTTAAGGTTGTTAGTTTTCCAGTGATAGCAAGCAACGGCGGCTTGCCATACGTTAAAATCGTTCTGATCTGTGAATGGTATCAAATGATACTTTCCCTCTTTGTTGAGTTCCAAGGCGAAGCGTCTGGCCGCTGTCGGTTTTGGAAAGCAACCCACAAGGTCAGGTGTTCCGGCGTACCCATACAGTTTATTAATTGCCGGGACTTCGGATTTATCAACTTTAAAGCCGCTTTCCGCCATGAACTTCCTGAAAGCTGCCAGATACGGGCGGATTTCGTCGTCAAGGCTGTCCTCATCAAGTTCGCCGGTAATGTCATAGTGACAGGCCAGATGAACCATTGAACCCCTGTCACGGCTCCATTCATCGTAAAAAGCGGTATTGATAAAACCTTCCGCGCTTAATATTTGCGTGATAGAAGGGTAAACTCTACCGTCCGCCGTATAGACGTGACCTTCTTTTTCAAAGGCCACGTCATAGCAATTTAACAACGATTGCGCGGCGGTTTGAAGTTGCGCCCAGGGTTCGGCCTTGCCCGTTTTTATGTCGATTACGACCGCCATTATTTTACCTGTTCCGCCATTAATGTTTCGATAACTTTACTGGCCTGTCCTTTAGTTAAGAGGCTGAAGGACTCAATAACTTTTGGCTCCGGCATTTCGATTATACGCGACACTTTTTCATGTTTTTCAAAATCGTCTTTAATTCCCGATTTACCGAGAATTGTATTGATGGCCTTCAACTGCGCTTCGGTTGCCGGTTCATTGGGGTCTTTCATTTCTTTTTTCTGCGGGGCCTGTACGGGCGGCTTGGATTCCGGTTTGGGTGTCATCACGCCGTTATCAACCAGTTCTTCAATGTCCTGGGTGAAGATGTCAGAGGCCGCCGTTACGGTTAATGTAGCGTCAACCAACGCCCTTTTCTTTGCCATTTTTTCACAGGTGTTGTAAAAGTCTGCCGGGTTGTCGTGTTCCTGCTTTTCGCCGATCTCGCAAATCATCCATGAGCCGTCAATCTTGGCAACGCCGTAATTATCGCCGCCGATCAACGCTTTTGCTTCATCAAATTTATTGGCCTTTTTTAAATTCCAATATTCAGTGGGAACTTTCTCATTAGTGGATATTTTCTCTCCGCCACGGAAACGATATTTCGCTTCCATCGTTGAGCATGAACCTATGCCGCCGCCCATGTATGTACCGTTGATTGACGAAATCTTAACCTTGACGCGGTATTCCCGGTGTCCCTGAACCGTGGGATGATACAGGTCAAAAACTTCTACTTCGGGATCGGCAACTAAACGAAAGGTAAACATTAATTTTTCCGCGCCGGGTTTCAACAATGACGGTTTGTCACCGCATCCGGGGATCTTCCCGTAATGCTCGTTTTCTCGCATTACTGATTTCATTACTTCTTGAATTAAATTTACCTGCCCTCTGATCTGATCTGCCGTTAACGGCATTGCTTCATATACCTGTACTGCGTTTTCCATTTTTCCCTCCCTTTTATTTGTCGCCGGAGTTCGGGGCTTTTCGGCTCTGGCGCTGAAATTATCTGGCCTTTGGTCTATTATGCCCCTTATCCGGCTGATTTTTTAAAGTAATAAGTTCAAACCCTTCTCAACTCGCTAATTAATATGCGTTTTCTTATTGTGTCAGCAAATGCGTATTACGTATATTAATTGTTATGCAGCGCGAACCGTCCACATTCCGTCTGAATACTCTTGCCCGTAGTTTTTTGCTGATTTAACAGCCAAGCGATAGGCGCACAAGTTGAATCTCTTGATCTCGTCAAGAGTCATTTCATGCCGAGAGTTTCCAAGTATCTCATTTGTCACTATCACGATAAATTTTTGCATAACAAATCACTCCAGCGGACCCCGCGAAACGTCCGCAATTTTATTCAGGCTCAGCGGCGCGGGTCCGCTGAGTTCTGCGTTGTGCCTTGCGATAATCCAACATCATGCACATATTGGCTGCATCAACATATTTGCGTTCTCCGAGTGCTTTTGTAATTCTCCCTAAAAGCTCAATGTTGGATAAATGGGCTTCGTCATCCCAACCGAAAAACCCTTCTTTTTCTTTTTGGATTAATCGCGCTTCCATCTTATCTACAAAATTTGAAAGAGCGTTAAATAAGTCCTTTTCTCTAATAGTCTCTTTCTTAACCATATCTCCTCCTTCTATTGACCGGCATAACCAGTCACTCCAGCCGATCGCTGCGCTCCGGCTGATTTAATAAACTAAGTACATTTCCTTCATAACCTGCTAATTGATATACGCTTTCACATTCTGCCCGCAAAAAGCCCGCCGGGTATATTATATGTTGGGCATATCAAATTACCAGCTTCGTTTGCTGTGCATCTATTTCAAAATCATTTTTAAAACATTCAAACATCATGCACCTTCCGTCATCCTTCACTAACGATTTAAGTATTGCCGTTGCAACCTCATTGTTACAGGCGTGATAATTATAATTTGACTGAACCAATGCAATAGGGCAAGGTTCTTCTCCGTATTTACATTTTGCGCACTGGTTATCAAAACATTCTCCTGCCGAACTATTTGGGAAATATGCCATCGTAAGTCACTTTCTGCGCAGCCAATAATTGCCCAACCCGGCAATCCAGCGGACTGCTACGCATCCGCTGATTTCTGCGTTATAATATTAAATAACACGCTCATACGTTGCTTCAAAAATATCAGGTTTACACGGATAAAATTCACCGGCAACGCCCTTGATTATCCAGTCACCAATTTCCGCCAAATGATCACCTTCCAGCGTAGGAATGATAATTCCGCATTTTCCATTACGCGATCCAACCGCCCACAGCGGCAAACCATTCATTACATGCAACTGTTTAGCGCCAGAAAGAGTAATGTTTTCAACCTGCCATGCTTCAATAATCACTGGTTTTTTTCTGAATTTCATTTTAGTATCTCCTTAAAGTTTTTAATAAAAATTATAACAAATACATACAGCCGATCGCTCACAGGCTCGCTCCTGCTGATGTCGGCGTTATGCATTAAAAATATCACGGTCATGGTCGTCAGCAATACGTTTCATATCTGCGCCAAAATCAATATCAACGCTGCATTTGCTATCATGTAAAAATGCCTTAATCCGTCCATTGCCGGCA
>JBAZJN010000035.1:0-9388 GCA_041651295.1 Patescibacteria group bacterium | reverse complement strand
TCAGCGCCAAATCCAACTTCCGGCCAGGTTTAAAATCGTTATCCTGTGTAACGTCCGTATCTCTGTCAATTATGATTGTATCGCCAGAATCCCAATTTTTAAGTGCCCTCGCTCCAGAAGCGTATGTGACTGTGGTAATATATCCACCGGAACTGAATTTATTATTTTCCCCTGTAACTTCATATTCAGTACCGAGGGTTAATATCGTATCAATTCCGGCCGCGGTTCGTTTAGTTACCACCAAATCTTCAGCCTTGATAATCGGCGAAGTAAAATAAAACACCGAAGTCGAACCATCACATACTGTTTCAAAAGGAAAATTGGTTGCTGATACTGTCATTGGTTTACTCCTTATTGTGGGAAGGAACCGGTCCCAACCGATCCCTTTCCCAAACAAAAATTATTTTTTACCTGCAATAATTTTAATCAAATTAAAAAATAACTGTATTGTGCCATTTGCTTTTATTGCAGGAATCAAAGACAAGGCTTCAGATACAGCATACAACGCACCAAAGATAACTGCTACGGTTGTAGCATCCATAAAAGATCCTCCTTTCTAAGATTTGTTTGCCTTCTCGATGGCATTGGCAGCAGCCACCACATCGTCGATAAACTTCTCAGCCATCGGTTTAATAAAATCCCAATTCGGATTGTTCTTAATAACACCATCAGCCACGCCAGAAACGGCAATCTGAGCCATTTCGACCACCGCCGCTTTCTTATCCGCGCCATCTTTGAATAATTCTTCGACAAACGGTATTGCTTTAATAATGGTTTGAATAACAATTCCCAAAACTGAAACTACACCTAAAAAATTCATAACCCTTACCTCCACACTTTTTTATTTAACAGTAAAATTCATGGTGTCCGATTACTGTTATCTTCTGCATACTTTTTTCCCAATTAGCGCGGCAACCAATCACCTTATACTGCGTAACGTGATTTGCGGCGATTTCTTTTTCTCTCGGGATCTGTCCTTCAATCAATCCATGTGCTACCCAAAAGCAACTTGCAAGATCGGGCGAATTTCTTAATTTGTTTTCCCAATCCTGAGCAATTAATTTCAGCGCGGGATAATTCGGGTCCGCTGGAAGATAGCAGGAAAATTGATAAGGCATTAAACAAACCTCTTGAATCGTGTCACCGTCCCATTTTCGATGATCCACGCGCTCTAGAATAACCGATCCAACGGCAATCTTCCCATCTTTGGATTCTCCCCGGGCTTCACCATAAATCGTCAGAGCCATGAGTTGCGGATCAGTTAAATGGCCGAAGGTGTTGTAAAGCAGTTCTTTTATTTCGATTGATTTCATTAATCTCTCCTTCTTTGGAATGGTTGATCGCAACCTCTTTGATGATGAATTGTTTCTATTGCTCCTATTTTGTTTTGGAGATCGTTTCTTGCTGTATATAATTCATCGTGTTCATGGTGATTATCAGTACAAAACGATGTTATTTTTTTACTAATGGAATCAAACTTTCCTTTTACTTCTTCGCGCCAATTATCTTCAGATCTTTCTTTCAATTTATCATTCTTATTCATTGTTCTCTGAAAAATCAAAAAGCAAATAGGTATTGTTATTGTTGAAATAATAATCTGAACTATTGACGACTCCATTCTTTTCTCCTTTATTTAGTTGTCACGGTCTGTTCGTGCAGACAGCCGCCCTCTCCTTACCATATCAGTATTTCTTCACAGGCAATACTAACTGTACAATCTTCCGTTGGCGTCTTGGTGTATTTCACCCCGTCACTAACCACCCCTGTAGCTCCGCAAGTTCCCGCCCATGTGCCTTTCCAACCATTATTGACCACAGGAACGGCGTCTATGCTTTCGGTCGCTACGACCTCAAAAGCACCGTTGTTGATACTGCACCCATCACCTGTTTTAGAAATGGTTACTGTGTAATAAGTAGGAGTTTCTTCATCTGCGCCATATTCATACGCTCCGGCATCCCACGCACCGTCTACGTTAGGCCGGGTATTACCTAGAATATCCGTTGTAAAAGTTCCCGATAAGTCTACACCGATTTCTCTTGCTGGTGAACCAGATGTAAGTGCAAGATTAGGTGGGTCATCCACATCAGTAAATAACGGGTCAGTAAAAGTGCCGTTTGTATCATACCCAAGCGCTTGCCATTGTGTAAAAGTATAGAAAGCGTTCGCTTCACTATTCCAAAGCCTAAAAGAACTTGCAGTAGCCGTTTTGTAACCTATGTTATTATTAACATTGGCATCCGCCACTACCGCCCTTAGAGTAATGATTGCGGCACTTCCAGCGGCGTTAATGTGACAAATATTCCCCTTGATATAACTATCTGCTACATTGGTAGCGTAACATCCGGCAGACGCACCTCCGATATACATGGAGTTGTTATAAAAATATGTCGTTCCGTTATCTGTTTCATCCGCACCGTTGGTCAGTCTATATAATCCGTAACTTCCATTTGATGAAGGTTTCCACATGACGTTATTGTAGACATAAAGATACCCTGTTATCTCGTACTCGAAATACATAAACTGACGGTTTTTAGTAATTGCATTGTTTTGGTAACAGGTATTGTTTCTTACTGTTATGTTTCCTGTTGAGCCATAAGCAATAGACCCATTCCCTCCGGCGACCTGAATACAATCATTGTGACCCGCTTCTATATCCTCCGTAATCCAGTTGTCTGCTTTAAGCTCTACGGTGTTTTTATTTACATCAACATTCGTGGAGGCTTGAATATAAATTCCGTCATACTGATTTGCGTTTGTTCCTGTTGTTGTGGTGTAGGTGTTGTTATAAACAGTGCAGGTATCAGCATACCTTACGACAATCCCATCTATAGAATTACTCGTATTTGCCGTTGCGGTTGCGGTGATAGTGTTGTTCTGAATTGTAACACCACTATTTTTAGCAACAGCACTTGAACCGCCTACAAGAAAACCATAAGAGCCCGGATTAACCAATAGAAAACCATCAATAGTAATATAGGAACCAGAGACAACGAATATAGCGGTATTAACATCATCTCCATCAATAGTTATCGTATCTCCAGACCTTGCTCTTACAATAACAGGGTGTCCGCTTGTTCCACTGTCAGCCGAACCTATCGTAATGTTTTCGGTGTATGTTTTGCTTCCGCCTTCTGTATCAGCCCGAACTTCTAATATATCATCACTATTTAGGTCAGTAGCATCAATCACATCTTGAATAACTGTTCCGGTACATCCAGAATTGCATACGGTATAGGTTGTGGCATACCCAACAAAAGGAATGAATAAAAGTAAAAACGCAAAAAGAAATCTTTTTAGAATCCCCACGCTCCACCTCCCCCTTCTGTTGCTCCCCCTTCTGTTGCCGTTCCCGCCTCATAAGCCCCTGTGGTCGCAATGACTACTGATGTATCACTTAAAACCTTTGCCTTATTGGGAGCCTGTGAAGCGTAAACATCTGTACCACCTTTAAACAAGACATAATCATCTGCGGCGGGTGTCCAGACAATAGACCCTACTGCACCAGCACCCCTTGTTCCATTGACAATATTTCCGGTAACGGTAATCGTCCCTGCGCCCGTGGCCTGACAGCCAAACCCGTAAGCCGAATCCGAACCAATACAATCACCCGCAACCGTTGAAGCACCACCAGACCCGGAAGTGACTAGCCCGTAACCAGTTCCCTGTGTTGGGCTGCCCGTAATAGCAAAACCTCCTGACGCACCTGAATGGTAGATGGCGTGGGCTGTTGAATTTGTGCCTCCTGTTGGAGTTCCCTGAAAGGCAATCGTGCCAACAGTATGGTTACTGTTGATACAATCAATTCCTGCCGCTGATCCGGCTGTTGCTGTGGTAGCTATAATTGTCAAAACAGGAGTGCCAGCCTGACTACCGGAAATAGCCAGCAAATCCGTAGTAGCCCCTGTCTCTAAAACTGCGGTAATATTAGCCCCTGTTGCTGTAGCAAGAGTAAACTGCCCCCCATCAGTTCCCGTACCATCTGTTTTATTGGTGATCTTTGTCGCCGTAACAGACGTATTAATAACTATCGCCGCACACCCATTAGCGTGAAGTGTATGGGTTCCAGCAAGAACCGTTGCCCCCGCCTCGTAAGTTCTATCCCCCGCACAAGAGCCTGTCCTATGTGCTGCCGTACACCATGTTGCATCACCGTTAATGTTTTGTCCTGTCTGACAGGCATAATAATCCGTAGCAAACGAAGGTATTGTAAACGTCAGCAGAATTAGTATTAATAAGAATATTATTTTTTTCATAATTATTACCTCGTCACTTTCAGAGTTACAGAACAGGCCGTTGCACTTGTTGGCGCAGTGGTTACTTTAAACCCTATTATGCTGTCTGCTGGAATGGCTGTTATGTTACAATCCCAAGAAGCCTGATGAACTGAACCACCCGCCCCTGCCCCATCGGTGGTATGCGGGGCTGTTCCTGTCGTACACATGGTTGTTGTCGGTAAGGTATCGGCAGCATAAGCATCCATGTAAGGCGTAATGATGATCCCTGTTGCGCCCGAATCAACGTCACAAACGACAGTCCATTGGTTGACGGTTGTAACCGCATAAGGAACATGGGTGTAAGCAATCTGGTTCGCTTCAATTACACCACCCGCACCTGTACCAACAAAGGTTGCGCCGATGCGTTCAACCAATCCCGTTCCCGCAGCAGGAAGGTAAGCGACATCGGTAATATTAGTACACGCACCGGTAGTCCCTGCACCTGTCCTACAGATAGGAATATTGGTTGCGGGTTCGGTATAAGTGGTCTTTGCCCCGCAACTCTTTAAAAGATTATGTCCTCCCGTTGTTTCTATACAGACAAGTTGCTCGTCAGTAATGACTCCCGACAGGCCCCAACTGCCTACATTATCTAAAAAAGTTGCATAATCGGCTGAACCTAAGAGTGTCTGCACGTTGGCAGAAGGAGTTATTCCGGCGTAGGTTGTAAGGTCGGCATCAGCATCTTGTTTAAGAGCTAACTGGTCAAAGGATTTATCCGCACTCCAAACATAAGCCGTATCTCCGTTACCCTTGGTGTCGTCAATATTAAGTAAAGTAAGAACCGCATTTACGCCAACCAGAAGAGAGCTAAACGTCCCCGCCGCAGGAGTCGTGCCGCCGATAACGGTGTTGTTGACTGTGCCACCAGTGATAGCCACGTTGGAAGCGTCTGTAAGGCCGGTAACAGAACTAGGAGGAGTCGGAGGTATAGCGAAAACCGTGACTGCAAATAAAAGTAAAATTAACGTAAATAGTTTTTTCATAGCTTTCTCCTAATTAGTTACGAAACGTAATGTCATAACTATAACTGAGGGATTTGCTGTATTGTTGGTAAACGTAATCACAATATCGTCTTTAGATATATGATAACCCAACGTAGTCGGGGCAATAACAACTGTCTGCGTAAGTGTTGCACTTCTATTTAAAAGCAGACTACCGGCAATATCCTCACCATTGACAAGAAACGTAATATCATAATCAGCCGTTGGTGCAGTTCCGGGGTCGGTTGTAACGCTATAAAGATACCATCCCTTTACCCCGAAATTTCCCGGCACAAATGTATATGCTGTTATTGAACCGTCACCCGTACAGGTAAGTTCCACCGTTTTTCTTCCGTCAATATCTACGTCAGCCGTATGTGTAAGAACACAAGACCCTGCCGCAAAAGATGAACTTACAAAGATTAACCAAAATCCAATCACTAAAAATATTCTTTTCATAATACCTCCTATTGTTTATTATAAGTTTGTACACCCATTCCAAATATTGATAATAATGCCATAGCCGTTCCTTTCGGTATTCCTTGCTCTTGCATTGTTTGGTAAATATCACTCAAAGCCAAGGGCATTAATAAATTACTGGGTATGCTTGTTCCCTGCATAAAATCTTCTACGTCTCCAACACGTTCAATCTTATTTCCAACAACATCTTCTTTTGTTTTCCAGTTCCACGCCGCTCCGGGGACTGGCGCGACTTTAGATCGTAGGAATCTTAACCATACATTCCCGTATTGTCTGGGATCCATCGCATGACTACCCTGACCCTTTATGCCATCAAGACTTAAAGTATATCCCTTGCCACTTTGACTCATATCCCCCGATAAAACTCTTGTGGTGAATGTTGTGGTCTGTGACAATCCCGCCATCGGGTCAATTCTTGTTTTTCCTATAATTATTTTCCCAAAATCAGATGAATGTGGGTCAACTCCTATTTTTGCTCCCGAAGCTATTGCAATCCCGTAAACAGCACTAAGACCTACAAAGAATCTTGCATATTCTTTAGCAATCATTTTTTTTGTAGTCCACGTTCCGCCTTTTAACGGACTACCCATCATTAATTGGAAACGACTTGCAACATATCTTGGCGCAAAAAATACCGTGTTCAATCCAACAAGAGCATTTTCTTTTGCTCCCAAATTACCTCTACCGGTTGCAATGTTGATAAAATTAGCAATGGCTTTTGTTTCTTCGGGCGTGGCTTTCCCTGCAACCGCTGGAAGGTTTTTTAACATAGCGTCAAAACTGTCTGCCCTTAATACATTCAGATATGTTGTGTACGCCCTGCCGGAAGCGGCTACTCCGGGGATTTTCTCCGCCCAATGGGACATATAGGCTTCTTCCATTTGGGAAAGTTTCTGACCATGTTCGGATAGATACAATCCAGACTTTTCGTAAGTAGAATAATTAGCTCGTTTCATTATTGCCTGTTCTACGGCGAATTGTCCCTTCTCTGAACGCAATGCCCTGAACATATCGGGCATGGCTTTTATGCCCCTTATAGGATGTCCTAGAGCGACAAAACCCCCTTGTCGAAGAACAGCCGATAAATCCATGCTTGTCTTGACAGCTCTTGCCACATTCAGAACTTCCATTCCGAAATCTTTTGATTTAGTAAGGAATGAGCGTCTTGCTAGAGTATCTTCTATTTTTGCTTTCTGATATTCTTTAACAACTTTGTCTTTTGCGAACTTAAGATCAAGTTCTTGTTGACTTAAAGTTCGTTCTCTCTTTTGTTTGGTAGAAAAATCACCAGTTTTAAGTTTCCCTTCAAGTTCTGCAATTCTATTTGTCGTGCGTGTTATAAAAGATTGTTGTGCTGTTTTCCATTGTTCCTCTTCTGTTCTTACTTTCGTAACGTCAATTCCGTTTTCACGCATTGCTTGACGAACTTCTTTTTCCAGTTTTAAAACTTTATCTGATTTTGCATCTCTTAATTGACCACTTCTCAAAGGCGTAATTCCTTTTGAGGCGTCTTCCAAAGCAGAAGTTAAACGCATCTGCCGTTTCAGTTCCCTTAACTGGATATTAATTTCATCTTTACTTAGTTTTCCAACTACTCCGTATTTTGATATAGCGTCAGAAACTTCTCTTTTCGTAAGAGTCAAGCCGTAATTTTTTCCTATTGTATAGACTTCATCAATAAGTCCTTCCATTGTGTTAAATCCTGCCCTGACTCTATTCTTCGCAATACTCCCATAAAGTCTGTAAATATCAGGATTCAATACAGGGTTTGCATGAATTTGACTTAATGTAGCATTAAGTTCTTTAAACAAACCATCCAGTTCTGTATCAAGTTCAACCTTCGTGTAAACTCTTTTAATTTTACGTTGTTCTAAAGCTATGTCATTCTTTATTCGACTGAATGTCTTTTGAGATTCAAGGGCGGCAATCTTAGCTTCGTGCTGTGCTATTTTCGTTTCATATTCGGTGATCTTGGCACTCATTACTTTATATTTCTGCCGTTCCTCAATGGTTAAGGCACGACCTTTTCGTTTTTCTGCATCAATTATCATCCTTGAAAATGAATAATCTACTGTGACCTCATTTTGTAATGCTAGTCCGGCTCTACCCCATTGTTCCTGTCCAACAGACAACGCAGCATCGTTGTTTTTTTGATGTTCATATATTTTTGTTTGTTCATCCAACAACTTTATTTCAGCATCAACATCGCCTTTTGTTCTGGCGTTATCTATCAACGATTCAAGCCTAGCGTGTTCGTTTTTGAGTATAGCCCTGTCATACCCAAGTGCATTAAATTCATCGGCACTTAACGCTCTTGGTTTTTTTGAAATATCTTCAGCCATTGCCCGTGGATTAATTTCACCACTGTCCACTTTTGTTTTTACATCATCGGGGGCAATGCGTTCATTAATTGGTCGTTCAATTTCAGGCCGTCCACTTTGGGAAATTTCAGAATTGACAATTTCTTTACGAGTTCCAGTTTTCGTTCCCTTCCCTTCCTGTGCTTTGGATAGGTCAGCCGTTTTTACAACTTTGGGTGCGGTATCAGCCAATGCTTCCACGACTGGCTTCCCAGTTTTCGCACTTATCGGAACAGTGGCATGGACAATCCCACTGGCCTCTCTTGCCGCACGGAGTTCTGCCAGTGGCTTAGCCCCCATTCCCTTAACAATAGCCTTGCCACCTTGACTTGCCAGTTTGGGAATATCCGTAAAACCACCAGTTGCCCAACTCGCGGTTTCACTTGCCCCTGTCAAAGCCTTAGTTGCCAAAGAACCAGCCTTTAAAACACCGCCAACAGCCCCAAATGTCACGGCAGTAATAGGGTCTTGCAGGAAATCTGTTGTAGCTTCCATTGCTCTCGGAAAACCAGTTAAAGGTTTTGGTGCATTGGGATTCGGCCCACCATTTACTATTTCAGGCAATGGTTCTTCTCCGCCGAAATGACCAGTAAGGAAGTCAGCGGTTTTTTCCCACCAAGGAGATTTGTTTTTAAATAACTCTTTAGACGAAATTACGTCCTTAGACTTAAACAAATCAGCAGATGAAACTATATTATTATTTCCAAAAAGTTCAGATGAACTTACAATTTCTGCCATTTATCGTTTCCAATATATTTATAACCTTGTTTTGTTTCACCTAAAGTAAAACCGAATTTATCTTTCTTACCTTTTGCCTGTGGAGTAGGCGTAGGACTCGTTTTTTTATTATCTACCCAAACATCTTTAGGAGATTTTGCACCCGTTAGAACATCTGTCTTGGCTTGTGCAACGGCTTCTATTTGCCGGTTATTGTAAGCGATTCTTTCTTTTGAAGCGTCATCATCCTTTTTCTCAAGTTCCTTGTTTTGCTTAGTATAAAAATCTGTGTATTTATCAAGTTTTGCTATGGTTCGATTTAACTCTTTTTGTTCTTTAGAATCACTATTTGCTCCGGGTAATTTCCCCTTCGGTTTTGTACTTGTTAAAACTCCATCAGTATAAATATCCACTACATTTCCACGATCAACTGATTTAATAACAGGAGGTTTTGCTTCTTTAGGATTTGAATATACAGGTTTTTCGGGATTTAACGGGTCAATAACATCAGTCCCTTGCGGCACATTAATTAACCTTGCATTCTTTAGTTTAAGTTGTTCTATCTTCATAGCAT
>JBAZJN010000034.1:0-9840 GCA_041651295.1 Patescibacteria group bacterium | reverse complement strand
GCCAAAAACCTTTTAAGCATTTAAATGGCTTTTGCTCACTTTCTAAAACACTAAAAAAAGACCAGAAATGGCCTTCTATTTTAGGCATCAAATTTGATGAAAAACGCACTCGATTCTGAACGGTGACTTGTGCGACGGCCAACTTTTGCGAGTATCCTGGCGGACTCTCGGCGACGAACAGAAGGCTCAGGGCAGAGAATAACCGTCTCAGGATAGAGATTCGCCAGCTCGAGAATCGTGTCGTCGTTTTGCAGATGGAACTGGATGATAGAAAAGCGTGGGAGGACAAAATGGCAAGAGATCTCTCGGTTGACCTGTCCCAGCTTCCTCTGGGGCGGTTGACTGCCAGCAGTGCCCCGACAATTTCTGGTGACTAGAAGTAGCACCAGAGGGATTCGGTACCAGACCACTACTGCCCCAATCGGGCAGTTTTCTTATAAAGATAAACCTTTGTTTTAATTGAAAGGTTTTGTGTTTCAGCCGATTTAATCGGTTGGTGTTTTTTAAACATGAAAGCCAACGAGACGATTTTAGTTTTGGTATTTAGGCCAGAAAAGATTTGATTTTCGATTCTGGCCAGTACGGAATTAAAAAGATACAAATAGATTACATCTGCCTTTTTGATGTCATCTCCGGCGATTTCAATATCCCTTCTGTAAACCGAGATATTTGGGTATTTCAGTGATCTGATTTTGGCTAAAAAATAGGGGAAAGGTGAAATTTCATATCCGATAGCTTTGGCCCCAAAATCCCGGACGGCGATAACCAGCGCGTCACCGCGACCACAACCAAGATCAAGTAATGTCTGACCCCTTTTTAATTTTGCCAATTTTAAAGCGTCTCGAATTGCCTGGCTAGAGGAATTAACATATGGAACATAAAAAATCGATGAATAAAGATGCGATGCTAGCCAAAAAATTAATCCTAAAATTATTAGGCCAAACGCAATTTCAAATATCAGCATATTTTTAGTATATCATCAGTGAAAATATTGACAAATAGACTCAATTTGATATAATAATGGTGCCTTAAGTAGTTAGGATGACCCCGCAAGGGAAGGAAAGTCCGGGCACCATTGAGCATGACGCTCGTGAAAATGAGCAAGGTGTGAGCTTTGAGAAAAGCGCAACAGAAAATATACCGCCTAAATCCGAGCAATCGGATCGGTAAGGTTGAAATCGTGTGGTAAGAGCGCACGCGTTCGGTGAGCAATCATCGTCTGTGGCAAGCCTCGTCTGGTGCAAGTGGAGCGGACCCGCTATCATCAAACCCTGCTCGGGTGATGACCTTGGGCCTTCACGCGTAGATAGATGTCATCTAAACAAAACCCGGCTTATTAACTGCTTAAGGCTTTTTTAATACTAGATTTTCAAGCTTAATTCTGCTAATGTAACTTCTGTAATCCCGGGTCGTCTAATGGTAGGACAGCTGGTTTTGGTCCAGTCAATTGGAGTTCGAATCTCTACCCGGGAACCAAAGAAAGAATGCCAGTTTATCTGGTATTTTTTCTTTGGCAAGCAGTTAAGATTCGAACACGAAAGGGGTCGGGAAAACAGCTGTTTTCCCGCAGAGGAAGATAACAGAAACCGTGGGTTTCTGTAAGCCGATAGGCGCTCGAGATCTCCACCCGGGACCAAAAAAATATCAAGAAGTTGATGTTTTTTTGTTGACACGCTTATATTACTCTGATAAACTTCTTATGAAAGTTGGAACGACTCTTAGAGTTTTAGGGGAGTTTGTACTCTTTGGTAAACGAAAGGCGTTTGGAACAACTTGGGTCGATCGAAATTGTAATTGCCCCGGAATCGGGGAAAAGGATTTGAATGAGTGATGATGACAAAGACATGGATGTTGCAGAAGAAGCTACTGATGAAGTAGTTGAAGATGTAGCTGATGTCAAAGATGATTCTGTAGATGAAATGCCGGCCGCAAAGCCAGCAAGAGCTGCAGAAGGTCAAGTAGAGGGCTCAAAACTCTACGTTGGTAACCTTCCTTTCTCAGTCGACAACGCTAAATTAGGTGAGGTTTTCTCAGCTATCAATGGCGTTGAGGTTGTTGAAGCGGTTGTAATTACCGATAAGTTCAACGAAGGCAGATCAAAAGGTTTTGGATTTGTAACAGTTGCCGATCCTGCGCAAGCAGAAAAAGCGATTGAAGCAATGAATGGCCAAGATGTTGATGGCCGCAAAATTGTTGTTAATATTGCACGACCAAAAGTCGAGCGCAATGACAGAGACAACGACAGACGCGGTGGATTTAACAACCGATACTAGTCTTCAAATAAAAAATCACTGGGAGATTGCATCAATCAGTGATTTTTTTTGTATAAGCGAAGCTTTTAACGCCTTGTATTCGCTTCGCGGAGCTATTTATATCTTGTTATAGATACCCACGGGCTTGAGCCCTGCTGGTACTATTCCGCCTTGCCCCGAAGGGGACCCCTTGGGTTATGGCTTTCGGCCGGTCTATTGAATCACTTCCCCACGGCTAGAAGCCGTGGTGTTCGCTGTCTTGGAATAAAAAAATGGCTTAGCCCCATAGCCTCCACAGTCCGCCGCCTAGCTGCTCGGTGTGATTGAGGTCTTGCCATCGAGCGTGACCCAGGCAGCAATGGCCGCGATCAAGACCAACACCAGCAACAGGGCGTATTCCACGGTCGTCAGTCCTTCTTCATCGTGCCACAGCGCGTAGTACATCATCATCCTCCCAAATGTAATGGCAGATAAGCGTCTCTACTATGTGACGACTCTAGCATATATTTGCTTTTTCCGCAAGAAAAAAACGGCAAAAGCCGGTGTGAGACATCGAGCAGTGCTCGGTTGAGTTCCTGACCTCCGGCGGTTGGTCGGGAGATAGTCCCGCCGCCGGAGGGGCCGCTTATTGGGCCAGAGTCGACCCGTCGCAAAGCTCCGAGGACAGCCCTCGCTAAAAGAGTCGAGGCTCAGAGCTGGTGGATATCGTGATAGCGCGCGAATGAGATGTTGTTGCAGACTTTGTAACCTTGCTGCGATCCGTTGTATCAAATGGAATGAACACTAGATCGAAGTTGCTAATGGCTGCGCGCGATTAGATTCTCTCGCTAATTTTGGGACTTGTCAATATCTATTTTTTCTTGCTATTATATAAATCTGAGATGAAAAAAATTATAAATGTATCAAATTTGGTAAAAGCATACGGCAAATTAAAGGCCGTTGATGGGATTTCTTTTCATGTGCAAAAAGGCGAGATTTTTGGTCTTTTAGGTGAAAACGGTGCCGGAAAAACTACAACACTTGAAATGCTGGAAGGTTTGCGAAAACCGTCATCCGGTGAGATCACGGTTTTAAATTGTAATCTTGGAAATGATACAGATCGCATCAAAGAGCAAATCGGGGTCCAGTTGCAATCGTCTGCTTATTACAGCTTTTTAACTCTCAAGGAAATTTTGGAACTTTTTGGTAGCTTTTATCAAAAAAGGCTTGATCCGATCGGACTTTTGGAAATGGTTGATCTTAAAGAAAAAGCCAATAGTTATGTTGGTAGCCTTTCTGGCGGCCAGAAACAGCGTTTTTCGATTGTCGCCAGTTTGGTTAATGACCCGGAAGTGGTCTTTCTGGATGAACCGACTACCGGTCTTGATCCGCTGGCAAGGCGCAACCTCTGGGATCTAATCTCTAAAATTAAGTCTCAGGGCAAGACTATTATTTTGACTACTCACTACATGGAAGAGGCTGAAGTTCTTTGTGACAGAATCGCAATTATAGAGAGAGGTAAAATTTTAGCTATGGATGACACTCACCGGTTAATGAATATGGCTGAATATCCATATACTGTTAATTTCGTGAAAGAAAATGTTCCAGAGACAACGATTAACAAGCTTGATAAGCTGGGCAAAGTTGAAAATCTTTTTGGCAAAAATAATCATTTTATTGTCAGGGTAAAAGAGAAAAAAGATTCAGACGAGGCAATCAAAATTGTTGAAAGTATTAAACCCGAAACAATTACCTCCGGCAGAGCAACATTAGAGGATTTATTTATTGAATTAACAGGAAAGACCATCGAGGATTAAAATGTGGAAGCTTTTTACTTCTGATCTTAAAATGCTTGCTAGAAATCGACAATCTTTGTTTTGGGTTCTATTTTTTCCTTTAATGTTTACATTTATTTTTGGATTATTTTTCGGTGAGAACACAACGGTTGGAACTATTGCTGTTGTCAATAAATCAAATTCGCAGATTGCAACCGGTTTAACCACTGCCCTCGATAAGTCGGGTGTTTTCAAAATTCAAGCAGAAGACAATTTAGATACGGCTCGAGATGAAATTAAGCGTAGTGTGATTGCGGCCGTCGTTTATATCCCGGAAGATTTCGGGACTATATCTTTAACATCCAACAAGCAAGTCCAAATTATTTACGACCCTGGCAGCCAAGTTTACTCAAGTTTGTCAGGTGTGGTTGGGCAATATTTAACTGCAATCAATTATCAAGTTCAGAATTCGAAACCGATTTTTTCATCACAGCTTGAACCGGTAACGGATCGCAAATTAAGTTATTTTGATTTTGTCCTTGCCGGTGTGCTGGGTTTGGCGCTAATGAACTCGTCAATTATCGGGATCGGAGTTAATTTAGCAAAATACAGAGAAGATAAAATTTTAAAACGCATCACAACCACTCCTGTTAAAAGCTGGAAATTTATCTTGGCCGAAGTTCTTTCAAGGTTGGTAATTAATTTTCTGCAAATCTCAATCATCCTTTTGGTTGGCAAGTTTCTGTTCGATGCCCATATCTATGGTAATATCTTTGTAATCATCCCGGTTGCGCTTGTTGGAGCATTTCTTTTCCAGTCAATCGGATTTGTTGTTGCCGCGCTGTCGAAAACTGCCGATGCGGCACAGGGAATGGCGCAAGCCATTTCAATACCGATGATGTTTTTGGCCGGAGTATTTTTTCCAATAGATTCGCTGCCGAAGTGGCTTAATGCCATCGTTCAATATTTACCGCTAGCGCCACTCCTTCGCATATTACGCGGCGTCATGCTTGAGGGAAATTCACCTTTCTTTGAACCGAAAAATGCAATCATAATTTTGTCCTGGATTGTTGCTACTCTAGTGATATCAATTTGGAAATTTCGTCTAGCAGACGAGTAAAATTAAGTCACAAGTTAAAAGTCAAAGGTCAAAAGTATTGAACTGGCAATTTTTTGCTATAATTAGGTCAGATAATTAATACCTTCGGGAAAAATCTCGACAGGAATTAGGGAGGAAAAATGAAAAGTAAAGGTCTCGCGGCGGTGCTTTTTTGGGCTTCGGTAATAGCTGTTGTTTTGGCCCTGCTTGATTCGTTTGGTACTAGTGTATGGTTAGCCGCTTCATCGTGGCTAATAGTTGCCGCAGTTCTGGGCATTTGGGCAATTTTCATGGATGAAAAGAATTAACGGGCGTATCGGTTGGAAGATGTGATTGGTTTTATTATTAATTAACAAGGAGAGACAATGTCAAGAGTAGTACTTGGAATAATTGCAGTACTGGTTGTTTTGATGGGCATTGCGGCATTAATTCCTAGCTGGTCAATTGCAACAGAACCGGCTTGGCACGCGTGGATAAAAATTATTGTCGGCGTAATTGCTCTAATTATTGCCATTTCTGATTCCAAAGAATAGTTGATAAAATCAAAAAGCGACACAAAAAGTCGCTTTTTGATTTTACTGGCGGGATAGTGCTAAGATAAAACATGCGAGGCAATTTTGAATAAATTATTTCTTGATATTGAAACATTACCAGCCAATGGCGATCAAATGCCAATTATTAAAGATCTTTTCGAAGAATACAAAAAAAAGAATGGCAAAAACAAGATCCCGAATCAAGTTCGGGATGACAATACATCATTTGACTCATATTTCCGTTCCACTTCTTTTTCCGGTGAATTTGGCAGAATTCTTTGTATCGGATATGCGATTAATGATCAGGAAACCAAATGTTTAGTTGGTGATGAAAAAAAGATGCTAGAAGATTTCTGGCAAATTGCCAAAGACGCCGATCAGTTTATCGGACATAATGTCATGGATTTTGACCTGAGATTTATTTACAAACGTTCAATTATTTCCGGAGTCAAGCCGTCAAGAGATTTATCATTTGCCAGATACCGATCCGATCCGATTTTTGATACAATGAAAGAGTGGGAAAAATGGGGAGCACAAGGAGTGAGTTTACACAAGCTTGCTTTAGCACTGGACATTGAATCTTCAAAATCAGATGGTATTGACGGTTCAAAGGTTTATGATTATTTTCTTTTAGGTAAGGTTGATGACATTTACAAGTATTGCAAGAGGGATGTTGAAGTAACGCGTAAAATATACAATAGAATGAAATTTAATTTATAAGAATGGATCACGAATATCCTAATGACTAAATAACGAATTGAAATTCGAAACATTAGTTATTGGTTATTCGAACATTAGTCATCCATTCTTGAAAGGGTAAAATGTTTCTAGGATTGCTCATTTTTGCACTTGGTGTTATCTTTTTGTTTCAAAATCTTGGCTACATCAGCGCCAGTGTTTGGAGTATAATTTGGCCGGCTTTGGTGATTGTTGCTGGTTTATCACTAATTTTCAAGAACAAGCCGGCTAGATTCATTAAAGAGAAGAAAAGCAAATGAAGTTCTTGGCTTGGTTTTTTGCTGTGATAGTTTTCTTTTCAAGTTTTTATGTTGTTGCTACAATTAATGCCCGACAACTTTTCTTGACGCCAGAGAAGACTCATTTTATGTTGGACAAAACAAATTTTATCAATCAGGCGCAGTCGGTAATAAAAAAAGATCTCTTCGAGGCGGAAAACAGCGAGTTGGCGGCTTCTGCATCTAAAAATATTTCTGCTGCATTCGACATGATTAACTTTCAGTCAAAGATTGATGATTTGGTCAATGATTTCTATCAAAGTCTCAAGAATGGAAAAAACTTTCAGCTGTCGATTGATTTAAAAGATTTTAAGTCGGCGCTGATTGATCAAGTTGCCGGTTCTTCTGATTCCGAACTTGATACTTCTGAGATAGCTTCTACCATTCCTGATATTTGGAATGTCGAAGCTGGCAAATTTTCCGGCATAGTTAAGGGATTGGCATTTATGTATAATCGATACACTCTGATATTAATTACCTATGCCGTTATAGTCGCGATCTTCTTTGTATTTTGCCTTTTAATTTCGCATAAATATCTAAAACTGTTTTTCTGGACATTCATCACCATAGGTTTGCTGATAATTTTGCAAAGATTCGCCTGGTATTTTATAAATCCGGACACACTATTTGCTTCTATCATTTCTCAAGGAAGATCAGGCATGGGAGTGTTGATTTCAAGTTTTGTCCGCTATTTCAAGAGCGAGTCCGAGCGGCTGCTACTGTGGGAGTCAATATTTACGGTAGCGCCGGCTATAATCGGCCTAATTGTAGTATCTGTTATTCCAGAGAAAGTTAACAATGTCCCTTTGACTTTGAACAAGCATATTTAAATGAAGCGCAGTGTAATACTACGATCTGTATATATTATCGCCGCAATTGCGATTATACTAATTGCGTTTTATTTTTTGTACTCAAATTTTATTCAAGCTGATACGCTAGACGAACAAATTATTAACGAAGCAATGATTGATTTGGGAAGTAGTGGAACAAAAAAAGTCAGGCTATTGATTTCCGGTCGGGAAGGAACTATTAAGGTTTACAGATCGCTATATTCAAATTGTGAGTATCGATTAACCGGCTTTGAAAAAGATCTTAGGGTTATCGGGGTGATTTCTGTTGGTGAGAAAAAAATGATTGAAGTTGGTGGATTTGTCGGCGTTCATGCGGAAAATAAACAATTCTTTATACTAGATGATCGTTATTGTCCAAAGCCGGTCGTTTTTGAAAAAAATGGAACAGTAGAGTATAATATCTATAGTGACGAACCAATCTTTTTGGTTCAGGATATGAATGCCGATGGCTATGTTGACGTAGCCTCTGATTGGCGTGATTATGATCAAAATCCGCTGAAAAATGGGTTTAGAGATATTTATTATTTTAATCCTGAGTCATTTAGCTTTCAGTTCGTTAAGCGCGAATCAATTGTCCATAATTAAGGAGCAGGATGGAAAACACTGAAACTGGAAACAGCAACTTATTCAAAGACAAGAAATCAATGAAACTGCTTTGGACGTTGAACGCGGTATTGTTGCTAGCGATATCCGCCGCAGTATTTGGTTTGTGGTTTTCGCATAAAAATGAAAAAAGTGATTTAGGATATAAGTCCGGGGGTTCTGTTCTTGGCGCATCAACTAAGGATCCCAATTATTTGATCGGCCTGACCGATAGTTTAAAACAAAGCGGTTTCGTTTTGTATGGCGACAGTAAGGAATCACAGACAAAAAAACAATTATCAGATTTTGGTCAAGCAGTCGACTATCTCGACTATGTCGAATGTGATTCTCAAATCAAAGGATCAAATCCCGAAGAGTGCTTGGCTAAAGGAATAGAAGAGTATCCCACATGGGTTCATGGCGCAGATAAAATTCCCGGTTATCTGACATCCCAAGAAATCGAGAAAATGCTTTCAAAATATGCTTTTGAGTAATATCTTTTGTCTAAATAAATGTGCGTGTAATGTATGAAGATATCGGCTCTGGTACTGCTTATAATGAACTCACTATAGGAGAAAATAAAATTTTCTCCTTGACAAGCGTGATCCGAGCTCATTACAATGTATATGTGAGCGTGCTACGCTCGCAAAAATTTAGTAAATAAGTCCACTTTGAGAGGAGGTGATTGGAATGGTACAAGCATACTGTGTAAAGTGTAAAGCAAAAAAAGAGATGCAAAACGCTCAGGCTGTTACTATGAAAAATGGTAAGCCAGCAATGAAAGGCGTTTGCCCATCATGTGGTACAGGAATGTACAGAATCGGCAAAGCTGAATAATCGACTTAAATCTCTTATATAAAATGAAAAGTTCCGAGCAATCGGAACTTTTCATTTTGCTACGTCTAGAAGAGTGTTTACTGATGGCGTGTGATAGTTAAAATGTTCACGACATTTGATACGATCGCATCAAAATTCGTGAATTAATAATAAAAAAACCAGCACGTACGGTGCTGGGTGCGGCTGTGTCGATGATGATCACTCGGTATGGATATCTTTGGTACCCAGCGTGGCCAGATGCTCGGCTAGCATTCGTTCAGCCTCTAGCCGGGATGATGCCAGGACGACTTGTACCGATAGCTCGGCCAGGTTGTTGATGTTCAGGTGGCCATGGATCCCGAATGTGAGTCTGGCAGGGTCATAGGCGACTCTATCAACCGTGACCGTAGTTATGATGCCACCTTGTGATGATCCAGGCCAGGCAACGATGAGGTACTGGCCACAAAGCGTCTGGTCATTGGCGCGCATGCGCCGCATCAGGTCCAAGATCGTGGCGTCGTTCTTCAGCTTGGCTGCCGCCGGCGGGGTGGCGATGATCAAGACTCCCTCTTCGCCGCCGTAGGCAGCCAAGCTGCCATCGCCGATGGTCTCCTGTAGGAGATCATCAACCCGATGAGGAACTTCGGCAGCCATCGGTGCTGCCTTGACACGGATGTGTGTGCCTACCACCGGCGCTCCGATGGACATAGTCCCGCCATCATGCCATTTCATGGCAAGTCCTCTTTCTCATAGGGAATGCTAAACCGCTAAGAATGTACCACACAAATACATATTTGTCAATCAGTTTTTGTTAAGTTCCAGTTCGAAGCTTTACAAATAGACTCAAAAAGACATCCCAATCTTGTCCTTGTAAAATGGTAGTGATTAGCCAGCCATTAAAAAAGGAGGATTTAGAATGTCTTACACGCATTTTAAC
>JBAZJN010000033.1:0-10052 GCA_041651295.1 Patescibacteria group bacterium | reverse complement strand
AGAATGGTAATTTCATTTCGTTCATCTTTTGACAGATGGCTAAATCTACTTTTTTTTCATCATTTTATCTTTTTAAAAATCTCTACTTTTTATTCTAAAGTGTTCGGATTCAAATGCGAATCTAGGCTTGCATACACAACCAATCCGCAAGCACAGCGAGGTAAAGAAATGTCTGATAAGACCGCTGCCCCGAAGGTCGCCCCCGATCCGATCATGTTCGTGACTGAGGGTGACTACGATGACCTTGGGACAAGGATGGGCACGTTCAACGTCCCTCTCGAGAATCGTGGCGACGCTGAGCTGTTCGACGAGCCACTCGAAGGCGAGTTCAGCTTGTTGGCAGAAGCGGGCCTGTGGCTCCAGTGGATGGAGCGCTATATGTACAAGGGCCCGCTCGGCAAGAAGCGCTTGATCTGGACACTGTGCATCTACAAGGCCAGTGTCTACGGCGACAAGGCCTGCCTGCATCGCAGCGGCATGCTGTTGATCAAGCCGGCGCGCAGCGGCAATTACTGGCGCGTGCTCGGTCCTGACAGCTATGAATGGCGCCAGATGGGCGGCAGCCTGTTGTCCGTCATCAGGCACGCCATCGAAGCCCTCGAGGACAAGTAGTCCAGAGGGAACAACCAACGTTTACACGCCGTTCACCGACACACTGGTGAGCGGCGCTTTTTTTTATTTAGTAAGCTCAAAATGCCAAAACTCACCATTAGAACCAATCGAAAAGCCGACTCTTTTCATCGCTGAAATCAGTAATTCCTGCAATTGTTGATACTCCTGACTCTGATCATCAAGTTTATTTCGATAATACTCAACAAAAAAAGCCTCGGGATCATCTTTTGAGTTTCTCATCATCAATTCTTTTCCACTCTTCAGATCGATCAAACCAACATCAACCGCCAATCCAGTCGAGTGAGGCATTGTTTCAAGATTTAGTAATTTATCGGTTTCAGCTTTGCCACGCACCTTGTATCGCTTTTTTTGAATCATCTTGTATAACTCCGAAGATCGATACGCATCCTTGACTATTAATTCAAGCCCGTGCTGAAAAAGCGCTTGGTTCACTTTCTTTAATGGCTTAATTAAAGATTCATCTACGTAGGCATTACCGTCACTAACCCCAACTGACTTTAGTTCAACATCGTTAATTTTATATCGCTCTTTTCGCGTCCAATAGTAATTGAAGCCTCTGAGTCCGAAATCGGCTAAATTAACTAATTTTGGTCTTTTTTTGTTATTCATGAACTCAATTTAGCATGTTTCATCAGCATAACTCAAGCTCAGACAAAGCCAATATTCTGGCGTTTTTGAGCTCAAAAGCTGATTTAAATCTTGACTTTGGATCTCAAGTGTGATACAATACGCTCACTACTGAGACTCTGGAAGGATGATACCGTTGCGGCCAAACACTTGGACCAGCACGAGAACACACACCTACCCGGCCCACCACAGCTTCCCGCTCTTCGCCGGACCTTTGGGAGTTGCCTTTGTTAGCCCCTACCGGCTCGACTACGTTGGCGCCCACAACCAGTTCTTCCCCGTTGGGCACATCGGCGACAAGCGCGACGGCGCGACCACTCCCAATGATGCTCGTCAGATCGCCGAGGCCGTGTTCGGGAGCAAGTACGACCCGATCATCCATCTGGCGCTCGGTCACGAAAAGCACAACCTCGTTCAGATCCTCGACCAGGTGCCGAGCAAACACACGACTATCGTTGGCGATGCCGTCATCGTCCGCAAACCCGCCGACGGCATCAGAACCAAGCCGATCGCCATCGGCACATTCCTGGGAGACTGCCCTGTCGTCTGCGTCGCCTCGAAGGAGTGGCTCGGGTTCGTCCACTGCGGGCGCCCGGAAGCCATGGCCGAGCCGTCAGTCATCGAAGCCTTCCTTGAAGCCTGGCCATCGCCGATAGAGGAGACCGAGGCTCACATCGGCCCCGGCATCTGCGGCCACCACTACGGTCTGAAGACGCTCGACGAGAAGTGCGGGCGCTATAGGACCGACTGTGTGTTCGAAGGTGAGGTCGGGTTCGCGTTGGCGTGGTTCATCCTTGCCACACTGATTGACCGCAACATCGAATTGAGTCGCAAGACGGTCAACAGCGGTATCTGCCCCTATTGCGAACGCGAGAATGGCAATGCCGAGTGGGCGAGCGACCAATGGTTCAAGCGGAATCGCCCCGGCGAGTACTCGCCCCGCGACTGGGCGGTCTACACCTACACCCCCGGCAGCAAGATCTAGCCAGCCCCTGGTCCACGCTCATCAGCTGGACCACGTCACACGCCACTGTCCCTCCGGGGGCCGTGGCGCTTTTTTTTATTAAATAGACATAGTACGACTAAAATTGTATAATTCTATCCAGACTGAGATGAAGGAGTTGTTGCAACGGTGGCAACTTACAACCGAACACCTGAAGTTACCCAGCTCAATAATCCGGGAGGAATGGGCCACGGCAAATGGTTTGTTTCCCGCGGATCTGGCAGAGATACCGAGTATCTCCGCAAGGATTACACCTGGCACAAGGACATTTCCAGGGGCGGCTTCCTCTGGGATACCGAAGCTGAGGCCAAAAAGGCCAAGCAAACCATAATCGAACAAGAGGACACACCACCACCATAGCCGGAGGTGGCATTTTTTTATTCTTACATCATTCCCTCAACTAAAACAAATCCTACTTTTAATATTATTTTGATGAAAAACCCAAACAACTTAAACGATCGATTAGTATTTATGGTGTTTTGAACAATTCTTGCAGATGCTCGTTAATATCAGTTTTTTCTACAACAAAGTAAGCAACATATTTTCGTACACCGTATTCATCAATCACCAAGTCTACTTCATCAGCTTTTACATATGGACAGGCCCACAAACTTTTCTGGACTTGCTTATATCCAATCCGTTTAATTGATCGCCTAAACTGATCTCTCTGTAATTTCTTTAACTCTGGAATATCCCAAGACAAAATTCTCCATTTGCCATCAGTATTTCGATTGCTCGTTTTCTCAAGATGATGAATTTTGCCTTTTTTTGTAATTTCAATCGAGTTGCTAGTAATTTTTATGTAGCCTCGTTTTTCCAAATCTTTTATTCTGTCACCATACCGATCGATAGAAAAACCATTAAGCTCAATTCTTTCGTATAGACTTTTGGGGTCCAAGAATGCATGCACTAATCCTAAGGGAATATTAATTAATGATTCCAAAATGAAAATCCCTACGGCTTTTGTAACCTTCTTTAGTTGATTTTTATCTTCCGTTTTTTTCTTTTTCATAGCCCAACTATACCATAAAACTTGAACGATCGCTTAAGTATTATGGTATTTGCATGCTTGCATAAAAATAGATTTATAACTAAGAAATTATTCCTTCGACATATCTTTCATAAATTTTTTGCTTTTTAGTTCGCGTTCCAAGACACCTTCAATATAGCTCTCTAGAACCAAGGCGGTTTGATTTTTAAATTCATCGGCAATATTTAGTCTCGAGCCAATGTGGAACGCCGGAGAAAAAATTAGCCGGAGAATTTTTATTACGTCGTTTTCTATTGCCCTGCCATGACCAAATTTGTCGTGACAGGATGGACAAATTACTCCGCCCTCAATGTCATCCCAATAATTCTGTTCCGGGACTAGTTTGTTTTGGCAGTGCAGACAGCTTTGTGTCACCGGTTTAAAGCCAAGCTCCTCCAATATCTTGGCGGAAAATATTGGGATTAATATTGGATCATCCGCGTTTTCTAAACCTTCCAAATACTTGGCAAAAAGTTCGAAAATTTCCGGATGGTTTTGTTTTTCCTCCAAAAACTTGTCAAGTAGTTCTCCAATGTAAAAAGCTTTAGCTGTTTTATCAATGTCGGTGTGAATATTTTCAAAATGTTTGGTAACAACGGCCGATGTGACAATATAGAACCTTTTGCCTTCGTGAAAAATATAATTTGTTAGGCAGAACGGCTCGAGCGATCCACCTAATTTGGATAATATCTTCCGCGAACCTTTGGCAATCGCTTTAATTTTTCCTTGATCGCGCGTTAAAATCGTCAGAATTCTGTCTACTTCGCCATAGTTCATCCGTTTAATTACAATTCCAGAAGTCTTAAGATTCATAAGAGATGTGATTTGAGAAATGAGAGATGAAGTAAGTGAATTGAGAATTGAGAATTGAGTGCATAAGAAGAAACCTTATTTATTATTTTGATAGTTCATCAAACCTGATAACATTCTGGAAATTTCAGATATAATATTTCTGATTCTTCGTTTGTCAGCGTCATTGATCAACCCTAAGGCAAGGCAAATGTCTAGCAGGGGCACACATTCGAAACTCGAACTACGCGCTATTTTATAAAAATTAATCTTATCTTTATTTGTTTTTCTACCATTCCCTTCGGCTATATTCAACGGAATAGATACAATCGCACCGATTAATTGATCCCTGATCCTGGAATATTTGATCGGAAAAACAGAGCATAACTTGCAGATTTCAATAGAGAGTTCGAGAGATTTTTGGTAGACATTAAGCTTCTCGAAAATAAATTCTTCTCTCATCTCGTCCGTCTCATTTCTCAATCCTCATTTCTCATCTCTAATATTTTTTCCACTTTTTCCAACTGCTCCGGGGTGTTCACTCCTAAAACTTCATCTTCGGTGTCAGTTTTGATACTGGAGATTTTTTTGCCCTGCTTTGTAGCAATCGAAATTAGATCGGGCAGATAATATTCTTTTTGCACATTGTTCGTTCCAATTCTGCCCAAATTGCCCCAGAGCCAATCGGCATCAAACATATAAAAACTTGGATTGCATTCTTTAATTTTTCGCTGTTCCTCTGTCGCATCTTTTTGCTCTACAGTTGCCACAATCTCACCGCTGCCATCTCTCAAAACTCGACTATAGGCCCAAAAATCCGGGTCAGCCAAATCAACCGTTACCATCGCAATCGTCGGTTTTTCAGTGTTAAACTTTTCGATTAGTTTTTTAATTGTCTCAGTCTTATAAAGCGGCATATCGCCATAGCTCACGATTACTGCCTGCGATTTTCCTCTCAATAAATCTTTCGCCATCATCACGGCATGGCCAGTACCTTTTTGCTCAAACTGCTCTACATATTGAACCTGATCTTTAAAATAATCACGCACCTGTTCCTGCATAAAACCGACAACTAAAACGATTTCATCGACGCTGGCGTTTTTCAGATTGTCGATGTGGTAGCGAATCATCGGTTTGCCAGCTAGTTCAAACATAACTTTCGGCAACTTTGCCTTCTCCGACCCCATCCGTTTTCCTTGTCCTGCAGCCAAAACAATTGCGATAATATCTTTCATTTTTCTCCCAATATTTCTGAAAATTTCCACAAAAATGTGCCCTACAACTATTTAAGCAGCTTTTACCCTAGTCCTAATCCGTAAATATTGCTCAACATTCAAAATATCGGTACGCAAATCATTAATTCTAGCTTCTGACCTCATACCCCCGGTAACCAACTTTCCCGCTCCCATTTGTGCTGCTAGCCCCTTTTTTAATTGCGGCAATAAAATGTTATTAATTTCATCATTTGTCCAATCTTCAAGCGGAACGCCAACTCTGGTGGTAATTAGTTCGAAATCTGGTCTCAGCTTACCCGGCTCAGTTGTTGCTTTTGTCTCTCTGGTAATCGGCACCGTTTCCCCGCTAGATTGCATATATTGTCCGGACTCTACACCCTTTGTCTGATCAGTGGGTATTTGTTTCACATTTTCACGAGTTTGTTGCAATTCTCGAATTTCATTGGGTAGGATGTTTTCTCTGCCAAACACTTGACGGTTTAAACTGTTTCTCATGGCCTGAAGTTGATAAACTATCCGTGATTTTTCCGAAATTAAAATTGCAACTGAAGACGAATTCTCCGGCGATAACACTCCTGAAACAAGCTGGGAACTATAACCTTCAATTTCGGATTCAAGTTGAAATTGCAATTCCCCTAGGTGAGACTCCAAATTAATAGCATATTTTTTGCTTGGATGAGTCAAAAAATATTCAATTCCACCAAAAGATAATCCTTCTTTAAATATTGATGATATACCAAACCCTTCATCACCCGTTAAATTATCAACTTCAGCAATGATCTGATCATAATTTTGGCTGGATAACGTCGTGTCCGCATCGGCAAATAATTTTTTCCCGGTTTTTATTATCATTGTTCTGGCAGTTTGATAATCACCTCTCAATTTTTTGGCTGAATCAGCATTAAAAGAATCAGGATGTATAGCCATTTCTTCCATGGAAAGATGCATTCGTTCGGCTCTACCAGCTATAAACCCAAGGCCAATTGCTACCTGTTCGGGGTCAAAATGCTCCGGCCCAGACAATTTAACCAAATCACTTTGAGCCAACTCAGCGTATTTTAACAGTGCAGCCGCACTTTCGTCTTCCGGATTATTTCCGGCATCGTCTCTAAAAAAACGCAGATCTTCACTCATAAAAGCTCTTACGCGGTATTCATAATCTTTGTCCAGCTTAGGTTTACTAACTACATGATGAACATCGGGCGCTCTAAAGTCTTTACCTTCCCGGGTTGCTAAATCTTCAGACATCAATTCTCCTTATTTTTGGCAGTTTTTCCTGCCCCACCGTTAATACAATTGAAATAACATCTTTCTTAGTGTCCACATTGGTTATTGATTAGTTTACATTTTTAGTATATCCTATTGCTGACTCCCATCAAACAGAGTGAGGTATGAAGAATGCCTGTCAATAGTCTTTCAACGTCAAGATTGTCGCTGCAAAAACTAATCAATGCAGCGCGCGATGGTTCCTCGAACCCAGAGGAACAGTTGTATCAAGTCGCTTGGGCCCTCAGAACTCTAGGGAGATTGGGGGAGGCTAAAACCTGCGACCATGACTTCAGCCCAACAAACGAGAAAGTGCGCCCAGGATATCTCGGAGGCGGTAACTTCGGCAACTGTGGGATCTGCAGTTGCCAACTATGCCACGCATGGAAGGAAGCACTTGAACGTGCGAGACATGATTTCCCTCGATTCTTCCCTCACCAGTTGCCATCTGGCAGCTGGGAGATGCCAACTTTCGAGCCAGACCACTAAAGGCCCAATCGGGCCATTTTTTTTATTTCTGACATTTGTCCCTGCCCGCAAAGTCTGAGCTTAGCTCTGGCAGGCGGGGCAAAAATGTGTTCCGCGGCCATTTAATCTAATTTTTTTGATGATGCCGGAGCAACGCTTGCATTTCTTACTTTCTTGGGCATAAACCTGAAAATGCTCTTGCGCCCGACCCTTTGTGCCATCGATTTTATAATAGGTGTTTTCCGATGAACCGCCATATTTTAAGCCAATTTCCAGCGCTTTGATGATTGATTTATGAAGTGCTGACATTTCCATATCCGTAATGTCTTTCGCCAATCGCGTCGGCAAAATTTTTGCCCAAAAAAGTGCTTCATCGGCATAAATATTTCCAATACCGGAGATTAATGTTTGATCAGTTAATATTTTTTTAATATTCCAACGTGGTTTACTTTTGATGATTTCGCTCAATTTTTCTATGGTAAATTCATTTTCAAACGGCTCTGGTCCCAACTCTTCCGACAGTTTTCCTTTCAGTTCTTCGGAATTAAAAACTTTGATCCAACCAAAGCGCCGCATATCATTGAAAAATAATTTTGAGCCATCCGAAAAATCAAAAATGATATGAGTTGTTGAATTTGGTAATTCTGCCACCCAATCAGCAGAAGGATGCCCGCCGGCA
The DNA here is from genome assembly GCA_041651295.1 of Patescibacteria group bacterium. Taxonomy (GTDB): domain Bacteria; phylum Patescibacteriota; class UBA1384; order XYA2-FULL-43-10; family CAINNR01; genus JBAZJN01. The sequence continues at coordinate 2,322 of JBAZJN010000033.1, read as the reverse complement.
ACACGAGATTTGCCATTGTCGTATATAAGTTGGCCGGTCATTTTCAAATGGATCAGCATATCATTCTCGCCTTCAACATCTATAATAATTTGCTTCGCCCGGCGACTGACATCTTTTATTTTTTTGCCGATGATTTCTTTTTTATCACCATGAAAAAGTTTTGCTACCCGAATATCAACTCCGGCGATCGTTTTTCCAACAATGGCTTTTTTTAAGCCTAACCTTATCGTCTCAACCTCCGGCAATTCAGGCATTATTTCTCCTTTTGCTTAAAGTTTTAACTTGATGATATCATATCAAAAATATTTCTTATCTTGATATTTTCTGCTTAGTGGGATAAAATGAAATCCTAGACTGATAAAAAATGGTTAAATTGTTCTATTGTTAAATTGTTAAAAATGCAAATGCATGACGAAAAATATTGGAAGACATTAATAAATCAAGGTTTGATTCGGTTTTTTCTTTTGAAAGTTCTTTACGCCGATAAAGAAGCCCACGGTTATGGCTTGGTCAAGCGGATTGAGGAGATTTCAGATGGACTTTGCCGGCCAACGGAATCAACAATTTATCCAGCGCTGGACCAACTATCTCGCGGCGGTTATGTAGATATAAATAAGGTTTCAGCCGGGAAAAAAGTTAGAAAAGTCTATTCTCTAAACGAAAAAGGCCGCTCAGCTTTTCGCGCCGCCGCCAAAGCTTACGGCGAGATAATCCCTACGCTTCGAAAAGCAATTATGCTCTAAAAAAATAAAATACCAGCGAAAAACGTTTCTGGTATTTTTTTAATCCAATCTACTTTTTACTGTCTTCGCCTGAAGCAACCATGAAAAGGGCAACAATCGCGGCGACTGAGATTAGAAGAAATCCGGCGGCAGTTAGAAGAATATACAAGCTGGAATTACTACTCTCAGCAATTGAGTCAGCGCTGATTTGTGACGCCCTGCCGACATAGACCGTGATGATGCCAACAAAAGCGATTGCTATAGGCAAAATTATTTTTGTTCTTTTGTTCATGCATCAATTATAACATAACAAAATTCCGGATCAAGTCCGGAATGATAGTATAAAAAAATGGCATTGTGTTGGCGCCGTCCTACTCTCCCGGGAGCTTTTGCTCCAAGTACCATCGGGGCTGAAGTGCTTAACGACTCTGTTCGGAATGGGAAGAGGTGTACCCACTTCGCTATAAGCACCAACACAATGCCATTTTGGGAAACTAAATACAGTAATGTTATCAGTTAAAAGTTTGTAAAGTCATAAAGTCGAAAGTTTAAGGATTTACTATTTGATAGTAACTCCATACACTTTACAGGCTTTGGACTTTTAGCTTTCAACTTGATTTCGAAGAAATCAGTAATTGCTAGTCAAATAACCCTACTTTGCCGTAATAAATTACAGCTCCGCGGGGCAAAAAAGTTAATATTATCGAAATGATCAATTAGTACTCCACGGCTAAAGACATCGCTGCCTGTACACCTAGAGCCTATCAACCCAGTAGTCTACTGGGGATCAAAAATCTAATCTTGTGGCCGGCTTCATGCTTATATGCTTTCAGCATTTATCCGAACCGAACGTAGCTACCCAGCAATGCCCATGATTGGACAACTGGCACACCATAGGTTCGTCCATCCCGGTCCTCTCGTACTAGGGATAGACCCACTCAAATTTTTGCGCCTACAGCAGATTAGGACCGAACTGTCTCACGACGTTCTGAACCCAGCTCGCGTACCCTTTTAATTGGCGAACAGCCAAACCCTTGGGACCTTCTTCAGCCCCAGGATAGGACGAGCCGACATCGAGGTGCCAAACCGCATCGTCTATGTGGGCTATTGGATGCGATCAGCCTGTTATCCCCGGGGTAACTTTTATCCGATGAGCGGTCCGACTATCATAAATACGGACCGGATCACTAAATCCTGGTTTCCCACCTGTTCGACTTGTAAGTCTCACAGTCAAGCACACTTATGCTTTTATACTTTCACTCCGATTTCCATCCGGAGTAAGTGTACCTTTGAACGCCTCCGTTACAATTTAGGAGGCAACCGCCCCAGTTAAACTACCCATCAGATACTGTCTCTCTCGATCGATTCAGGTCGAGGGGTTAGAAGCCAGAAAGTAGAAGAGTGGTATTTCACTGGCGCCGAAGCTCCCACCTATTCTACACATCTAAATCCTAGATTCAATATCTAACTATAGTAAAGCTCCACGGGGTCTTTCCGTCTTGCTGCAGGTAGCCGGCATCTTTACCGGCATTGTAATTTCACCGGATCCCTCGTTGAGACAGTGCCCAGATCGTTACGCCATTCGTGCGGGTCGGAACTT
>JBAZJN010000032.1:0-10094 GCA_041651295.1 Patescibacteria group bacterium | reverse complement strand
AAAGCCCCTTTAGCTGTATAGCAAGCCCAGTCATAAGAACTCGCTCCTGTTTTCATGGCACGGCACGAAATAGCGTCACCAACTGTAACTGTGGTCAATCCGATATACTTCCCATCACCACAACTCACGCCGTCCAGATAAATGGAGTCATTGGCGTTCGGGTCAAGCCGAAACACAAACGCCGCCGTCCGTCCCAAAATAACATCAAAGCCCAACCCCGCTTCAATCGCCGGTAAATTATGAGTCACGTTCCCAGATTGTGTAGGATTGCCGATAACGGTACTGGATAGTTGAGCAACAGTAAGATTCGCACTAGACGAGCCGTCAACAAAGGTAGGTTTTACCCCTGTCCACGTAACACCTGTTACATTCGCCGTACTTGTTACAGTCAGATTAGCCGCCCCAAGATTAGTAAGGCCGGTCACGTTCCCGCCGACAACGGCTACGTTGGATGCGTCTGTTAGGCCGGTGATGGGGGTAGCCCCGCCGGTTTGATATGGCCCGGCATAAGATACTCCGGCAAGCAACAAGAAGATGATTAAATATCGTAATGTTTTCATAGTTTAATACCTCTTGAAGTACACAACATAACTAGCTGTTCCGGCTGTGGTTATGTTGATATAAATTCCCTTGCTGCAATCAACGGGCGGATAAACCCCGAAAGACTGTGTTTTTGTATTGGCGTTTTGTGCAAAGGTAATTGTCGGCACAATCTTTTCGCCTGATGTTGACGTTCCGTTGTGAATATCAACCGTGATTACGTTTGTGCCGTCGCCGGTGATGGTGATACCGTGAAACTCCGCTTTACCACTGACAATCGTTGCGTCCGCTGTGAGGTTTGCTGAATAGTCCACCTTATCCGCGAAGACCGTCACCGAAAACAACATGATCAAAATAACCAAAATAAACTTTTTCATGATTCTCTCCTATTTTAAATTTTCCGGCGCTCCCAGCCATTCCCTTGTCTGGCCTGAATAAGATGTCACTCGCCCTTTGAAATATTTTTCATTTGCGTTAAGCCATTCCTCTTTAATGTTGCCGCCTCTGAATTGATTAACCACTTTTCCGGGAGGATCAAAGAAATGACCAGACCCATCAAGAGGAACACCGCATAAAATAATCTTTTCGTACCCCAGCGCCAAACCAACCATTGTCGCAAAAAGCCCCGAACTTCCCCCTCTGCCGCCTTCAATAACCCAGATGTAATCCAAGCCATGTCTCGTCTTAAAGTCGTACTGTGGGAGATTCTCGTTGTTTTCGGGTAGCCTGTGCGAATGCGTATGAACATAAGAAGGTTCGCATTGGTTTGTCATGCGGAGTTGCCGCCAAAGCGGAGGTTCTTCAGGATGCAAAGAAACGCCGTGATGAACCCGCCCCTTAAAGTGCATGATCATATTGTTAATTGCGATGACTTCGACTTTCTCAAAATCAACTTTGTCTATGTCATCCCAAATGCACCTGGCCGAACCCAATACGACAGCGGTTCCGTGATAATTTCCGGCACAGGCCGGGCGGGGATGTAAATCCGCCCGACCATAGATGCCGTTACTTTCCCAAAGAGGAACTTGCATTTCCATTCCTTACAGGCAATTTTTCAGATAAATGACCCATATCGTTCCGGTCATTTCTTCCGTTGCCGTGGTTAAGGTTACAATCATATCCTCGGTTGCGGTGTACATACGGCCGGCTTCGGTCGTACACTGCGTGACCTGGCCTGCCGTGGTGAATACGGTTGCCGCAAGATAGCGGTCAGCGTCGCCCACCGTGGAACCGTCCGACGCCTTAATATCGCCCAGCGCCAAAGTTCCGGCAGACGAAAGATCATCGGCAATGACCCAACCTGTTATAAACGTTTCACCTTTACGCAACAGACCCACCTTAATGGTTGAGCCTGTTCCCAATGAAGCGGCTTCGTATTTACCCATAACCGCTTTTACCCGTCCCTCGTATTCCGTCCCCATGTAAGAAGCGGGAGAGGGAGAAACGGCCTTAGTGTATTCAACTGTTTTTACTGCATCGCCCATTTTGCATTTCCTCCTTTAAGCTTCAAGGCAGTCGATTTCGACGATGCCTTTTTCATCCATGCGGGTGGCGCCGATGGACATTCCCAAATAAACCTGATTCGCCATGTTCTTGTCCCGTCTGGGGCCGACATCAACAACCACATCCAAACCGACAGCCAAAAGCAGACTGTTTTTCTGACCGGCAATACATTTGCGGATTGAAGAAGCGACAGACAGTCTTTCGGAACGGACGAATTTAAACCCCAGGAAGGTGTCAACGTCGCCGTTAACCAGCGCTTTAACAGACGCGAAATCGCTTGATGTGACTTCCGTCACACCCAACAGATCCTGCAACTGCTTGGAACCGATGACACAAAAACGACCTTCATCATCAACTTCATTGGCATCCAGAATCTGTTTTGCACTCCGAAGTTTCGCAAGCGTCAGTCCTGCGGAACCATTGGCAATCTGGTTATTGGATGTGTCAAAGGTGTAAGACGTGGAACCATCGACTCCGCCGTAAGCGGTTCCGAAAGCGGCGGTGATCATCGCGTCATCCATCGCCCGATTCATTGCGTTGCGGGCGTTGAGGGCGTAAGCACTGGCCGGATCGGTCAGTATCTTTTTGAGGTCCATGTTGTCGATCAGGTCGGCCCAATCGTAATCGCCCAGGGAAACACGCCGTCTCAGGTGAGGCGTGCTCACTAAAGGCGTGTCGGCGTGACGCTGTGTGCGCAGAACGGCCGCGGTTGAATTTAACTGATCAAAGAAAGCATTCTTCCCCACAACCCCGGTCTCTACTCTGACCAAAGGCCGCAGGCGGCTTTCTTTCTGCTGCATGAGAATCTGGACATTGGCTGAATATTGTTCAACCATTGCAGTGGTGATTTCTGTACTCATTTTTAATAACCTCCGAAAAAATTTTATGTTTTTTCGATGGCTCTACCCGTGAAACGGAAGCTATCATTGGCACGGTTCGCTGTGCCTTTGGCGGCCTGTTTTCGGCTTCCACGGACTCAAAAATGAGCTACCCGACTGCTTAACTTTTACTCCTTTACGGACTCTTGCGAGTTACCCGTTCCAGCGATCCCTCCATGAAGCGGGCGGATTGTTGGCTTTATTGCAAATCTTTTCCAGTTCTTCGACAGGCTGGAATAAATCTATGACCTGGCCGGTGTTTCTCTGGATTTCTTCCAATTCCCTTTTAAGGGCATAAGATAAGGCTGGAACCGGAATAGTGACTTCCGGTTCTGTAACTGTTTCTACCCTTGGCAGATCAGCGTCTTTCGTTTTCTTTTTTGGTCTCGCCATTGGCCTTTGTCCCCTTGTCTGTGTATTCGTTTTTATTCGGCTGCCCCCATTGGGTTACAACCCTCCGGCTTTCTTTTTTTGCGTCAAATTTATCGCTCATATAACCCCCACTGTTTTAGTTCCGTGAATTAACGACTGCAAACGGTAAACTTCATCGACTGCCGACTGATGCTGAGGATGGCTATTGTTCCAATAAGCCCCGTTCATCTTGTTGTCTTTGTCGTACAGGATTGCGTCCAACTTCGCTTTCGGGTCTTCACCGAACAGGTCAAAGGTTTTGTCGCCCCTCAAAGCCGCGTCTTCCAGCATACCCTTTGCGACATTTCCGAATACCTTGACGACCAGCGGATCGTTACCGAATTTGTCAATAAAAGCCTGAACTTCTACGGGATCGCCGCCGAATCTCTTTAAGGCCGCTTGCGCTCCCCTCATGTACTCATCATATTTGTCTTTGGTTCCCAATTCCTTGATGAGCGCATCCATGGTTTCTTCGGCTTTCTGGCTCTGCTCCCCTTCAAATTTCTGAAACAGGTCGATATTGTACTTATTCCAAAGGTCATAAAGCCCCGCCGCCTGTTTAGGAAGAATTCCCAACTGATGAAATGCCTGCCGAAATGTCTTCTCCATGTTTTCGTCGTAGGGAAGATTCTCCGGGTAGTCGGCCGGTTTTGCTAATTGATACCCGTCCGCGTCTTTCGGGCGCCCCAATTTGTTGAAGACGTGTTCCCAATTTTCCGGGGTGTCCAGCTTCCCTTGTGGAAGTACCAGTTTTTCGCCGCCAATTAAGCTCTGCGCCGACTTAAATGATTTTAGGACTTCTGATACGGGTTTGCCGTCAAACGGCTTAAAAACGGGATCATCCTTGAATTCTCCCAAAAGTTCCGCGTTGATGGTTAATGCGTTCTGATTGCCAGAATCACCGCCTTGATTTCCCTGATTGCCAGGATCATTGTTCTGATCGTCCGCCATAAACTTAAATCTCCTTTGCTATTTGTGATTTCATCTCGTCAGAAAGATTTGACAAGATGTATATAAATACGTTTCTTTCACCTTCCCGAAACGCTGTTTCTATTTGATCGCCCGGAACATACGAAGTCGAGAAAGCATGGGTGAATTTCAGAATGTCCTTCAAAACTTCGAAGCCCGTCTGGGTAGAGAAGGTCAGGCCGTAATTGATGCGCTTTTGCTTCTCAATATCTATCGCTTTTTGAACGATTTCGGCTTGCTCGTCTTTGTTTGTGTCAAATATTTCTTCCATTTATTCTCCCATGAGGGCATTAATCGGGCTGCCCTGTTCCGGTTTCTTGCTTAAATTCGGCACTTGACTTGCCATGGCTTCCATTTGCGCGGCTTCCTGCGCCTGCGCCTGCTGTTCTGCACGCTCCGCCCTGATTTCATCGCGTCTTTCAGGCGGCATTAAATACTTGATCGGCATACCCGACCGATGGGCTGTTCCTTGCGCAATTTCGTCAATGTCGTAATTATCAAGGATTTCCGGCCGGACTTCGGCAAGTTGACCAACAAAACTTAGAACGGCTCCCGTCGCCTGTGTTTCAAAGGACTTCATCGCTAAGGCCAATCTTCCAACGTACTCAACCGATAATCCTGCATCTTTCAGTTCGGGCGGAGGCGGCAATAACATTCCCCCGCGGTACATGATGAAGAATACCCTCGTTAAGAACGGGTCAAAAAGTTCCGTTTGCTGCCGTCCCAAAGCCGGGCCCAGAATAGACAGGTTTTCTTCAAGCCTTTTGCTGATTTCATACGCCGTGCGGTCATTCGACTGATCAGAGGCCAGTAATTGAAATAAATCGTTATAAAAGGCCTCTTTGATGGCCTGCCGTCTTTGTTCTTCGACTTCCAAAGCAACTTCGAATCTGGCCCCGGAATGAAAGACTTTCGGTTCCTGTCCCGATTTGTGGTAAATAATGCCCCCGGCTTTGGTGTTTGTTGTTGAGAGGCTCGCCTCATTAGAGGCCGTGATGGGAGGGTCAATCATCTTTTGGATTCCCCTCATGTTGTCGTAACACATCTGATTGAGCATTTTGACATCAGGCAAGGCATCCATCGCCGGGGAGCGTCCGTAAGACTCGCCGGGTGTCTTTTCCCAGCGCGGGCAAGCAAACGGAAATTCGTTATATCCGCTTTCGCTTAATAAATTGTGTGTTTTTCTCTCAATGTAAACGCTCGCATACGGCATATTCACATTGCTTTTCTTTCTCCAATCATAATCATTTCGTGGAAATACACCGTGTATGATTTCAAATGCTTTATCAGGTGCATTGTCTTTATAGGCTTTTTGGATCTCATCGGAGCATTTGTCACCCCATAACTGAATGCACTGTCGGGCGGTGAATTTCTCCATCCTGTAAATCCCGTCAACCACACCCTCTGCGTCTTCGGTAAGACAGCAGTTCCCGATGGAATAGGATTGACAGTTTATGACGTAACGGGTTCCGGGTGTAATGTACAACACGCCGGTCCCGGTGAATCCTTCGTTGTAATAGATTTCATGTAAAGCCAGCGGAGCATTGGATGAGTTGATTGCGTTGCGCATTCTTTCCGTGCTATCGGAAAGCCAGAATTTGACATTGGCGTTTTCAGCCAGCTTTTGGTCTTTGGTCGTCAACATAAACCACGGAACTGATTGAGGTGTTAAATTGCCATATAAGCCATTGGCGAACACCCTCAAGGCTCTGATGGCCGCGCCGTCATAGATTTTCGACATCCGCTTTGCGCCCATCTGCTTTTGGCTGTTGATGTTCTGATGAACGGGAGCCATGTAATCCGCAATCTCTTGCAGATGAGTTTTTAATGTGGATTTTTCTTCATCCAGCTTATTGTATAATTGAACTACTTTTTTCGGTTCGATCATGTCTTATTGCCCCGTTGTCTCGCGTCCGTAAGTCCCGCCGCCCAAAAGTCTTTTTTTCGTAATTGCCGCTTTGCCTTTGTTGCCTGCAAAGGTGTTTTGTGTCGCTGATGGTAATCCGGCCGCCATCCTGCGTCTTTCGTCTTCCATGGTTGCAGATGTTTGTCTGGGTACGCCGCCCGGTGCAACCGGCTTTGGTTTGGGTACTGGAAGATCAGTCTTTTCAGCTACGGGCGGAAGTTCTGCTTTCGGCTTTTTGGTCATAAGGGTTGACGCCGCTTGACCGGCTACTGTTCCAACTGCGGCCGTACCAAGTGATTTTGCCGCCGTTCCTAATAAGCTACCCTTTGCGGCTTCTGTTGCTCCGGCTGCCGCGCCACCGGCTCCAATCATGTCACCAATTCCTTTAGCCACCCACCACCACGATTTTACAAATGCTAATCCCGCCGCCATTACCGACCTCCAAATATGTTATAATCCGTCTGCTGTTGACGGCTTGATAATGTAAAAATATCCGCTACCGTTGATTGATGTTGCGGCCTGTTTGCTTTGTTGATCAATTTCGGTGTGTTAATTGAACAGTAAATCACGGCATCGCCATCATCCGGAGAGCGTCCAATTCGTTTCTTGATTTCGCTTTTTTCTTCAATCTGAATTCCGCCTGGCTTCATTTGCCAAAGCGGAGCGCATAGATCGGATTTCAGTTTAGGATCGGGAGGTAAGGCTATATTATCGCCGGTCTCCGGATCCAGGCTTTCCCTGAATCTCCAATGGATCATTGCTCTTAGATTTCTGAATGTTAATCTTCCTGTTGCTTTGTCGGTCTGGGCGACACAAGACTTTGTGTCATAACCAACTATCGGCTCAACTTGCATTCCATTTGATTCAAGGTGTCCAATTGTTTCACCGCCGACACCCAAAGCGTCAACATGAATTGGCGCCGCGTCTTTGACACAAGAAACGACTATTCCGGCTGTTATAGATCCATTGGGCGTTTCTTTTCCGGGCCAGCGTTTTAATTCCGAATACCAACGGCCATAGCGTGTCGATACAACGGTTTGATCTGAACCACCCCGCGCAACATCGACTCCCGCGCTTGTCATTTCGCCCTGTTTTCCGTTGGGTGTCCATCGTGCCATGGCCGCGTCAACCCACGCCGTCGGGAATACTTGCCAAACACTATCTTCCACACCGGCCTTGAAATCGCCGTTTAGCATCTGTGATCTTAATGGTTCTGGTAGTGCCTGAAGTGTCGCTTCGTAACCCGTAGCCATCAAAAAAGGATTGTCTGTTACTCTTGAGGAAATGAATGTTCGTGATATCGGCTGTACCATGCGTCCATTCAGTTTAAAAGGCCGCCCACTTTCAACTTCAACATCCTTTCCGTCAATGGTCGTGTACCAGCGTATTTCTCCCGGTAAAGCGGGATTAGGATGTTTGTCATCAAGCCACGGCGCCCAATACTGAATAACCCAGCGTCCGTTTTCGTCGGTCGGCGGATTGCCCGCGCAAATAACACGGCATCTTTGACCTGGAGTAGTTGTCCGTAACCAGCCAATTAAAAAACGAAACTGGCTTTCAAGGAAGTGGGTAATTTCATCAAAGCCAATAAAATCATGTGGCCGCCCCTGATATTTGTTTTCATCTCCCAGGTTATTACATGAACCGAATTCGATACGACGATCCGGAAGACGTAAAATATCATCCTGGCCATTCCAGTTTTTCCGGGATTTGATTATTTCATCAAGTAAGCGGTTTTGAATGCCTAAGAGTTGCGTTGATTGTCTGCGGTAAATAATTGAATTGGTTTGCTGTGTTAAGCTGTTGCCTAAAAGTAAATCTGTTTTCCCGCCGCCAGCTGAACCACCATAAAAAACTATATCGGCCATGCTCTCTAAAGCATCGGATTGCGGCCCGACCATCGGAACCCAAACAGGAAGTTCAGCCGCGAGTATATCATCAAGTTCCTCGCGTTCTTTATCTCCCATTGCTTCTAATATGCCGGATATTTCCTCAATCTTTCTTGCCGCGCTTTGCATTCTTTTTCCTTTTAGCCGCTTGGTCAAGTAAATAAACAAGCCGCGTGGCTCGTTCCATGTCTGTGAATAATCCGCCTATGCTTTGAGGCTTTCCGTTGGCATCCGGAAACTCGACTTTCTGATTCTTTGGTGGATAATGATTCCCCAACTCAAACGCCATATCCAAAGCTTTGATCTGCGTTGCGTGGTCTGGAACCTCGATGAAATCCATAGTCTTTGTACCGGCATCTTTGCCCGACACACAGGAAATAGATTTTTGCGCTTCGAGCAATTCGCCAAGCTTGACAACCAAACGCGGTAAACCCATACCGGCATCTTTCAAAGCCTGTTGGGTTTCGGATATAACTTCTTTGCCAGCCTGAATGCTATCCATGGCTGCATTATCTCTTGTTTTTTAAAAAGATGGAATTTGCCAAATGTATGACAGATGTATGTCATTGCTTTTTAAGCTGCCAGCGAATGACTTCTTCAGGAATTATATAGGGCTTACCGTTCCATAACCTATGAAACGGCATCCCTGATTTTCTCCAACGCAAAACTGTACGCCATGAATAGATTCTGAATTGTTCTGACATGAAAGTCTTGATTTCATCATGCCCGATTTTTATGTCTATTTTATCCATGGCCTCATCCATGCTTTTCAACAAAGTCTTTCAGCGCTTCGATGTTCTCAAGGATCGCCGCGGCTTTCTTAACTCCAATTCCAAACCACTCTTTTTTTGAATCATACTTATTTTCCCCCAGATAGACGTTGAACATGGGGTATTCCCTTCCGTTGTCCGCTGTAAATGTTGTTTCTTTCCATGTGTCCGGCATATTAAACTCCTTTTATATTTTGCGCCCATTGAACCAGATCAATCGGCTGTTTAAATTCTTCTGATCTCGCTCTATGTTCCTCCGCGTTGTAATTCATGTTTTCAAGCGTGATTATCTTTTCGCAATAGGCCCAGGGCGCTTTGACTTCTCCGACTTTTGAAGTCTGTTCAATAAGCCGGTTAAACGTATGGATTATTGCTTTTGGATTTTTGTTTTTATAAAGCTGAAAAAATTTCTGTATTTTAAATGTCGGGTATAGTTCTGATATTTTTCTATACAGGATATTTAATTCATCCAGGATTTTTTGATCTTCAAAAGGCGACTCTTTTTGAGGGGAGTTATCAACAGGTGATAAGGTGTCTTCTGTGGCTTTTATATCTTTTTCTTTATTCTTTATTCTTATATCTTTATTCTTTATTCTTATTGCTTGGAAAGTTTCTTCTTCGTCACTTGGAAGTTGCTTGGAAGTTTCTTGCAAGGTATCTGATGTATAATTGTCTAAAAGTTTCTTAAATTTAGGAATGAAAATAGTTACTTTGTCATTATTGAAATTTATTTCCCATCTATCTTCCTTGGTTGGATTTTGCGATATTTTCGTGAGAATCTTTTGCAGTTTTGAAGTGGAAAGTAAGAGTTGGTCGCGTAAGAACCGAGTTTTGACGCAGAGTTCATAGCGTTCTGACGGCACGAAGTTGTCAGCATAAATCTCTAAAGTGCCGAAAAAAACCAGATAGGCATCTGATCCAAACTCATACATGAGTTCACGAATAAATGGATTATTGAGGCTCTTTGACAAATGTTTGTACCACTTCATAATTCCCTCTCTTTCCCCTTGATTTAAGCGGCAGGCCGGGAGGGGTTCCCCGGCCGTTCGTCTGGCCCAGACTATCCGCCGTGTTTTCGATATTGTCTCGCTATTCCCTTGATTTGCCGTTGTGTTACGTCATCCCTGTAACAATTCTGGCACAACTCATCTTTTGCGCTATATAAATCTATATTTTTTCTTCCGCATATCGAGCAATCACCCTTCAGACGGAAATCATTAAGCGTTTG
>JBAZJN010000031.1:0-11008 GCA_041651295.1 Patescibacteria group bacterium | reverse complement strand
CTCTTTCCCTTTTTCAGTGGCATTTTGCGCCTCCTTAAATTGATTGTTTTCTTCCGTTTCAATGAGAATATTATTAACATCATCCTCAATCTCCGGATTTGTTTTTAATATCTTCTTTCTCTGAATCAGAGCTTCTTCTTTGGTCAATTTTCCTTCTTTGAGGTTTGTCTTGAATTCTTCAATATCAACGGTTGGAACAATTGCCTGTCCGGTCTGATCGGTTTTAACTTCCGGCATTTGAGGCTCAGTCTTTCCTTTTCTGCTTGGTAAACCAGTAACCGAACCCATGGCCGCGCCGCCGACAAAACCGGCTGCTGCACCATTGACCGCCTGCATAAATTGTTCTTTGGAATTAATGTCTTTTGGATTAATACCGAATTGTTCGGCATATTGCTGGAAGAATTCTTCCATTGACTCTCCCGCTCCGGTGCCCGCCGTTCCTTTTGCTATTCTGGCAATAAGGTTTCCTGATTGTCCGCCGATTCCGTGAACCATTTTATCAATGGCTGTCACGTCGCCGAGCTCTTCAAGTTTTGTAGCAATAAAAGCCGACACCAGACCACGGATAGGGTGAAGTTCTTCTATCTCGCCTTTTTTCTGCGCTTCTAATTGTCCGCCTAAAACCTGACCGCCTTCCAATATTCCAACTGGTATATCAATCGGTTTGAGTTTCGCCCACTGACCGATAAATTTTGCAAATTGTGTAGCCGCGCCCGGTTTGGCTTTTAACAGATTGCCGAGAACGGTAAAACCTCCTTTAGCCATTTCGACTTCACCGCCGCCCATGAACATAAACGGGGCTATTGTGGCCAACTGCGATCCGGTTTGTCCTATGTTCCATGCCGCCCATTTTCCGAAATCATGCCATGATTCAATATTCCGGATATCACTAACATCCGCGGTCTGTTCCTCTACCTTCTTTCCCCAATACTCATTAGCATCCTGTCCAACATCCTCGATTGTTTTGACACCTGTTTCCTTGCCGACATATTGCACTATTTGACCAACGGCTTGATTGGCATTAAGCCAACCCGCCTTGGCGCCTTTGACGAACTCCTCGGAAATAGTTCTTCCCTTTTTAGAAGGCAAGGTTGCTACTTCGTTTGTAACATCTATAAATCCATCTGGAAGTTTACTTTCTTGTGATTGAATGGTATCGGTAACATCAATAAACCCGTTGTCGAGTTTGGGATCGCCCATGTCAGGACTCCTTGTAAATTATTTTTTCCAAATAACCTCAGTATCGCCATTGGGATATTTAGCGCGAATTTCTCCGGTCTCTGGATTTTGCAGTATTCTCGCGCCAAGTTTTATAGCATTGTTTGATTTATTGGATATATTTTTCACCTTATCTTCGGGAATTCCTTTAATATTAAAAGCTCCCTTCTTCCCCGTATTCCCAAAATCCTGACCGAAAGTAGTTGTTTGATTTAACGCTTCCGCAGGCGAAACACCCTCTTTAATCCGTCCTTCGTAATACTGCTGCATGGCGTCGTGTAACTGCTGCAAGGTTATCGGCTTTCCATTCTTATCGAATTTATTCTTGACTTCAGAAGTCCCTAATTTAGACAGGATTGTATTCTTATCGGGAGCTTTTTTGTTTCCTTCCAGATCCGTCTCGGTTGGTAATTTATCGCCGTATGTCTGGATAAACAGATCATCGAAGGTCTTCATCTTTTCTTTAATTCCTTTGGTTCCGTTTTCGGTCAACTCCCTTTCTTTTGGAGACCATCGCGGTCCCCATGTCTCGCCGCCGTCTTTGGAAATCATATCAATCCCGTTTTCGGTTTTATACATTTCCTCAGTCTTCTTCTCTTTTTCGGGAATAAATATCTTTGCCAGCTCTACCTGTTCTTTTATCGGCATATCCAAGGGAAGTTTCTGCATAAAGATAGAACGCAATTCGTTGATCGGCGTTCCTTCTCCGGCTTCCTGAACGGCTTTTAAAGCATCCTTAACAACGGCATTTGATTTTCTTATTTCTCGTATTTTCGCTTTGCGCTCCGAGAATGCAGCGCCGCCTAATTTCGCTTCCAGTTGCTCGACCATATCAGCCAGGTCTTTCTGTAAAGAAAACTTACTCGCGGCCAACTGCGCAGGAAATATTGTATAAGGCGCGTTGGGGTCGCCGCTGGTATGTTTTAAAAGGTCATTATTTGTATCCTGCCCGTAATACTCATTATCCTTTTTCCAGAGTTCGCTATTATGTAGTTCCTGAGCGTAGGCGTCAGCAGACTGGATATCGTTAAACACTCCAAGATGTTCACCGAATGGTTTTTCTTTTGTAATGGTTTTTCGCCATTCCGCGACGGCTTCATTTCTGTTTAACATCCTGCCGTCTTGACTGACACACGGGATCAATACCTCTTTCCCGTCAACGCCGATGGACATAGAAAATACTGTCGCTATCTTACCGTCAGGTAATTTCACAACTGGCCGGTTACTAAGATTAATATTCCCCTTCTCGACTACATTCTGAGGATTGCTATCAGGAGCGACATAAACCGGCTGATTGTCTCCAATATGTTTATAAGGTTTCCCCGGTTGCGTCGGCGGTATTTTTCTTTCAACAACTAACCCCATTTCTATAGAAGGAGACGTTCCGTCCACAACGGCACTTTTAATTTTACCCTGTAATCGATTTCCGTAATCGTCCACATTAAGACGATCGTCGGATAACTGAAGCGCGGTTGCTACTGTTTTGCTTACCCTATCATCAAAAGGCACCTGAGCTTTTTTCCCTTGAACCTGCGGTGCTGCATTTTTTATTATACTCAATACGTTTCCATAATCAGCCGCGTTAATACTTCCCATGTGATCATGGAAATAAATCATGGAGTTTTGTTCCTGCTCTGTTAAATTGGAAACATCAAACGGCTCACCTTTATCCTTGGCGGTTTGTGCCTTGGAAAGAGCGCTTTCCAGAAAATTCAAGTTTTCCTGCCCGTGTTTCTGTTCGTCCTCTTCCGCCCATTTTTTCTTCTTTCGTGCGAATATTTCCGTATTGCGCGTTCTATTCACTTCCTTATCGGCAATTTCCTGATCCATGATCTCGCGTTGCTTCTTGGAATTTTCCAATTGATTAAACAAACTGGAGACCTTAACAAAAGAATCAACGCCCGTTTCAATTGGATTTGATAATGTTGATCGCATAATTCACCCTCCTAAAGACACGCTAACATCAAACCGATACTGACAGCCGTGCCCACTCCGGATGCGGCCATACTTATTGTTTGTTCCTGTCGCTGAGCCGCCAAATCTTTATTGGCCTGGCTTCTTTTTTGTTCGTCTGCAGATTCTCTTATAAATCCGGAAAGAGCCTTATTCTTATAATCTTCGCCGGTACTGATTAATCCATTCATATTATTACCTCACAATGTTCGGGTTTGGCGTCGTGCCCAATAAAATCTGTTCATCCATTTGGCGCACGTTGGCCCGTGTTTTATTTTGGACACTTGCCGTAGTTGCAGCTTCGTTTAAATTTAAAAGTCTTTTATTAGTTGCTTCTTGTTGTGACGTGGGGACAATGCCCAGTCCCCTGTTTTGCCGTTCCAGAATACCACCCATTGAATCATAGGAATCGGAAACGGTCTTTCTTGCCTTATCCAATGAACTCGGTAATAAAGCATCATTATTAAATGAAATACCTTTTAGCGCTTCCAGTTCAATCGGCATGAAAGTATTTTGCCAATCTGCAAACTGTTCTCTTAATAGCTTGGCCGTATTTGCACCAACCGGACTACCTTGCGCGTCAGGTCTATTGTTGTTTGCGTAGACCAGGCTGCCCACTGTTCCCGCCGCCGCCACTCCCCCTACTGCTACAGCTGCCCAAGTCATTGCGAGTCCTCCTCTAATATAAATTGCTCTTTAAAATTAATTTCGATTATATTATCAAGTTCATCGAAACTCTTGGCTATTATCTCTTCTTCGATCTCCCCTAAATCGGTTTTGTCGGTCTTGTGAACCGTAATCCAGACAGTTTCTTCATGGCAATAAATAAGTCTTTTTGTTCCAGCGGGAGTAATTCCGGAAAAGGGGGCCTTTATTCTTACGGAACCTTCCTCAGTCATAACTGACACATCCCCCCTCAGTATAAAATATGGATGCTCTATTTTGTGTATTTTACTCGTAAGCAATGATCCTTTTGGCATTGTTATCTCTCTGATATACATTCCAGGAACGAATGTATGCCTTAAAGGAAAGCAATCGCCTATCATGGCATCCGGGAAATTTTTAATGACATTTTCAATGGCCACAATATTATCGCGGACATCTCCCACGTCGTTACTAGATTTAATTCTTGGCACTACCACGCCTGCTTCTCCTCCCATAGTTCACACCTCTAATAAGAAAGGCCCCATTTTGCGCCTACATTCTTTATGTTGTTAAGTTGATTTTCTGTTTCCGTGCCTGCATCGATCATTGCCTTCGGCGGTTTACTCATAAGTCCTTTGCCATACATTCCGGCAGCGGCAATAGCACCAACGGTCGAGCCGATAGCGTTCTCTTCCATGCCCTTAACTTCCTCATCACGAGCCTTATCTCTTATCGCATCCTCAACGGACATACTGGCCAATTCATTCATGCCGGCCATGGCTGTTGTCGTCTGCCCTCTGCCGATATTGATTAAGTTCTGTTTCTCTGTCATTTTCCTTGACTCTACCGCCGCATCTCCTGTTACAAGAGCGTTTGCCTTAACATCGGATAAATCCATCATGTTCTTGGCGTTGACAACGGCATTCGTGGCTGATCGAGGTTTCGCGGCTTTCATTACATCCGCGTTTATTTGGCCGCCCATGCTTTTCTTTTCAAGTGCGGTATTGGCTTTGCTTGTCTTGGTGGCGATATACTTATTAATCACAGGTTTGTAATTTTTCTGGTAATAATCCCACATATTATTATTGATCTCAGACTGTGCTATCTGATCTTCAGTTGGTCCAACCTGATTTGATCCACCCATACACATAATAATCACCTCGCCTTTTTCTCGTATTGGTCAATAAACCCGTCCGTTCCGATAAGTTCAAAACCTATTGTCTGGAACCAGTTATAATCAGTATCGCTTATCGTAAACAGTTCGATAATTCCTTCTCCTTTGGTTACATCATAAATAATAACGTCGCTCGATTTCCTGAAATACCTGGTCAATGCCATCCAGTTTTTCTTAAATCCTTCTTCTATGGAAGCAAAGGAAGTGCGCCACTTCATTTCTCCAACCTGTTCCATGATAAATACTGCAAAGCATTCGCTGTCATGAAATGAAACAGCCCACGGTTTCCCGGCCATATTCTTGAATTTCTGGCGTTCCTTTTCCACAGTGGAACCCATGATAAGTATTTCTTCCCTCCCCTGCGGCCAGAGATTATCAAATACACGATCAACATCTTCTTTTGCTAAATCCTTTATTATCATACGTAATGACCTCGTATGTTTTCCAAAACTCTTTGCGCATCTCTAAACGTGCGTATTTGCGGTATAACCGGTTTAGTTTCTTCCCCTGAAAAATATCCTCGTATGTTTTCACAGGAACGCTGAATATCTTTAAAAGTCCTTATCTGTCCGATAACAACCGAAGATCCGAGTGCTCCCCTTATATTTTCAAGTGCCTTCTGAGCGTCATTAAATGTCCTTATTTGTCCGATTACAGGAGCCGTCATAAAGTCAGTTCCTCCATTGTTGACGCCAGAAATACGGCTGTTACTTCTTCGGCAGGTGCAATCCTTACTTCAACGGCTTCCATTAAAAACGATTTCACCCGCACAGGATTCTTGTTTTCTACGGTTACCGGTATAGCAAGGGGGATATCGGGGAAAACCAGTTCGATAGTAACCGGATATTTAGAAGCAAGAACCTTGACTAAACTTATACTGTTAGTCTTGAATACGTGCCTCCTGGATAGATAAGAGGCTGTCCGGTAAGTATCTCCGTTAGCAAATGATACTATTCCAGTCATCAGAGCTGCCGATTGAGATTCTGATATTACCGCCAGAACATAGGTTGTAGTAAGATCCCCCAATGTGGCTGTTATCGTAACAAGCCCCTCGGAAATTGAAGTTATCAGCCCGCCGGAGTCAATTGTTGCAATATCAATGTCCGAAGTTGCAAAAGAACAGAACTGAGTAACATCACTGGCAGATTCATCAGAATATACCCCTATTACCGACACCTGTTGAGTGGCATTCTTTAACATGGAATTGGCAACGATATTGATTGTCCGCAGAACAATTTTTGAATGTGTCATATCGTCGGATACAGTTATTGTATCGGCAATTAATCTTTCGTAGGCCACAATCCTGGACATATCATCTTCAACTGTCAAAGTGTCTTCTAAAGTGATGCTGAACGACTTGCCGATTGAGTCTATTATTGTCATGCTATCGTTGAAGTTCAGGACGTATTGCCCGGGCATGGACACATTAATATCATCGGCGATATACAGTGCTTCGGGAAAGCTTAAATTAAATGAAGCGACGCGGGAGAAATTATCTGCAATGCTAACAGAATCGGCAAAACTAAGACTCTGGCTTTTTGCTATACCATCGGTTACGGTCAACGTATCCGTCAATGCGCGATTAAACGTTGCCACCCTTGATATTCCATCGGTCGCACTGATAGAGTCGGCCTTGGTTGATCGGGCAGTCTTTGCGATACTGTCCGATATAGTAATGCTGTCATTTAGAGACAGGGTTAATGGAGCGGCGTCAGTCAAAACATTAACTGTCGTTCCGTAAGAAGTCCCTTTTGAATTTACGGCAAATGCTCTTACCCGATAATTAGTTTCTGGCGAAAGTCCGGTAATTGTCTTTGTAAAGGTCCCCAAATTAAAAGAGCCTGTATCCGAAGCAACGGTATCGGACGTAGTCGGATCTCCCGATGCACCGATTTTATAACAGAACCCCCTTGAAGAGCATAATTCCCCGCCGGTATCAGAAATAGAACCGTTTCCTTTGCAACTATCATCGGTTATCTCGGTGGCCGCGCTCGTTGATACGGTTGGCGCAACCGCTGACGATCTTGTCGTTACTGTTACAGTAGAACCATAGCCAAGTGCAAATTCTGTAAAATCAGAACTTATAATATAGGCGTATGCCCTAACACGGTACGACGTTCCGGCAATTAATCCCGTAATAGTCTCTGTATAATCTCCCGTATTTATAGGGGGCGGGTCAACATGTTCAATGCGCGAATCGTTTTCAAGAGTTGGGTCTCCTGAAGTCCCTAATTTATAGCAAAAACCTTTTACAAAAAAGGCGCCTCCACTGCCCCAATTAGTTACTTTTCCGTTTCCAACAAACGAACTTGGCGTTGCGCTAGAACCAGCTTGTGTGGTGACTGTCGGAGCTGTTAAAGCCATAAGAACACCCTTTTATCTTTAGCTTAACGTCAACGTCCATGTAATAACCAGACTGTCGACTGCAGCTTTGTTCACAACGGAGAAACTGGTCGACATCCACATATTGACGGTATTCTGTGTAACTACATCAAAAACGCCGGCTTCCGTTACAGCGCCCGTCCCTACTCCTGCGGCAAATGTGCAAACCATAGTCACGACCGCGCCACTTCTTGTTTTGGAATCCAGGGCAGTTCTTGAACCGGAAATATACGCGCCCAATAACGTAGCGGCCGGCGAACCTGTTCCAAGTTCCATCCAACCAGGCTTAGCGGTCAAAGTAGGAGATGCGAGAATCTGATCCATGATGCCGTATTTCGCTGCTGTCGTGACCGTATTCTTGACGTTTCTGGTAGCCTTTAGATTCCCGTTGGCATCAAACAATTCCAACTTCATGTTCGCATTAATCTTGATTTGTTCGTGTTCCCCTTTGCCAACACCCATTGTCATTTTATCAATAATTTTCATTTGTTCTTTCTGCATGATTTTTCCCTCCGGCTAAATTTAATAAAAAAGGCTCACAAGATTTCTCCTGTGAGCCTTCCTTGGCTTTCCTCTACGTTTTAATTAGGTTAACAATTTACTTCATGGTTATTCCCCCAGCGATAAATATAAAGTTCCGGTACCCTTGTCACGATAACCGGCTGCTGCGTAGAATGTTAAGTCAGTCAAATCCTTACTCTTAATATCAAACATAAAACCTGCTTTAATACCGTTGCTCTCATAAAAACCGATATATTTCCCTTCCCAAAAATAGGCATTAATTGTCTCAGGATTATATAATCTCTGCCAGTCCTGCCGCGTCATAACGCCCTCGGTTATTATTTCTCTTACTCCCGGACCTATTGCCGCCAGTCCCTCAGGACACGGATAAACGATAATATCACCGGCCTGAATAATTCCCCTTTTAGACATACAGGAATAACCTAAGTCCATTGTTTCCATAACGACATTGGAAGGATCGCTGCCAACGGCCAGATAGGGAATTCCGGAAGTTAAAACTCCTACCGTAGTTCCGAACACACCGAGGCCGACAATAGGATAATCCGTTGGTTTTTGATAACTCGTCGGCCATGCGTGAGGATATCCGGGAACTGAGAAGCATAAGAGATTGCCAACAAAACCCACCAGACCGCCATTAGGAAGAGCTTTTATTCCCTGTATGCCGACTGGTGGAGCTTCCCATTCTGCGGTTGCCAGTACCTCGCTAAGTGCAGAATCAAGGATAGAATCATCATAACTTGCTTCGTCAACATCAACCTCGGCTACAAACTGATATATCGCGCTCGTTGAACTTTGGTTAAGCCGGTAAATTCTTTTTTTTGTAATATTGTATTTCTGTGTAGTGGTATCAGGATTGCCGTCCATTCCTGTTATGGCGGCTGTGTTCCCATCATAAATATCTATCAAGCTGGAAACAGGAGAAGGCGGACCTTCTGCTCCATATCCATTAACAAACGTATAGACATAACCTCTTGTTTCAACGAGCGTCGCATCCTGAACGCCTGTCGCCGTTATGACTCCATCTCCGCTTTGCGTTGTAACTGTCGGATTGGACGCATAAGATCCTCCTGCGGTCAAAGAGACATTTGTTATTATATTATTAAGAATTGTATATGTCCCCGTTGCGCCCGATCCACCGCCTCCGGAGAAAATCAAATTATAAGTGCCATTAGCTTCAACACAATTAAGATCGGCTATGGTAAGACCCGTTACGGCTGTTAAAATAGATTCTGCCGCTACAGTCGGCGCGTTTACCGGTGCCGGAGGACATGGATTATAGGAAACCATCGGATATTCGGTGCCGCCCTGTTTATAAATGAATTTATCAGTGACTTTTAATTCCCCGTTCTCAGTAAAATAAATACGACCGTAGGCGTCTGCGGGATTAGGAGCCGCGCATACATCAACATCAGTAAGCCATTGAAAGAAGTTGCCATCGGAATAACGGTAAATAGTTAAAAGCAATCCTATCTTAGACTGTGCAATAATCGGCACATCATTTTTAAGCGCGGCGACACCGCCCTGATCAAACCGGCAATTAATGGCCTCTTGTGATTTTCCGGCTGGAATGAGTGCCGGATCAATAGCCTGTGGCATTCTTCCGCCGAACTTATCAAGTTGAATAAGCATTACTGTTTAGCCCCTATCTTCTTTTCGATACTGGCTTTCAAGCCTAAATCCTGTAAATACTTATTATAAAATGTCATAGCTTTTGCTTGTGCATTAGGAATCGTTGTTTCTTCAATCAGGCACCGGTAAATAAGATAATCAACCGCTGCCGGAATATATGAATCATCAAAGGGAAAATCAGTTGAATTAATTGTTATTGCATCCGGCATTTCACTGACAAGAAGTTTTACTTTGCCCGTACTTGTTGAAGGCTGCGGCGGATAGGTATAAAAGACTTTAGGATTAAAGTCGTCTCTGACAATAAACGAAACAGAGGCATTTCCTTCGGCTAACTGCCATCCGGGATATATGAGGTCGAGATTCTTTTTGTTAATTATTACAGGAACCGGAGCAGCGACCGTAGAAGTCTCGGAAATATTACAAATTGCGTCTAAAAGCAAAAGTGCGGCTGTCGGCAAATCCTGACGTGCTCCTGCAACCAGTATTATAGTTTCTTCCACTGGATAAACATCCGGTTTTAAACCTACCGTTTCCTGAATAAATAAATTCCAGTACGGGATCACTTTCGACGGTGGCCATGTTGCTCCAAACTCGTCTTTTAACTGTTCGGACACGACGGCGCTTATATCGCCCAATTCACCAGATAACGAAGTCTCCTCTCCGGCAGGAGTTCCGCCATCTATGTTTTTAGTGGTATCTGCCATAACCAACCTCTATAAATAATTACTGCGTTTCATTCGCCCGTTGCGTGGTAAAAGTCTTGCCCTGGCATCAATAACTGTAGAGAATTCTCTTTTGAAGAACGTCATAAACTCGATATCGGCATCAAGAATAGAAATTCCCTTAGTGATTATCAGAACAACACCCTCGGTAAATATTTCGTCAAATTTACCTTCCCATGGAATAGTTTGAGTGGCTAATGTCAGAGCGACCGGTTTTGCGTGATATAAACCTTTCACTAATATATCCACGGTAGGAGTAGGGCGAACGTATATGGTTGAACCGATTATCTTATATGTGCTTGGCGTACCGCAGTTACATTCATCACAATAGCAGGAGCTATACCAATCCCACCAACTTCTATCGTGATCGTCCGCATCATCATTGAGATAATTCGGCTGCAAAGGTGTAATGTGTCCAACCCAACCGGTAGGAGCATTCTCACAGGAGACAATGATATAATCCCCTGCTTCCAGATCAAGGTCGGCCTGAGTAGTAAGACTTTTACTTCCGGTTCCACATAAGAGACTTGTGGTAGATGTTCCGATATTTTCCGCCGGATTCCCCGGAGTAGCTCCCTTGGCGATATTCCACGCCGTTAAAGTATCGGTTCCGCTTGAAGATGTAATATTTACAACTAAAACACCGGTCGTGCTATCGTAAGATGTAACCGTTCCGGCCATCCAGTCCGTTACCAATTCTTCAATGCGCGGTCTTTCTGCAGGCGCAAGGAAATCACTTGGCAGTGTCGCGTAATATCCAAAA
>JBAZJN010000030.1:0-11375 GCA_041651295.1 Patescibacteria group bacterium | reverse complement strand
TAATATTAATGCAGAACAATTAAAACAAGTGGTTAATCAAATCAACCACAGACCAAGGAAACGATTGGGATACAGGTCACCTTATGAGGAATTCTTTGGTGTAAAGCTTCGAACTCTAATGTAGGTTGCAAGAATGCCCGTCCTTCGCCTGAGTCTACGGGGGTTATTTGATGCACAAATAAAAAATCCCGCTTCCCCATCAGCACGGGTTGTGCCGATGCGGGGAAGCGGGCGAATATCATCAGGCCATAAGCCTGAGATGTCCCAAAGCCCGGCAGGGCTGGATTAGGGGTTTCGGGACGAACTTGTCGCGGTTGGCAATCGCACCGCGAACGGCTGCGTCAGCATCAGCAGCAGCCTCGGAAGCTGCTGCCCATTGGTACTCACTTATCTCGAATTCGCGCAGGGCGCTGATTACACCCATGTCGCTGTTCTCGACCGCGAGGACGAGTGGGTACTTCCCGCCGATACGGCGTTCGATCTCAGCGCCGTCCTGAAGTGCTGAACTGACGGCAGTAGCGTCTCTGTCATGAATTGCGGCAGCCAAGCGTTGGTGCAATTTGTTTTTCATCTGTTGCCGCGTCATGGGTGCCTCCTACCGCTGTTGCCACAGGTCGTAGATATCATCCACCCAGCGCCGAAAGGATGCTGATGTCTGGCGAACAGCCGCCCAGTCGGCTCCCGCCAGCCGTTCTGAGTTGATCTCGGAAGCGATCCGGTCAACCAACTCAAGAGCGTCGGAGATGAAGTCTTCGCTGGCCAGGACTAGACTTCCCTGGCTGTATGCCATGGTGAAGCACTTCTTGCCGCCGGCAGACACGACAAGCGGGCAGCCGTTTACCCTAATAGCTACATATGTCGCCACTAGCTCCGGACCGAGCCCTTCGCAAGGTGGGAAACCGGTTTTCATTTGCGATCCTTTCTGCGAATGATTGCAACGATATGCATTATTTATACACAAAACGAGCACAAATGTCAATATTTGATTAAAAAAACTCCGCTTCGTGAAGAAGCGGGTTGCTGGAAAAAGAGTTGGCTTGTGAGGCCTTCAGATCCCGGAGTCCGGTAAACCGCCGGTCCGGTCCTTTGCACACACCCCAGGGGCTTTGGAAGAGCACGTGCTGGAAAGTCAGGCAGTCGCCAAACTGCCTTCCGGCGAGTTGGAGTTGCAAGTTCCAACTACCTCTTCTGTGTGCGACTTTGCGCTCAGCCCGGCGTTGAGAAGGTTATAGGCCAAGTAGCAAAGTCCTGGACTCGTGGCGCTGGCGATTAGCAGCGCTTAGACGAGTGGCATCGGCGTTCACCATCTGCCGTAAGCAGATAACCGTCAGACAGATTAACGCCAGCTAACTGATAGGCATCAGCATAGCTGAAGTTAATTTATCTCCATGATTATAGTCCAAACTAAGATAATTGTCAACCAACACCAATAGCATCAGGACAAATGTCGCGGTACGGACAATATTTGCACTGAAAGTTATCAGGAACAGCGGTAAAATCATTTTTACGAATCCCCTGCTCGACTTCTGAAATCATCTGTTTTGTACTGGATAAATCTGTCTCGGAAAATGTCCTCTCGCCTTTTAGGTTGGGTTCAATAAAATATAAAGTGGTTTTAGGAATAACGCCATACTTATTTTTCCAAGCCAGAGCGTAGATCATCATTTGCGTTGATTTTTTGATACGACCATCAGCGTCTTTTTGTTCGCGGACGTCAGTTGTTTTGAAATCCCGAATTTCTGCCGACTTTCCATCTTGGTAGATCAGATCGAATCTACCTTTAACACAAACATTGCCTTCGAGAAATTCAAAAACTTCTTCAACCTTGCTCGGTGTTGTTTGATCGGCCCTATCCTCGTCATAAAATCTAGAAAGTGTGTCCATTCCCTGCTTGAATCGGAGCTCTTCCTGATCTCTGGAAATAAAACCAATATTGCGAAAGGCGTTTCGATAATCCGAAAGCAATTGCTCCGATGATAATTTCTCTCCGGCGATTTTTCTAGCAAAGTAATGATCGAGAGCAGCGTGAATTGCCGTGCCATACATCAATTGCTGGTTTTCCAAAAGAGGAATTTTGATAATGTGGGCGAAGTAAAATTTCTTCGGGCAGGAATAATAATCATCTATTTGTTGACGGGAAAGGCGTAAAATTTTCTCACTGAATTTTTTGTTAAGATTAAAACTCTGTTTCTCAATCGCTTTAAACCGTTCAATCTTTTCCATCGGTGATATTTTGCGTTTGAGCTTTTCGGCATCAAATTGACCGGTAAGTTCAAATACAAATTGTGAAAGTTTTTTTGATCTTTTGCCGCCGTAATCCTCTGCTGCCGTCAGATAGAGTAATTTTTTCGCTCTCGTCGCCGCGACGTAAAACAACCGCCGTTCTTCTTCCAGATGCCAGTCCCCTTCTGGCAAACGTTCTTTAATCAATTCGAGTGGAATCGGCAGAGCTTCCCGTCTTTTTCTCGATGGAAATCGATCGGCAACGCAATTGACAATAAACACCACAGGCCACTCCAAACCTTTTGCCGAGTGAACTGTCAAAATATTTACCGCATCGATTTCCGTGTCAATATCAGTTGAAACTACTTCGTCGCCAACGGAAATAATCAGTTCCAAAATTTCTAAAAATGCCAAAACGCTTTTATCCGGACTGGCGTGGTTAAAGGAAGCAATCCGGTCAAAAAACTTGGCAATATTAACAATCTTTCGCTCGGCTTTCGCACTCCCCTCTTGATTTAATTTTTTCAGATATTTTTTATCGCTCAGGTAATTGTATAACAGTTCACCAGCCGAACTATTTTTTTGCTCGCGGTATTTTTCAATATCAGCAACTAAGGTAGCCAGAATATCCAGATCGTCGCTCTTGGCAATATTTCCCGCCTGCATCGCTTGAGGCTCAGCATCTGCGGGCAGGTTTTTCGATAGCTCGAGCAAACTTCTATTACCCCTTTTAGCCAAAGTATAAAGCTCAGAAAGGGTTTTATGCGAAATGTTATAAATATCCGATGTTGCTAATTGGTAAAAGGCCAAATTATCGTCCGTGTAAGCCAGCGAACGTAAGAAAGCAATAATCATTTTGATTTCCGGCTGTTGAAACAAGCTGGAAGCACCGGAAAAAATTGACGGAATTCCAGCTAAATTCAAAGATTCAATGAAAGGGTTTGCTTGGCTGTTGGCACGGACTAATATTGCAAAATCATTGTTTTTGAGAC
Source organism: Patescibacteria group bacterium (assembly GCA_041651295.1). Lineage (GTDB taxonomy): Bacteria > Patescibacteriota > UBA1384 > XYA2-FULL-43-10 > CAINNR01 > JBAZJN01. Next base: position 8,160 of record JBAZJN010000030.1, on the reverse strand, counting down.
CCAATTCTTCTTTTTTGTTTTTAATAGTTTTAGCCGCCTCGTCGGCTTCACTGGAGAGTGTGGTGCAAAATATCACTTCCGGATCTTGCCCCTGTTCCAGGCCGACAAGTTTTTTATTAATCTTGTTTTGAATTTCGAGCCGATCCGGGTTATTATTTTGTATTAATTTATATGAGGCATCTAAAATTTGCTGGGTAGAACGGTAATTTCTGGTCAAAACAATTTCTGCCGGATTTTTAAAATATTTTTTGAAATCGAGAATATTTGAGATCGAGGCACCTCGAAACCGATAGATCGATTGGTCATCATCGCCGACAACAGTAATATTGCCATCGCCCCCAGCTAAAAGCTTCACTAGCTCATTTTGAGCGTAGTTTGTATCCTGAAATTCATCGACAAGTATATACTTAAATTTCTTCCGGCATTCACCCAATATTTTCTGATTATCTTTTATCAGTTTGTAGCTAAGATAAATTTGATCACCGAAATCCAAATTCCCCGATTGGATCATTAGCTCCTGATATCTAGCATAAGCTTTCGCTAATTCTTCTGTTTTTTCTGCTTCTTGAGTTCCTTCTTTATCTTTTTGATCTTTGATCTTTGATCTTTGATCTTGAGCGTAGCGAGCGTATTCTTCTGGCGATATCAACTCATCTTTTAACCTCGAGAAATGGGTTAAAAGTTCATTGATATGTGAAAGCGGGTCAGCGATCGGACGGTAGTGTTGCAGATCAAAAGCAAAGATGTTTTGACGCATAAATATTGCTTGCTCAATGGCCGTTAGAACTTTAAAATTGGCCGGGAGTCCAAGGTCAATGGCATAATCGCGCAAGAACCGGTCGCCGAAAGCGTGAAAAGTGGAAATCCAAGTATCCACATAGCCATAAGGCACGAGTTCATCGACTCGCATTTCCATTTCCGCCGCCGCCTTGTCGGTGAATGTCAGCGCCAATATTTCCGATGGCTTAGCCCATTTTTGTTCAATAATATGAGCAATTCGGCGGGTAATGACGGCAGTTTTTCCCGTGCCGGCGCCGGCGATGATCAAAAGTGGCCCATCCCTGTGTATTACTGCTGTCTTTTGTTCGTCGTTAAGTCCAGTCAGAATGTCTGGTTTTGTACCATCAAAGTTAAGTTCTAATGCTTGATATTTCATTGCTTATCGATTATAGCACAAGAAATCCTAAGAATTAGAAGCAGCGAAACTCTACTAAATACGTCCGATCGGATTAAATCGGAAGAACAAATGAATATATAAAAAGCCCCGAACCGCGTACAACTAGTTACGGTTCGGGGGACGACTCGACGTGCCTAGCCAGTGGCTGAGGCGGGAGCTTTGGTAGTGGCGTCTTCTGGGGTGTAAGGCCCGATACCCAGAGACTCCTGGATGCTGTCCAAACTCATAGCCAGGATGTGGCCAGCCACAGCGTCCTTGCGTTGCTGAATCCGTGAGCGCTGGGCGTCACGCAGAGCCAACCGGCTACGCGTGATTACCACCCAGCGGCGGCGGTCGATGATCTTGACCGCGCCGAGGGCCAACAGCGTTCCGAGGGCCAGATAGCCCCATCTGAGGCTAAAGATGTTCTGGGGGTCGAACCAGCCAGTAAAACGGCCGGTCCAGGCCAGAACAACTGCCACAGCGGCAACAGCCAACATCAGTCCGTACCCGCGTTTCGTCTGCATGATCTCTCACTCCTTGTGTGATGTGATCTGCGATCGTTGCTGCGTCGATCTTGACGATGTTTCGTCGGGAACGAGTAGAAACTATCTGCCCCTGAAAGAGAAAACCCTGAAGCGAACTCCAGGGATTCCTCATTTAAAGGGCTTTGACGCGGAGGCAATTTTTTCATACCTCATTGTCAACTCCTCCATTATAGCATACAAATTTACATTTGTCAATACAGCCAAGTCAGGTGGCTTACTTTACCTTGTCAATCATCTCTACCAACATTTCCTTTGATACGGCACCAACAATCTGGTTTATAACTTTCCCCTCTTTAAACATTAAAAATGTCGGGACACTCATAACATGAAATTTCTCGGCCACTTCGGATTCCTCGTCAATATTCACTTTACCGACGATTACATCTTTTGTTTCCTTTGCCAATTCATCAACCACCGGACCCATCATTTGACAAGGACCGCACCAAGGCGCATGGAAATCAACTAAAACCGGCTTATCTCCCCCTATAACTTCATCGAAGTTTTTTTTCGTTAGATTCTTTTCAGACACTCTACTCCTTTGTGTTTTTAATCATATTGGAAGCAACTTTTAGCTGCTCCAAAAAAGATTATAGCATAAAATCATTCTCAAATCAGCAGCAGTTAAATTGAAACCGACACACGTTTTTTTGTAGAATATTTCTTAGCAACAAGGATTGACAGTTCCATTGTGCCAAAAAATGCTCCAACGTAAAATAGGTCGCCAGTGATTGTATTACGGAAAAATGGCAGTGCTATCACGTAGCAGTCAACTAAACCCTGCAGTGTGTGTGGGTAATAAAATTGCGGGGCTAGCCAAACAGCAAGGTTGGTAACCAGAAAAAATATTATCGAACCTGTTAGAGTTCCGCCGATAACATTTGGCAGTGTCTTATTGTTCCTCAACCAGATTCCAATCAGTCCGATCAGAATAAATGAGCCATAGACTGATGCCAAAACCATCGGATTATAAAAACCAATGAAATAGTCGGCAATCAACATTGCGATTATCGGAACAATCAAAGCATATTTTTTAGATAAGTATGTTCCGCCAAACAGTGCTAGGGCTGCAATTGGTGCGAAATTTGGAATCTGTGGCAAATAATTAAATAATGCTGCCAGCGGGGCATAATCATGAAAATGGGTAGCGATGCGCAAGAGCGATCCAAGCAAAATTAGAAACAAAGCCATTCTCCTCCTGTATTAAAAAGTTGATAGTTGCCAAAAAGTGTTGTCGCCCTTTTTCACCGGTTGGTCGGATGCGCCGACATTGCTGAAAGTGCCGTTGTAATAAAACGACCAAAATTGGTTTCCACTGGGAACAATGCCGCCGATACCAGTAATAAAGACGCCAAAACTGTAAGTGTCATATGTCAGCGGGAATCCGTGTTCGGTCGCTGCGCGTTTAAGTATGCTAAAAGCGTTGTCTCCCGATTCAAGCGCGACTTTATAAGAACCAACATTTTGTATTGTGACCGTGGCCTCGTTTTTCTCAACTTCATGATTTACAATCTGAGTGACAGTTTGTGTCTCAATAATTTTTTCCGGTTGAGATTGTATCGTCTTAATAACTTGCGGTTGAGCGGAAGTTTTGAGTGTTAATACCTTCTGCGTCAGTTCATTATTGGCTGCGATAACTTCATTTAGCTTGTTTTGATATTGGTTTAGTGTTGATTCTAACTGGACAATTTTTTGATCATCGAGAGAATTATTTTTTCCTGCCGCCAACGACGTTTTCTCAAGATTTTTCAATGAAAGTGCGCCGTAAATGATCAAGATTACTAAAATTGAAATTGCCGGAAATGTTAAACTTTTAAATATTTTTTTCATTATTCTCCTTTTTATTAATGATTTACCCATCCCACACTCGAATTTGTTTCGAGGACTACGACCTCGCAAACGAAAACTCATTTCGGAGGGTTATTTCCACTCGAAGTGGAAATAAAAAGCGGCTAATCGAAAAGCCGCAAGGTCCCTCGTCCACCAAAGGTGAACTCGGGATTTCGTCCCGATGTTCATCGGGACTCAACCTTTCGACCGAAGGATTTTTATCTAACCTTAGTTTTCTGGCTTATCTGTTCAAGATGAACAGAAACACAGTAGCGGGACTGCCACGGAATAGACCGTGTTACCTAAGATAAGAATTTTCAAATTGTTGATGTGCTTATAAACTATAACAGAAATTTTTTTTAGTAATCAATCCCCTTTTTTGCTCCGATTTTTTTCGTAAACGGATGTTTTATCTCGCGCATTTCCGTAACCAGATCAGCTTGATCGATTAAATACTCCGGTGCTCCTCTGCCGGTGAAAACCAAGCTAACTTCCACCGGCCGCTCCTTAATCAGTTTCATGATCTCTCCTTCCTCCACGAGACCATGCTCTATTGCATTGTTTATTTCGTCCAGAATTACAACTTTGTGATTGTTTTTTTTAATGATTACCCTAGCCAATTTCATCGCACTTTTTACCGCCTCCAGGTGCTTATCTTCCGGTTTGCCAATATGCCGGCTCTGATCATCTAAAGTTTGGTATATATCAATCTCGGGCAATCTTTCAATCAATTTCCACTCCCCCGTTTTCTTGTAGCCCTTAATAAACTGAATTATGGCAACCTTATTTTCCCAGCCGGCAGATCTTATCGCCAAACCCAATGCAGCGGTGGTTTTGCCTTTTCCATTTCCGGTATATACGATAATCAATCCTTTATTATCCATTCCATCCTTTTAAACTTATCCGCACTTTGAATATCCGCAGCCGCGGCAAACGTAACAACCGCTCTCATACTCGATTTGCCCACCGCAGTCCGGACAAAGTTCGGATAAAAGTTCGCTTTGCTCAGCCGATGAATGCGGTTTTTTGACCACTGTCGGATTAATATTGGTATCAAAATCGAGATTTAGTTTTTTGGAGCGTTCGACATAACGGTCGATAGCCTTTCCGATTGCGTCTGGGCAGGAAAGAATTAATTCACCATTTTGCCAAACCGGATTGGAACCACGGATACCCTTTAAATGTTTGGATAATACTTTTGGTTCGACTCTTGACCGAAGGGCAATTGAAATTAATCTCCCGATGGCCTCGTTCATTGCGTTGGCTTCGCCTCCTGATTTACCATGGCTGACAAAAAGCTCGCACATCCCCTCTTCGTCCTCATTGATGGTAATATACATATCGCCGAGACCGGTCGGGATCTTTTCAGTTGTGCCGACGACAATCTCCGGCCTTGGCCGTGGCTTAATTTTCGTCTCGTAAATGATCTCAGTTTCAGGAGCGTCATCGCCCTTCGAAGATGAAGTTTTTCCGGTTGACAGCACTTGCTCGCTTCTGGAACCGTCGCGATAGACCGTTACGCCTTTGCAGCCGGTTTTGTAGGCCAGAATATAGGCGTTATAGATATCTTCGCGTGTTGCCTCATGTGGAAAATTAACCGTTTTCGAGACCGCATTATCCGTATATTCCTGAAAAGCAGCTTGTAGGTTTACGTGCTGCTCCGGAGTGACATCGTGTGCGGTAATAAAGATCTCTTTCACCTCTTTCGGTATCTCATCAAAATCGTGAATATTTCCGGCGGCGGCAATTCTCTTCATTAAATCATCTGAATAAAACCCTAGGTCTTTAGCGATTTTTTCAAAATCCGGTTGGACCTCGATCAAAATGTCGTTATCCATAACATTTCGTTGATAACAAACCGCAAAAAGCGGCTCAATGCCTGATGAAGCATTGGCAATAATTGAGATTGTTCCGGTTGGGGCAATGGTTGTTGTTGTTGCGTTGCGGATTGGCTCTTCACCTTTTTTGTCGAATGTGGAACCCTTAAAGTTCGGGAATGACCCGCGCTCTTTGGCTAGAATTCTCGACATCTCTTTTGACTGATTGTCGACAAATCTCATGATCTTTTTGGCCAGGCTAACGGCTTTTTCACTGTTATAAGGAATCTTCAATTTAATTAGCAGATCGGCAAAACCCATGACGCCGAGTCCTATTTTGCGGTTTGCCCTAGTCATCTTGTCAATCTCCGGTAATGGGTAGGAATTAAGTTCAATGACGTTGTCAAGAAAATGGGTCGAGTCGTTTACAAGCGCCTCAAGCTTATTCCAATCAATAGCCGTTTTTTCGCCTTCGGTTTTAGTCACCTTTCCGAGATTGATGGACCCGAGGTTACATGACTCGTACGGTAATAGCGGTTGTTCCCCACAGGGATTGGTGCTCTCAATTTCACCTATTTCCGGAGTCGGGTTATATTTATTCAATCGGTCGATAAACACAATTCCGGGCTCACCGTTTTGCCAGGCATTGCCGACGATCTTATCAAAAACATCTTTGGCTTTTAATTTACCGGCGACTTTTTTATCTCTCGGGTTAATTAATTCGTATTCTTCATCTTTGTCCAGCGCATCCATAAACTTATCGGTTATGGCGACGGAAATATTGAAATTGGCTAATTCCCCTTCTTTTAACTTGGAATCAATAAAATACAATATATCGGGGTGATCGACCCGAAGAATACCCATATTTGCTCCCCGGCGTGTTCCGCCTTGCTTGACAGTTTCAGTTGCCGCATCGAAAGCATGCATAAAAGAAATCGGCCCGGAAGAAACACCGGAGGTGCTTTTAACCCGGTCGCCGGATGGTCGAAGTCGGGAAAATGAAAATCCGGTTCCGCCGCCAGACTTGTGAATTAGCGCCGTGTGTTTAACCGATTCAAATATTGCCTCCATGTTATCATCGACCGGAAGTACAAAACAGGCGGAGAGCTGGCCGAGTTCCCTGCCGGCATTCATTAATGTTGGCGAATTTGGCATAAATTCAAAATTGGCAATCATCGAATAAAACCGCCGCGTCAGTGCAGCCACATCAGCTTTCTTGTCAAACTTAACATCGGCTGAAGCAATTGTTGAAGCGACACGGAGGAACATATCCTTTGGGGTTTCTGTCGATTTTCCGTTTTCATCCTTTTTCAAATAGCGACGTTCTAAAACCATATAGGAATTATCGGAAATTGCCGGTTCGGCATAATCTTCTAAATCGACATTTTTGGCCAAAGTAACCTCTTCCTTTTTCGGCTCGTCAAACAAAACTGCGCTCACACTTCCCTTTTTTTCTTCAACTTTTTCAACCATTATTTCCTCCCTAATATTTTTTTCGCTTCACTTTCAAAACTTTTTGCTGATGAAAAAGATCTGTAAACTGAAACGAATCGTAAATATGCTACGTCATCAATCTTTTGTAATTTTCGCGATGCAATTTCGCCGATCATGATTGTTGGCACTATCTTTTTGCCAAGCATGACAATCTCGTGCTCGATATCATCCAATATATCGCAAACCATTTCTTCGGTGACAGGTCGCTTCTCAACCGATTTTAATATTCCGTTTTTGATTTTGCTCCGGTCGTAATTTTCAACTCGGCCGTCGCGCTTTTCGACTCGGATTCCCGGAACTTCAACTTTTTCATAAGTTGTAAAGCGAAAACCGCATTTTAAACACTCCCGTCTGCGGCGGATTGTTTTCTCATCGTCTCTTGAGTCAATGACCTTAGTGTCGCCTTTTTTACACTGGGTGCAATACATTGGGCAAATCTCTAATTTCTAATTTAATCTAATTGCTCTAAAAAATGTCCAATTCCCAATTGTTTAGGTCAATTAGGTCAATTTGAGAGTATTAGATTAATTTGTGCTGTATATTGTTGTCTCTACTATTCTCCTCTACTAGTTGTTGTGCCGTCAAACTTTGGCTGAGCGTGAAGCCAAGATGAGTTATCCACAGCCAAAATTAGCGCTGTGTGAGAGCAGTAAAAATGTATTAGTTCTACAATTTGTGTTTGCTAGATATACTAGATGCTAGATGTAGTAGATGAATTGTGATGGAAAGTCTGAATAATCTAATAAAATCTTTAATAACCAAACAATACTTATTATTTAAACGATCGAATATATATTAAGTATCTATAAATCAAAAAATCACCCTTAAATAAAAAACCGCCGCTGTGTGTTGCGGGCGGTGTCGACCTGTGACAGCTTGTCGCGCTGTCAGGGGGCTGGAGCCTCGATCAACATTGGGCTGATCAGTGTGATGTTTTTACCGTCGTGTTCGATAAGCCAGAGATTGCCCTGCTTGTCCTCTCCCACCATTTCGTTCATCTTGCCGAAACGGGGCATCTTTTTGTACGGCGCAAGCCCGATCTTTCCGAGATACGTGATTGGTTTGCCGAGCAGTAGATACTGCCAGGACGAGTGGTCCGACGATCCGATACGCTCGATGTCCCTTGTCTCCGAAGCGATTTTCGCTGCTTTCGCTTGGGCTCTGGTCTGCGCCGTCATTTTACAGTAGGTGAAACCGAGAGACCGTTCAAAATTGAGTGCGGAATATCACGAATTATGCTATCCTGTAACAACTAATCAATAACATTAACTAGTTAAATGGACTAAAATGCTCAAAAAAAGCACAATCCAAAGTGCTT
>JBAZJN010000029.1:0-11390 GCA_041651295.1 Patescibacteria group bacterium | reverse complement strand
GTGCTTGAAATATGCAACACCGGAAGAAAGATTAAACAATTACCGGAAAAACAAAAAACAGCCCGATAAATCTGCTGTTTTGAATATTCAAAGTGTTCGGATTGACCCCGTCCCGTAGGTGGTTCAGTATGTCGGGATTATATCACAATATTATCTATCTGTCAACAAACAGAAAGCGAACACAAAAAATGTCCCTGAAAAAGACAGTATTGATGCAAAATAATTCAAGTCTTTTGTATCGATCAATATGTTTTACTCGGATTTTGAAATAAAAAAAGCCGCTAGTCTGTTTTGACCTGCGGCACGCTCGGATTAAACTCGAGCTAGCCTAATTCCCGGCTCAGGTTTATCGTATTTATAATAAATGTAAAATAGCACGATATCAAATTTTTGTCAATCACAAAAATGACCTCAGATTTCTCAGAAGCCATTCTTCATAGTACTTTATGGACTTTACAAACTTTCTACTTGATGGACTCGAAATAATTTCGTTATTTCGGTATCTCAACTTTTACGCTTGGCCCCATCGAAGAGGTTAAATATAATCCAGTTACTTTATTTTTTGGCAGAATTTTGATGAAAGCCAATAAGTTCTCTTTGATCATTTCTTTATCCCAAGACGCTTTAGCAATCGCCAGGTGAATATTTTTCTGTTCATCTTGCTTGTATTCAACTTTGCCGGATTTGATTTCTTCGAGAGCAGCTTTTGTGTCTTCAACAACCGTACCGGACTTTGGCGAAGGCATCATTCCTTTCGGCCCAAGGATTTTGGCTGCGGCAGCCAGTTTTGGCATTACGGCAGGCGTGGCCAAAAGAATATCAAAATCAATCTTATTCGCCTTAGCATTTGCAACAATCTCATCAACATTTTTTTCGTCGGCAACAGTAATGCGTTTTTCCTTTGGGGCACCAGCCGGTAAAATGATTGTTCCTCGAATACCGGCAAGGGCCAGTTTCCCGTGAACTTCGATTGTTGGATCAAATTTAACAACCTTTGTCTCTAGTACTTTATCGATTGCCTCGTCAACAGAATACACTTTGTCGTGATCTATCAATCCCAAGGCGGCAAGATATTTTTTTCCATGTTTGGCTTTTTCCGGTTTGTCGGATTTCTTAGCTTCTTTTTTTTGTTCTTCTTTCTCTTCTGCTTTTGCTTCTTTTATTTCTTCCTGAAGATCAGCTTTAGCCTCAGCAACTTGTTTTGCAACAACATCCTCTCCGATAATCTCCTCGGATGCCATGTCCTCAACTTTTTGATTCATATAAACTCCTTGTGTGGTACAAACGGCCTAAGGCCTCCCACTTATTTATTAGACCAAACTATTATGACAGAAATATTCTTTCTTTTCAAGCCTCAAAAGTCGTCGCAGAAAAGGTTTCCTTGCCTGTTAAACAATCGACGATAATATCAACTGATTTTTGAATCATTTTGTTGATAATCGGCTGCTCGCGCTTGGAAAATCTTTCCAAAACAAATTTTTTAGCTTCCGATTTTTCATACGGATGCCCACTTTCCGTACCACCGATAATCTTATTTGAGATCCCGACTCTCAAACGCTTAAATTCATCAGTTCCGATCTCAGAAATAATACTATTCAAGCCATTGTGCCCGCCTGAGGAACCGGAAAGTCGTGTTCTGGACATTCCCAAAGACAAGTCCAAGTCATCCGATATGATGAGAATATCCTCCGGAGAGGCCTTGTAAAAATCCATTAAGCCCCGGACCGTTTTTCCCGATTGATTCATGAAAGTCTGCGGTTTGACTAGAATATACTTTTCGCCAGCGATATTGGTTTCGGCAATTTTTGCTTGAAACTTTTTAGATTTTACAAAAATCATTTCTTTATCTACCGGTGCCAATCGCGGATGCTGAATCAATTTATCAATAAAATCAAACCCGACATTGTGGCGAGTACCGACATATTCAGCTCCAGGGTTTCCTAATCCGATGATTATCTTCATAAATTTCTAATTGTTCTAATTGACCTAAATAATTTCAAATTTCCGAATTTCTAATTTTTAGATATTTATTCATTAGTTATTTTTTAGAAATTAGTAATTAGAAATTAGATATTCCGGCATTACATGCCGGGAATTCCCATTCCACCCATAACATCTTTCATTTTTTCGGCAGCCAATGCCTGTGAGCGTGAAATTGCCTGGGAGACCGTATTTAAAATTTGCTTTTCTAGTTCTTTTTTATTTTCCGGTTTTAATGCATCGGCATCAAGCGATACTTCGGTTAAATGCTGCTCACCATTAAAAACAACAGTTACCCAACCATCATTGCTTTTGGCTTCGATCTCAGTATCTTTCAACTCTTTTTGGATCTCCCTTGCCTGCTTTTGTAATTTATAAAGATCTTTAACCTTTCCAAAATCAACCATTTGAACTCCTAAATGTATTAGATATTGCGAATATGATTATACTTAAAATCAGCATCAGAATCAATAGATTCAGCGCTGAGACCAAAAGGAAGTTAAAAGATGCCAATGGTAAAAGTATATGCGTATATTTCGAAATTATCAGAAATGCAACAATCAAAATCAGCAAAGGAAAAAAGGCATTTACAAAATCTTTGCGGCTGGGAATCATTGTTACAGCGGTTGAGACGACAATGTAGAGTAATATCCAATTTTTGACCGATAAACCGACCAAATTATGAATTATTGTTTGATTAGCTGACATAATTGCCTGTGCATTCAAACCATTTTTAAACATACTGATTTCACCCATACTCAAAAATTTTGATACAAAAAATATGATCACAATGCCGGCAATAAGCGGAGCCAGCGAAATGAGTACCGGGCCGAGTATCGGAATTCGAGGTCGAGTATGTTTAACGTGGCCGCCGTCTTTCTCAAATAGTGACATCTCTGATACTTTTGCGCCGGTAAAGAAACAAGCGAAACCATGAGCTAGTTCATGAATAATCACTCCTGGAGCAAGAAAATAGCGGTATTTTACACCGAATATACTGTGCGAAAGAAAAAAATCAATTGCAAAAGAAAATATTATCAAAACCAAAATTAATACAATGGCCGAGCGGTAATGGATCAAAACCTCGCTTGAGAAAGGCACAGCCAGATATTTGAGATAGTAGAGATAATGTTGCATATTAAATTACTAATTTCTAATTGTTCTAAAAAATGTCTAATTCAATAATGACTAATTTGGAAATTGGAATTTGTTTAGAAATTAGAATAATTAGGTTAATTGGAAATTTTCCGAATCTCTGATTCCAGGAACCCGTTTAAGTCGCCGGCAAGAACCGCGTCGGGGTTTTTTGATTCGTAACCGGTCCGGTGATCTTTGACCTGTTTATATGGATGCAAAACATATGAACGGATTTGGCTGCCCCACTCCGGCTCGGCTGACACACCGCGGATTTCTTCAATTTTTTCCTTATGCTGATCTTCCAGTAATTTTGCCAAACGCGCCCTCATTACACTCAAAGCATTTTGTTTGTTCTGCAGCTGCGATCTTTCATTTTGCGACTGGGCAGTTATTCCAGTTGGGATGTGGGTAATGCGGACAGCTGAATCGGTAGTATTTACTGATTGACCGCCGTGACCACCAGCTCGGTAAACATCAATTCTCAAATCGGAATCTGCAATAACAAGCTCGCTATCTTTCTCGATTTTTGGCATCACTTCGACTAATGAGAACGATGTCTGACGCAAATCCTTGGCATTAAACGGCGATTGACGGACCAGTCTATGGACCCCCGATTCCTTCTTCAATTTGCCATACACGTATGCGCCATTGACTTCGATTGTTGCCGATTTAATACCGGCAATCCCACCGCGCGATTCAGAAAGAATTTTAGCTTCACAATCATTATTTTCCGCCCATTTGATATACATTCTGATTAACATTTCCGTCCAATCTTGGGCGTCGTCACCACCGGCACCGGCATAGAAATTGATTATTGCCGAGTGATCGTCGTATTTGCCGGTAAAATAGGTATATACTTCTAGCTTCTTTAGTTCTTCTTCAATCGCTGCCTGATCACTGTCGCCTGCTATTTCCGCCATCTCCTCAATGTCTTTTATTTTCTGAACTTCATTTTTTAAGTTTTTTAGCTCGCGAGTTTTCGCGTTGGCATTTTCCTGATCACTCCAAAAATCAGCCGCTTGCATTTCTTCTTCAATTTCAGCGATTTTCTTTTCTTTTTCTTCAATTTTGAGAACTGCTTTCAGCTCTTCAATTTTCGCTTGAATATCCATTGACTTTAGAATAACAGATTTTGAGCATAAAAAAAATCCGCCGAACCCGATGCATTGGGCCGGCGGCGGTGACACACGGGCTCATTCCCGTGATCAGTCCTTGTGTTCTCGCTTGTAGCTCTCGAGCGTCTGAACGAAGCACTTCGGGTTGTACACCAAAGTCATAGCTTTGTCCGCATCTCGCATTGCCTGGACGCAGACGCTGATCGGTAGAGGTTGAAGCTTCCCAGCATCAGCCGGGCACGGCGACCACACCCATCCATCCTTCGTGCGCTTGAAGGAATTGTACCCGTTGGAGTCAGATGGGTGCCCGCCGACGAAGACCTCATCCCATACCCCGTTAGAATCATAGTCCCAGACGGTGTTGCCCACATAGCTGGCGCACCGCTTATGATGGAGCTCAACACGCCGGCTGGTATACTCATCGCCTTCTCGCCGATGCTCTTCGATCTCCACATCGTACGAGAGCGTCTGACCGCGGTAGATGGTCCAGATAACATCCGGCCGAACCTTATCGGCGCCACTGGGTATTGCTACCAGCAAGAACAGCAGCCACAGCGGCGACGTTGCCACAAGAGCACCGACAATGCCCAAGAGAAACTCAGTCGCGAGCTTCCGCATATCAGGTCATCCTCTCAATCGGCTGTTTGCGCTTAAAACACAATATCAAAAAATGACGTTTTTGTCAACACGAAAAAAGCTCACCGATCTCTCGATGAGCTTTTTTCTTATACTAGGCAATATCCCCCGTTAAAATATTGCTCCCTGTAAGTACCTTAGTTGAGTTTGCTAATGACTACCATTCCGGCGGCTGCGAAGATAGCAGAGATAATAGCCGAGATGACCAGAAGATTCGCACCTGTTCTTGGCAGCGGAGTGGAAGCCTTAACAATCGGAGCCAAGAAAGTGGTTGCAGCCGTATCAGAGATTGTTACACCATTATCAGTCAGGTTAGCAGTGTTAATGAGTGATGCGCCATCAGCAATATCTTTTGAAGTCAAAACCCTAAACTTAATATATCCGCTTTCTCCAAACGGAACTGTATCAAGCATGACACCTTCAGCGATAATTCCATCGGCCAAAGTATGCTCAGCTTCACCATTCATCGAAAGGATTGTGGTACCGGTAATATAGCTAACATTTGCCGGCAAAAGATCCGAGAATCGGACTTGATCAGCGGCAGCATTACCGGTGTTTGAGAAGGCAATCATGTACTCCAAGGTATCACCAGGAGTTGCAGTATTGCTCTCAACGAAAGCTGCTTCGTTTGTACTAACGTTTCTAACAGTCTTTGCAATGTGAAGAATTGGAGCGGTTGGCGGAGGTGTTGGAATATTGATTGTAACCAAGACCGCATCGCCGTAGATGTTGTACAATTTGTGATCAAAGTCAAAACCGCTAGCAGGATTGTTTGGAAGCGGATCCATAACTTTAACAGTGAACTTTCGAACAACTGTTTGATCGGCAACGATGTTAACAGCCGGATAAACGATCTGTTTGGCATCATTACCAGCAAGGCCGGTATTGACCACATGACCACCGTTTGTTGCTGAAACAAAGCTTGCTTCTTGCAAAACATCATTGATACCATCTTTGATCTCATAATTTTCCGACGTTGCGTTACCAGTATTCTGAGTGGTTAAGGTATATTCGATAACATCGCCAGGTCTGGCTTCGACAACCTTGGTATTGCCTTCCAAAACCGCAGATGCTCCAGTTGTTAGGTTTTTAGCATCTTTGTGAAGAACAATATTCGGTGCTAATTCCGGACACAGACGAACTGAAGCTGTGTCGTTGTCTGAAAGTGAACCTGAAGTTACAGTCGCAGTATTAACAACAGTTTTTGCCGCAGCGATATTTGCCGGAGCTTTGGCTTCGAAAGTAATCGTCTTTGATGCTCCAACAGCCAATGATCCGGTATTCAAGCCGGTTCCGAAGAACTGCCCGACATCAGTTGGGGTACCATCAATTTTCAATGTGTTAGGAACATATGTCAGCTCGGCTGGCAAAACATCCTTGACGGTAACCGCCGAAAGCTGGCTATTCCCACTATTTTCAACAACAACTTTGAACTCGACTCTGTCATTTGAATTGGCATCGGCCTGTTCAACAAACGCGGTCTGATTATCAGAAACGTTTCGGACAGTCTTTTCGATGTTTAGCGCAGGCTGCTCAATTGTTCTGGTTCGGAAATTGAAGACTAAATAGCCGGCAAATTCCCAACAACCATTGATTCCACCGATGTTTACACCGTTGCCGGTAACAAGTTCGTTACCAGTTTGGCCACCAGGAAGAACAACAGGTGCATTTGGGTTTTCCAACTGGTTTGGATACCAGCGTACAGAACCAGGAACAAAATCAAGTTCGGCATCTTCGGTAAGATTAACCGTCAAACCAGATAAACCGACAACTTGACCATCAACAATGGTATCTGTGACAGCTGCAGCATTATCAGCTGAAATCCTTGCTGTAAGTGTTGCAGTCTTATTCGCAGTCTGTGCCGGAATAGTAACCTTGATTCTGGTATTTTCGGCTGTGGTATTTACCATGCCGTTGTGATAGTAGATGATCCCCTGAAATTCATCTCCCGGGGTACCAGAAACCGGGTCTTTCCAGACAGTTTCGTTTTCAGTAACATTCGCTCCGCGGAAAAGTTCGCGGTCCCCAGCCAAAAAGTTGAATCTTGGCTCGGTGGCAGAAAGCTTAGTGAAGGCAAAGGCGCCTTGTGAGACAATTGCCGCGATGCCTAAAATACCAAGTATATACTTAGTTTTAGGCTGGATTTTCTTGAAAAAACTTTTAATCTTATTCATCTTAGTCCCCGTTAAATATTAATCTATTTATCTAGTTGGATCAGTCGGAGCGGAAACATTAACGATTGTAACCGCAGTGTCTGAGATTTGAGTGATTCCGATTGCCCAGGTATATGCTGTGTTGGTCAATGTGTAACCACCAATCGGAGGACAACCATAAACTCGACCTCGTAGAGTAATTGTTTTCGAACCACCGGCAGGAATATTGCCAAGTGAAAGACCGGCAGTAGTTACAATCTGATCGCCAACTGCAACGCCATCAACGGTAGTTGATCCGGCAACATAGCTGACGTACATAGGAACAATGTCGCGAACGACCACGCTGTTAACCGCAATATTTCCGGTATTTCGAACGACAATACGGTATGTAATAGTGTCGCCAATACGAGCTGTGCTTTGCTCAACCCAGCTTGTACCGTTAGAAACTTTCTTATCAATAACCAATCCGCGGTCAGCTGTTACGTTGACTTTGGCTTGGTCCATATCTTTTTCAACGCCAGCCTGAAAAACTTTGGCAACGTTATTCAAAGACCAAGAACCGGCAGGAATATTAGCATTTACTCTGGCTCTATAAGTAATATATACGGAATTTGACTGTCCGGGGATCACATCAGGCAATGAGACACCTGTGGTATAAAGTGTATCAGGTAGTTTTACTCCCTCTGGATGAGCGGCAGTATAAAGATATGTGGTACCGGTCTCATAGGTCATATAAGTGGGCAGAATATCTTTAACCGTAACCTGCTGTGCAGTAATATTGCCGTCGTTCCTAACACCTAAATCGTAGACAACGCTATCGCCCGGGTTGGCATTGATTTCGTCATGCCAGGTTGTTTCACCAGGATGAGCGACTTTTTTGTCCATAACCAAGTTTGTCTGACCTTTAATATCAGCAAGAAATGTTACATAACCGGAGTACTGCCAACAACCTTGAATGTCGCCGATGTTGATACCGGAAGCCGAAACGATGCCGTCAGGAAGATCCTGACCGGTTTGTGAACCGTTCGGGAACCATCTTGAAGTCCCGGGAACATATTCAATTCTGGCCGGACCGGTCGTATTGATTGTTGCGCCAGACTGGCCAACAATTTGGCCGTCAACAACGGTATCGGTGATATATGCTGTTTCTGAGGACCAAAGGTAGCTTGTAGCTTTCAGCTGTGTACCCTGTTGGGCAGGCAAATCTACTCTCAAAGTAGTGTTATGAGCAGTAGTGTCTACCTTACCGTTGTGGTAGTAAAAAATGAAAGCAACTCTATCGCCGACACTGGCAGTGACAGGATCACCCCAGGTTGAATCGGTAGTCTTTGCGACTCGAAGCATCTCCTTGTCACCCTGCAAAAAGTTGAAACGTGGTGTTCCAGCTGATTTTGCTGAGTCATTCGCTTGCAAACCAAAAACTCCGGCTACCAAAGTAGCGGCGATTGCGGCCCCTGCCATAACTTTTTTCTTACTAGCAAAAAACGCTTTAGCCCTTTCCCCCGCTTTTGAAATGATTGCCCCTATTCTCATTTGTTTTCCTTTCCCCAGCAAAATTAATTTGTATTTTGACTTTTGACTTTAAACCTTTGACTTGCCTATCATATATACCATTTTGTTTTTGGAATGTCAATAGTCGACATTCCAAATTTTTGCCTGCCCCGTAGTCAGCTTTGCTGTACTACTGGGGTCAAGCTAATTTATTCCAAATCTGCAAGATTTGTAGATTTGGATAAATCCTGGAACACTAGCGCAAGCGCTAATGTTCCAGGCGGTACTCGTGTCTGCCCCGCTCGGGGCTAGACACCGTTCTCGACGATCGGATCGGCCTGATGTTCCCCCTCTGGCCGAGGGGCGTGCGGAGGCACGTCCGGACCCGTGATGATCCCATGATCGGGCGGAGCCGGTGGCGGCGGCCCCACACCCGGCGGATGGGGGTCTCCGCCAGGCGGCTGACCCGAGGGGTCGTGCGGCGGGACATTGACCTCGCCCGAGTTGGGCGGCGGGTCGTCTCCAGAACCACCCGGAACACAGTCATCTCCAGGCGGCGGTTCAGGCTGCGGTTTGCAGACCACATCCTGTTGCCGTCGGAAACTGACGTAGACCTGGTTCTCCTCCGGCCCGTAGAAAGTCTGGCCATTGGGAACGTGCAGGTTGGTGGTCCCGACCTGGGTGATCCCGGCCGGAGGCCGGTAACCACCGGTGCTCAGGAACACGGTCGTGACAGTGCCCGGGTTCTGGATGTACTCGGTGTGAGTCCGAAGGGTTTCGCGAACCACTTCGCGCTCACGTACAACCGTCTCAGGCTGGCGCAAGACCGTGAAGGTCGAAACGATGGTGTTGCCACCCTCGCCTTGTTCGACAGCCACGCCTGTCAGACCCCGCTCTTTCCAGAAGACCCAGCAGGGTCGCTGACAGAGCTTGTCGTCCACGGGGGTCAAACTGTCGCCGGCGATCGGCTTGCCGTAGCAGGTCGTGATCCGCGCCGGAGAGGGGTACGAGCTGCACCATACGGGCTTGCAGGTCTTGATCCACTTGGCGGCGAAGATGTGGGACGCCAGCTTGTAGGCCGCGTCCCAGTTGATGCGAAACGGCTCGCTGACCCGTCGCTCAGTCACCGGCACGTTCTGTGCCATAGCGACCGAGCAGGCCAGGGCCAGCAGTACTACCAGGATGCGTCGGTGCATCAGTTCACCTCCAGTTGCTGCCCGCGCGACGTGACGTCGTAGCGGTGCCAGCTCTCGAACTTCTGACCCCATGGTACCACTTCCACGAAGTAGGTGCCGGGGTCGCCGTTGACAACGATCTTCTCGTCCTTGACGCAGAGCGGACCAACCGATCGGCCGTTCTGCGAAACCCAGACCGCCCACGAGCCCGTCGGCGAGGCACCAGCCCTCAGTGTCCAGTTCCTCGGCTTGCTGGCTTCCTGCGCCGCGTTCAGCTTGGCGATCAGCTCATCAATCTTGTCCTGGTAGACACCGAGCTTCTCGTCATAGGCTGCTTGCAGCTTGGCGATCTGGTCGCGAAAGCCCGCTTCCAGGTCTCCCTGCACCCGCTGGGCACGCCCGTCCGCTTTGATCTGGTACGGTGCGATGGTCTTGATCAGTTGCAGCGGGTAGCGTCCATAGAGGTAGGACCGAAAGAACCGGGTGAGCGTGTCGGGCCGATCTTCGGCTTCCAGCATCCCCTGGGTCAGACCCAATTGAGGCTGGTCGACGACCAGATCCAGTGACAGCTCATCAGAGACGTCGAGGCGGGTGATGAACACGTCGGTCGTGTTCTCCCGCTCGAAGTGGTTCACCACATGGAAGATCCAGATGATGGTCCGTTCCTTCTTGGACGCATTCTGAACCACAACCGGGGTGAACCGGACGAAGTCGGGTAGGCTTTCGCCGTCGATCCAGATCTCGTACGGATTGACGACCTTGCAGACGATGCCCATGTTCGACCGTTCATTGGCCGGGGTAACGAAAGCCTGCTTCAGGTCGACAACCTGATTGCCCTTGACGTCCTTGACCACGGTGACGATTCTCAGCCACCGGGTCGGTGCCGTGATGCCGTACTTGTCCCACAGCATGGTGACATTGCCGGAGTTCGGTGCAACAGCAGTCACGACCTGGTCCCCGAAGTCCTTGTGATAGGTAGCGTATGCGGTTACTCCCGCATCCACCACCGTCACCTTTGCCGAGTAGACCTGGGCGAAGATGCTATCGAGAGCAAATCCGCCAGCCTGCACCGGTGCCGTCGCAGCCTGGAATACAACCAGGACAGCGAAGGCGGTGATCAACAGCATAACAACGCGCAACTGTTTCATCAGCGTTACCTCCGCCCTTGCGGGCTATTTTGTTGTATCCTGAAGCCCGCATCGGACTAGAATCAGGGGTACGTGCACTATCGCCGTCCGAAGACAGCAATAGGCAGAAGTATAGCCAGGAAAAAGGTGAGAAACAGAAGGCAACTTCGCGGCTGGCCCACATAGTTTATGGGGCCGAAATGCCGTTGGTTATAATTCCTTCTGCCCATAGGTCCCTAAATCCCAGCTAAACTTCTGCCTACAAGTCAGTTTATCAAGTAGTGTAATTTGATCATTTTTTCAGTTTGCGAAGCAAACTATCAAATTTCTACTGCTTGATTATACGCTCCAGTTATACAAAAAAGGAGGGTTCCCACTCCTTATTTTTTTCCCCTTTCCTTGAACAAAATCAGTTTAGCACTTTTTACTGAAGCTGTCAATAGCTAAACGTTAAGTTCCAGTTCGAAGCTTTACAAATAGACTCAAAAAGACATCCCAATCTTGTCCTTGTAAAATGGTAGTGATTAGCCAGCCATTAAAAAAGGAGGATTTAGAATGTCTTACACGCATTTTAAC
>JBAZJN010000028.1:0-12497 GCA_041651295.1 Patescibacteria group bacterium | reverse complement strand
TATTCCTTTTCGAGTTCGGGGAATTCAGGAAAATCTACCAGCCGAATTGTTATGATAAAAATTATCGTTTCAGGTATGACGGTAATAAGCCCAAGGACCATATATTCGGTCTGGCTCATCTTATTCAGGCATACAATGACTTTAATAGTTCAAATGAAGAGGGAATCACAAAAAGGTTACGAGAATGCTTGATTGCTGGTGGGGAACGCGATGCCCTTAATATTGCAGGAATGGGATATCCTGTGGTATGGTTCAACTCGGAAACGGCTGTTATCACCGATAAGCAGTTCAACACGCTGCGTAAATACGCTGAGAATATATATTACGTCGGTGACATCGATAAAACTGGCATTAAATCAGCATTCCGCCACGGACTTGCAAATCTTGATCTTAATCTTGTATTCCTTCCTGAAAAGTTAATGGAATACACGGATAAGAGAAGAAATAAACGCAAAGATACTAGCGATTTCGTTGAAATATACTCCAATGAGTATTTCAACAAGATAGTGGCCGCGTCTTGTCCGCTCCGGTTCTACGATATTTGCGTTACTGATAAAGGAACTACATTCCAATTTAACAACAAGCAAGTATACTTGTTCCTGCAGGCAAATGGGTTTTGCCGTATCGATAATCCAAACTCGCGTACTGGTTCATCTATCGTTCGAATTCAAGAGAATATCGTGACCGAGCAAAAACCAGAGCACGTGAAGGAATTCATCATCAAGTATTGCCGGGACAACTATATGCCTATTGGCATAGAGAACATGATCCACCGGACAAAGCAGCTTAGCGAGCAATCACTCGTTTCTCTTCCTGTTGTCGATATTGATTTCACCAATTGTGATAGAGGAACACAGTACATGTTTTTCAAGCACGTAACCTGGAAGATCACATCCAACCAGGTTATTGAAATAAAATCGAAATCAACAGACAAGTACGTATGGGACAAGGAAGTCCTCGATCATGATGTCAAGATATTGAAACCTTTCTTCAAGATATCCGGGAGTATAGACACTGGTTTCAATATCGAGATAGAAAATAATCACGGTTCTAATTTCTTCAATTATCTAGTTAATACTTCTCGTGTACACTGGCGCAAGGAGTTTGATGGAATTGAAGATATTGAAGCATATCGCAAATCTAATAATTTCAAGATTACTTCTGATAGATTGGATGAGATACAGAATTCAGAGCAAATTCACCACCTGGTTAACAAGATTTTTGGTATCGGGTACCTGTTACACCGTTTTAAAGAAAAATCACGCGCCTGGCTCGTTTTCGCGATGGATAACAAGTTATCGGATATCGGAGAGAGCAATGGTAGGAGTGGCAAGAGCATAACCTTTGAATCGTTATATCATTTGATGAAGCACGATACCATCGGTGGACGTGACCCCAAGGTTTTCGAGAACAAGCACGTTTTCGAGAACATAAACGAGCACACCGATTTCGTGCTTATCGACGATGTACACCAGTACTTCGACTCTGATTTCTTATTTGATAAGATCACGGGATCGATGCCGATTAACCCGAAAAACACCAGTGGTTATAAATTACCATTCGAGAAGTCTCCCAAGATGGCGGCAACTAGCAATCACGGGCTAAAGAGAGTAGACGCTTCCACACGAGATAGGATATTGTTCATGGTATACTCCGATTGGTACCATGTGAAGACAGAGGATAACGATTACACGGATACTCACAAGCCTATCAATGATTTCTGTATCGAATTATTTGGCGACATGTATAGCCGCGAACAGTGGAATGCCGATCTAAATTTCTTCGCACAGTGCGTGCAGTTCTATTTGTCGTGCCCAAGCCCTATCAAGATCGATCCCCCGATGGAGAATGTAACAAAACGCAATCTGCTTGCGAACATCGGACAGAATTTCAACGACTGGGCTTCTAATTATTTCAGGGAAGAAAACAAGACTCTTAACGCCAAGGTTCGCAAGCAAACGGCATTCGACTCGTTCATTCGCGAGACGAACGCCAGGGCGATAACCAAGAACAGGTTTACCAAGAACCTCAAAGAGTGGTGCAAGCTTAATGCTTACACGTACAACCCTGCTGAATTGGCTGACGCTAACGGCAGAATTCAAGAAAATGACGGGTTAAACACTCACGATTGTGTATATATCATGTCTACATCGTTTATTAAACCTGAATTACCTTTTTAATCACGTAAAATAAATTATATGAAAACATTTGTATTAACAGTTTCAAGGTATTTTCCAAAAGATCACAAGAGAGCCGGTGAGCCAACTTTCTTCGTTGAAAAAATACTAGCTAAGTCTAAAGTTCATACCATAAGAGCAAATTATGCCTTATGGAAGAAACGTATTGACCAGATTAATGAAGGAAAAGCTATTTTATCACTTAGATATTGGACTAAAAGCCCTTATAATTATCAAAGAGACGGGAGTAAACAACAAGAATTCTTGCGACTTAAAAAAGGTGAATGCGGGATCCAGAAAATAGAATTTGAAGGCGATAAAAAAGCAAAAATCGATGGTAAATATTTTGAAGGTCATATTGAATATATTGCAAATAATGATGGTCTCATCTATATAGATTTTATTGAATGGTTTAAATCATATCCAAAACAAACAATGGCTATTATTCATTTTACCGAGTACCGTTATTAAGTTTCGGAATTATTAACTAATTGGTTTAGGTAGTTTTTTACATATCTTTAATTAAACATTTAATAATTAAAGATATGAAAAGATTTACACTAATAATTGATTGGATTTTAAGAATAATTGGATTTTTAACTTTTGCAACAATTGATTTAAATCAAATTTTACCTAATTATAAAGTTATGAACGTAGGAATTATAATACATATTGTCTTATTTGGTATTTTGGGACTAGTATTAGTCTGGATTTTTCAATATTTATTCAAAATATCTATGTATAAAAATATAGATTTATATCTCGAAAAAAAAGAATCATTCATAATATCATTAAGAGATGAAATCAATAATAGAGAAAAATCATTAAGAGATGAAATTTACCTTACAGCTCAATTATCATCAATAAGAAACATTAATACATTAATTTACGATTTAGAAAATAAAATAGGTTTTAGTTCTTTTGATAATAAAGAACACCCATTATACGATGTTTTAAAAAAAGAATTAAATGATAGACTTAATAAAGAATGGGAGCAAATAATTGAAAAAGTTCCAAATTCTGAACTAAAACACAAAACAACAGAAGATATTAAAGAAATGCTTTCAAAGCATTATCCCGAAAAATACATAAAATCAAACAAAATGATTAACTAAATGATTACAAAAAATGGAAACTGAAAGAATCAAACTCATCATGGAAATTTTTGCACTTGCTTATTTAGTGCAGGATCAAACTGATTATTGCGTATTTATCTCATATTCTGGACATGTTGATTCATTTGAAATTGACATTCGTGAAAGTAAAGAACGTTGGCAAAACGAAGCCTGTAAATCTGAATTTAAAACCAGATTTGAAAATCTTTGGGAAAAAGACAAAGACAACAAACTTAGCTGGTTGACAGCAAAAAGAGACATTCTCAAAAAGATACTCGAAAACAATGAGATTAATTATTCCGAAATGACTAAACATATTGAAAGTATCTATTCTTACAAGTTTTAATGTTATCGGTTCGTGCTTTTAATCGAATTATTAACTATAAAATTATAAAATAATGAAAGCGAAAATTTACACAGGAGCTCCACGCTCAGGGAAATCAAGGGTTGCAAATATGATTTCCGAACATGTTGGAAAAGAAAAAACATTTTGGCTATGTGCTAGAAAAATGAAAAGAGACATTTCTGATATTACCTTTTTACTTGCAGGAATTCCAGATAATACGGAATTAATAGTTTTTGATGACTGCCCAACGCATTTTGATTATTCGTTTTTCTTTCCCGTCGAAGATAGTACCCATAATGGCGGTGATTTAAAATTTAGGCTTATTGTCGAAGAGCCGCAAAAAAAACGCAGAGAAATATTGATTCCGCAGATAATTTTCACAACTGAAAAATTAGATTCGAAATGGACTGATTTTGGAGCCTCATTTAATGCAAGATTTGATATTATCGAATTCCCGTTGCACGGTGTCGTTTAATGTTGCCGTTAACGTTTACAGCTATGCCCAGTTGGGCAATTAATAGCACAAAATTATAAAATTATGAAAAACTTAAATACAAGTACCGAAGCTTCTCTACCCGCTTTTGATTTGTACGAACCTTATTCAGGTAAAGGATTATATCACATAACAATAAAAGGGAATTTTAAACCTATATGCGGACATAATGTAAAGTACTATCAAGCAGTTGGACGCGTTATCGTAAAACATGACAGTGAATCTGTTTATTGCGAAGAACCGAGATACGATGAGAGATTACCACCACTTATAGTTTCTTATTTCAATTGGCAAATATGTAAGCACTGTCTTCGTTCTTTAAATATTTGCTAACACTAAAATACCCGCAACATTGCGGGTATTTTATTTGCCTATCCACACTTTTCCGTCTTCAAACCATTGCTATTTCATTTTTTCAGTTTACTTTTGTGGTGCAGAATTAATTCAAAAATCATGAAGCAATCACCACTAACGATTGTAAAGAGCCTCAAGATAAAGGCGCACGAGGGTTTTGGAAACCCATTCTTTCCTTATTTGCTTCGCAAATTGAGTTGGTTCTGCAGCGTGCGCCCCTTTTTATTCACAACCAAAATCTTTTTGATATGCAGTACCAGGAAAGAGAAAGCACTACTAGTGCTGGAATGAAGATCAAAACTCCGGAAGAAATCATCCACGAGTTACTAACATCTGCCGACATGGACATGTTCGAGGATAAACTACACGATATGTTCTTGTCGTTCGTCCGTGAACAAGATAATCCCGGGCGCGAGTACCTTAATTCCGTTATCTGGGTGTACTCGAGCCTCAGGAATACCATCATTGACCTGAAGAGGATCTAGGATCATGAGAAAATTACGGATAAATAGTTTATTTTAAAATAAATATTTTTTTATATTTACATAGTCAAAAGTTATAAAGCCAATAATTTATAAATAATAACGGAATTATTAAATAATTGGTTTAGATCGTTTTTTACATATCTTTATGTTTAACAATTAGAAATTATGACAATAAAAACTTACACATTAAAATTAAAAGGCACAAAGGGAAACAACACTCCAGACATCACCGTGATATTAAAATGCAATAATAAAAGCCAAGCTTTCAATTTCGCTTACGATTTTTTTGAAAAAGGTGAAACTAACATAGTTTATGGTACAATTAAAAAAGGTTTGTCTACCATTCATAGATGGATGCCAGACGCTGAAAATTTGAAAAAATATGCAGGTAAATATAAAGTGTATAAAACAAGTATTATTTGTAAAAATTAAATTCCTGCCGTTCCATTAGTAAGTTTCGGCGATAATTTTGCCACGTACTTTGAAACTAAAAATAAGAAATCCTGCATCGTTAATATGCAGGATTTCTTATTTTATTGAACGTGAACCACTCGAGCAGATCCGCACTCGTTGACCACGTAAACGCCTGGCGAGAGACCAAGGATAGAGATATCAACACCACCGTTTGCCGACCCGCTGGAAACAACCCTGCCAGTGACGTCGGCAATCGTGTATGTACATGGTCCATCGTTGTCAACCATTTCCGAAGCCGTGGCCGGTGTGGTTGGTATGGTGGCCTGCGATAGTTTGAAACCGTAGGTTTGGGCGTAATCGTCGTGATACCCGTGTACGTCGAGGTAGTACGTTCCTGCCGAAAGGTCCATGGTAGATGTCATCGATTTGCTGCCGTTGCTGCTCCTGGTATCGCTTATCTTATTCCCGCTGTTGTCAAGTATATCAATGTTGACATCGCTGGCATTCATGTTGCTCATCGACACCGTGACGCGTTTCTTGCTACCAAGCTTGAAACGATACATGTCGATATCGTCAGATAAAAAATAAGTCGACTCTGTTATTAAACCAGTATAATACGTGTTGAAATCGATGTCGTAGGCTAATTCATAATCATCCGGTTCGTCTAAACCTTTGATGTTGTCTACTATCATTTTCGGTAAGTCCGTGTGTGACTCTAATGAGTTGTCGCTATAGCTGTAAAATAATTTTAGTTTTGGTATATTGTAAAAATTAGACAAGTCTGCTGAACTCTCATTTACAATTCCATCACCATATGATGTACTAAGATTACATTTGGAACATTCACCAACAATACATGAAATATCCAAATCGATCGGGAATTTCTTGTAATTCAATCCTTCAATATCATCACCAATTACACCGTTACAATTAACATCTACGTTGTAGTAATCGAATAAAATGTTGTTTTTAATATAATCGTAATCCTCGTGACCCCCGTAAAGGTACGCACCGTTCTCACTGCTTGCGGTGTAAGATATCCTTAGGTCTCTAACAGCATCCATTTTTTCACTAATACCTATAAAAGATCCTACTATACCAAAACCAGTTAAGTTGCTACCACCGTGCGGTGTTCCAACGGTGACGAGCTTGGCAACGTGGTGGCTTTCAGCTACCCAGTTATCAGTGTTCTGCAGGTATTCCCTGGCTGCAAGTCCGCCCATGCTGTGACCTACGAGTATAACCTTGTCTTTTCCTGTTAGGTTAATCACTCTGGCAATTGCGTCAGAGAGCACTAGACCCTGTTTAACGATAGCTTGCTGGTTGCTCCATACATCATAATGATCTATTGGGGGTACGCTTCCATCAAATCCAACGTCAAAATTCACACAATAAAAATCCCCTTTTATTATATCTGGAGTAAATAATGCTATATCTGCGTTCGTCGTTGGCCAAAAATTTTTATTTGCAATGGTATTATCCCCGTCGTAATTAAGACAGTAATCAATTCTACCACCGTTAATAAGCCCAAAATTAACATCTAAATAATCTGTTAAATTTTTCCATGTCGTATCTGTCCCAGTCAATCCATGAATGAATATAATTGGATAAGGCAACGTGGGCGTTGAATTAGATTTTAATCGATTTACATTTTTCAATGCTGTTTTATTTCCTGAAGAATCTACCGTACGGTTTATACTCGGATATGTATAATAATATCCTTGAGCATAAGACATATTCATTAATAACATGCAGAGTGGAATTAGTAAATGTTTCATAATATGTGGTTTTTTAATCGGTTACAATTGTTAATTCATCACGGCGGTTTCGCCGTCTATTATGCGCTTATCTTCCCAATCGAGGTAACTGCAGTACCATTCTCGGCATTTCTCCAGTATCCCCGTCACGTCATCGTATTCAGCAAGGCTGAAATGAACAACCATGAGGTGCGTTTCCGTTACACCTAGCATGTTAACGTGTTCGAACTTCAGTTTCTCGCCCTTGAAGCCTGAATCTGCTATCGTGCTATCAAGGTCTATAACTTCCACGATGGTGTAAGATCTCACGTGCTGCAGCACCGTCCTGTGCTCAAGGCTATCACCCTCGTGGCTGTTCCCATCGAGGAATACAAACTCGGGGAGCGTGTAATTTATCATGCTTGTTGCCATGTATCTATCGGTTATTTGTAATACACAATATTACGTAATTTTTAACAAAAATGGATGGGAAAAAATGCCAGGTCAGCCCCTTATATCTTTCCTCCCTTTTAATCCCTTTATATTACTTTAAAAAAGTGTGATAATGTGATTTAAGAGATAATACTATTGTAAAGCAACGATTTGCGTTTTCTCACACTTTTCTCACACAATCACAGTTTCACACTTTTCGATATCGGTTTCGTGATCCAAAATTCTTCTCACACTTTTCATCATTCTTCCTCACATTTTGAAAATGGTTTTGTGATGTGATTTTAATATTGATTATCAATATATTATGAAGCTATCTCACGTTCTCACACTTTCACACTTTTTTTTACCATTTTCACACGTTAACTCTACAGTTGTAAATTTCCAGTGAATGGATGTCAATTAAAATAACTTTCGTTATTTGCTCTTTATGTCATCATTTACTCGTCTGTTTTTACTCATTAACAACTTATAAACTAGTCATTTAAATCAATCTTTGACATCATACATTGATTACATTTGTAATCTCATGAATAGTAATCGTGCTGTATGAAGTTTAATAGAACCATAATCGTATGTCTGTTTTTCGTGTTGATAGCGTTAATATCTTCAATTACAATAGTTAGCGTTTGTTTCCCGTTCGGGACATTCGAAAAATGGATAGATATCTTTTTATTCTTAATCATAACATATATCGTGTGGCTCCTGGTTACAGGATTCCTTATATATGGTTTTGTCATTTTTCTTTCTTCAAAAATAAAGTTGTTAAAATATTTAATATGGGGTAAATAGTATGTCTGAGATTGAAAAAAAAGAATTACGTCTCCTGGAGCCATCGAAAGTAACGATGTCGCTCCGTGTAAAGGAAAAAACCAGGGAACGAATAAACGAAGTTATTGTTTCCAACAACATCGATTACGTTAACGACAATGCTCTACTTGAGGAAGTTATACGTGTTGCATCGGAGAATAAAATCGAAGTTGTAACCGAAAAGGTTAATATTCTCGAATCAGAAGAGTACGTATCTCTCAAGCAACGTTTCGAAGAGATGGCGTTACTATTCGATGCATGCAAGAACGAGCTTGAGCAAGCCAACGAGGCAACGCTATCGGCACTCAACGATCGCGATAATGCAAACAATATTTTGGAGCAAAACAAGATGTTTTATTCAATTGATAACAACAAGATTGTCATCCCTGTACACAAGAAAGAAAAGCTTCTTCTCTACAACATCGCACGCCGTGTTTATTGCTTGGAAAGCAACGATGCTGTAACCGAGCATCACATACAGGATCTCGTTTTCAAGAAAGTGTTCATGGGGTATCAAAAATATGGTATAGATACCATAGGTATCATGTCGCTGGGTGAACACAATATAAAGAAGTTTTACGATTCAATAAAATAGGATTATGGACGAAGAAATAGATTACAAGCAGGCTTACGAGGAGCTGCTAAACGATATGATAATAGCAAAGAAATCGGTAGATTTCTTCAACGATGAACTAAAGATTGGCGATATATTGAAAGCACTGAATGGATCATCATCGTTATTCTCTATTATGCCAAAGTTAACGCCAGTCATCACGAGAATGATGAACGATAACGTCAAGATGGCCATGAAGCCGCACGTCGAAGCGTTGCAAGTAGTGTGGGAGAGAAACAAGCATCTTTTAACAGAGTAGAGCATATGGATGAGAGCCAAGAGATATTTGACATCCTTTCGCAACCGACAGAGATAAAGACTATCGGTGAAAACAAGACTGGTTTTCAAGAGTTAGAACCCGAAACCGTAGAACCAATTCCCGGTACCGGTAGTAATTCTACATCTGAACCAGAACCAGAGCAACCCGTTAACTTCGCCGAGGAAGCAGGTATGTACATCTGCTTGTTCGATAACATAGTGTTGTGTGGTCTCGGTAAGGTTTTCTACGAGAAACGCTACACGAGTAAGTTTTTCGAGAGCAAGGAGAAGCGCGACGAGTACGAACAGGTAAGCCATATGCCACCGGCATCGCTAAAGCAGGAACAGCGGGATATGGCAGCCACGTACCGGGAATACAAGAACACCCTCGATAAGGCTTTGGAGAAACTTCCTCTCACAGATAATGAGAAGCAAAGCATTCAAGTTCCATTAGAAAAGGTTTTGGCCAAGCATGGCGGTACGCTACCCCCTGAAATGGCTCTATTGCTCGGTGTTGGTTCGGTAATATTAAGCCGTATAGCATTGTAACGCTCATGGCTACACGCAACAATCAAATCATTATTCACTGTCGTGGGCGTGGTTCTGGTAAAACTACCTATTACATCGGTAATACAGAGCTTGGTGTTCCTGGTATCATACCAGTTTACAGGGATAAACACCCGCTGAAGTCAATAATAGTGATGGACACGTTCGACGCCGACGCTTACAGGCATTTGCCGATAGCAAACAGCATTTCTGATATAACGATGCTGACGGGATCAACCTTCAGGATAGTGGATCCAGATACTTCAAAGCTGTGGAGGGTATTGAACCGTAACGTGATGAACGCTCTCGTGATCGTGGAGGATGCCACGAGGTTCGTTGGAACTAAACTCACTGATGATCAGAAAACAATCGTTCTGGATTCCAAGCAGAAGAACATCGATATGTTCTGGACATTTCACTCGCTGATGTCCATACCTCCCGACCTAGTAAGGATTTCAGACACGCTAGTCCTTGGTAAAACGAACGAGAACTTCACTTCGTATCTTCGTAATAAGTTTCCTATAAGTGGCTTAGAGCAAGGATTCCAAGAGGTGAAAACGAACAAGAACAAGTATTTCAACAAAACATTACTTATACAGTGACAATATGGTATTGACGATATACAAGTACGATCTCGCACGGATCATTGGCATAAGCCAACGGGCATTGAGAGATGATTTGAATCGTCGCTTTATCACCATCATCGAACCACTCGGTTATTCACGCTACTGCAAACGGGTAGACGGTAAGATACTCGATTATATCAAGAGCCAGTACGGTATTGACGAGGAAGTGATAGAGGAATATTTCAACAAAATGTAACCAATAATTTTCATATATGAAAAAATCGAAATTCTTGCGGGTTAATTTCCGCGATATCGCGAAAGGGATATTAACATCCATAATCGGTGCCGTTATAACTGGCGGGTACCAGGCTATTGAATCGGGTAATCTCGATTTCAAATCAATAGCTATAAGTGCCGGTATAGCTGGATTGAGCTACGTGGGTAAGAATGTACTCGAGAACAGCGATGGTAAATTGCTGATGAAAGAGATCGAAAAGAAAGCACGTCGATGAAATTGTTGAGTAAATCAATAATTATCATTTTTAAAAGCACGCAACGTGCTTTTTTTTATGCCAGTCAACCAAGCAAACTAAC
The DNA here is from genome assembly GCA_041651295.1 of Patescibacteria group bacterium. Classification (GTDB taxonomy): domain Bacteria; phylum Patescibacteriota; class UBA1384; order XYA2-FULL-43-10; family CAINNR01; genus JBAZJN01. The sequence continues at coordinate 1,540 of JBAZJN010000028.1, read as the reverse complement.
AAAACCAACCATAAACGCACGAATAGTTACATAAACTAACAAAAGCGGCAAGCGATGTTTGTCACGGTTACATATTTGCTCGACGAACTTTAAATCACAGAGTAAATAATTTCACGAGTATGCTTTACAAAATCATGCCTTGGATGGTTCTGATCATCCTGATCATCGTTTTAGTCTACGTTTTTTGGCCTTCGGTCAAGACTAGCAAGACAGTCATAACCCTCGATAACGCGAAGGGTCGTAAGTAACCGAAATATAATTTGAAAATGAATCCATACGACGAATTCTTCACCGATCACGCCAAGGGCGGAGAAAAGGTTTTACCGAAAGCTTTCCAAGGGAATCCTTACAGGATTGCGATGACCAACAACGGTGCTAGTGCTGTTGATAAAACGATAGCAATTTTACCAGGTATTCACACTGCCGTTACAGACGTGTTGAACGAAACGGGTGTTGCTGTAGATGCTATAATGGTAGAAGGTAATACCATTACTGCTACAAGTGCCAACGTTGTAACTAACGGTACTCCCGCGACAATCACCACTTTGAAAAATTACCTCGCGAAAGGTAAGAAGTTGTTGTTAACCGGTATGAAAATCACCGTGAGCAACGCTGCCCAGCTCGACAACCCTATCACGTTCAGGAAATCGAGAGTTTTTAACAAGGAACAGGGTATCACGATTTTCCCCAGCGCGTACAAGAACCAGGATTCGAACAACACGCTTCAGGTCGACATCGACTTGACAGACAAGTTCGGGTCGGATCAGCAAAAGATGCTAGAGCTCGATGCCTACACGGAAATAGTGCAGAAACTCGCTGCCGGGTATACACAAAACATCCAGTTGTTCCTTTACCAAGGCTAAGATCATGGATCTGCAACTTATAGAATCGATAAATAATTCAATTGCCCTGCATCCTACCGAGGTAGGGCAATTGTTTTTAAAGTACGGCGTAAGCCCTCGTTCTGGAATGGATCAGAGGGTAGCGTTCTACATGTTCGTTGAACGGCTTCGCCAGACTGATCCAGCTCGTTTGACTTCTTTCTTGAAGGATGCCATGACGGTGTTTTCTGGTAAAAAGTTAAGCTACGCGAACGAAGACACTACAGCAACTACATCCACTACCAGTACCGACGAATCGAAGAAAGAAGAAAAGAAAAAAGAAGAAAAGGATTTCGCGTACTGGGCTGATGGGGTATTGAAAGTAGCTCCCGGGGTACTATCAATTCTCGGATACGGGAATAACGGTACATCGTACCAGAAATCATCGAGCCGGCAAAACACATGGTTGCTCGTTGGCGCCGGTATACTCGTTCTTATACTAGTTATCGTCCTGGTGACGGTGCTCATGAGGAAGAAATAACAATTTTTTTAATGTTATAGACAATGGAAAAGAAACAAAAAACCATTTGGATCATAATTATAGCCATCTTACTGATTGCTGTAATAATATATTTCTTGTTCTTCAATAAAAAGAAAGAAACAACGAATGATATGTCTGTAGATAAAGCCTTCGATATCGTTATGGATAACATAACGAG
>JBAZJN010000027.1:0-13340 GCA_041651295.1 Patescibacteria group bacterium | reverse complement strand
TGATGCCGACCGAGTTTACATTACTTTCAAAGATCTCTACAACAACCAGACTCAAATCTACAAAGATGTTTTAGCCGCACCTGAGGCGGTGCAGATTAAGGATGCATCGAATGTAATTAAAGGCGATTACCGACTAGTTGTCCTCTGGCATCATACAACAGGATACGATCATTACAATCTTTGGCGTTGCACCAATCTCAATCCGAATTACACACAAATCGATTCTACGTCAAAAAATGCTTATGTTGACAATGATCTCGATCAAACAGTAACTTATACCTACCGAGTAATGACAGAGGATGCGACTGGAAATATTTCACCGCCGACAAATGAAGTATTAGCTCGCCCGGGTTCGGCTCCGGACGTTACTCAAAACCCTCAGGTTGAACTTTATGGTTGGAAACAGGAAAATGGTGTCCGGGCCAAGATTACATGGAACACCGATCAATTGTCTGATTCCTACATTATATATGCTAAGGAAGAATTAGAAACCGGATCTTCAACAAAGACTAAATCTGGTGCTGATGCTTTAATCGCCGGAGCAGTTTCTATGGTGACCGAACATGAAGTCTGGTTATCAAATTTGGAGCCTCAAACCAAGTATTGGTTTAAGGCTTTGTCAAAGAATGAAATTCAGATTGCCGGTTACTCCGGAGTGCTTGATTTCGTTACCCCCGAACGTATTCCCCTCCTTATCTCCGGTATGAAGATGTCCGATATCACTATGACTGGCGCTCTGGTTGACTGGGAGACCTCAAAAGCAGCAACAACGGTTTTAGAATATGGCCCAACCACCAGTTACGGTAGCACTCTGACAGACGCTAACTTTAACATTGACCATACATTTAAACTTGAAAATCTTGATTCGGGAGTAGAGTACAATCTCCGAGCTAAAGTCACTGACTCAGACGGTAATACCACTATCTCTGACAACTACACCTTTTCAACTCCCGCCATGCCGATCATCTCCGGAATAGCAGTATCACAAACCACATTTGATAGCGCCACCGTCTCTTGGACAACTAACGTCAACACCGATTCAAATGTTCAATATGACGGTCCGGGTGGAACTGAAGCTGCCTCTACTGCTCAAGCATCGACAACATCATCAAGTCAAACTCCAACAAAGTCTGGTTCCGGTATGCAAGGCAAACCGGATTCAACAACAGTCCATTCAGTAACTTTAATCGGGCTAGAAGCCAAAACCAGTTACTCGTTTAAAGCAATATCGAAAGACAAATTTGGCAATACGGCTACATCAGCTAACAGTTCATTTACCACTTTGTCCGATACCCAAGCTCCGAAAGTCTCAAATGTTCAAGCTGAAGTATCTTCAATCGGTTCGGCTGAAAATATCAAGTATCAGGCAGTAATCTCCTGGGAAACAGATGAACCGTCAACTAGTCAGATAAAATACTCTGCCGGTATCTCCGGTGACTTCTCTGAAACCACCAAAGAAGATTTGTCTTTAAATTCCACTCACGTAGTTATTATCCCCGACCTAAAACCAAACTCCGCTTATCACTTTATGATTGAGTCCAAAGATAGAGCAGGCAATGCCGGAGTATCGGAAGACACTTCGCTAATTACTCCGCCAAAAGAAAAATCATTACTTTCAGTCATTCTTAGATCCCTTGAAGACACCTTCTCCTGGGTTGGCAGGTTAAGGGAGAAATGGCTGAAGAACTAAGGAATTATTATTGGATTTTTAGTCTGGAAATGCTATTCTTTTAACTATGAAGCAAATTGAAAAAATTACTTTCCAGGAATTGCAAAACATGGCGGATAAAATGTTTGGAAATTTAGTTAAAGCAGTGGTTGATGTGGAAAAAGAAATTTTGGTAGTTGATGCTGAAATGCACGCTGACGAGGAAGAGTATTTGTTAAAAAAAGGTTCTAAACAAGAAAATATTTGGGGAATAAATTTATATCCCAAAAAAACCGGTGATGATTTCATTGAGTTTGATTCAATGATTAATTTGCGGCCGTCACAAAATAATCGATCTCGCGGAGTTGATGATAAGAAAGTGCGTAAAAAAATTACTGAAATTGTGTTTTCAAAAATAAAATGAATTTAATATATCATAAAACTTTAACTGAAAAAAAATGGTTTTTATTATCTTTCGCCGAGCAGATGGCGAATATTGGCAGCGAGGTAGAAAGGACAATTATTTGGCGCAAAAAAGACGATCAGGAATATTCAAGAATCTCGTTTGAGAGGGCTTTGGAACTCATTGATCTAACCAGACTTGATCCTAAAAATCATCACTGTTTAAAGGAGCTATGTCGAACAAGGGAAATGCTAGTTGATTGGTTTTTTGATAATCAATACAACTCCAATGATTCAATCTGGCAAAAGTATTTTTTGGCTTTTAATTATCTCGCTCGCATTTTGACCTAAAAATATTAATCGAACGTCAATTCCGGTTGTTTTGTAGTTTTAGTGTTGATATAATTAAGTAGTAAATCGTTACCCTAAGCGAGGGAAACAATTGAGGGGAAAATTCAATCTTAAAAAGTATTTAAGTCTTTTTGTGAATGGCATAGGCAATGTCATGAATTTTCGTTGGATAAAGAACCTGGCCTTATATATTAAAGGGATGTTTGAGGCCAGAAAGATTAAATCCAGTTCAAAAATTAAATCTGATATTAAAGAACAGCAAAAGCAGGCCTATACTGATGCAAAAAGACAAGCTGAAATTGCAGTTCAGCAAGCAGAGCAAAAAGAGAAAGAATTAGCCCTCGAAATCAAAGGTATTGAAAACGCTGATAAGCTAAAGATAGGCCGTCTAAAGAGAATCCATCAAAGACTTCTATCATCATCATCTCTCTACCGCAAATGGAACTCTAACCCAAATGTCGGCTTTCACAACATTGGTTTAGCTTCTGTTTTAGTTCTTACCTTTCTTTTCACCTCAATCATTCTCTATGGCCCAATGTACAAACGTGCCCTTGCAGATGCTCATACCTGCACCTGGCTTGGTGCTACTGATACCAATTGGACAACTGCAACAAACTGGACATGCAATGATGGTCATTCAACACCTGATTCAACCAATAACATTGCTTTTGTCACCAATCCAACTTACGGTCTTACTTTAACATCAAATCAAACTGTTGTTGGTGTTACTTCTACCACTGCCGGTATGAATGGTACCTTCAACACCAACGGCTATTCACTGACAGTCAACGGAGATCTGATCTGGCAGGCGGGGACACTGAACGCTTCAGCTAGTGAGATTACCATCTCCGGCAACCTTGACCTTAGTGGCGGGACATTCACCCAAGGATTATCAACAATTGTTTTAACGGGCGATGCGACAGACTTTACTCCTGCATCGGGAATGAATCTTTATCGTTTAATAATTAGAAAAAATACCAATAGCACACCCGTCACAATTCAAGCTAATGATTTCAATGTTCAGAAGAAATTATCAATGGAGAAGGGTAAACTCAATGGTAGCGGAAGAACGCTAACACTTACTGCCACTGATAATTATTATCAAATTGGAGATAATTATTATATAGGTGTTGAGTCCGAAGGGGGGTCGGCGAGTATTAAAATTACAGCTGGTGTTGCTAGAGCTGAAGGTGGCTTTGGTATATCGGCTGGTGGCGGCCTTGCTAACGATTTAATCGAAGTTAATGGTTCCGGTATTAAAGTTGTTTGGAATGGCTCAGCACAGTTGAAGGACCTAGTATTAACTGACGGGACATTAAGTATCGAATCTGGAAAATTATCGTTTCCTGCTGACGGTGGAACTCTTGGAGCAAATGGAAAATTATCTTGCGCAACTGGAAAAGCATTAACGATTGGAGGCCAATCACATTCCTCGGCCGGTGATATGGTAATTTTACGATCAAGAACACCTGGTTCACAATGGTATTTCGAAAATAATTGTGGAACCGTAGCGGCTACTTATGTAGATGTCAAAGACTCGATTAATAGTAACGGAACAGTTATTGCGACAAATGCTTTTGGCAATGGTAAAAATAACTCTGGTTGGAACATTACTGATTTAGCGGTTAAAACTTGGGATAGCGTTGGTTCTGATGAGTGGGATGTCGATACAAATTGGTCTGGTGGCACAAAACCTACGACAAGCGATATCGTTTATTTTGGGTCCTCTTATAGTAACACAGATTGTACTTTGCCGGCTGGAAACACTACCGTAGCTGGAATAATCAGTAGTGATTACGGTGGTACGCTCTACTCGACTTCAAACAATTTTACCTCGACAGAATTTAACTGGTCATCTGGCGTTTTTAATGCTGGATCTTCAACAATTACCACAACAAGTGATACAAATTTGAGCGGTGGCACATATACTGCTACTACAGGAAAGTTTCTTTTAAGAGGCAATGGTGGTAGTAACAATTCTAAGAACTTTATTCCTGGTTCATCTTCGTTTTATGATCTTGAGGTAAACTGTACTGAAGTGTCATGGCGGTGCTCTTATAGTTTACTTGGAATAGCAAATGTTGCTCATGATTTTTTAAATACCGATTCCTATGATTATAGTTTTAATGTTGGCTTAATTCGAATAACCCATGATTTAATTGTTGCGGCAAACGGCAATCGTGGTAGCGCGATTGCGGAGCTTACTGGTTCTGGTGACCAAGTAATTTTTAATGCTACTGGCGGTAAATCAACCGGAATATCGATTAACAAGATTAGCGGTACCGTAACTTTCAATGATAATATTTCTCTTTCTGGTGACTGGCTTTATCGGCGTGGAAGCTTTAGTCACAATAATAAGAAATTAACTTGGGTGGGAAGTGGAGAGGACAACATCACTCGACCTTTTGTTCCGGGTGAAGTACAATATTATGATTTGGAAGAGGCTGCATGTATTACTAGTTGGACGTGTACTTTAAATATTTATGGAATTGCTAATGTTAGTCATGACTATTATTACACCAGTGTTTATTCAGGGGATCCCGGCGGTCCAGGTCAGGTAAATGTTGGCGGAAATGTTTATATTGGAACTAGTGTAGGAACAACAAATTCTACCCAGATTGTATTTAATGGCTCCAGCGATCAGACAATAAGTTCAACTGGTGGCAACTCTCCAAAGTTAGCAGTGAACAAATCCTCGGGAACAGTCAGGTTGGGAAGCGATATTACAACAGCGGGGGTGAACCAGATAGCGGGGTACACTGGAACGCTGGATACAAATGGATATAATTTGCAAACAGACAGCAACTTTATTTGGCTGGGTGGGACATTTACAGCTGCAGGGGAATCGACACTGAAATTCTATGGCCAAACATCTCATGGTTGGACACCGGGAAGCGGAACCTATGCAAATGTTGTTTATGATAGTGCGGGTAATCCGGGCTACAATTTAACAATAACCGGAACCGCAAATGTGGCTGGTAATTTTACCGTCACATTAGGTGGCGTGGGTGGCGGAACTATAAATCTAGGAGGAAATCTTGCCATTAATGGTCAGTCTGGTGGCTCCACTGTTATTAATATTAACGGTTCTGGTGATCAAACTTTATACTCCGCTGCTGTTGGCGATTGTGCTCCTTCAATTACCATTAGTAAAGATACTGGTACCGTTAGCCTGATTTCAGATTTTTACTTATCAAATAATTGGGTTTATTCAAAGGGTAATTTTTCCGCTTCGAGTTACAATATTATATTCTACTACCAGGGTTCGAAAAGTTGGACCCCCGGATCAGCCACCTACTATGGTGTTGAACTTAATACAGTTGGAAATTGTGGCTTCAACATGGTTTTAACAGGTACGGCAACGATATCTCATCAACTGAAAATGTCATGCGGATACATCAGTGGTGGGACAATTAATCTTTCCGGTGATTTGGTTACTGTCGCAGCGAATGATCAATCTGGCACTGTTGCGGTGAATATGGTTGGCTCCGGGATTCAGACGGTTACTACATCAAGTGGCTATATCCCTGGCACCACCCTCACCATTAACAAACCCTCTGGTAAGGCGGTGTTTACTACAGCAGCTGGGACGGGAGTTATTAACAACAACATCGATCTTCAAGCCGGTACCCTGGAATTCGGTCCTCGGGTAGATGGAGATAACACCTTTACTATCACTAACACCAAATCCATAACTACCAGTGCCGGTACTATCCTTCGCTTTGCCGGTAATTCAACGTATAAACCTATTCTCGTCTCATCCTCTCCAAGTAACCGCTGGACTCTTTCTCCAAGTGGAGAAGTATATGCCAACTATGTAAATGTTACTGATTCAAATAATACAGTCGGTACTATCTACGCCATGAACTCAACAGCCACCAACTGTCTGGGTTGGGATACCACCTCAGACACTACCACTTGGACAGCAGGTAGTGGTGGTTGGTCCACTGATGCTAACTGGGATAACGGCAAACCAGATGCCAATGATGTGGCTATCATCAATTCTACTGATGAAAGTGTTGCTGTTACCACCTCAGAAAACATCTCCTTTGGTACTCTTACTATCGGTGGAGATACTACCTATACCAACCAGCTAACTCTTTCTAACGATATCGACTCTGGTGGGGACTTAACAGTCACTTCAAACGGCACCTTTACCCAATCCAATAACTGGAGTACAGCTTTAACCCTAGGTGGTTTTGTCAATGTTACCGGAGTTGAATCACATCTTGGAACTATCACTCATGGGGATAACTCTACGGCAGAAACCTATCGTCTTAATATGGTAGTTGGTGATTCTATGACCGTTGACACTTACGGGCAGGTGAATGCGGATGCTCTTGGCTACGACGAACACAGCGGTCCTGGAAGCGATGGACCATCCTTGACAGGTGGTGGCTATGGTGGGATGGGCGGTACCTCGACGCAAGGGACTGGTGGTTCAACTTACGGTTCGCCAACTGACCCAACTAACTTAGGGAGTGGAGGTCAATATAACACTGCCATCGGTGGGGGAGCCATATCTCTAAATGTTGGTGGACTAACAACAATTTCTGGCTTAATTTCTGCTACGGGTCAAGCTGGAATAGCTAGTGCTGGCTCAGGCGGAAGCATCAAACTTATAACAGGGACACTTTCAAAATCCGGGAACATTATTGCCGATGGAGGTTATAGTGGGCATGATGCGGCTGGTTCTGGCGGAGGTGGTAGAATTGCGATTTACTTAGGTAATACTGCAGATTTTGGAAGTGGTCTATTGACAGCTTATGGTGGAAGCAGGATACAAAGTAGAAATGCAGGGGCGGGTACTATTTTCACTAAAACCCAAGGACAAACGAATGGTTCAATAAAAATTGATAATGGCGACACAATTCCTAATCCGCTTTCTGGAACTGCCATTCCTATCGCCTCAAAATGCGCTGGACACACGGGGTGTGAGAGCTGGACACTTGATACAATTAACGTAGATAACGCAGGTGATCTTCAGGTTCCTAGCGGGACAACACTAAATATTTCGTCAAACTCGGTACTCTCGTCGGGTGTTGGTACTGTAGAAGGTTTTATTTCTCACCGAGGTGGAACTATTAGTGTACCGGAAAATTTTACAATATCAAAAGCGACGCTTAATGTTGACTGGGTTTCTGGAAATGCCTACACATTGGATCATTTATTGAATTTAACTATTGCTTCAGATGGCAAATTATCCCATACGGACAATTCAACAATGAGCACAACTGTCTTTAGGCTAAATTTGTCTATTCCTAACAATTTAACAGTAACTGGAAGTGTAAATACGGATTATCTTGGGTACGATGATTTTAATGGTCCAGGAAGTACAACAGCTTTGACTGGTGGAAGCTATGGTGGTGCAGGAGGTACTTCTGGAAATGGAACAGCCGGACCGACATATGGATCGGTAACAAATCCGACAGAGATAGGTAGTGGTGGGCAATATACTGGGGCTAATGGTGGGGGTGCAATAATTTTGACAGTTGGGGGACAGACAATACTTTCTGGTTCTATTTCTGCAAATGGCAAAGCCGGTTCTTATGCGGGCGCAGGTTCGGGCGGAAGTATAAACTTAACAACTGGAACTTTTAGTAAAACGGGTTCGGTAACTGCGAATGGAGCAAATAGCGTACATGATGCAACTGGAGGCGGAGGAGGCGGAAGAATTGCAATCACTATTGGTAGTGGCTCTGATCTCGGTAGTGGTTTATTAACAGCGAATGGCGGCAGCCGCATTGTGAGTAGAAACGCTAGCGCGGGCACCATTTTCACGAAAGTTCAGGGTCAAACTAACGGTTCTTTAACTATCGATAACAACTCACTATCTTCCACCCAACGTGCCACCCTCTTCGGCGAAGGCACCAACTGCGACGATACCTGTGATGCAGCAACGGCCACCTTCGACTCCATCACCCTCTCTAACTCCGGCAAGCTGGCACTGGTTGAACACCAGACATTGAATTACTCTCATGATCTCACAATCCCATCCGGTTCCGAGCTGGCCTTCTCCGGTGATGCCGATGGTGATCCCTCTTCCGGTAACTGGCCAACCTTCAATATGACAGGTGATCTAACAGTCTCTGGAACACTTTCTGCCACTGGTCTTGGTTTTGATGTAGCTTCCGGCAGTGGTCCCGGCAAAGGAAGCGGCACAACCAATGGTGGCGGTGGTGGTTTTGGTGGAACAGGTGGAGACGGTTCAGGTGAAACAGGAACAGGCGGTGCAGTCTATGGAGGAGCTAAAGATCTAGTCTACCTAGGTTCTCCAGGTGGTACAGCAGGTGGCGGAACAGGCGGCGGACATATTCAACTTAATATCACAGGTAATTTAGATATGGATGGTGAAGCAGCAAGTAATGCTTACATTTCTGCCAATGGAAACAATGGTACAACCAATGGTGGTGGCGGCTCAGGTGGAGCTATCTATGTTTGGGTATCTGAAAACTTTACCGCTGACTCCGATTCTCATGTATTTGCCAAAGGTGGTAATGGCGCCGGCGCAGGTGGCGGTGGAGGAGGAGGAAGAATCTATGTAGTTACCAAGGGTACTCGTCCTGCTGACTCTGTCTTCTCTGTTGACGGTGGCACCGGTGTTCCAAACTCCGGTTCTGTTGGTACTTACACTAAAAACTCCTATGATGCCATTCCAACCCTTTCCGGTCCTGCCAATCATGCTACCAACCAAATGCAAAACATCTCTATGACGATGGTTTCAACTGATCCTGATGGCGATTGGTTGCGTTACAGAATCCAAATGACTGGACAAGAATCGGCTCCCGGAGTTCCTGACTTTGGAGCAACTTATGCTTACACCTTTACCCAAGGAGCAACAGCAGAAACCCAAACTGTAACTGATACTAAAACCGTAGGCGGACAATCAAGAGAAGTCTCCGGCAGTTATACCAATCAAAATGGAGCCGGTTCTCCTGCCGGCACCGGTTATGCTTCCGGCCTAACAGCAACATTTTCCGTTTCCATATCATCACCTTTGGTCTATGGTCAAAAGTACTATTGGAAAGTATCTGCCATTGATCCCGGTGGTGTTAACGACTATACCGATTACTCCGAATTCTTTGACTTTACCGTTGCTTCTGTTCGAGGTACCTACTTTACTGCCGGACTAAATCAAACCCTTCAAGCCACAGATTCCTGTTCGGAAGTATTAACCGTAGAAACCAGAAACACGGTCGGTCAGGTAATCAACCTGCTTTCAAACACCACCTTCAACCTCTCTGCCGGTCAAACCGGTGGCGGCTTCTATTCCAATTCCAACTGTACAACACCGATTACCCAAGTTACAATCACAACCGGCAACCACTTAGCCTCCTTCTATTACAAAAACACAACTTCATACATTGACCCATTCAACTTATCGTTGGCAGAAACCCCATCGCAAAGCTGGACCAATGAAACAACAACCGTCCAAATTGATCCCGGCAATCTTGATCACTTTAACTTTGCTTCAACTGTCTTCCCGACAACTATCACCACCGATGACACTTTTCCGACTCCGGCCAATGATATTACCGTTGCCGCCTATGATTCACTGAACAACATCAAATTCGATTACACCGGTCTAATCTACTTCACAACTACCTGCGATAGCTACGCAAGCCCTTGCATCGTACCTTACACGGCAACCAGTAAATATACCTTTACCGGAGAAGGCGCAGACAATGGCGATCATGTTTTTGCCGGCAGTAGTTTTCAATACAAAAAGACCGGTGCCCAAAAGATCACCCTTCATTGGGACACCTACGGCATCGAAAAACCGGCCGGAACCCTTGATCAATCCGGAACAACAACTGTCTCTCCCGGAGCTCTCTCAAACTGGCTGATGGAGGATTATCCGAAAGCTATCTCTCCAACCTTCCCGCGTTATGTCAATTCCGGCTACGATTGGGATCAGGGGATGCTAAACGGCGCCGCTCACGAATACAATGTAAAGATTACCGCTAGAGACCAATACAACAATACTAAAACCGACTATTACGGCGACGGTAAAACTGTTTGGTTTGAACTTCACACCTCTGCCAATGGTGATGCCGAATGGAGCTGGACTCCCCCCGAACCATGGAGTGGCTATAGCTATTATCAATTCTCTCAGGCCGATGCCGGCACCAAGACTTTCGATGGTGCCACCTTTACCTCGACCACTTCCGGCAACAATCTGAAGTTTAAAGCAACCAACGGCACCGTTTTGTATGAAGACAACATCTATGTCAAACCTGGCGGCCTTGGATCATTTACTTTGGAAACCACGCCAACCCTCTCCCGTGACGGAACAAATTGGGATAAGGCAGTAGATACAAATTGGACCGAGGTTCCAACGGTAACAGCTTTTGATGCCATGGGCCATGTTAAAGTTGACTATCAGTACGACGACACAACAAAAGAAGGCATGATATATTTCTACTCGCCGCAAAGACTTGCCCATTCGTCCGGAGTTCCGTTAACTAATCAGGAGAATCCGTATTACAAATACACCGCAGCTTCAGTTGACCAATGTTTCCAATTTCCAAACGAGAATCTCGACGGCACCCACTCCTTTAATGATGGCGAAGCTTTCAAGCTTTACAAAGGTGGCCGCCGAACCGTATATGTTTCCGAATGTCTTGATCCAACCTCTGAATATGCTACAACTTCAGATAACGGAAAGCGGTTTGATCCTAATTTCGAATCTGCAACCGAAGATCGACCCAACCCGGTATCAACCGGAGTCATGCCGGCAACCAATCCGCCGGAATACATTTCCGGTGTTACTCACGTTCCCGGTACCACACACTCAAGTGACGATCATAGCAGTAATGCTAATGATAACTTTACCATCGGCCCCGGAGACAAGAAACTTTCTCTCTCCTGGCTCAATCCTTTTGACGCTCCGACCGACACGGGAACCGACGCCAAAATCTACATCTACCAGTCAACAAACGGTGTTGACTACAGCCTTCTTGATTCGCCAAGACCGACAGTCAACTCTGATTATTCAGGTCCGGGCCTCTGGCAGTCGGTAGATGTTACCGGTCTGACTAACGACCAGCCGTATTGGTACAAGTTAAAGCTTGGTTACAAACGTCCAAACAACACAGTTATCTATTCCGAGTTTTCTATCGCTCAAACAGAGACGCCAAAAGCCATTGCTCCGGTTAATGTTGTTGCCAAGCAGCTTGACAGAGACGGCGCCGATCAAACCGCGACTCTGCCGGTAAAGGCTGAAGACACTAACCACCCGGGTGAAGTCAGAGTCGATTATTCGCTCCGTTACACTTCAACAGTTACTTTCTCATATTTCAATCCGTCAAATCTTTCTTGGAATCTAATCACTGATTCGGCCGTTTCCGGTGATAAAGGCTTGGTTTCCGGTAACGACCAAAATCCGGAAGAACCGATCGATCATACCACTTACATTGAAATGAACACCGACTTTGAGGAATCATTTCTGAATGGTTCATTTAAGATCAGAATTAATGTTGATGTTTCCGGTCAGGGCACCTCTAACTCCGAATCTCCGGTTATGAGGCTTGATACCAAGAATCCGGCAAATACTTCAATGATTATCAAGGCCGAACCGACTAACGATCAGGGAGACATTGATATCTACATGACCGATGATTCTGCTCCGGTTTTAATGAAGATCTGTAACAATGATGCCAATGCCGATACCTGCTCAGGCTCCTGGGAAGCCTATTCAACCTCCAAGACCGATTGGCATATCGTTGATGCCGACCGAGTTTACATTACTTTCAAAGATCTCTACAACAACCAGACTCAAATCTACAAAGATGTTTTAGCCGCACCTGAGGCGGTGCAGATTAAGGATGGTTCAAACATTGTGTCGAATAAATTTAGGTTGGTAGTTATTTGGAATGATACAGTTGGAGCCCATCATTATAATATTTGGAGAAAAACTGATCAGAATAGTAACTACACTTTAATTGATACGACGACAAAAAATGGTTACTTGGATAATAATCTTGATCAGAATTTCACCTACACTTACCGTGTTATGACTGAGGACGTTCTTGGCAACATCTCTCCGCCGACCAATGAAGTTTCTGCTCGTCCCGGCTCAGCCCCCGATGTTTCACAGAATCCAACGGTTGAACTTTATGGTTGGAAGCAGGATCAGGGTGTTCGGGCTAAAATTACCTGGAACACCGATCAGCCATCAACTTCATACGTAGCTTATTCAACCGATGTTCTCCATGCCGGTGCCGACAATACTGCTGACAACGGAGCGATAGTCAAAATTGTTGGTTCGCCGGATTTGAATACATCACACGAGATTTGGCTTTACAATTTAGAGCCTCAAACCAAGTATTATTTTAAGGCATTCTCTGCCAATGAAATTCAGATCATCGGATATTCTTCCGTCCTTGACTTCACGACTCCGGCAAAGGTCGCCCTTCTCATCTCTGGTATGAAAATCACCGACATCACCATGACCGGCGCTCTGGTTGATTGGGAAACCTCAAAAGCGGCAACGACGGTTTTGGAATATGGTTCGACAACAAGCTATGGCAGCACCCTAACCGATGCCAACTTTAACATCGACCATACCTTTAAACTTGAAAATCTTGATTCGGGAGTAGAGTACAATCTTCGAGCTAAAGTCACTGACTCGGATGGCAACACTACTATCTCTGACAACTACACCTTCCAAACTCCCGCCATGCCGATCATCTCCGGAGTAGCAGTATCACAAACCACATTTGATAGCGCTACCATCTCTTGGACAACTAACGTCAATACCGACTCAAATGTTTCCTATGACGGTCCCGGTGGAACTGAAGCTGCCTCTACTGCTCAAGCATCAACAACATCATCAAGCCAAACTCCAACAAAGTCCGGTTCCGGTATGCAGGGCAAACCTGATTCAACAACAGTCCATTCGGTAACTCTAATCGGGCTGGAAGCTAAAACCAGCTAT
>JBAZJN010000026.1:0-14151 GCA_041651295.1 Patescibacteria group bacterium | reverse complement strand
CCGTTTCGTAAATTCATAAACCTGATTCATCACATCCTTGAAAGACTCCCACAGATCGCCCAGGGTTTCTTTCATGGCAGCAGACCATTCATTGAATTTGACTTTTCCGGATTCGTAAATATTACGGCCTAGTGCCTCAAGGTGAGGCATGGCTTCTTTGATGTTGGAAGTAAGACCACGGAGATTTTCGACGATTTCAACGGGATTGAGAATAGAGGAAACGTCATTTAACTGCACCCCTCCCTTCGGGGTGCTGGATTGGTTAGGGAGTTGATTAAAATATTCTTCGTCTGAAAGGGTTAGTGGGTTTTTGTAAAACCTTACGCCAATCCAATCTTTTTTATATTCCTTCGCTTTAAGAATCGTGTCCCGATGTGTTATTGGGAGATTTGCGTTTTGCTCTTTTAGCCATTCTTCTTTTTTAATATGGAAAGATACTTGTCTTCCTTTTATATCAAAATAAATAATAGTCTCTCCGTCTACCTGGGCGGGTGAACTCTTGTCTTGTATTCCATAATCAATATTCTTATATTTTTTTTTATCCAGCGCTTCCTTTACGCTCTTAATAAGATTATTTTTCTGTTCGTATGAATATTTATCAACGTAATATTTAGATGACCCATATCCATGATTTGCTATCTTATTATATTCCCATGCTTCAGATATTTTTTTCACTAAACTATTTTCTTCATCAGACAATCTGTCGCTAACGTCATCGTGTATTTTTTTATCTATGATATTTTTAATGTCTTTATGGATATTGTTTTTTATTTCGGCAATATCCTTAAAAAACATACTACCCTCTCGTGCGTTATATAATAGTTCGTCTCCTATAGTTCCGGCAAATAAATGTTTAATCTTTTTAAGATTATTATCTAATTCTTTTATTGTCCTTCCGCGCCAGCCTGGATTCCATTCATCGGGCATATAAGTTCTATCTTTTAGGCCATCAATATATAACTGCGCCGCATAATGATCTCCGTGCGGGAAAACCTTCAAACTTACCCTGTCGTTGATCGGTATAGTTTGAATTATTCTTGTGATTTTTATATTTTTGAATGGATATTCTAATTTATTAAAATTTTTTACATATCGCAAATGTTCCGCATAGCTAGAATTATTAAACGCTTCATTTGCTAACGGGAATCTATCGCTATCGAATAAATATAAATTAGTGTTATTCTCTGCTTCGGGCGTTGGGTTTTCTTTAGCAGTTATGTTGCCACCCGTCCCCTGTTTGGTGGTCACGGATTTAATATTAACAGAACCGCGCTCATTCTGCAAGGTTTTCCATGCCTGCTCAACAAGTTCCTTGACTTTTTCCCACGCATCCCCCAGAAGCTCTTTTGCTCTTGCAGTAAAGGCTTCATAGGTTCTGTGTCCCTCTGCAATTATGGAACGTCCCAGATTTACAATCGGTTCAAGGTCAATGCTTCCCTTTTCGCCCAAAGTTTTATTTATGGCTTTTACGCTGTCAAGTACCGAAATTTCGCCTTCCGTATTTGCCCCAGGTTCAACGATCTCGGCAGGGGTAATATCTTCCCTTGCCTCAAAATTAGGCACATCCGCCTCTTTGCCGAATACCCGTTCAATCGCTGTATCGTCGCCCTCAATCATCCGGTCTATTTGGGCATCAAGGTCATCCGACGTTGTTTTTTCCAGCCGGTCATTAATTGCGTTTTGGTCAGGAAGATAAGTTACGGTGTCATCCTGAATTTTCTGTTGCGCCGGAACTGTGAACACATCGCCGGTAATCGGATCGGCCATCGTAAAGGACGTAATGACATTTTCTCCGTCCACAACTGTTTCATCCACACCCAGGATGATGGGTTTTTTGCCGTTATAGGATTGCACGGTTTCCTGCGCCTGTTTAACAGCGGGCGAATCCTGAACGGGAGGTTTTGAGGGATTGACTTTTTTCGGCTTATTTCCGCCTTTATAGGCCGCTGTTGCCATTGATCCGGGCAGGGCCATGACCATAAATGCCTGCGCTGATTCCGTTCCTATTTCATAATACCTGTCTAATATTTCTTCAAGTGTCGCCTGTGGTATGTCCGTACCCTTTGCGGCATTATTCAGTTCAATGGCTAAGGCTTCAGCAATAATATTGGTTGATTCCTGGGCAAGTTCCTGTCCTGTTTCAGCCAATACAACACCGCCATAATTCACGGCAGTTTTGGCAAGCCGTTCTTTTAATGTTTTACTGCTTATGGTGTCGATGATTGCTTTTCCCAGAACCTTTTCTAATCCCGGAACAGTCTTTAATAAAAGTTTAATCTGTGCCAGTTCAATCAGTCCGTTGACCGCGCCGATTCCAAGGCCAGTAGCCCTTACTGTGTTCGGGTCAAGTTTATTCCCTTGAGCATCCTCAAGGTTCATTAACTCCATAACAGCCAAACCGCCCTCAAGTTCCATGACTCTTTTATAAGCGGCGGCGGTTCCCCCGGCTTTAAACCCCAATGCTGTTGCGGCCGGTACGGTAACCACTTCTTCGGGAAGTGCGGCTTGCGGCCCTAACTGTCCCAAAATAGCCACCGTGGCGCCCGCGCCCATTCCCACCGGAAGACCTTTAAAAAGAAACTCTTTTCCGACATCAACCGTCATCGGTAGCATTTTGGCCGCCGCCCTTACTGCGCTTTCGATTCTACCTTCTGATATAAAATCATATTCAGGGTATTTAATTTTTAAGGCTTCGTCATAGGCGGCCATATCACCGTTGATCAAAAACTTTGAGGCAAGTAATCCCTGCTGAACTTGTGCCTTGCCTGTCTCCCAGCTTTGATTTACCCGCTCCGTCAATGAGGTTCTCCGGGACGCCTTAACCGCCATAGGGTCTAATTTTACCCCATCGTCAATCTGGTCACGGTATCGGTAGGCATCGGACGGCGATATATCAAGCGCCTCTGAATCCACTAAAGCTTGAACCGCTTTCGCCTTTTCTTTCTCCGGGTCTTGAAAAAACCCCCACACCTTATCAATTAATGAAGGGTCACTTCCCTGCTTGAAAGATAATTCTTCAGGGGTATCAATTACAAAACGTCCTTGCGGTGTTTCTTCCTCAATAATGAACGCCATTATTTAACCTCTATCCATTTTTTTCCATCGGATTTATATTTTTTCCCCGTCTCTGTGTCGGTTGCCGTCTTGCCCTTGTGTGGCTCCGGATCAGGTAATTCGTTAAATTGATTTTTCGGAGTTACCGGCTGCTTTGCGGGTGGTGTGTCCTCAAACTCCATATCTAATATTTTTGAAATAATATTCCGGCCGCGATATTCCTTGCGCCCGCGATATTCCTTGTCAAGTTGTTCCAAATTTAAATTGGGATTTTCTGACATGATTGACCGGAAATATTCATATTCTTCCGTAAATGCCAGAGGGTCTTTTTTGTAATCATTGGTCAACCGCTTGTATATTTCCTTTCCTGCCGGGGTCTGAAAGATGTCCGCTTTCTTAATATCATCAACCATGCTTAAATGAGTTTTATAACTCAATCCGTCATAAAGCTGAAGATTGATTTCATTCATTAACCCCGGAGCATACGGATTTTCTGCTATTTTCTTATATAGCTTGGCAACGGTCTCCGGATCATCCCGCATATAGGGACTATTCGCGTCTTCGGCGGCTTTGGCTGACCGTTCCGCCGCTGATGCACTACGAATCTGCGCTTGTAATGCCCGCAACTGGTTAGACTGTTGAACCAATACACCCGTCCAATGCTCATAATATTTTGTTTTCAGGCGCGGGTTTTCGATACCTTCAAAAGCTTTCTCGATGTCGGCAAAGGTCAATTCATGTCGGGCGTATTTTTGAGACAAGCCAATGGTTAATTTCCCCGCTTCCTGCTCGTCCGCCTTGTCACGATAGGTAATCATTTTTTCAAAGTTTAACATCCCCTCGCGCCATTGATTATCTGTTATCCCGTATTTATTCATTGTGCCGGGATTCATCCATAATTCATAAGCCTTGTCCGTTTGTGATTCTGTCCCCGCTATTACATCGGGATCAACTGCCGCCTCATTCAAGATTGACTGAAAGGCGACTGTTCCCAACATCTGCGCTTTCCCCGCGCTTATTGCTTTTTCAACAGCATCGACCTTCGTTGCCGGTAAGTGCTTATAAAGTTCCTGCTTGTATGAGGGGTCATCCTGCACCCTCTTTAAAAACTCCGCTGCAGTAACCGGATTCGCCAACCGCCCGGAAATGAAGTTTTCCACCATATACGAATTGGCTTCGGTGATCATCCCGTCAACATTATTTCCATAAATAGGTCTTCGGGCGTTCAGCATGACCTTGTTTTTATCCATTTCCAAAAATAACTCTCCGGTCGTAACAGCCCGCTTTGTCGCCCGGTCAGTTTCTTCCATGTCCACTTTCATGGACTTTTCGTAGAATTTTTTGAAATGCTGTGTCTGGCCCTGCCTGGCAAACTGCGCGGTGGAAACTCTGGCATCCTTCTCGAAGTACCCGCCCACCCGATTGTTGATCTTATATGCGCGGTCGATATATTCCTTGTCAACCTTTTCCAATTCTGTTGTGTAGCGGTTAATTGCGTCCGGGTCTGATCCGTCCTCTTTTTGCCAGAAATTTATATAGTGTTCCTGTTTTCTTAGGTCAGCCTCATGCTTTATCGCCGCCGCATCGTTGTAATCGAAATTGGCCTGAACGATATCAAGTGTATTCCCGATTTCACTGACTTGCCCGCCCGTCTGCTGTATGGCCTGACCTACGCCGCCCGCCGGAATACGAAGATCCATTATTTCACCTGTCCCTTGAAGATTTCATTATATGCACCCAAAAACGCATTAAACTGTCTGATACTTGTAGCTTTCTTAACTTCACTGGAATAATTGCCATAAATAGACGATTGCCAATCGTACATAGGTAAATCAGCCTCCGCCATCTTGACCCTTGAAAGCATGATGGTCGCTTTGTCGCTCATTACCTTAGCGGCCATTTCCTTCTGATAGGTGTCGTGTTTGTTTGACCAGCCCAATATTGCAAGGTCTTCTGACCTCTGATTAACCGCGTCCTCCATGACTTCCATGGGCGACCCGTAACTCATGCTTACGCCGGACTTCGCCATCTTTGAGTAAACAGACTTTGCCTGTTGGTCGGATTCCTTTTGAAATCGTTTTTCCTTAACGGCGCCGATCTGTTCAGAATAAACGGCCTCTTGCTCATAGGCTTTGGCCTGATCTTTGGCAAATCCGGCTTCCATTCTCTGAATGTTGATTTCCCGTTGCGCACGCTCTTTTTGCTGTTGGGTCTGGGCCGCCATCATTCCGTAATAATTTCGGGTCTGCGCTCCCTCATACCCGATTCCGGCCATCGAAATACCCGCGCCAAATCCTTTTGCGAGTGGAGAACTCAATGCCTGTGCCATGTTAAACCCTCGAATATATAAATCTGTCTTGTTTGTCCGGGCTGAATTTCCTCAATAGCCCCTCTTTTTGGAATCCCATCAATTCGATCCATTTACAATGTTCCGCCGCAATCGTCGCCTGTACCCTCCACAAGCCATAAACTTCAATGGCCTTGTCCAGATAACCCCTGACATATTTAACTGCCGCCAGAGGGTATTTATCAATGAAAATAGACGGAGCAATCCACACATCCGCAACCCCAGGCCAACCACCGGGAACCAGCCCCCCACATAGAATTATCTTATCATCCGCCCATAACGTCCAGGCCGTCCCCGCAAGTGCATAAGCCTCGATTAATCGGCGGTCACACCATGAATCAGGCTTGACTTTCATATTGTCGTAATCTTCAATTTTAAAGTCCGTGACGTTCAAATCCAATGCTCCTTGATCCACGGTTCATCAACTTCACGCGGTTTCGGTCTTCCGTGAAAAGATACAATCCGGCAATCCGGCGGCAAGCCTCTATCGCGCACGCCCAATTTATAGGAAATAACCCAATTTTCGGGAAACAGATCAACATGAACCGCATGGGTGTCGTTTATCCAGCCCTGCGCACACATCGAAAATTCCTTTCCGGCCCGTTCTTCCATGTTCCAATTCGGCTTCCCGACTCTCACATATTCATCCCATAACGGCCGGTCAGCGTTATTTCTGGTAATCCAAACCTCTAAATTGCAATCATTTTCACGACCTACCGGGCAACGATGGGCGGGGTAATCTTTCATACTTACCAAATTTGACGGGAAAGTGATCAGTTCGTCTAAACTGCCGACAATCACGCAATCAAGCCCCATTGATAGAATAGAATCCGTTTTAATCCATGGTCGATTATCTGGATCAGCGCCTTTCATCCCTACCCACCATGAAGAATAAGGCGACTCAATCACCGTCACCCCTGATTCAAGTCCGTTCAGTTTTCCGGGCTTCTGGGCTTCCGGCCCAACATACAGAACAAACTCATAAGGTATGGTTGTATTCCGGCGAACACCCCGCACAAGTTTATTAACGTCATCCAGGGTATAAAGCGCATCTCCGGACCATCCGGCCGCAATAGTTATTTTATTCATTGACACTCTCCCAACTGCTGTAACCAACAACGATATATCGGCCTTGACATTCACCAGGGTAGCTTTCAAGGATTGTCCAGTATTTTGTCATTTCCGTGAGCCAGAAATTGGCATTGCCCTTGATTAGCGTCCTATCTTTCCCCAAGCGTACATCCGGCCGGTCATATACTTCAATAATCAGATTCTTACAGGTGCGCTTCATTTCAAGCATGATCTTGTCCAGCTTGTCAGGCTCAACCGTCATCAATACATTGATACAAATACCCCAATTCGCAACCGGAAATTCTTCCGGCAATTCCGACAAATCAGAAACGGTATAAGTCAGGTTCTCCCCGATCAATCCTTTGGCCTCATCCTCAAGGGCAACATCAGCAAAATCAACCATATTTACCTTGTAGCCCAGCTTAATCAATTCCACATCCGCCCGCCCTGTCCCGGAACCGTAATCATTAATAACGCTCCCTTGTGGAATAAATTTTTGCAGAAAAGGAATCATCCTTAACGCCGTTGATCCTCTCCTGTAATCGCCTTTTTCCCAAACGTCGTTGAAGTTCATCTGTCCTCAATCCTCATTCTCGGTAATATTGACAAAATCGTACACGGATAGGGGTCATCATGTTTTATGTAAATCTGTTTTTCGAGTTGCCAGTTCCCCTTGAAATTAAACCCCTCTTTTATCCCGCTGAAAGCTTCATATTCTCCGGCAGTTTCTTCTTTCTGGAAAATTCTTTCGGTATGTGACGAATCCATCCCGATTTCACCGCCGACCGTGTTATAAAGATACAAGGCAACCCCATGAATTCGCCCAACCTTGCCCTGGGCGACACCTTCTTGAGTATCGGCCTGCAAATCTAAGGGCTGAAGTTCAGAGGTTATCGGTAAACCGACATGAACCTTTTTGGCGGCTGTATCAAGTTCAATACTGCCATTATATACAATTTCCATACTCTTGAGATGTGCCTGAATATTGTCGGTTGTATAGCCTGCCAACACCCAATATATCCCCGGCGTCGCTGATGTTGTAATATAATCACAATCATACTCTCCAACCAGTTCACCATCCAATGTAATTGTAACGGTTGCGTTTTCGTCTCCGTTTCTGCGGTCAACTAGAAATTCCCATTCCTGCTCTGTCGCCGTGGAACCGTAGGTAATTAAATCGGCCAAAATGGTTGTCGCCGCAGATTCCTTATAGATATAAAGACCCGTTGTGCTAAAAGAGACCATAAAAATGAACGTCCCATCCGGTACACTCAATACCAGCCGGTCATTATCCGCATGAGCGCCCAGCGTATCAAAAAAAGTTGTCGCTTTGATGGTGTATAAATCTGACGTTTGGTAATCCATTGATATGATCGCCGTTGCATCTCCCGCCGCGCCTGCTCCCGTATCAAATAAAAAACCATCTGAAACGGTCACGCTTGCTGTATCAGTGCTTGCGTCTGTCCAGTTATCTAATGATGTACAGTCATCTTCAAAAACTGTAACATCGCCCACCGTCGCCGTGCCTTTTATTCCATCGGCTAAATAGGTGACTTCCTCGCGTTGTAAATGGTCAAGGCCGGTGATCACGGTCGCCGGGTCACCTTCATAGGTCAATCCGCAATCCACAAAATAAGCGTCTTCCAGATCATCCCCGAAATCCAAATCCGATAAAACTTCGATGTATTTTTTTGCAACTCCGTTGATGGTTCTCTCGACGATCATATAAAGGTCATCCTGATTTTCTCCCGGAATAATACAGATGTCTTTGACTAATCCGTCCATCGGGTGATAATGCCATGCCAAAATATTCTGATCAGGTTCGTAGGTTCTGGCAATTAATCGCCCGTCGGAAGTGCACGCCCAAATGATCGGGAACGGTGAACACATGAAGCATATTTTTTTGATACCGTCTCCGGTGATATGCTCCGCCAACAAAGTTAAGTCCGTTCCCTGAAAGGCGTCATGGGAATAATCATATCTTAATTCCCTGACCCGTTTTCCGTAGTTGTCTGCATTGCCGCGTCTTTGTGAATAAATAATCGCATTCCCTAAGCTGATCGGGTCCTGATTCGCCGCGCCATATCTCGACTGCTGGGTTATTTTAATGTTTGTCGGCGTTAAAGACTCTGCTGAACTCTGCGCTCCAAGCCTGTATTCTGAATTTACCGTACCCACAACCAACTGGCCCATCGGCGCCAACCATCTGATAATATCCGATTGTAGCTTATAACTGAGCGGGTCACTGTCGCCCGTTCCGGGTGTGAAGTCATCATATTCGGTTTGCTTCGATCCCCATAAGGCGTCGGGGTCTTCATCGGTTGAGGCTGTAATAAGTCTTTGCTCGTAGAAACACGCACAAGCCGGATAGCCGTTTTTAATCGACCAAGCCCCCTCTCTCCATTCCGTTGTGGCCGTTGTGGCGTCAAAGTCAATAATGACTATTGCAGTGGCAACTGTTGAAGATGTGATTCCTGTAATCTTACAGTACCCCTCAACCGCGGCATCTCCCGTCCCGTGCGTTAATTGAAAAAACGCCCCGATATGACCATCTTCAAAATACGCTTTTGATGCGGTCAGTGTAATACTACCGGTCGTTGCGCTGGGTGTCATGGTGATTGTATCTGTTTCATAAGCCTCAACCATATCAATATAAATCATCGGGTCATTGGTGTATTCGGCCTGTTGTAATTCAATTCTACTAACGCCGATATGAATCCCAGACCAATTTGATGAAAACTTGAAAGCATAATATCTGTATTTGGATGTAGCGGTCACAAGGATATATTTCGGGTCTGCTGCGTTTGCGGAAGCGTGCTTATCCATTTCGTTAGAGGCAACGGTGATTTCTGTCCATCCCGTATCAGTGCCGTAGGTTAAATTTGCAAAAGAAGACGGATCATTCGATCCCCAAAACGTAAACGCCTTAACACCATAATTGACATCCCCACCATTGGAATGATAATTCTCGTAATAGATGCTATTGATTAATTCTTTCGAACCCAGATCAATGTGAAACCTCATGTCCTTGGTCACATAGTCCTTAAACCATGTACGCCCAGCACGCAAACCCGTCAAAGCATTCGCCGGATTTGTGGCATGGTAAGCCTGCACCTGGGCGTCTATAAAATAGGACGTTGCTTTAACATACTCGTCTGAATGCGCGGGCGGATAAACAGATTTATACCCTTCTATATTGGCTGTAATAGCGGTTAAAAACTCAACATATGCCCCCGTTCCCCCGGATGTCTCTTTGACGGTTCTTTCATATTCCGTCCATTGATTTTTGGGAATATCTGCAATCGTTTCTTCCAATAGCCAGGTGCCCGAATCATTACCTTGATGGATTTTGATTTTAACCGAACCCGCGGCCGTGTAGATTCTGAACCTATGACGGTAAACTGTGTCTGTAACCGTTGTGAAAGTCACATCTTGCTTAATACCTGCATCGGCCGCATCATCTATGAAACTCCAAGAATACTCCCCCTCGTGTTTCTGATCGTCCGTTTGGCCGGAATAAAAAGGTGATCCGGTAGCAACCCAATCATCATCATCTTCCATGTCGCCGTTTTTAATAAGGTTCGTTCCGACTTCCTCGGACTGATTCGCCTTTAGATAAGGCCCGTTCTTATATTCCATATTTTTTAGTTCCCAATCATCATGGTCATAGCGGGTCAATATCTGCGGTTTATAGGAACGGTGAAACAGATACATCAAGTCTTTATCTTGGGCGAATTTCACAAGATTAATATCATCTTCTTCTTTGTAGGGAATACCGATTTCAACCCCGGAAATAACGCCCCTATCTTTCAGGAATCTCATGTACTCCCCGCCCATCTCAATGACATAAGCCTGTTCTGTGGAGTACTGAAAGGGAACCAGACGGACATCTTTTGTGCTGTCTTTTACTTCGGAAATGAAAATTGTTCCGGGTCTCTTTATGGCGCCGCCCGTCACCCTTGCAATAAAGTTTCTCAACAGCCTGCAAGCGTTTTGATATTGCTCAAGGTCAATTTGTCCGTACATCTGGGGCGACCATTCGCCGCCGGTGAAATTGGTTAGTGCAGGGGATTGTCTCATAGTCTTGAATTTACCCAATCATCGTTTTTAAGTTGTCCCGAAGTTCCTTCAAACGCATCCACTTGTCGCGCTTCTTCGAGTTTCATGTTGTACAGTTCCCACATTGTTTTTGATGTGGTGGCAGAATTGGTCAACGGGAAAGCTATTTCAGCGGCCAGCCTTGCGGCAATTGCTCCCTGAAGCAGTTCATCCATAACGCTGGCTGCAATCAGCTTAATATATTTGATTTTTGCGCTTGAAGAATTGCATTGTAATGTCTTACCGACAACCTGATATTCTTCATCATAAGGCATTCCTAAAACCCTCAAACAATCAGCCGGAAGGGTAAAGGCGTATGAATACCCGAATGTCGGCGTTGTCGTTTCCGTCAAGGCATCGGAATACTCAATCGCGCAATTCCATGAGTAAGCCCTTAAGGTTTCTTTGAGGGTCGATACATAAAACCGATTGCATAGATTCACGGCTTTGGTATCGTCGGTCAGGTTTTCAATGGCCTCATTGCCTAAAAGCATCAAGGCTCTATTGCAGATGTCAATGTCGGCGGTGGGCGGGTAAATATTAAGCGTAACCGCAAAGCTGTCTATCGTAATGACATCACCGTATGCAGGCACACGCTCCAAATCCCATACAGTTGAATCAAGCCAATTTCCGTCTTTTACTGGGGTTATTGCCGCCATTATTTCACCTCATAACATTTGATCGTCGATTCCAAGCCCTTAACGTAGTCAACGGCATGGTTAAAAGCCTCCAGCAAGTCCCTGTCTGTCTGTATTTCCAAGAGAACAGGCTTTTGCGGAGCAGGGCAATATTTCACCTGTTTTGAACAACTACTTATTAAAACGACTGACAATATCGTTAGCAGTATTGTAAAATACTTCATCTTGACACCTTTCTTTATTCAATTTAAGGTTCTTGATCTTCTGGCTTATTTCGCCCGTTTCTTTGCTTATTTTCGCAAGTCTTTTTTCGTGCGCTTTCTGTGCGGTTATCATCTGCTGATAAGCCTTGACTTTGTCCTTTTCAGCTTCCAGCTTGATATTCTGAATCCGGTAGGTCTGAATGCCTAACAATCCGATTAAACCGACAATAAGTAAGGCAAGGATAATGTTCTTCCAGTTCTTGATAAACGCCCAAGCAAGTTTAAGATACCCCATTTTTGTTTTCCTCTTTCTTTTCAAAAACCTTTCCGGTCGTTATGATACCCAAAACACCAAGTCCAAATGTCACGATTCCCGCCGGTAAGTCTTCAAGTTTGTTGTTATGGATACAAACCACACCCCACACAATGAAGGGCGTGAGCGTCACGAACAAGAACGAAAAAACTAAGCAGAACCGGATTGAAGATGATTCGCTTTTTTTGTTGATTAAGTCTATTAAGTAGTTCATTTTCTCCCCCCGTAAGTTACAGAATAGTGATTGCCGTCCCGAAATCTTCCACCCCAACAACAATCGGGGTCTAACCGTTCCCAGAACTCACCGAATTTCTGATGATCTTCTGTCTTAGTCAAATAAATACCGTCTTTAAATAGGTCTATGTCCACGGCAAGCCCTTCATAATGAAGTGAGTTTTTCATGTGCTTCAGGCCGTCTTTACCGTGTAAAGGGGTATAGCCTGATTCGATCATGTGCTGTATTAAGTGGGTCATAAGCTCCGTGAACTTTGCCCTCTTGTCAAACAGTTCGCTCATTCTATCAACCTGAACATCCCGTAAATCATAACGGCGGCAAATCCGCCCACACAGCCACCGGCAAACGAAGAAACTTTGTTCCATTTTTCTAATCGTCGCAAACGTTCATCCATTGACCGGAGCGTTTTGAATATCATCCAGTCCCGTTGCTGTTCTGTCGCTCCCTCCCAGTCCATTTCATCAACTACTAAAAATCCGTTTGCCATTTGACAATCCCCTTAATTTATTTTATGCCTCTTCTGGGCGGTGGCATTTTCCCTTGTGCCGGTCTGTGGTAGCAGACAGCCGCCCCCCTCACTATTTAACCCACGGTACCGATTGAGCATAAGGTTCAGCCCCTATATCCGGTGGGTTTGTTTTGGATAATTTTAAATCAACTCCCGCCCCTCTTGCCGGAGAATCAGATTGTAAATGAAAATTAGTTGCTGAAACGAATTTGGGGTCGGAGTGCAATGAATTTGATTCATAGGTCGCGTGATAAGTATCCCAAGAGATATTATTGGTTCCGCCGTCCAATGTTGCAAATCTGGTTGATTCTTCTTCAAGGTATAAATTATAATCAAAAGTCACTAAACTTTTAGAGGTGGCATCAAGCATTACCTCTCTGGGATAGTTACTAGCCCCGATTGAGTTTTTAACAGTCCAACTTGTGCCTGTTGTTGGATTAGCACCTGTAAGGATAAAATAAAATCCTGCCCTGTTTCCATCAGCACCACCTTCCCCTGTCCAGTCGCCACCATTATTATAGGCCGTGAAGTTATAAATATTACCTGATGTTGCTCCTACCATAGCTAGAGCTGTTCCGGTCATGTTGTACGCTTTGCAGTAATTAAGATTAATATTATAAGCATTCGTGTGGACTGTAAATCCGTCACCGTTTCCGGTGTTTGCTTTATTGCCGGTATCGTGAACAACGCAACGATTACAAGTAATATCATGGCTGGGATTTCCGCTTGCTTCATACACATAAAAAGCATCACTTAGGCCGTTTTTAATTTCCAAATCATTAAATATAATGTGGGATGAACCGTCAGTTATGCTTAGTGATGGGTTTGTAATATATGCACCGTCAATAGTTGCTTTTGATACCGTTAAATTATTAACTGTTTGGAATTTCCAGCACGTAGAATTATACGACGAAGCATTACTTATGGTGCTTCCCACACCGAATGATAAATTCTTTAAATAAAAGTCAAAATTGGCGTTTCCTGTTGCGTATAATCCATTAGCCGTAAATGTACCAGTAACGCTATCATGGAGATAGAAACCGTAACTTGTGCTAGATGTTTGGGTAGCATCTATTATTGTTAAATCGCTCACTTCCGAAATATTCCATCCCGTCCCACCGGTTCCAGAAACCCGCGTTAGCGTAATTCCAGATGACCCAACTCCGTACAAAAATATCGTAACATTATTCACGCCGGTTATAGATATATCAGTAAATGACGAATTGGTGGTTGCTCCAGAGACCTGTATTCCTCTTGATGAAGCGGCTCCGCTTCCACTAGAGTTAATTGAAATATTGGAGAAATGAACATTGCTAACGACCCCTGTCAAATATATGGCCATATTGGGACTTGTGACACTAACACTGGAAATAGATAGATTGTCTATGTTGATATACGATTTTCCATTGACACTTATAGAGTGGGAGGTTGTATTAGCTATAACACAAGGATGCCCTGCATAGTCACCTCTTATTGTAACAACAGCCCCCAATATCCCACTATCAGGAACTAATATTCCGGTGGTAAACGTATCGAGCAAATAAACCGTATCATCGTCCAAATCATTATATGGTGCTGTTCCTACGTTAAAGGTTGCTATGGCAGAGGCGTTATCAACATCAGCCCCAGTCTTCGCACCTGCTCCATCTTGAGAAACATAGTAAGTCGCCCCCCACGCCGGACA
>JBAZJN010000025.1:0-14882 GCA_041651295.1 Patescibacteria group bacterium | reverse complement strand
ATTTGTCTCATTTTACTTTTTTGACACCCGACCGAGAGGCATTAAATCGAGCTTGTAAAATAGCTCAAATAAGCCTTACAATACCTCTATAACCCGGTTCCAAGACCGGAGTGGGCTACCATCAACACTTTTTATCGAGGGACCGAGAGGGCTTCGAATCTGCATTAAATCGCCAAGAGTATTTAGTATCGGAGCTGACCCGACTACATTATTTGCATTGATCAAGCTATAATGAAGTCATGAAATTTGAATTAGAAGAATATCATCGCGGGATTACAAACGAAGAGCTGATTGCTGAATTGAAACGTATCGCCTTGAAGCTTAATAAAAATTCTCTTAACCGCACCGACAACGATGAACATGGGAAATATGGGACTACAACATATATTCGTAGATTTGGCAGCTGGTTTAATTCTTTAGAAAAAGCTGGGTTGGAAAAAACAAGAACACCAATGAATCTTCCTGAGGAAGAGTTATTTAAAAATCTTGAAAAAATTTGGAGCAAACTAGGGAGACAACCTCGATACGCAGAAGTCCAAAAACCACTTTCTAAATATCATGTCGGCACTTATGAAAACCATTTCGGCACATGGCGAAAAGCATTGGAAAAATTTGTTGCTTATGTAAACAACGAAAAAAATACCTCCTCAGAAGAAGCAATAAAAGAAGCCGAGACTGAACCAATTACAAAACATAAGACTTCGAGATCAATAAATTGGCGACTGCGTTTTGTTGTAATGAGACAAGATAATTTCAAATGCAAAAGTTGCGGCAGGTCTCCAGCAACCGATCCAAGCATTATACTTCATGTTGACCATAAAACAGCTTGGGCGAATGGTGGCGAAACGGTGCTTGAAAATTTACAAACCCTTTGTTCAAAATGTAATATTGGAAAAAGTAATTTGGAATAACCTATGAACGAATCAACCCAAACTATCATTTCCGTGTTAGCATTACTCGGTATTGGTGGTATTCTTGGCGGCTACGTATCCTACTTATTAGATAAAAAGAAAGAACGAGAATTTAAAGTATTGGAGCAGAAAGAAAAGAGATACAAATCATGTCTCTTATACATGGATGCTTTTTTCGAACCAAAGAATATTAAGTATCTTTCTAGTCGGCAGCCAGACATAGATGACGCCCTAGATGTAATTGAATATCTAAAAATGGAATACCACGAAATGATGCTCTACGCCTCAAGGGATGTGATTTTCTCAGTAAAAACTTTCATTGAAAACCCTACACACGATAATTTTCTGAAGACAATTTTAATCATGAGAAAGGATTTATCCGCAAAAGGAAGCGATCTTGATCTAGATGGTATTAGCCTTGAAATCAAATAAAGGCGTGCCCACCGCCAACCCACGTGCCACAGGCGGCGCTCTAAGCCACCGCGGTAGCCGGGCAAGTAGCAACCCAAAACGTAAAGCATATGAGCTATTTTATTAAAATTATCCAGCCAGGCTTTGATGTAAGTGGTTTGGATAAAAAACCATCCTCTAAAAAAACGGATCGAAAATTAAGTCATATACTATCCACGCTAGCACTTCCATATCTTTATGGGGCAAAGACACAAATAGTAAGATATAAAATGGCTACTTCTTTGCCTGCGTCTCAAAAAATTTTGGCTGCAATGCAGTGTTTACATGAATCTTCTACTTTATTTGAAGACCTAAATACTGTTGCAAGATACGTTAAAAAATGTGGTTACTCTCATGAATCTCACGAACTTTGGTATGATATTCGGAATCATATTAGACACGATGTACGAGAAGAATTTGATAATCAGCATGATGAAAGAAAAAAACAAAGAGCTAAGCGCCTTAATCTTGATCAAAAGCTCCAAATAGATATCAGTTTTAGCAATGACGTCATTAGAATTGGTAATATAATAGTAAAAATTTCTGATATTGAAATCTATTTAGCATGGGCAAGTAAAATTTTTGAGAAGATCCTTTCTGATGCGCAGAAAGATGGGCTTATTAAAAAAGATTAAGGGTTCTAAATTTCGTAATTAGCTATCAATGTTATTTATATAAATATGATAAACAATACTAGGGAAATCGAACTTATTAACTATTTAAAATATAAGATAAAAATTTCCGATAAATTTATTGAAAAGAAAGAAAATCGGGTCTACTTTGATGATATAAAATCAATAAGATGTAAGGCGTGGAGAGTGTCTGCTAGTTATTTTGGAGCAAAGATATCTCATGGAAATTTTAATCGCATTCTTATTGTAGATAAAAAAAATAATAAATTGGATCTTAATTTCAGTAGCATGAACGAAGAATCTTTTAGTAATTACAGAAAAATTGTATCCATGATCACTGAGCCTTTGGCAAATAAAATGGTGGAGGGGATAAATAAAGGAAAAGAAGAAAAGATTTCAAATTTATTGCTTACAAAGAATGGGATTTATAAAAAAGGAATATTTGGAAAAAAGTTTCTTGATTGGAGTGTTTGTGCGAATGCAAAGATCAATGGAGGGTTGGTAATTATCTTTCGGGAGAATGGCAAAAAGTTTTCAGAAACGGATGTTTGGAAAAAGAATGCGATTATTTTGCCAAAATTAATTAACAGTTTTAAAATTGGTTAATCCCTTAACGTAGATTAAGCGATATCACATTCGCCGCTTTTAACCACACCTTAAGACAGGTCTCATAAACCCCCGACCCATGTGCCTCAAACGGCCCTTACCGCCACCGCGATGGCAAGGCCAAGCGGCAACCAAAGAAAAAACAACAAGCGGCTATTATTGGTCGCCGTTGTTTTTTTATTCCATCAGGGTGACTACTGCATATCCTTGCTATTTCACCCCACCCTCAAGGGAAAGTATTTTGTTTTTCATCGTCAATCTGCTTTTCAGGTTCGCAAGTAACTCTCGCTTCTCGGCCATCGATCCTTCCGTCAGCAGGTAGACGGCGTATGCTTTCATATCAAAGGCCTCTTCGGATTCTTTTTCTTTGCTTTTGCCCAAGGCGATCTTGCGGAACTTGTTGTACCTGGCAACCTCATCTTTGAATTTGTGCTTGATGCCCAGTTCGTTCATATCAAGGGTATCCAGCAATTTCACTATTTGCTCAATAATCTCTTCTTCTCGCATATACCCGCAGGTGCAGTTTTTGTCTTTGGCCTTGGTGCATCCGTAGTAGACATATCGATGGACATTGCCGTTCTTCTGGTTCTTAAACTTTTCACTGGCGGTTATTCCTGATCCACAGAGGCCGCAGGAGATTAACTTTGTAAAGGCGAACTCGCGGTTGTTTTTATTGATCTCACTCCGGACCATTTGATCCTGAACCTTATTAAAAAGTTCTTGCGAGATAATGGGCTTATGCTTCCCGGTGTACCAGTTGCCGCTCTTTTCGGGATACTCGAAAATGCCGTAATAGAAGGTGCTCCGAAGAATAAGGTAGATATTGCTGAGCGACAAATGTTTACCCCCTTTTGTTTTGAAGTTCACTTCGAATTTAAGCCAGTGATACAGTTTTCGCCCCGACCACAGCTCGTTTCCTACCTTCTCAAACATTTGTTTGATTATTGGGGCGCGAGCTGAATCTACGATCACCTCGCAAGGTTTATCTTTACGTTTTTCATTGACGTATCCGGTCGGAGCGATGCTTGGACGCAGTCCCTGTTCGCACCTAGTCCGGAGTCCGCGTTTTACATTCACGCTCTTATTATCGTTCTCCAGTTTCGCCTGTGAGCAGAGAATCATCAACATGAACTTCTCGCTCGGCGAATTCGTGAATTTCTGATTGTACGTGCGTATCTCCAGAAGGAGCTTTTGGTCCATCAGATCCACTAGCGCACCAAGATCGCCGGCGTTCCTACTCAATCGGTCGGGTGCCCAGGTAAGGACGCCGCTAAACTTGGCTTCTCGAATGTCTTTGATCAGTCCGTTGAACACGTCACGCTGTCCAACGGCTTTTGCCGAATGGCTCTCCTTTCTGATTTCGACAATTTCCAGCCCATCGCGTTCGGCAATTTTCAGCATCTCTTTGATCTGGCTATCGATAGAAAGGATCTGTTGTTCCTCGCTCTCGGTCGACTTCCGAGCGTAGAGGCAGTATTTCACCTTTACCGGGAGCTGTTCTTTGGTTTGAGCTCCAGCTCCTTTAAGCCCTATGGTTTGGTCAGTCATGCCCTAAGGGATGACGCAACCCCGCTAGGGAGTCCAGGATACCTCGAGTAGACAAACTGTTGATAACCTAATCGTGTGTATTACCTATGAAAAGGTATGAAATTTTGATACATCCTTGACAAGATAACAGACCTATGATATCCTCTGAAATATGACGAAAAACAACCAAAACAAGGCATTGCTTTCAATCAGCCAAGTATCCAAAATCTTTGGTATCCACCAGGACACTCTTCGTAATTGGGAGAAAAAAGGGCTCATCACCCCCCTTCGGATAGGCCCTCGTAAGGACCGCAAGTACAAGCCGGAAGACATTGAGCGGATTGCTGGCGATAAGAGTATCGTCAAAGATCTTGGTGCCCCTCTTACAGATGATG
Source organism: Patescibacteria group bacterium (assembly GCA_041651295.1). Taxonomy (GTDB): domain Bacteria; phylum Patescibacteriota; class UBA1384; order XYA2-FULL-43-10; family CAINNR01; genus JBAZJN01. The sequence goes on along the minus strand of JBAZJN010000025.1, from coordinate 10,361 downwards.
AGGGGAGGATGAATTTGGCTCAACTCAAACAATTTTTATGGAGAAGCGCTGACATTCTGCGGGGGAAAATTGATAGCTCGGACTACAAGAAATATATTTTCGGACTTTTGTTCTATAAGCGCATCAGCGATGTGTGGGATGAAGAGTATAAAAAAATTCTTGAAGAATACCACGACGAAGAAGTTGCTCGCGCAGACCACAATCACCGTTTTCAGGTTCCAAAAGATTGCCGATGGGACGTGATTCAAAAGCAAGCAGAAGGCATTGGCCAAAAGCTTAACGAAATTTTCGACAAACTTACCAACGCTAATAGTCCTAAGCTTGATAAAATTTTTGCTGACCTCGACTTTGCGAACAAGGATAAATTCCCAAACGAAACGCTCCAGCGCCTCATCAATCACTTTTCCCAGCATAACTTCGGTGACAATTACATCAGCTCTGACCTTCTCGGTGACGCATACGAATACCTCATTGAGCAATTTGCCGCGGATGCGGGCAAAAAAGGCGGGGAGTTCTACACGCCACGCGAAGTAGAGCGCGTGATCATCAATATCCTCAAGCCTCATGAGAAGGACCACATCTATGATATGGCCGTAGGCTCAGGCGGCTTTCTTTTGGAAGCGTACCATCATCTTAAAAATGAGGCTGGCGAGAAAAAAGCCCGTTCTCTGTATCTTTATGGACAAGAAATAAATATTGGAACATACGCGATTGCAAAGATCAATATGTTCCTTCACGGACTTGATAGCGCGGACATTCAGCGTGGAGACACGCTCGCTGATCCGAAATTCTTGAATCCTGACGGCTCACTCAAAACATTCGACATCTGCGTAGCAAATCCGCCCTACTCCATAAGTGAATGGGAGTATGAGATTTTCAAGCACGACAAATACAGCCGTGTGGCTGGGTACGAAATGCCTCCGGCTAAAAAAGCCGACTACGCCTTTGTGCTTCACATGGTGAAGTCAATGAATGAAAATGGTCGCGCCGGAATTGTACTTCCACACGGCGTGCTCTTTCGTGGTGGCGCAGAGGGTCGCATCCGTGAACAGCTTATAAAAAACGATCTGATAGAAGCCATCATTGCTCTCCCTGCAAAGCTTTTCTACGGCACGGGCATTCCTGCGGCGATTGTGATATTCAATAAAAACAAGCCCGAAGCCCATAAGAACAAAATACTCATCATCGATGCGGAGCAGGATTATGAAGAAGGCAAAAATCAAAACCGCCTGCGCAAGAAAGATATCGAAAAAATAGTTTCAGCGTTTGAGGTCTACCGAGATATCGAAAAATACGCCCGCGTGGTGGATGTAAAGGAACTCGAAGAAAATGAGTTCAACCTGAATGTGCGTCGCTATGTAGAAAATGGTGAGGATGAGGAAGTGGTGGATGTTAAAACAGTGTGGAACGAAGTGAGAAAAATTGAAAAAGATCGTGAATCGATTGATAAGAAGGTTGAGGGGTATCTGAAGGAACTGAAATATTAAATTTATGGTAACAAAGAGACAAGTTTTTTATAGCTTTCATTACAAACCAGACTGTTGGCGAGCTTCTCAGGTACGCAATATTGGTGCGATTGAAGGTAATAAACCTGCCCCAGATAACGACTGGGAAACCATTTCAAGAACGGATGACGGAATAAAAAAATGGATTAAAGACCAGATGCAATATCGTTCCTGCACCATTGTCCTAGTTGGAGAAAATACCGCAGATAGAAAGTGGATCAACTATGAGATCATTGAGTCGTGGAAAGCGGGTATGGGTGTTGCCGGTATTTATATACACGGACTTAAAAATAGTGATGGATATATTGCGAATCAGGGCAACAATCCTTTCGATAGCTTGAATTTTAGAGACGAGAAGTTTTCTAAAATCGTCAAATGCTACAACCCGGCCGGCGCGAAGAGTAAGGAGAGATACGACTGGATTTCGAAGTATATTGCCGCCATCGCTGATGAGGCAGTAAAAATTAGAACTAACAATTAAAAATATGAACGAAGAAACAAACGAAAAAAGAATAGCCCATCTCGGTTTTATACAAAGCGTCATTTCGCGCATGGCTGGGAATCTGTTTTATTTGCGCGGCTGGGTGGTGACTCTCCTTGCGGGTATTTTGGTATTGCTCACTAAAATTAGCGACGGAAAATTGCCAATCATATTTTTAACAATTTTAGTTGTGGTTTTTTGGATTTACGACGGCTATTTTCTTGGTCTTGAGAGAGCGTATCGAGATTTATACGAAAAGGTGAGAAAGATGAAGGAGGAAGATATTGATTTCTCCATGGATATCACCGAGTTTAAGAAATATAAAAAGAATTCAATTATATATTGCATCTTCTCTCCTACTCTTAGGTATTTTTACGGCTTCCTATTGCTCGCCACCTTGTACGTAATTTTCTTTCTGAAGTAACATGGCAAAGATATTTATAAGTTATAAATACGCCGATAAATCAGTTCGACAGAACGATGCTTGCAACTGGGCGCATTGGAATGTTGGGATTGATGGAGGCACCTATTTGACTGCCCGTGACTACGTAGATCATCTGATGGAAAAAGTACTCACCGACCATGTAAATAAGGCTGAAAAAGACGATGAAGACATCAGTCATCTTACTGAAGACGCGATACAGCAAAGGCTTTATGACAGAATTTACGATAGTACAGTTACTATCGTGTTGATTTCAAAGAACATGAAAGAGGCTGTACGCGAAAGTCTCCAGTGGATACCGAGAGAGGTGGCTTATTCCCTGAGAGATAAAACAAGAGAAGACCGAGTCAGTTATACTAACGGAGTTTTGGCCGTCATATTACCGGATGAAAGTGGAAGCTATGAACATGGAGTTAAGCACTACAATTGTTTCACTGAAATCCAAACGCATAATTTCTTCAAAATAATTTCCTCAAATATGTTTAATCGAAATGAACATAAGAGAAATATATGTACTGTCTGCCAGAACTATCATCACTATGGCGACGATCATTCATATATCTACCCCATAAAGTGGGATGATTTTGTTAAGAACCATAATTTTTATATTGATCACGTTCTGGGACTTAAAGATCGTATTGATGAATTCAATCTCACGAAGACACATGATTAATTATGAAAATAAATAATTCAGACAATCATATCGATATAAAAACATTGGAGCGCTTTAAAGAAAAAGCCAATGCGCTTTTGGCAGATAAATACTTGGTATTAAACCGCCAAAGCGTTTCGATTTCAATGAAGACTGGAGAGCCTGGGAGGATATCTACAGAATTTCCGAATGAAGATATAGTTAAATCTTTTTTAATGGATGTGCGAATGTTTATCCTAAAAGAAAGCAATAAATTTAACTTTGAAAATGTATGCCAATTCTTTATCAACAACAATTTTGAATCAAAAAGGGCATCTGAATGGCTGGGCGCCTATAAAAAGCTACTTGATCATGACACTGTGCGTATTAGGGTTGGTCAAAGAGATCTAATTACTAGGATGGTCTTTAATACAATTCTCAATGAAGAACATTTCCATCAAGAAATGGATCAGAAAGGTATGGCCGTTATTAAAACGAGTCCATTGATCGAACCCATGGCTCGAATGAAATTCTTTGATGTGCTCGCAAAACTTCGTGCAGTCATCGGCGCTTTTAATAAGCAGGTTGTTGAAAAATATTTGACCCAGTATGCAAACTAAATTGACACAACAGAATATTCCGAACGGATGGACTCCAACCAAAGTCGGTGAGCTTGGTTTTACTTATAGTGGTCTGCGGAGCAAAAACAAGACTGATTTTGGTCATGGCGCCCCTTTTATTACTTACATGAACATATTTACTAACTCAAAAATTGATAAAAATAGATTTGACTTGGTGGATGTTGATGAAGAAGAAAATCAGAGCAAAGTTAAATATGGAGATGTGTTTTTTACGGTGTCATCGGAAACACCAGAAGAAGTTGGGATGAGCTCTGTTTTGCTTGATGAAGTTGATAACTATTATTTGAATAGTTTTTGTTTCGGCTTTCGTTTGAATGGTTTTAATTCCTTGATTCCTCAATACGCGCGCTACTTATTTAGAGGAAGAGATTTTAGGTCAAAAATAATGAAAATGGCTCAGGGTTCTACTAGGTTTAATCTCTCGAAAGATCGGGTTCTTTCTTTAGACATAACGCTTCCTCCAATCAAGGAACAACAAAAAATCGCGGAGATTATGGGGACGGTGGATGAGGATATTGCGAAAACGCAGGAAGTGATTGAGGCGACAGAGAGGCTCAAGCGCGGATTGATGCAACAGCTCTTTACTCGTGGGATTGGGCATACGAAATTAAAGGAGACAAAAATCGGACAGATTCCGGAGGGGTGGGATTTTGGTGGATTTAAAAACTTGGTAAACCCAGATGATAAAAACGCAATAAAACCAGGTCCATTTGGATCAGCGTTGAAAAAGAATTTCTACGTAGAAAAAGGGTTCAAGATATACGGACAGGAACAAGTAATATCTGGCGATGCTTTTTACGGAGACTATTACGTTAATGAGGAAAAGTACAAAGAGATGGAGGGTTTTAAAGTTAATGCGGGAGATATTTTAATAAGCCTAGTCGGGACGATTGGAAAAATATTGATTGTTCCAGGAAATTATGAAAAGGGTATAATCAATCCACGATTATTAAAAATAACACCTGACAGTACAAAAGCGGATTCACAATTTATTGCACATCTTTTAAAATCGGATTTTTTGATTCAGCAGATGAGTCAAAAAAGTCATGGTGGGACGATGAATATTTTGAACAAAGGAATGTTAATGAGTGTTGGTTTCGGAGTGCCACCCCTAAAAGAGCAAAAAGAAATTGCGGAAATTCTTTCAGCTGTCGATGAAAAGATTTCGATCAATAAAAAATTAAAAGACAAACTTAACTTACTCAAAAAAGGTCTGATGCAGGATTTATTGAGTGGGAAGGTGAGGGTAAATATATGAAGGATGATGCTGAGAAAAAATGGGAGGAAGCCCACTTGAATATGTGGCAAGCTGATTTACCTAGAATACAGTTATTTTTCAAACGTTTTGGTATTGAAATAGAGGCCGTCTATCATAGTCTTTTTTCTTTAGACTACGACTACATTCAGCCTGTTATTTATTTGATCGGGAAAATTGAGAAGATCATGGAGGTATGTGATTTTCTTGATACCCTGGCGAAAAATAATCATGATGACGTAGATAAGATCAAAATTTTTCAATTAGTTTCTCATGCTGAAATTGCTATCAATACTTTTTCTGCTAACACGGCTAGTATGAATAAAGGCGATTTAGTTGATGCATTCTTTGAACCCGTTAAGGATAAATTACAATATACTTTGCAACTCTCAATTGATGATACAAAAAAATTAAGTAAAATAAACCAACAAATTACCTCTAGTAGAATACTGTACAAGCTACGTAACGAATATGCTCATCAGGGTAATTTTATAGGGAAAATTTTTAAATTAGAAACAGATGAAAAAAAAGTATCCAATCTGTTCTCATTCGATTGGGGCATACCCAAAGCGCAGCCTATTGAGGTTTGTGGGCTAACACGACTAACGTATGCCCAGTTTCTCAATATATATTTTTTGACTTTTCAGTGGCATTTTGAAGACTACATAAAAAAACATTCATGAAATTCAACGAACAAGTTACAGTAGAAAATTATATCATCAAGTTTATTAAAGATACGCTTGGTTTTGAGTACATAAAGCCGGAGGAATTTGCAAAACTTCGCGATCTTGAGAGTGAATACATCATTAAATCGCAGCTACTTGATGCTGTGAAAAGAATAAATAATGTTGATGATTCTGTAGCTAAGAGTGTCCTGCGGGAAGTAAATAAGATTGACTCTAATCAGGAATTTTTGGATAAAATTCGCGAAGGGGTTAATTTGATGAATCCAGAAACAAGGCAGATGCAGGACTATAGGCTCGTTGATTTTGATAAACCAGAAAATAATCAGTTTGTCGTTACTAATCAGTTCTATTTTGAAGGAGATACGGAGAACATTCGTCCTGATATCCTGATTTCTGTAAACGGACTTCCGTTGGTTGATATTGAAGCGAAAAGCCCGACTGCTTCGGAGGGGGTAACCTTTGAGAATGGAATTGATCAAATTAAGAGATACGAAAAAGTGGCCCGCAGGCTGTTCATTCCAAACTGTTTTAATATTGCAAGCGATGGGCTCAAAACAGTTTATGGGGCAACTGGTGCACCGAAGCAGCTCTTCCTCCAGTGGAGAGATGAAGATGTAGAAAATAAACTCGGCGGTGAGTTGGAAATGACTCTCTTTTCACTTCTCTCTAAAGAAAACCTTTTAGACATCGTGCAAAACTTTATTCTCTTTGAAAAAGAGAAGGAGAAGATGGTCAAGAAAATGGCTCGATACCAGCAAATGCGAGCAACGAATAAGATCGTCAAACGCGTCCTTTCTAAAGAGAAACGGCAAGGGCTCATTTGGCACACGCAAGGGTCCGGTAAGACACTTACGATGTTTTTCACTGCATGGAAATTGCGGTTCGACAAAGCGCTTGCCAACCCGAAGGTCTTTATTTTGGTTGACCGTGTGGATTTAGACGACCAGATATTTGAGACCTTCACCAATGCCGGAGGGAAGAATGTGGAAAGGGCAGTCTCTCGAAAGAATCTTGAGGAAAAGATTCAATCACCAATAAGTGGAATATTTATCACCACTATTCAGAAGTTTTCAGAACTCGGCAGTCAAGTAGAAAACCTCGACGAAAACGTGATTATTCTTGCTGATGAGGCTCACCGAGGGAACGAGGGCATCTCGGGCATCAATATGCGTAACGCGTTTAAAAAAGCATTTTTCTTTGGATTTACCGGAACGCCCGTTGATAAAACGCACACGAATACTTTCCGAAATTATGAAGGTGAAGGAAAACGGTATTTAGACTACTATTCCATCCAGCAATCTATTGATGACGGGGCGACAATCCCGGTGACGTATGAAGCACGGCTCTCGAAGTTTTCTATTGACGAGGAAAAGCTTGACCAAAAGTTTGAAGAAATAGCCGGAGATTTACCTGACAAGCAGAAGACCGAACTCATAAAGAAATACGGCAAGAAAGCGGCGCTGGTGAAGTTACCCAAGCGCATGGAAGCTGTCGCAAGGGATATTGTTGAGCATTACAAGCTCTATGTCGAACCGAATGGTTTTAAGGCACAAGTGGTGGCGTACGACCGTGAGGCTGTGGCGAATTATAAAAAGCTCCTCGACAAACTCATTCCTGCCGAATGGTCGGCTGTGGTGTATTCGCCCGGGGATCCAAATAGCGACGCAGATGATTTGAAGGTGTATAACACGAGCAAACGCGAACGCGAAAAAATCATTGAGCGCTTTAAAGACCCCAAATCTTCTCTGAAGTTTCTTTTAGTGTGCGATATGTTGCTCACTGGTTTTGATGCGCCTATTGAGCAAGTCATGTACCTCGATAAGCCTTTACGTGACCATAATCTTTTACAGGCAATCGCCCGCACCAACCGCGTCTATACAAATAAGGATTACGGCAAGATTATTGATTACTACGGAATTACGCGAAGCCTCTACGACGCACTTGATTTTGACGAAGACGTCATCGATTCGGCGATGATTGATATTGAGCGCGTCAAGGAGCGCTTTACTGACGTCTTAGACGATGTCATGAAGCTGTTTACTGGGGTCAACATAGAAGACCCATCGATGGATAACCTCCGCCGGTGTTTGAAGATTTTCATCGATAATCAGGACAAGCAGAAGTACTTCCTTGAGAAATACACAAAGCTCAGAAGTTTGTTTGAGTTTTTGTCACCAGACCCATTCTTAAAGAAGTACATTAGATCGTTTGAATGGGTGACGAGTTTTTACTTAGCTTTCCTGAAGGAATTTCGAAGTGAGGACGATCGATACTTGCTGGAAGAATATGGGGAGAAAGTGAAAGAGCTCATTCAGAAGAGCAATATTATTGACTATGAAGGAATCACAAAGAACTTCCGGGAACTCCGCGTGAACGATTTGTATACGCTGGAGCGTCTGAAGGGAATGGACGAAGAAGAAAAGGCGTTGAATCTTGAGAAGATGCTCAAGCAAGAAATCTCCATCAATCTTGATGGAAATCCCGCGTATCAGAAGTTTAGTGAGAGACTAACGGCTATTCGTCGTGAATTTGAGCAGAATCAAATTGATCTGGCTGAGAGAATTCACAGATATGAGGAATTAATGAAGGATATTAAGTCGAAAGGTGATGAAGCTAAAGAGCTGGGACTTGATCTCAAGGAGTATGCACTGTATGTCATCTCACAGGAGTTCATTGAAGCTGGGCGAGACGATGCGATCAAGGAATTCGTCAAAGAGCTACGAATCCGCATTGAAGATGATCTTGATCTGGGGTGGCAAGAATCCTCAAAACGAGATGTCTTTATTAAAGACATTAAACAAACTTTACAGGAACTCATTCTCAAAGAGTACAAGGAGCGATTTAAAGTAAAAGATTTTCCTAAGTTCCTCAATAGATTTGTAGACATAATCACCAAAAAGTTTTGATATGAACAAGCGCATTACCTTACAAGATAAAGAGGTTGCGTATACGCTTCGGAAGAGTAAACGAGCACGGAGGATGCGCCTTGCCGTGTACTGTGATGGATCTGTTGTTGTAACCACACCTCGTGGTTTACAGGAAACAGTTGCTGAACGATTTATCCGCGAAAAGACCGAATGGCTATTCTCAAAGATTGCATTCTTTAAGCAATTTGAGGGCAAACCGGTTGCTCGATATAGCAACGACGATTATCTCAAATACAAAGAAAGCGCCCATGCACTTATTGAGCGTAAAGCTAAAAGTTTTGCTGATCAGCATGGCTACCAGTACAACAAACTGACGATTAAAAACCAAAAGACATGCTGGGGCAGCTGTTCTCGGAAAGCCAATCTCAACTTCAACTACAAAATTCTGTTTCTTCCGGAAGCGGTACAGGATTACATCATTGCCCACGAGCTGTGTCACCTGAAAGCATTTAATCACTCTAAAACATTTTGGAGCTTAGTATCAAGAATGATCCCGGACTATGCAGTTATGCGACAGGAATTAAAGAAGAGTGGAATAACTTTTGTTTAGATACATGTACCCTCAACATATTTTTGATCAAATTTTTTAAAGCAGATGGCGAATCTGCTCTTTAATTCTATTGAAGAAGGCATGAAACAAGCCGCGCAAATGCTCTGGGGCATTTTAATGGTGTTCTTGAAAGAGCACTGGTTTGCGGTAATGATTGGCCTCCTACTTATTTTTATTGTTGTGACGTTTAAAGCGATGTTGGGGCGCTGGGGAAGCTTAGGGAGTTTTCTCTATAACTTCTTCTATTTCGGGACGCTCTTTGTGATCGGACTGATCTGGGGCCCTGAAGTTTTTGTGAATGATATCTTCCATGCGGCATGTGCGGTTCTTCTCTATCCAATTTGTTATTTTTTAGTCGGTATGATTCTAGAAAAAACAGGATTGCGTTAGTTTTGGCCTGGAGATTGGCGGCTTACCCAGATGGAGTAATTTACTGATAATACGGATCAAATTCTGACTCTGGTATTTCACCGGTCCATCCCCCAAAATTCTGATTGTAGTCATCATTCATTTTGCTTTCTACCAAAGCCGCATAACGATGCACATCCGCGGCATGGCTTAAAAAAGATAGGGGTTTTAAAACTAAGACCGCCCTCTTAATTGATGGCTAGTTTATTTGTATTCTGTTAATTTAAACACTGGTCAAATCCCGTAAGATCATTTCGAAGCTCTTGCGGGAAAAGTGTTTTAATGCCCACCGCCCCATCCGTGCGTAATTCTGGTTCGCTAGAGCAGCCGTGGGTCGTAAACTAGGAATGCTGTCGGTGACGACTTTGTACGCTCTCGTCCAGGCACTGTTGCCATACGTCCACACATCTATCCCTCCACCCTCGAACATTGGGTCAACGTAGAGCGAAAACGTCGTCTTCCCATTATTCTGCCGAACCGTGATCGTGCAAGTCTTTGGCGTCTTATGCGCCGACACTCCGTCGAGGGTGAGCCGCCCCTCGTTGAGATCATGAAACACGTCGAGGAATACTTGCGCTTCTTTTTGTTGGCCTTGCTTGGCGTACGCATTTAGAAAGTCGTCATCAGTAGGAAGTGCTAGTTTGGTCTTTTGCGTGAGATCCTTCTTCACTTCACTCCCGAATAGTTTTGGGATGACAATCTCAAACGAGTCGTATTTGTAATACTTGAGCTCTACCGCATACACATCAAACTCGCTGTTTTGGTTCAGAAACAAAATGAGATTCTTGAGTTGCTCATGGAGTGTATCCATCAACACCACGAACTTGAAGCTGCC
>JBAZJN010000024.1:0-15054 GCA_041651295.1 Patescibacteria group bacterium | reverse complement strand
CGGGCGCAATCTGTCAAGGCGAGTATATCTACCAGTTTTTGAGTACTGCACACAATGGCAAAGTTGGCTTCAATTTGCGCACGAAAGACGGCATATTTAACGGTCAGATTCCAACGATCAACATGAACCCTAACCAGAACTATCAACTATATGCAACTAATGTTGACATTCATTCCAGCGACAAAATTACCTGGGAGGGTTCATTGGCTTGCCAAACGATTAACCCTTATTACTGGTTGGACTTTATTAGTCATTTTATTGAGTGTGAGGAAGGTTTGTATATATTGAAACGTGATTTTGAGGAAGTGTCTTAAATGCAATACTCAGGTTTACATAATGTAGTGAGGTAAATATGCCCTTCAAAAGTCAAGCGCAACGTCGCAAATTTTACGAATTGGCTAAACAAGGCAAGATTAGCAGTAAAACGGTTGAACAGTGGGAATCAGAAACGCCTAAAGATAGAAAACTACCGGAACGAATTAAGAAAAAGAGTAAATATCGCTAATGCCCAAGCAACATATCAGTCTTAATAATTTTTCTGGAGGAATTAACTCGACGCAAGACCCTCGTGACCTTGATATTAACGAACTGGTCGATATTGATAAGTTTATGATAGACCAGCAAGGCGCAATTCGCACAGCAGGCGGGCTTACCGCACATTCTACGATTAATAACCAAACCGCAAAACCTTCTGGCGGTTACGGACTGGCGGTGCTGGAAAGTGACTATGAGACCGAGGCGTTTTCTTATACTGGAACATCAAGCCTACAATTTTATGAAGACCCAATTGATGGGCATATTGTTGTGCAAATTTATATTGCTTCAATTACACAAGGCGCTGGATATACTCGTGTTGTAACGACAAACGCACATGGTTTAGGTGAAGGATATAACATCGAAATTACCGGTACTGCCGGAAATGATGGTATTACTGCCGTAGATACCATTGTAAATTCTACAACATTTGATATTCCATCGACCGGTGGTGGTAATGAGAGTGGTGTTGGAGATGTATGGTTGTTGTGGAATGCTTTAGTGTCTCCCGGAGAAGAAATTATTGTTTCTGGCACAAGTGCAAATAACGGACTTTTTTTAATAAGTATGCTTTCTGCAAATAATAGAAATCTATATACAACAACACTAATGGGAGACGAATTTGATACAAGTGGTACAATAAAAGTATTTCCGCGTAATGAAGTCCTACTTATTTCCGCTGATGCTGTTAATGGGACAGTCGATACATACTCAAAGAATAACGATACGTGGATGGCAGACCAGATAACGATTGATTCGACTGGCGGATATATGCCGAATTACGCCAAGACGATTTATTATACGGTGGATGGAGCAATCAGGGCGTGTGATGCTGAATTAGGCAATGCGTCGCGTGTTCGATGGTTTGGATTAATCAAAAGAACGGATTTTGAAGGTACGACGGCTATTAAGAATTATTATGATTGGTACGAGAAGGACAATAAACTATCTCCGCCAACGGATGGTATAGTTGATGCCGCCGCTTATCCTACTGCCAATAGCGGATTCAATGTTTCCTTGACAATGGCGAGTGATACTAATTCCGCATGGGAAGCGGCTACTTATGAAGTAGCATTTAGTTTTATTTACGATGGCAATCAGGAATCGCTATTATACATTCCAACGTCCTTGAATACATTTGTTGTAGCGGCTGGTGAAAAAGTGTCGGCGGTTGTGCGGGCGCGACGGAGTAGTAGTACGGGATATAATGAACGGATTAGCGGTGGACGGATATATGCTCGCATTAGTGGGTCAGATGATGCTTGGTTCTTGCTGGTAGATATTGATATGCGACAAGGTGCAAGGGCAACATTAGATAGTAAATATACTGCGTGGGCGACAGTATCTCCGACTACAACCGCTACCGGCTCAATAGATTCGCTTGGTCAGAATATTGATAATTACGAGAATCTCAATGGATATAGTCATCAGGTAGTCTCTATTTCAATGGGTGAAGATGGCGAAGGTTACAAAGCTTGTGTTGTCGGAAACCGGCGGGTGTTTGTCGCAAATGTTCGCAGAGTTGAGGATAGTACCGGAGTAAACAAGTCATTTCCAGACAGGATTTACTATTCGGTTGCCAATAAGTTCGATACCTTTCCGATTGACAACTATATTGACGTGGTAATCGGAGATTCTGAATCATATACGGCGCTGGCTATTTATGCAGACCGACTGTTAGCATTTAAAGAAAACACTCTCTATATTGTGAATATATCTTCTGGTTCACAGACGGATTGGTATGTAGAATCTAAGCATAAATTTATGGGTGTAAAAGTGCCAGCGCAGATAACCGAAACCGAATTTGGTATAGCGTGGGTAAATAAATCCGGTTGTTATTTTTATGGTGGTAGCGGTAATCCGGTTAATTTGATTGGCGATAAGATAGCCGGAATAAAATGCAAAATCGATAACGTAACGTGGAAAGATTTTATTCAGTCAACCAGTATGGCCGGATATATCAGAGAGAAAAAACAACTATTGATAATGAAGGATTATTCCGGTTCTATTGCTACGAGCGGTGATTGTTATTTATTCGATTTTCCTACTTATTCGTGGGTGAAATTATCAGACGCATTTACAGATTATAAGGTTTACACTAATTTCGTTCAGGATTGGAATGGCGATCTGGTAGTAGGTTATTTTAATGGATCGGCGACTATTTCTTACTATAAGTGGAGCGACACTCCGGCGGCTAAAACCAGCATGACATTTACGACCAAAGATATAGACTTTGGTGATTTAAGACACATTAAAAAGATTTACAAGGTTATTTTTACTTATAAATCCAGTGTAGTGCAAACCAATGCTTTAAAGTACGATACCAATGGCGGAACTTCGTTTTCAACCAATGTTGAGGCAAAAGACTTCTCAGTAGCGACGGCGTGGGATGTTGAGACTTTTACGCCAACTGCGCCGATAGAATGTCAATCGTTTGCGTTGAAATTGACTTGTCCGAGTAGTGGAACTTTCAATGTTAACGATATAACTATTATATATCGTACAATTAGTAAGGAAGTATCTTGAGCAGGGAAGAACGAAATTTGCAAAATTCCAAGCAGAATAAGATTTCTGATATTGACTATTATCCGGTTGAAATGGCGGAAGGCGCGGTTTTATTTGCATTTCCGAAAAGCAAATTACTGCGGCTTTATAAAAAGATACGAGGGATAAACTGGTGGATACCATTTACAAGAGATGGCAACTATATCTTCGAGAAAGAAGTCAAATGCGATAGTCTAAAGGTTGTCAATGATGCGGTTATATCCGGTGTTTCATTTGTTGCGCATACACACGAATATTATATGGCATTGGTATTTGGATATAATGCCGAAATTAGTGCGACCAGCGGAACGACTACTGCAGATGCTCATACCGCAGATGGTTCTGCGAACACACAGGGATACAAAATGTTACATGCTGGCACGGTAACGGGGTTTTCAATTCAGTATCGTTGCACTTCCCTTACAACCTATGGGTGGTTGGCTGTTATTATAGAAAAAAATGGGGTTGCGACGACTATGGCCGCGCAATGTAGTGTCGCAAGCGTATCTAATGACCTGGGCAATATTATTACGACAAATTCTTTTGCATTTAACGCTGGTGATAAAATAAATGTATTTTTAAGCCTTTTTGAGGGCGATGCGTATAATGCAAAGGTTGAAGATATTGCGATAGTAGTAGAAATTAAATACAGTACAGGCGCTGGAGCGTAACTTGCGAATGCAATTAAAGATAGTGGAGATTGAAAATGTCAGATGACTGGTATTCGGATTGGTATAAAAAATCAGGAATGACGATGCCAACTAATAACCCGCAAGCACAATGGGAGGATTATACAACTAGTGGCGTAACTGGATTATTGGGCGAGGCTGGTTTTAAAGAACCTGAAAAATATTCAAAATTTATCAGTGAATATAATCCATATAAAGAAATTGTCGCTCAAAAAACCTACGATACTCAGATGAAACAATTCGGAGTTCAACGAGATACACTATCTAAAAACTACTCTAATCAACTTACAGGTTTATTGGGTCAAACTGAATCTGCACAAGCAAAGAGTGGCTTTGCCAGTTCGGGTGCAATAAACAAGGCATCAGGACAATCACGGGGCAATTTAGGTTTTGAGTATATGTCGGGAGTTAAAGGGCTCAATCTTGAAAAAGAAGGCGCAAAAACCGGCTTATGGGCGGCTACCGAAGGCTCACGTCAGGATTATATGGATAATCTATACGACCAAATGGCGAAATTGATTGAAGGTGGTGCGAAAATGGAAACCACATCGCCAACTCGGCCTACTGGCAGTGGCTCGGGATCGGCACAATATATACCAAACGCATCTCAATCTGGAGCAGTCGTAGAGGGTCTTGGTGATCTTAGTGGTCTTGCCAATCTTGATCTTAGCTATTTAAACAGCCCGGAGGGTCAACAGTATATAACGTGGGCATCCTCTAATTTTGACACAGCTACACAACTATATAATACTTATAAATCTCAATATGGTGAGCCATCTGGGAGCGATGATATGATAAATTATTATAAATGGGCATTACAACAGATAAATCCAGATGATGATGATACTGGGGGGGGGTTAGTTCCTGGGAGATATTCGCTTGGTGGTGGTGATGATAATACTGATGAGAATTGGTTATCCAAATCCATTTAATTAAGAAAGGTAATTAATATGTCTTATGAAAATATGTTATTTGCCAAAGCAATGGCGAAAGAAAAAGAGGGTCTTGAAAAACAAGTTGATAAAAACAAGCGTATCCGCAATTTTAATCAGACGCTTGGTTCGATATTCAATGTTTTGGGTGTAACTGTTAATCCGTTATTTGCGCTTGGTGGCACGGCGACCGAGTGGTTAAATCCCGAAAAGAAATATAAAACCGACTTGTTCTTGAGCGATACCGCTAAAAGTCTAAATCGAGAACGCAAAGAGAATGTTCCTGAATGGTACAATGCTCTGATTGACGTTGGTACGGCATACGCTGGATATGAGTTGGGCGGAAAAGAAATTGGGCAGGGTTTATTAAGCAAACTTGGTTTAGGAAAATCTGGTGTATCAAATATCAATTATGCCAATACTAATTTCGGCAAATCTTTGCTTGGCGCTAAAAATACAAAGGCATATAATGTATTTGACCAAGCCGACATATTACTAAAAAATGGTTTGTCAACTGGAAATACAAATAAATCTTGGTTGGATGTTTTTGGCGGAGGGTTATAAATGGCACAGATGAATCGTAGTTATGGGAGTGATATACAGAATCTTTTGGATGTTGCCGTCCGGTATAAAACCGCGCAAGACGAAAAAGATTATCGTAATGCGGCATTATTAGCCGAAAAAGGATACCGCGAACAGCGAGATAAACTTGAACTTAGCATTACCGCTATTAATCTATTATCAAAACAAAATGACGAGATTGATTCTGATATTGATAAACTTGAACCTATTTTAATGAAATATGGAATAGATACACAGAAAATTAAAGAAAAGGTTGGTAAGGATATTTCACCCGACACTAATGAAATAATTTCAACAGCTGATAATAGTGTAGAATCTATAATGTCGGGACTTCAATCTAAGAAAGAGTTTAATGCTCAATATCTAAATGCCATACAGCAAGAAGCTACGCGTGCCGGTTCTCTTGCAATTCAATATGAGGGTATTTATTCGCGCATACTTAGCGATACTAAGAATCAGAGTTTTAAAGATAGGTATGCTGACATTACGACCGAAGAATTGCAGAGCGCTATAAGCGGCGGTAAGTTTTTTGAGGGCGATCAGCAATTGACTCCCGATGAACTTAAACGGGTATATAGTGCTGTATCGACTATGGGTCGGGAAGATTTCGCTGAGTTATCAAAGCATATTGAACCAATTACAGAATATAAAGACGGCAAGGTTATTACAAGTTATCATCCAACCACTGATATTGTTGACCGTGAATTTACCGGTGTTCCACCCGCAGACCGCCAAACAGATACCGATCGTAGGAACGCTGTTATGGCTGCACAGTTATATAACAGGTTGAAAATCTACGAATCCGAATTAGCAAAGAATCCGAAGCAAGGCAAAAAACTATTTAAAGATATTTTTACCAATGAGAAATTTTTATCCGAAAGCGCCTTGCGTCTTAACCTGCCAATTCTTAGTAATATAGATGATGTTAAAGCATTTATTGGAGAATTTTACGATCCACGTTTAATATCTCAACCACAAAAACAAACACAGGCGCCAATAGGTTTATTTAATCCAAGAAATATTCTAAATATTGATAGAATAAATAATGGTGCTAATATTATAAATCAGTCCAAACAAGGTCAGGGTCGGCCTAAAATAGATTTATCACAATTAGAAGATAATGATTAATGGAACAATTATTTTATCTTGGTGGAAAAAGATATAAAGTTCCAGATAAACTTGTATCAAGATTTGTAGAAGATTATCCGGACGCTGAAAAAGCAAAACGATATAAAATTGGCGATAAAAAATATACCGTCCCAGAAAGTATTGATTCCGATTTTAGAGAACAATACCCAGACGCAAAACCATATTTTCCGCAATTAGAGAATCCGCTTGGTTATACTACTGAGAGTATTCAGAATATCATGCAATCTGAGCGTGGTATGCCAAAGGATTATGGCGATGATGTTACGCTAAAGGTAAAAGATGTTAGTACGCTTGCCGAAAATCTCAAACGGGTTGTTAATGCTGAGGCATTACCAGATTCCACAAAAACAGTTGCAAAACAATCGCGCATACGAGATGAAAATGAAAATAAAATGGGATTTTGGGAGGGGGCATCGCAAGATATACTTGAAAAAATACCCTTTAGTCCGGCGGGAATATTAAAATTAATCGACCTGCAAAATGCAACAATCAGATTAGATTTGCTTGAACGCGGCGATGATTATGGTTATAGAATGTATGAAAAAGTTCCTGCTTATTCAATGACGACAATGGGAGGAATTGCGCCGGTTATGGGCGCTGGCGCAACACCAGAAAGCGATATTAAACTAATTAATGATTATTTCAATAAAGTCGCAGAACGCGAAAGGCGCGGGTCTTCAACTGGCGGTAAAATAGGTGCGGGTTTATCGGTATTGCCGGCGTGGATGATTGAATTTATGGTTACTGGTGGACTAAAAAATATTGTTGAAAAAGGGACGTATAATTTTCTTGAAAACCGATTAAAATCACAGATTATAAATAAAACCCTATCTTCTGTCGCTGGTTCTGCGGCAAGAACAACGCTTGGTATGCCACACAGGGTAATTGAATCTTCTTTAAGACGTAGCATTGAAAATCCAGACGAAGGTTGGGCGACCGCACTTGCCAAAGGATGGGGTGAAACCTTTATAGAAGTTGCATCAGAAGAAACTGGTGGGACAATAACAAAAATTCTTGGAAAGGGTTTAACAAAATTACCATTTGGTTCTAAGTTTATAAATGCAATCCGCAAGGTTCATCCAAGAGGTTCGCAACCCGGATTTGCCAGCGAATTATTAACAAAAGGTGGATATTCAAATATAATTGGTGAATTAGGTGAGGAGCGGGTTGCTACTATATTACATGCGATTGCAAACACAAACGATTTCGGACTTGGTAAGGATTCAAATATAATCGACAGACTTAGTGCAGGAATAAGTCAAGATTGGAGTAATATACCAGTAGAATTGGTCGTACTCGGTGTTCCTGGCGCGGCAAAACTTGTATCTCAATATGCGGAAGTTAAATCGCTAAAAGACAAGGTTGACAATCCAGCAACTAAAGAAAAATTACAAACAGAACTTAACAATATCAGAGAACAAGTTGATAATGTATTGGAAAAAAGTAGCGGTGTAATTGTAAACGAAGGCGATATTCCAATATTAAAAACCGTACCGACAGAATTACAGTCATTATATCAGAAACAAACTGATTTGTATAGACAATTAAAATCAGAAGAGAATCCCAATAAGATTCATTCGCTTGAATCACAATTAGACCCGCTAACCGACCAGATAAATAGTTATGTTTATGGTAAACCAAAAGTAGAGGCTGGAAAGGTTGAGACAAAGAGCGTGCCGGAAGAAGGCGGACTTATATTACCAACCGATATTTCAAATAAAATCAAGTCTGATAAGGTACAGGAATTAGAGAAACAATATTCTAAGACCGAGTCGATTCTAAAGCGCGTAAAGAAACCAGAGACAAGGGCGCGCCTTGAAGGCGAACTTGATAATATCAGTAAACAACTTGAAATTGCGCTTGAAACTGCGAAACCTACCGAAGAAAGTACGGTTGCGGGTATAAAACCGCAAGAGGCGGAACAAACTATACCCGAACAGGGTGCAAAACCTATTGCAGAACCACAGGTAATGCCCGTAGCGCAACAAACGCCTGAAACTAAGGCGGAGATGCCAACCAAACAGGAAAAGCCCGCCGAAGCGGTTAAGTCTGCGTTGGAAAAGGCGCAGGTATCTGAATCTTTTGCTAATCGTTATAAAATCGTTGAAACGCCACTTTCTGAAATAAATATAGACGTTAAGTCATATCAGAATCGTGGAGAAGCGTATTCCCAAGAGACTTATGATTCTATTCTTAACGACATCCGAAAGGGAGAATTTGACTGGAAGCGATTTAAACCTATTGTTTTGTGGGATAATCCAAAGACTGGTACTCGTGACCTGCTGGAAGGGCATAGCAGGAAAGCCGCATTTGAGCAGGCGGTTAAAGAGGGGTACACGGAATTTGAGACAATTCCATCATATATTGCAAAAGGCGGGACTTTTGAAGAAGCGCAACGATTCGCCAAAGAACAAAGTAATGTTGGACAAACGCGAGAAATGGATTATGAGCGCGCTAAAATCTACCGGAGTGACCGCGAAGGGGGCATGAGTAAAAAGGATATTCTTGCAAAAGCCGTTAATTTAGAGGGTCGTCGTGCCGCTCCATATATTGTACGTTTAAGTCATCTTGATCCGAGAGGCGATTCTATCCGATTAATTGAATCTCTTAAAAATTCGGCTGATAAAAATGAAGTTGGTAGGGCAGAAAAAATCGCCGATTGGATAGGACGGGCAAGAGATAAATATCCAGAACTCACCAATTTACATGAAACGGAGATATTTAAGTGGTTATTCGGGGATCAAGATAATGTTGGTATGGCGATTAGGTTTAATACGGTTAATCAATTCCTTGACCGTGTTGATGCTGTTGTCAACCGGATTGGATTTGAGCAAGACAAGCCATTAAATATTAAAAATCTATCTGTTAAATCCGAAGGCGAGCTTCAATATGCAGAAGAAATTTCAAATATAGACAAAGAATTAAAACAAGCAAATAAACATAGAGCCGATATTGCAACCAGATTAAGCGAGCAGGGTTTAAATCCAGACGAAATTTCAAAAAATGAAATTCACAGACAGGCGACTGCCGATGTTGTTGCGTTGGAACGAAATCTTGAACGATTACGGTTAGGCGAATCGAATGTTAAGGCCGAATCACGAAAGCAGACCAATCTTTTTGATTCCGCAATCAAACTAACCAAAACAGAATTAAAAAATGAGGGATTAACCGATGAACAAGTTAGACGGACGGAAAGCGTTTTCAGTGGAAGAAAAGAGTCTGAAATTGCGGATTTTGAGAGCAAGATTGAATCTATCCAAGCTCAAGAAAAGCCCCGACCAGAAAATCCGAAGCCAAGCCGAACAACTGGAGAAGAAGTACGGGCTGGAATAAATACCGCCAAGCCCGCCGAAAAATTGTCAGTTTCCACAATTCCTGACGCAAAATATATAGGTATGCAAGAGCGACCAGATGGCAGTAAATTCCCGTTATTCAATATAACCAAAGAAGGTCATCCGCGACAAGGCAGTACGGTATCCGCCGAAACTTTGAAAGAACTTAATCTTAAAATTCCTGAAATGCCAAAGCAGACTACGCAAAAGCTTTCACCAGACCAGCGCCGTGCGGTTGAAGAAATTAAGACGCTACAAGATTATATTAGTAATAACGACGCGCAAACCAAAGCCGGTTTGCCGGAATCGAAGAAGGCGGAATATACAAAAGCGCGGAAGGCGGCTTTAGACCGTATTGATTATCTCAATAAGAAATTCAATCTTGAGGCTGGTGAATATAACATACAATTATTCCCTGGTGCGAGGAAACTATCAAAAGCTATTGAGAAAGAAATATCTACGAATAAGCAGATAATTGCTACGTTGGAGGGGCAGCAGAAAGCCATTACCGCAAAGCGTGATAAATATCAACGTAGCACTGATAAGTGGAATAGTTTGGATAATGATGCGCAAGGTATTAGCGATAAAATCAATGCTTTATCTAAATCAATGTCAGAAAAACGCACTGAAATTCTTGGTGTTAAAGAATCGCCAAAAGACAGAAAAACTATGCTGGCTTATGCTCATATACTTGAAAGGGATGCGGCCAAGCGCGGTATTAATTATACTGATATAAAAAAAGATATTGGGGTTGAGTCTTTAAAAGATGCGAATAATTATCAATTGAATGATTATATTAATAAATTAAAACCAATACCAAAAACTATTGGTAAGGAGGTTCAGAGAAAATCTGTCAGTGAAAGTCTTACCGACCAAGAATGGGAGGCCGAGCCTGTTCTTGCTCGCATATCCCGAAAAACCAAACAAAACTTGAAATCATTTGCCGACCTTAAATCTGGTATTGTAGAATCAATGGAACACTCCCTGAATACTAAATTTGGCAAGGCTACTAAAGAATTTGTTACGCTTAAAAGAGCGGCTGAGTTACAAATAAATGGGCGTGTTAATCCGCTAACCTCGCGATTAGAGCAATTATATTCCAAGATACCGATAAAAGAGCGCAACGCATTAAAACAGATAATTGAAAACCCAGATGCAATAAAACATTCGCAAGCGGCACAGGATTTTGTTGATTGGTATAGGGCGGCAGATAATGAAATGTTTAATGCTGGTAAAATTATAAACCCAGATGTTAAATATATTAAAAATCATTTCCCCGTAGTATTAAAACCCGCGACCGTAAACATTGACCTAAATTCTGAATATGGGGAAAAGGTTGTTGATTTTGTTGCCAAGAATTTAAGAATCCGAACCAATACAAATGTAACAAACGCACAGGCAAAAGATTATCTCATTAAATATTTTAATAATTATAAAAAACATGGTTCTAATTCGCTATATGGTGTTTTTATAGAATCCGGAAGATGGAAGCATGATTATCCGATTGAATTACACAGGGAAAGAGTATTGCCTGAAATTTTTTATGAGAATAATGTCTATAATGTGTTACATAAATATTTATATAGTTCATGGGAGGCTATAGAATATGCCAAACTATTTGGCAAGGCGGAGGGCGAATATAAATATAAGAAAATAGACGACCTGTTAAAGCGCGTGGAATCTGATGGATATGACGCTGAACTTGCGCGTGATATGATTGCGACGGTATTACACTTGAAATCATTTAGTCATAATGAACAAATGGCTGTAAAAATGGCAACCGACCTAACAACGCTTTTATTGTCAGGTAAAACATCTATTAAAAATATTGGCGATTTAAACAAGACAATATCACTTACTAATGAAAAGAATGTTATTGAATATTTTCTGAAATCAATGGTTAGTAAAGAAGAACGTCAGCTTGCGCGTGATATTATCGGCTCTAAAGATATATTTATGAAATCGTTGGAAGAAGCTGGAATTACCGGCAAGGTTGCCGAGGTATATACAAAAATGATTTTGTTCCAAAAGTCAGAAAAACTTGTTAGAAAATCAACGGCAATGTCAGCAATTCACTGGTGCGAGCATACCGTTAATCACTATAATCCACAGAAGTCAAATAAATTTCAGGATTATTTAAAAAGACGGTTTACCGAACTATCGCGGGGGCTTGATATTGATGGTGTTAAAAATGCTGGTGGGCTTACAAGAGAACAAAAAATAAGAATTGGTTTAAATGCGATTGGCATGACCCAGCCGACATCTGCTCTTGATAAGCCTTATTACTGGGAATCAAAAGCCATCGGTCAAATGGCAACCAGATTTAAGCCGTTTGGTCATAAATCGTTGCGTTTTGCTAAAGATTTTACACTTAAAGAAATGGCAAAGGGCAATCCACTTCCATTTATGAGATGGGTGGCGTGGGGAATCGCTATGGGCTATACAACCGATCAATTAACGCAATTTATTTTCCCGAAAGACGATGAAGGTGAAAGACAAACCGCCGCCAAATTTGCTTTAAATCTCGTAGAAGATTTTGCTTCAAGTGGGCATCTTGGATTTTTAGGAGATTTAATCTTTATGGTTAAGTATGCCGGATGGTATTCGCCAGTTATTGGTTTTGCTTTCGGCCCCCTTGCAAGTGTTAGTGTTGATAATGCTGTGGCAACGGTACAGACCGCCAGTAATATAATAGAGAAGAAGCCAGTACCGCTCGAACCAATAATTAAACAAGGTGTAAAATATACAGTTAAGCGCGTACCATTCGCTGGTGAAAAATGGTACAGAGATATATTGGACAACATAAATCGTGACCAGCGGCTTCGTGGTAGTAGATAAAAATTTGTTTATAATAACATTCGCAGTTAAATTTATTTATGGTAAATAAAGAAATAATTCCGCTTTGTTTCCGTTGTGAACATCAGGCAGAATATTTAAGCAGTAAAGGACAGCATTGCCCGCGCCTTGAATGTGGTGATGTTAATATAGGCGTTCATTCATGCTATATGTTTATGCCCGTTAAGCCGGTAATATTAGAACCAGACAAAGGCGATAAGCGTCCGCGTATGGCTGGCTGGGGCATATCGGCGCGTGAACACGCCATCGGACTGGCGAATTTTGTGTTAAAAGTGATAAGAATTAGAAATAAAAAACTAATAATCTATTGGAGCAAAAATGGATGAACAAAAATCATTCAATATGGTATGTATTTCCGATCCGCATTGCGGACACCGCGCTGGATTGACCCCCCCTACTTATCAACGATTAGGTAAGTCAAGTCTGGGAAATGGTTATCATTATGACAAGAATCATATTTGGGAAAAGTTCTTTAAAATAGAACACGAATGTTATTCGTGGTATGAGGAAAAAGCCAAAAAACACACTAAGCCGGATTTGCTTGTTGTTGACGGAGATTGCATCACTGGACGGGAAGGTCGCTCTGGTGGCGTTGAATTAATTTCGATTGATCGCAACGAGCAAATTGAAATGGCGCTTGAATGTATCAGTCTATGGGATGCAAAGAATATTATCATTGTGCGCGGAACGCCTTTTCATGTGGGCGAGGAGGAATCATGGGAGGACATTATCGCCCGGCAATTAAACGCTAAAGTCGGCGATCACGAATGGGTAGAACGTGATGGGGTGGTTTTTGACTTTAAGCACTACGTCGGCAATAGTACCGTACCGTATGGTCGGAAAACCGCCGTTGACCGCGATCAGATATGGAATATGATTTGGGCAGAGGCAAAGTTGCAACCGAGAGCGGATTGGATTGTTCGCGGTCACGTTCACCGCTCCGAAGGTGGCTATAAACAGATTGGTGCTAAAGAAGTCTGGGCTGTAACGCTACCTGCATTACAAGGCATGGGATCGCGTTATGGGGCGCGAATGTGTTCCGGTACAGTTGACTTCGGATTGGTTGGTTGGAATATAACTAATGGCAAGGTGGAATTTTGGAAAGAGATACTGTTCGCACAATCGCAAGTAGCGCAAACGTTAAAATTTTGAGGTTAGATATGAATTTTGAAGATTTAATGAATGAGGTCAATAACTATGAACGCCCAAAAACGCCAAAACGGCTATTTTTAACTGAAGGCCAAAAACAATTTATTGCCGCCGCCTTGAAAAAGGAAATATCTTCTTCCCAAATGACAAAATTGTGGAATAAGGTTGACGGCTGGCGAAAAATATCTATGACCTCAATGAAAACAAGAATTAATCTTTTTAAGGGCGTTCAAAATGAAGATCAGTGAATTTCAGTCTGAGTTGCTGAATGCCGGTTATCGGATATTTAGCCCGATTAGCCACCCACATCCCTTGCAAGAAATAGAATCGCACGAATATTCATTTAAGTTTAGCCGGATGCCTCGATGCTTGCGTCGAGGAGCGTTCACATGATTATGTTTTTCAATTTGGTCTTTTATCCAAGCATTATGTTTTTCGATTTGGTCTTTTATCCAAGCATTATGTTTTTCGATTTGCTTCTCAATTTTTTTTTGATAGTCATTGATTTCTTTTTGAACATCTATCTTCATATTAACCCCTCACTTAATTAATTGTATAAATATTGCCAATAGCATTAGTAGACTCGCAAGCAACATTAAACCTTGCCAGTTTTGGCTCGGTTTTTTCCAGCCAAGATGTGTTTCTGGATGTACCATCTTAATCGGCATTTCGGTTATGAACCTATCTTTTTTCATTCAAGTTTCTTTCTTTTTATTCTTTTTTGTATTTATCTTTGTCATTTCATTAGCAATTTTCAGCCCCTCGTTTTTCCCATTATAAAAAGAAATAGAGTTTGAAATGGCGGAGAGTATGCCTGGAATATCCCTTGCGTCAACGCTTACCGGAAGTCCACGCCACGCTGGTTGCGCTTTTTCGCTATCCTTACC
Organism: Patescibacteria group bacterium; assembly: GCA_041651295.1. Taxonomy (GTDB): domain Bacteria; phylum Patescibacteriota; class UBA1384; order XYA2-FULL-43-10; family CAINNR01; genus JBAZJN01. The sequence goes on along the minus strand of JBAZJN010000024.1, from coordinate 400 downwards.
AATAGACTTTAAGCCACAGATAATCACAGGAAAGAAAAGCGGATCGTCACCAAGATAATGTTTTAGCAGTTGGATAATCCACTGCTGTTTTTCTTTGTTAATAACACCAAATTTTTTGAATTGTTCATCAATCGCTATTAACTCAACAACCGGGTTTAATTGTTCTTTTGTCATATTTTGTCCTTTCTTTTGTTGTAATATGCTTTTTATATTATGTACGGTTTAACTTATATCAATTATTCTAAAAAGCAAAATTATTTTTCAATCTCGCTAATCTTTACCGCTATTTCGCCCCGATAAACCTTCTTTGCTATTCCGACCGGCTTGATGTAAACTATATCAGGTGTGCGGAATCCGGTGACCCGGAAATTATAGCCATTGTATTTTACAATTTGTTCAA
>JBAZJN010000023.1:0-15508 GCA_041651295.1 Patescibacteria group bacterium | reverse complement strand
TAGGCGGCGTAGGCGGCGTAGGCGGCGTGGGCGGCGTGGGCGGCGGCGTCGGCGGCGTCGGCGGCGTCGGCGGCGTGGGCGGCGTGGGCGGCGTAGGCGGCGGCGTAGGCGGCGGCGGCGTCGGCGGCGGCGGCGTCGGCGGCGGTTCCTGTTGTATCGCTTTCTAAACACTTTCTTGCCGTTTCAATCGCCTTGCGTGGGCGTTTGTCTTCTGGATATTTCTTTTCAAAAATATCTAATACCTGTTCAGCCGCAAAAATTGCGTAGGCTAAATATTGTTTTCGTTTCATTATCCGCACGATCAACCAATTAGCCCAGTCCAGTTTTTCAATATCTATTAGAGTTTTAATAACCTTAATACCATTCGTTTCTTTTTGTGCAATAAACCAGTTTTTACCGGACCGACATGCACCTTTTTCTGTTAGCCATTTACTTGTAATGTTCATCGCAGTTTCCTTTCGTTTGTTTGTTTTTACTCGTAACATTCGTCTTGTTGCCGTTCTAATTTGCGTTTTCTTTTCTTCCAAAGCCGGTAATCGTCAACCGTTATGATGTCGCCGCGATTGCGATGTCCCCAAGCCGTGTTCCAATCTTGCAACTCGGCGCGGTCGGCTTCCTTTAACTCCATTTCGTAGCCGCCCTTTTGCTTGTTATTCATCTTTACCGGCCCGGACAAGCTCAACTGTGTGCCGCCCGATTTTTACCATTGTTCCGTTGGGTAAGTGTTCGGGCAGATTACCGTAATTTTTCATATTATTTTAAGTTTACCACGTTGGCCAATACTCAATTTTTCCTTCGGCAAATATTTCAACTAATGCCCCGCCGCCTGTCTCACCGACAAAAATCGTATAATGCGGTTTGTCAAAATACAATTCGTATCTTTTTCCCCTATATCTGACTACAATATTATCGTCTTTCGTCAACGTTATTCTTGGTTTTTCTTTTTTCATTGTGGTATTACCTCGGCCCCTTCATAAAACAATATCCCGCCTAATTTTTTCAGTCGGTATTTATTCGGTCCCTCCACGCCGCCGTAGCCGCAATCGCAATCGGTTTCGCCGCACAGCGTTCGCCAGATTCGCCGGACTTGCCGTTGCGTCAACCGCCAGTCCCGCGCCGTGGCGGTCGCGGTCGTGCCGTGGAAATCGTTGTGAAATTTAAACGTCATTTAAAATCCTCCACCTGGCCGCCGATCTCCGCTCCTGGCGAAAGCTGGGGCATGTTTATTTTACTTCCTTTTTTACATCCATTTAAAAGTTTTATCCTTCGGCTTTGGTTATGGCCGCACCTAACCAAATTTTAACAGCGTCAATATCCGCCGCGAACGTTTTGTTTTGCGTCAATGCGTCCAAAGATGCTTTGCAAGCCTCCAGCAAGCCTTCAAAATTATTACACGCACGGACGATAAAGGCGGCGTTGGTGTTTCCTGTTTTATCACTTCCACCCCAACTCCAAACAATAGCCGGGCATATTTTTCCCTCGTTAAGTATCATCAAGTCGCCTGTGTCAGGTTTTCTAAAACCGGATGTTGCTCTTTCAAAATTCCACGGCAATTCCGTATGCTTCGCTTCTGTTTTCGTTGTCATGTTGTTTTCCTCCTTATTTTATTGTTTTTGGCCTCATCAGCGGCGGCACTCTACCGCCGGACCCGCCGCAAGCGCGGGTTTAATTACGTATCAATGCGTTTACCATTGCCAGGACGCTTTCCGCACCCCTTTTATACACCGTTACCGCGACAAGCTCGCGCTCGCCGTCTGGCAGTATCAACCATACCGACCAATTTCTGCTTCCGTATTTTTCCATTGTTGCCTTCATTGTCTTTCCCTCCATTTTTCCCGTCCGGGCCGGGGTGTTTATTTTATAAAATTTATCGCATCACGTTTGTTTTTAAGATTTTTCGTTATACATCCACCACCGGGCATGGGTTTCGTACATTCCCAAGGAGATCCGTTCCCGTCCTTTTTTGACCATCCATTTTTACCATCGACTTGTTTCCATATTTTTTTCATCTTTCGTCCCTCCTGTTTTGGTTTATTTCTCTATCGTCAAATAAGAGATTATATTATTTTAGATTATTGTCAATGTTTATTTTTGATTATTTTTAGCTCTTAAAATTGCCTCCCGCTGTCATAATACGATCAACAATATCCCAGCACCAGTCAGCTTTTAATCCGTCCGGGATTTGTGCGATTGTAGCAAAGTTGTTTAATCTTCCCAACACTCGCGCCGGCTTGCCGTCAAGTGTACATTTTTCACCAGTCCATTTTTCTGCCATTTGTTTTATTGTCATGTTTTTTATTCTCCGCTTGTTTGTTGTTATTATACATTTAAACATTTGTTACGTGTTGCATAATCTCCGATATTCTCCACTTGTTTATGGTTTTTGTTTATCACGGTATATATATAAGCACTTGCCGTGCCAAGTTTTACGGTATCAATCCATGGTGTACCATGTTTTGTATACCACAACCTGTTGTGCTTTGTAGTAGACACTTGAGTTATTTTTTTCTCATTTTCGCCAATTAATGACATTTTTGCGAAAACATAGGCAATGATAATGTATGCACCGACTTGTTATCGCGGTGTATAACGCAATCTAGCCCATGTTTATTATGCCATTATTGCCCAAAATAGTAATTATGCCATTATTGTTACATATTGTCAGTTATGCAGTTACATAAGAGGATAGCAACATCGTCATAGTTTTTTTCGGAAAAAAATCTTGACTAAAGCCTAAAATCTGGTATATTTTCGGCAAATGGCAAACTATAGCGCAAAACTCGATCCGGATATAAAACTGTTCCGCGACCTTGTCCAGTCTGGCCTTTCTCCCGCAAAGGCTTACATCCGAGTTTACGCCATAGGCCGTAACATTACCCCACAGTCCGCCCATGATGGTGGAAAGCGAAAAATGAAGATTATCAGCCTGTTAAGTCCGCAAAAAGGGCTTATCAGTCAGTCTCATCAGCCTGTTAAAAAAATATCAACACAACCTGTTGAAAATAAAGAAGTTGCGGGAAGCAAAGAGGGACTGATAAAAAGATTGTGGAATACTGTCTGTTCTGGAGAAAACTCGGAAGCCACCGCCGCGGCCCGTCAGTTAATGGAATGGTATGAAAAAATAGAGGAAAAAGCCGAACAAAAAGCCCTTGATCCCGCACAACTTTGCGCCCATTTGGCCCGGTTTTCCCGTAATAAACCGCCTCCGGACTACTTGCCGCACGTAATATCCGCGCTTAACATGCTACTACACCCCAGCCGCGATGAGTGGATAGCCGCGCTCAAAATAGGGCAAGATAGGGCTGAGACCACACTTACGCCCCACCAAGAGCCAGTTACAGCCCCTTTGCCCACTCAAATCCCAGTAAATACTGATAATAACGGTGGGTCGCCAGCCCTACCTCAATAATAGTCAGTGTTATCAAGGGTTTTGTGCATCACGTCGCATAATGTGTCTTCTGTCTACTAATTTCATCGTATTCTACCCATAGTCTGATGACTTTTGTATGCTTATCGCCACGCCTGGGTCATCCCAGCCTATGCCATTTCCATCGTAGAGGGGGAGGGGGGCGATGGAAAAAAGAGGGGTATCCCTTATATATACTCGTTGCGGGATTTTTTTAAAATTTTGGAATTTTAAGGAGACACTTGTGATGTATAACACGCCATATCGTCCACCGCGTCCACCGTCGTCCACGGCGGGTCAAGTGGACGCATGGCTTTTTAGTATCGTCCACCGTCCACACCCCTTTAGGGGTGGACGGACGAAAACAGCCAAGTCCATGACGTGAAAAACGACCATTTTTTGGTGGTATAAAAGAACGGTGGGTGGACGATTTTTTGTTGTAATTTTCAATTTGTTGATATTTCTACTTTTTTGGATAGTATTTACCGACCATAGATTTTGAGCAACCTAGTTCTTTGGCGATTTCCGAATATGAATATGAGGGATGTTCTTCTGCTAAAAGTATGATTTTATTGATTAATTCCCTATTTTTGGTGGGTTCTTCTTGGGATTCAGCTACTTTCCAGTAAGGTTCGTGAATGGACGGGGAGTGTTGAATCATAAGGTCGCGGACAAGACTACCGTTATCATTGACTATTCCGGTGCGTTCGGCGTTTTTACCGAAGCGTAGTCGGTAAATTGAGTCGTCGTCTTTAAAACCGGTAATTTCGGCGGAAGTACGCGCCCAAGCGGCGATTGCTTGGGAACCGACAGCCATATAGACGGATTCACGGGCAGTCCAGTTTTCGCGGTCTTGTGGTTTAGGGGTATGTGTTACGAGCAAAAAGGCGCAATTATGCTCTTTGATTATGCGATTGAGATTAAAAATGAAAGTTAAGAATGTTCCGGCATCATTGATATTTGAACCGGAAGGTATGAAATCTTGGTAAGGATCAAGCATGAGTAAGTCAATTTTTTGTTTGATTATCTGGTTTTCTATCCAAGCATCCAAAGCAGTTCCGGAAAGTCCGTAAAGGTGGTGGATGGCGAGATTTTGCTGAACCAGGGAAGTGTCGGCTTGGGTGAATTTGACAATGGAAATGATGTCGCGCTGGAGTGTTTCTTCGTCGTTTTCGGCTTGGAGATAAAGAACGCGCATTGGCGAAGGAACGTGAATACAATCAAAAATATTTTTGCCTGCCGCAACGCAAACGGCGATTTGCTCTGCTAAAACTGATTTTCCAAGAGAAGTTCCACCTGTTAAAAGGCATCCGGCTCCGCGCCGGAGCCAACCTTTGCCGGCGATGATGTGGCCTTCCGGGACTTTATAAGCAACGAGGTCGTCATAATGCCACGCTGGAAATCTTTCTGCTTCGGTTGAATTTGAAAAATGTTCATCAATTTTGGAAGTGATTAGCAAATTGAGGCGTTTGCATTCATCAAGATCATTGTTTTTTGTGGCTTGTAAAAGTTCCGTGGAAATTTGTGCAACGTGTCGTTTTGTTTGCGATTCTTTGAGTAGGTCAATGTAGTATTCAGCATGTGTTGATACGGGCGAGGCTTCCAATAGTTTATTTAAGTATGCAGTTCCGCCGCATTCGTCAAGTCCTTTGTTTTGTTCTAGTTGTTTAGAAAGCGTGACTACATCTATGGGTAGGTCCTTTTCGTACATATCCAACATGGTTTGCCAGATGATGTTGTGATAGCGTAGAAAAAAAGAGTTGGAAAGAACTTTTTTGCGATTGACGGCAAAGACGATTACTTTGTCGGGATCGAGTAGGGCGGAACCTAGAACACCCATTTCTATTGCTTCTGTGGACGGTTGATTTGTGGTCATATTACCGCTCAATGATGTTGTTTAACGCCGTTTCTTGATTGTCCGTGATAAAGTCGTGGTCTTCAAACCATTCGCGCACGCTTGAAACAAAGTCGGAGTCGGGGAAGGCGTCCTCGGCTTCGTTTAGGAGGGATTCAATTTCATCGGGGGTGAGGGAGCTTTTCATGGGAGTTTCCTCTAAAATCACACCCCCGCCGGGCAACGCGAGATATGCCAAGTCCTACAAGGGCAGGATGACGCACGCGCTCGACGGGGGCGGAAAGGTTTATGTTTGTATGGAACTTCGGCATATCTGAAAAACAATATATCAAATCCGCTGTTTTTGTCAACACTTATTTTTACCTTGCAATTGGGGTGCGGTTTTGATATTCTACCCGCCAATGAAACAACCACGAGGCATTTCAGAGTTTAACATGCTGAATCATCCACTTGCTTTGAAAGATTTTTTTGACATGCCTGATCCGCTTTACGACTGGCAGATTGAGGTGATGGAAAATGTTTCTAAGCCGCGGGCGCGGTGTGCGGTTTCAACTTGCAACGAGTCTGGCAAGACTAACGTGATAATTCCGTTGTTGGGTTTATCAATCATGTCTGCTTTTCCCGGCGCAAAGGTGTTCAGCACGGCAGGTGCAGAACCGCAGATCAAAGATCAGTTATGGCAGTATCTTGAGGCAAAGTTACATCCTTATGTAAAAGCTGGATGGACGTTGGTGCCGAGCGATATGACCATAACTGCGCCGAAGGTGGAAATTGACGGACATACTTATCGTAGCAAATGGACAATGCGCGTGCCTAAGGATGCAAAGACAATGGAGGGTTTGCATGGTAGTTGGAATCACGGGCAATGGACGCCGGCCGCAATTATAATTGACGAGGCCAAGTCTGTCGCCCAGGACATATTTGAAGCCGCATATCGTATTGATCCTGATTGGTTTCTAGTGATTTCAACGCCCGGCGAGGATTCGGGGCCGTTCTATGATGCAATGGAAGAAGTCATTAAAAGCAAACATGAGGGGGCTCATTACGGGACTAAAAATGATTTATGGACGTATCGGCGGCGGATTAGTTGGCTTGAATGTCCGCATCTACTTACACCTGAAAAACTGTCATTTCGGCAGGCATTGATTAAAAAGCATGGCGAAAACAGTTCATTCATCAGATCGTTTCTCGGCGGTGAATTTTGGAGGGATAGCGATGAAAATTACGTTTTTACCAATCACGATGTTGATTTAATCCGTAAGGCGATGAAAGATGACATTCTCAAAAAACATGGTGAACGTAGGGCGGCGCTGGAGTTTTCCAGCGGTGGAGACGAACAGTCTATTGGGATTCTTGACGGCAATGAGATTGTGTGTTGGGAACAATTCAGGGAACAGAACACCGCTAATCTTGCGCGATTGTTCATTGAGCGATTACAAAAACACAAAGTGCAACCGTGGAATTGTAATGCCGATAGTGGGGGCGTAGGACATGCTATTATTTGTAACATGGAAGACCTCGGTTATGGCCCGATTAACAGATACATGAACAATCAGACCTCTATTGATACCAAAGAATATGCGGATAGGATTACCGAAGACCATTACCGCTTCAAGGAAAAATTGGATAAATATCAGGGCATAATCAGGTTGCCGAATGACCCGGTATTGTTTAAGCAGATCAGGCAAAGAAAGAAGGCGCAGGATGATCATAACCGCGTTAAACTTGAATTAAAACCAAAACATCGTTCAAGAACCGGTGAATCGCCAGACAGATTAGACACTCTCATTATGATGTTTTCAGATTGGGAACCACCGCCGGAAGAAAAACAGAACAATCCAGATGAAAACTATGTGAGCAAGTTAGAAGAGGAAGCGAGGAAATCAGCAGGCGGCGACAGGGCTTTCATGGACTTAATACCACAGGTATCTTTGGCCGAACTTGACCGTGAAGCGAAAGGCGCAATTTTAACTTGACATTTCTAAAAAAAAGTGTATAAACGTGGAAAAAAGGAGGGATTATGCCATTAACCAAAAAAGGGACTCGGATTTTAGCCGCAATGGAACGTAGTTACGGAAAGAAAAAGGGGGAAAGCGTGTTCTATGCTAGTATTAACGCGAAGAAAATTACTGGTGTTCATAAGGGGAAAAAGAAATAATGAATGGTTTTGATTCAGCCGATATAGTTGGAAAGCGTTTTGGACGATTAATAGTTGAGAAAGAAGCTGAACCGAGGTGGGTAGGAAAAAATAAATCAAAACATTATTTTTATAAATGCAAATGTGATTGCGGGAAGATTTTAATAGCATTACGGGACTCTTTACTTTCGGGCGGAAAAAGATCGTGCGGATGTCTTTTAAAAGAAAATGCGTCAAGAATACATATTATAGATTTATCGGGAAAAAGATTCGGTCGGTTGCGAGTTATTTCTGAAATTCCAGAAAAAAGAGGTGATGGTGGTAGAGTTATATGGCACTGCATTTGTGATTGTGGAAAGGAAAAAGATATTCCTTCCGGTCGGCTTCGGAGTGGAAATGTAAAATCATGTTCTTGTGGACAAGTTGAAAATTTAAAACATTTAGCATTACTTACTGCTAAACGTATTGGTAATAAACATCCGCGGTGGAATCCGAAATTGACAAATGAGGAAAGAATAAATGAGAGACATATTTTTGAATGGAATAAGATACGAAAGAATGTAATAGTCCGTGATAATTTTATATGTGTGATTTGCGGAGATGGAGAGGGCGGAAACTTAAACGCTCACCATCTTGCTTCTTGGAAGGATTTTCCTGAAAAACGACTTGATATGGATAATTTAATAACCGTTTGTGAAGATTGTCATAAAGATATTCATGCTATAAAAAGGATGATAAATGCTGCCTGAAACAAAAAAAGATTTGAAAGCATATCAGGAGGCAATGCAGATCGCTGTTGATTTTTCTGAACCACAATTTGAAATGGCAAACAGGTTGTTTGAACTTTGGAGGGGAAAACCTCCAGAAGTTTTAGAAAGGACTTTTTCTCGTATCAATATAAATTTAGCTCATGCGATGGTGCAAGATCGCCTTCCTAAATTCAAAGCAAACATGTTTGGCAGTGATGATTTTGTATCTCTTGAAGCTACTACACCGGAACTAGAAGTCAGTGTTGACGATGCCGAAGCATGGTTGCAAAATATGTTCAGGGATGAATCAAAACTGAACATCATTTCCGAAATTGAACCGACACTTCAAAGTGTGGCCGTGATTGGAACTGGCTATCGGATGCCATGTTTGAAACACGTAAAGGTTGGTGAGCGATGGGAACCTGTTATTCTTTCCAAAGACATTGACTTTTTTCAGATACTTCCCATGCCGGACGGAGGATTAGTAAATCCCCTCGACAGATATTCAGAAGATGCGATTTCCGGTTTCTTTCATATTGACTGGATGACCGATGATCAGATCAAAGCATTGAAAGAGTATAAAGGATTTAACAAGTCGGAGGCCGAAGAACTTTTCAAAACAAAAGCAGGTGAAGACCGCGAAGGATTAGAAAATGCGCTTGAAAAAAAATACGATATTGTCAGTGGCGTGGCATATCAGAGCAAAGATGACTGGCGTGAAAAAATGTCGGCAGTGGACGGATTGCAAGGACGTAGGAGAATTGTAAATTGGTTTCGCCGCGATAGCTGGTGGATTATTGCACAGGACAGATTTGTAATTTACAAAGGCCCGAATCCGATGGGCGATTCAGGATTATTGCCTTTGGTTAAATATGTCTGCACACCTGATTTTAAGAATTGGCACGGTATTGGTAGTCTTGAAATGCTTGAAGATATGCTTCATGCTATTCTGATGAATTTCGGATACAGAATGGATTATTTAGCAAAGGTCATGTTTCCTTCAAAGTGGATAAGAAAAGATGTTATGCAAGGACAGCCAAAGTCGGCTTTTTATGATCGCCCGTATGCTGTGCATCAATTTCCGAATGTGGGGCAACCGATAAGTAATTTGGTATGGATTGATCGTATGCCAGAAATAAATAATCAAACGTTTATGGAAGAAGACCGACTCAAGGCTTTCGTTCAGGAAATATCGGGTCTTCCAAATTACAGCAAGGGAATGGGGGGACAAGGAACGCTTGGAAACGAAACCGCAACGGGAATTGTTTCTCTTATTCGGCAGGCGGCCGGCAGGATTGATGCTGAAAGCCTGATGCTTGAATATTCGGGGTTGGCACAGGAGGCGCGGTTGTTGTTGGCGTTGGCGGCAAAGCATATTACTGAACCGCAGATGTTGAGGAATCCACGGAGTCCGAATGGATTCCGGTGGTCAATGGTTGATGCAGAGGCGTTGACAGGAGACTACGTTATCAGGACGCATGGAACTAGAACGATGTCCGACAAGGAGCAAGTCTTTCAGCGACTCCTCGCAATGTATCCGTTCCTCAACGGTAATCCGCTCATAAATCAGTATGAACTTTTACGTCAGACTTTGGATGTTTCAAACATTCCGAATGTGAATCGCTTATTGCCACAACCGAACGAAGAAATGATGGCATCAATGGCAATGGGTGGACAAATGGTTCCGGGTGAGATGTCCGGTGAGTCAGGCGGTTTGGCATCGGCGCAAAACGTAAGAAATCCACAACGTTCCGTGGCAAATAGGACGGGTGTGGAAGCAAATACGGGAAGGCAAACAGTTCCCGCAGGGATGCCTCTTTAGAGAAAAAAAAAACAAAGGAGAAAAAACAAAATGAAAAAAGCAGTAATGTTCGCGTCCGCATTGTTAATAAGCGCAGGTTTAATTTTTGCGGCAGATTTTTCGCCGTCAAAACGCAGTACTGATTTATCAAAAAATCCAGCAACAAGTGGACGAGTATTAAAAACAGATGGAACGTATAATTATTGGGCTTCCCCCGATATTACGGTTACAGAAGAAACTACGCTTGGTATGACCAATGCGACGGTTGCTATTACCCCAGCGGTTATGACCAATGCGACTGCAACGGGGGCTAATAATCTTGTGGTTATTACAAATTATTACAATCCGGTAAATCAAACTGTTTCTTTAACGGATACTAACGGAGTTACTGCTCTTGTTCTAACTAATGTTACTTGGTCAACTATAGTTTACGGTTTTGCTACAAATAATGTTGTTGCTGTTACAATTACTCGTCAAACTGTTACTCCGACGGCAACAGTTACAAAACAGACTGCGACTATAGTTACGAATGTTACTGCGACAAATCCGTAAGGGAATGATCAATGCAACTCATGCGTCAAAACCCGGCGGAAGTTAAACGTGAACTTGAACAAGCACGTGAAGAATTGCGTGGCTTTCTTGAGGAACGCAAAATAAAAGAAAATCTTCTTGACTTGTATGATGAAAAGTTGTATGATGCGTTTCAAAAAGGGATACTAAGGCCCGAATTGGAACGGCTGGCACATACGCGCATGACAATTCAGGCCGAAGATCGTTACATTCACGAGAGAGTGCAAGGACAATACAATGAGGTTAAATTGTTGCTGGAACAACCAAAAATACTTAAAGAAGACATCGGGTTGTTGACCGAGAAAATCATGGAACTTGAAAAGCACATTTTGAGCATGGAAAATAGACTGGCGAAATTGCTGAAATAAAAAGGAGACAAATAAATGCCCGAAGAGAATAAAACCATAGAAGGCGTTGATTCGGATACCGCAACTCTGTTGATGGGTGGCAGTCCGCAATCTACTTCTTCAAACCAGTCAGATACAACTAATTTAGATAAATCATCCACCAGTGGCGGCAAGGCTGATGCCCCCGCTTCCGGCCAAGATGACACAGGAAAACAGGCAGATAAGAAAGACAACCAACCTCCCCCGCAAGGGCAAGAGGACGGCAAGAAAGCCGAAGAGATGATCAGTGATGATGACCTTAAAAAGCATCTTGGTCTTTCCGAAACTCCTGAACATAAAGCGGAGCGATTAGACCGCGAGTATGCGGCATCGTCTAAAGAGTCGCGCCGATTAACCGAAGCCAATAAAAAAATATCCGAGCTTCTCAAGGAGCAAGGGTTAGAGTTGGCTATCGAGAACGGGGTGCCGGTGGGATTGATGCCCGGCAAGAATTATTCAAAGAACGCTACTGATTTTGATTTAAAACTCAAAGATTTATCCGAAGATGAGCGTGCTTTGTTTGAGACCGATCCCCAAAAAGCGGTTGACTTGGTTATTGCCCGTGCTCAAAAGGCATTTGTGAGGGCAATGCCTACGATTGATCGCATGATACAGCCTGTGTCGCCAGAGCGTGAAGAAGTGGCTTTGAATCATCTCAAGTCTGAAACTTGGGAAAGTGGAGATAAAAAATATCCCGATTTTGATAAAAACATCGGATTGGTAAAACAAATAATCGGTGCGCCGAATATTTCAAAGGCTCTCAAGGATTTTTATAATCAAGAGCCGGAAATGGCAACCGAGTATTTGCTTCATAGAATTACCGCCGCACGAAATTACGTTCTTGACCAGGCGCGCAAAATAAAAGAAACACGAGAACAAAAAGAAAAAGAAGCGCGTCAAACACCACCTCTTGGCCCTAATAGCGGCGGAACTCCGACAATCGGTGAAAACACCGAAGACATAGGAGATCAGATCGCCAAAGCTGGATTGCGGTATTAAACGTGCTCCTTTTCTTGAAAAATTGAAAAGGAGAAATTATGCCTACTATTGTAACTGGAAATGTAAGGACTGATCAAGTTCTTGCCGCAAAAGTTCCAGTCTATATGCGGGAAAAAATTGCCCTGCTTGATGCAGAACGGGCTTTTTTTGAATATCTTTCGCGCCAGTTTCGCGGGATGGAATCCATTGAGTCCATGAAATATGAGTTCATGGAAATGCGGTGTTTTCCGTTCACGATGACTTGCGACGAGGTAACCGCTGCGGCTGATACAGAAGTCCATGTTGATCACCCCGAATATGCCCACAAAGATCAACTCATCTATAACACACGCACGGGCGAGTTTTATCTGATGAACGAGGATATTGGTGGCGGAACTACAGCAGGAACCATTACTGTTTTGAATCAAACGGCAGGAAGTGGAGGAATTACGATCGCAACGGCGGTTGGCGATATTCTACAGATTTTGCCAGAAGCCCATGCAGAAGGCGAGTCTATTCCTCCGGCGTTCAGTCATACTCCGACAAATCTCTTCACGTATCTATTTCAGCATGATCGCACTCGCGGGAACACTGATATTCAGAGATTGAGTCGTGAATATGGCACCAAGCAACTCTTGCTTGACCGTAAGCAGTTCTGGGTGGATGAAATGAGGGGCTTAAACATGCTTCTCTACATCGGCGAACACAGCCGCGAGGTTATGAGCGCCAGCGGGCCACGCAGACATTCAATGCGCGGTTTGAAGAACTGGATTACGACGAACAAAGTTAATTACGGGGAAGCTCCGGGCTTGTTCACGTTGCCGGCGGTTGGCGAGTTGATGCGACGAACTAAGAATCATAGCGCATCCAGCGATACCAAAGTTGGCATTTGCGGACAGAATTCATGGGAAGCTATTTCCGCAATGCCGGCATCTGCAATCAGAACCACGGTTGGAGAAACCGAATGGGGCAAGAAGTTGAAATCGCTTGTTACTCCTTACGGTAATCTGGCTATTGGTTATGATAATATGCTGGAAGGCGCATACGGAATGGATGATATTTTTGTCATTCTTGATCCGGCGCATATTCAACGTTTGCAGTTGAAGGGTGCTGAAACTCGTCTGCTTCTAAATGTTGAAGCCAATGACGATATTCACAACCAAAAGGATGAGATTACTGGCACGGATGGACTGGCCGTCGGTCTTGAAGAGCTTCATGCTTGGGGTTACGGAATCAGTTAAAAACAACGGAGAGGCGGATTAAAACTCCGCCTTTCCAATAACAAAAAAAAGGAAACAAAATGGCTGAAAAAACGAAAAATCGTTATAAATATTTCGCTGTCATTCAAGACCCTGCGAAGCCGCCTTTTCGCGAAACGGTGGTTTTTATTAACCGGCTTGGACGGACTGATCCGCAAACTGGATTTGTTGAACCGCCGATTTGCAAAGGAATTGAACCGAACGCCAATGGCATGTATGTGATTGATACGGAAGCGAGTTTTGCGAAAGAGAAACTTGCCGCTCTCGGTCGCGTTGTTGCCAAGGGCGTCTTGCCGATTATTGGCCCGTTTGATTCGCATGAGGATGCTATCATTGCGGAACGCAAAAAACGGCCTATGACCAAAGACGAGGAAAATGCGGCCTTAAAACAGCGCATTGCCGAGTTGGAAGCAAGGGCAAATAGTCGTGGGGATGCAATCAGAACGCCAGCGTAAATAATTCAACCGAAAACAAAACAAAAAAGGAAACAAAACGATGAAAAAAGTTATGATAAGTTTGATTGCGCTGGCTTTTCTGGCAAGTGTTGGAATTGTATTTGCGCAAGGGACTGGAAATATCCTGTCCAAAGCGGCAGATAAGAGTATTGCGTTTCGTGTTTATAACGGCTATACGGGGACTTTATCCTATGTGGTCGGGACAGATACGACCCGCCAGACGAATTCCATCACTTGTGATGGACTTGCAAACACGAAGATATGTGAGGGAACCGCGACGAATGGTTATATTATTACCCTTGCGGCTTCGGTTTTGGCTTGTACTAATACGTCTGGAACTGCGTCATTGCAGGTTGATTATGATTCCGCATTGACGAATGATGCCACAACCGGAAATCTGTTGGCGGGGACTTATACCGCTACGGCCGGCAACTGGTTGGAAATATTGTGGGATACGAGTGCGGCTTTGCACTACGATATTTATATCCCCGATAGGGACAATGCGAAAAGCAGGGCTAATCTGGACGTTGTGAATATTAATAGTGTTCCCACTGGAACTGGAGATGTTACCGCCAGTGTGTATATTGATGGCGTGCTTAAATGGCAGAAATTGGTTACATCGCCCGGTGGTTATGTTTATGGAGCATCAACAAATCTTGTTGCTGACAACAATGTTACCATTGACGAAGACGTAGAAATACCCGTCAAAGCCAGTCAGGCGGCCATCATAAGAGTTGGACGTGCTACTACGGCTACGACCGGCAATATTTCAACTACTGTTAAGTAATGGCATCTATTTCCCGGCCTTATGAACCGGGAACGTGGCATGAGGGGCTTTTGGGAAAGTTTGTCCGCCTAAAGGCCCCCATGCTTAATCAAAAAGGGGTGTCATGAGCAATTTCAAAAGATTTTTGGGACTACTTGCAATATTCTTTGTAGGTGGTCTTTCTGCTTTTTGTCAATACTACACTATCTCGCTGGACACGCAACAACCTTCCGAGCAACCCGTGATTGACCGGCTTTTTTCTGGAAACAATACTTATCTTCGGGCTTATATTTTTGAGGATGGCGTTGCCTTAGATTTAACTGGCTGGACGATGACGTTTAGGTATGGATGGGGACGCGACGACACCAACGGCATGGTGACAATCACTGGAACCACAAGTTCAAATCGTGTAGATTTTTTATCCGCAACAAATGTATATGCAGAGCCCTATGATTCTTATTACTGGTCAATATCAGGAATTTCTGGTGGATACGTCAAAACTTTTGGAACTGGGACATTGCGAGTGTTTTATGATCCGGCCACCTCGACAAATCTTTTTGCGATGATGTCGCAAGTCAATATTGATTGGATGACCAATTCTATTTTTAATCAGGTTGTCTCTAATCAGGTTCGTATTGCCGTATTTGAGACCGGTAAAGTTGATCTTGTTACATTCAAAGCCACCAATCTTTTATTTGAAGGCCGTATTTCAACAAACACAACGAATATCGCCGAATTACGGGGACGAACAAATACGTGGAATGATGTTACTAATAAGGCAGGCGAATCCGCAGTGGTGGCCTTGAGCAACCAATTATTTCTGGCCGATGGTGTTCTCCAGACGAATATTAACTTATCAAGCAACGCATGGTATACCACGCACACCGCGTATGTGGCGCAGGTTGAAGGGGCAACGAATGATATTATTTCGCAGTTGACTACGGCTGAAACCAATCAAGCGGCTACAAACATACTTTTACAGGCAGGTATAGATGCCGTTGGAACAGGAACATGGTCAATGGCATTGTTGACCGATGGTTCGCGTCCGGGAGCATATTTGAACATTGCCAACACAAATTATCTTGGTAATGAGTTGATAACCAACGGAACATTTACGGGGTCGGCAAGCAACTGGTCATTGACCAC
>JBAZJN010000022.1:0-15587 GCA_041651295.1 Patescibacteria group bacterium | reverse complement strand
ACTTCGTATTCATAGACTTCGCATCGGTCGTTGATGTAGTTCTTCTGCTGAAAAATATAAACAGGGCGATCCCATCCTTCCACGAAGTCATAAGTTCCACCATCATCATTGGCGGTTGTTTTTCCTGTCGGCTTGTAGACTGAGAAGTTTGCGGGATGCCTGTTTTGGCTCATGTATTCGAGCTCCAGGTTCGGCTCTCCCATGAAGGTTCTAATTGCCTGTTCTGCTTTGGCGAGTTCGTTCTGGTCTGGTTTCTTGCCGTCGACAAAAATCCTGCCGTCTGGTGTCTGGCACTGATCGGGATAGTGCTTTATGGTCGGGAAGCCTGCTTTGTTGCATGCCTCAAATGTCGTTATTGAAGCTATGTCAACGTTGCCTTTATTTTGCGGTACGTTGCTTAGAAGGTAATAAACTCCGTAACCTGCTCCAAAGACCGCCACGATGGCGATTACGGCGTAAATTTTGGCTTTTATTGTCATATGTTTATGGTTAATTATTATTTTCATTGAATTTGACCCTTTACACACATACATGGGCCAAAGGTTTAAGGAAGTCAAATAAACAAAAAGGGACAGCCGTTGCCTGCGTCCCACATTACCGAAGCCACGAGGACTCCGATTGTGGAGGAACGACTGCCCCTTTCAGCCCGCAATCGGGTCTTAAGAGACAACATTCCTCATGGCAATGTCGATAATATGGGACGCAATTATATTCTACGTCTTTTTGTCAGTTTTTTCAATGTTCTTTTTCTTTTCTTTGATTTTTCAAAAGTCTTTTAATCAGCTTGGCGTGCTCCTCTTGTGGTGATCGGTGATATCGGGCTGCGCTGTATTGTAAGTTTCCGCATCTTCGGCACATCAGCGAATTACTCCCGGGCCGTCTATATAAAACTCCGACTCGCTTGTTGCATTGCGGACAGAAAAACCAGTATCGCAATCCGCCATTTCCAGTTTTTGAAGATGTCAGCTTAATGTCGTTTTGAAGTCCATTAAGTTCGACCTTAAGTAATTCGCTTTTCAGCAGATCTTTTAATTTCGCCATAAGTTCGTTGATATCAATCTTTCCGCATTCTTCGACGGCGAAGCTTTCGTATTGGATTTGGGCTAAATCAATGTCTTTCATTAGAGTGTATTTGAAAATATATTTTCCAAGATTATTGATGGTTAATGATTTGGTTTCTCTGGTTTTTCCACGTTAATCTGCTGGTTCTGGGCGATAAACGTGTCCTTAGTTTTGATCTGTAAATTTAATGTCGGCTGTTTTAATTCTTTCAGCAGAAGGATTGAAGTCAGCCATTGGCGGTGCGTTGATTCAACGCCTTTACTTAATTCCTTTACTGCTTTTCTTTGAGTGTCGTCGAGGGAGCTGGAGAAGTTATAGGCGTCATTGCCGTCACTGAGCATCATGGCCAATAAGCTCTCCCAGTGATTCAATCTCCATGACAGAGATGCCACTCTCCCGGCCAGTAAAAGTTCAAGTACAGTTTGGCAATTATAGTCTTTGATGATCTGATTAGTCAGCCCGCTTACTTCTTTACCAGACCAGAGGTCGACCTTTGCTAACCAGCCATCGATATTGAACTCTTTTTGGGGCTCGGTTTTCTCTGGTAGTTTTGGATTTGGTAATAATTTCTTTGTCATAAGTTTAATTTTTCTACCCCACCATTGGGCTCACTATTGTTTTGAGTGGCTGAATTGCTGAGTGAGGTGGTGGGGTAAATTAACATTTTTCGTTTGTCGTTTGGATCGGGCTCTTGGCATATCAATCCTGCGCTTTCAAGCAATGGAATAATTTGCTGACGCAAAAACCAGTCGGCTAACGTTCTCCCATAAATCTGAACGTGTTTTCTTTGTATCTCCCGCCTGCTTAATCCCAGCTGGCCTGTGATCTGTTCAAATTCATCCCGGCCCTGATTCTTTTCATTCCAAGCCTGCATTATTACTTCTTGAAAAAGCTTGTAAACATATGGCGGAAGATTGAGTTCTTGGCTTTCAGAAATTGTGTCCCAGACATTAAACGCTTCTTTGATGTCGTCTTCATTGGCAACGATAATTGATCCTTCTCTTTCCCTGAACCATAAGTTCAACAGCGCAAATGCTTTGACCAGAGAAATGATGCGGCCAATGTCTCGCTGATGGCGTGGCTTTAACATTTTATTCTGGCCAAAGAACATCTTTTCTAATTCTTTCGGTGATCCGATTTTTATCCCCTGAATGTTTTCGAGTTTAATGGCCCGTATTCTTTCTTTGAGAGCTTTTCTCCCAGGATTTTCTTCAAGTAGATTTTCATATTTTTCGCTGTCAGTTTCTTTTTTAATTTTTTCGTAAATTGCTTGTCTGATTTTTTCTTGATTGGTTTCTGGAGATAGAAGCATAAATCTTGTAGCTTCCTGCTCATCAGCTGTCAGCCCAGCTGTGCAAAAAATCACTGCCGGGAATCCTCTCAGAAATATGTTCTTGGTTTTTAAGCCGGCCCGTTGAGATTTATCAGTGATTTTTAGTCTGATTTCTTTTTTATCGTGGGATAGTAACGGCCTTAAGTGTTGAAGAAGAAGTGTGTGTGGCTGATCCAGGAAGATTAAAATCTTGCGGCTTAAGTCTACCAAGTAGCCGTTTTTTTCTTTGTCATATTCTCCCACGTCGTGGAAAAATGCGGTCGGACTGCAATATCCAACTTCAACAACATCATCCTCTGGGAATAATCTGGCAATCTCAGTCGGGATATATGATTTGCCTGTTGATGATGGAGCGTTGAAAGAAATATTGAGCTGGGAGTTTTCAGTGTAAGCCGATAACTCGCACAAAAATGTTATCAGCTTATTTTCCTCATCTCTTTTTATGGTCAGCCCCAGCGTTTCGACGATTTCTTTTTCAGTTAATGGTTTGAATTGTGAAGCGTCGATTTTCTCTGGATATGGTTTAGCGTATTTGCTAAATAAGTCATCGGGATTGCCATTGAGCTTTATCAGGTAGTCAGTGATATCTCCGCCTTCGCCGACTTCTTTTGGGAGGGTGACAATAAATATTTCGTTGCCAGAATTTTCCAGTAGTTTTGCCACTCGTTCCGATCCTTTCCGGCCAGCCTCGTCATTGTCGTAACAGATATAAATCTTTTTACCTTTCCCGATTTTCTCAACCCATTCTTTCTTGAAAGTTAATGCGCCGTGTGTTGAGGTGACGGCGGGAATATTTCTTGAGAGCAGGGCCAGCCTATCGAGTTCGCCCTCGCAGATTATGAGTCGTTCAATATTTTCTGTCAGCGTCTCCCAGCCGTAAATTTGGGCCTCTATTCCTTTTGGATAAGTCATTTTGTCGTTCCCGGTGTTAGGGTCTTGGCGTAGTTTAAAAAAACAAAAAGACCCGTAAACGTCCTTTATGGGTATGGTAATCCAGTATTTTCCGTAGAATTTACCCCAGCCCAGCTTGAAGGCGTCCACAACGGGGTCAGAAATGCCCCTGGCGTTCAAATACTTTCGGATATCGGGAGTAAGTGCCAAGTGGCAGGCATCTGCTGACACATCCCCAAATTTTGCGACACGTGGTTTAACCGCCGAATCTCGTTGATTTGTTGCAATCTCGCCAATGTCATCCCCCAGATGTTTGGTCAGGGTTATGAGATTGCCTTTCTCTCCGCACTTTTTGCATTCGTATTGGCCAGTGGTGGATTCAAAATACAGGTGGGCTTCATTTGATTGGCTGTCTTTATCGCAGTTGTTGAAAAGACATTTAACGACGAGCTCCTTGCCGTTCTCCCGAAAAGCAATGCCTTTGCGGGATAGATATTCTTTAATGGTAATTGTTTGTAATTCTTGCATAATGTTTTTACTTAGGTTTTTAGGTCTCCGGTCTGCTTGCGACGCTCCTGTAGTTTTTGGAATTCTTTTTCGGTCATTGGTTTGTAAATAATTTCAATGAGTCGGAGGAGTTTTACACCCTGCTCATACGCTTCTTCTCGGCTAATCTCTTTGCCGAAGCGGTTCTTGTAGAGTGCCTGAAATTTTTTAATTTGCTCGTCCGACAGCATAGGTTTACTCCGAATAGATTCGGTTTTTTAACATCTTCACATTGTCAAAGAATGATCGTGCTTTAATTTCCAGGCGATCTGACCAGTAATCATCAACGACCTTTTCAATGCCGATCACTCGGCGAAAGATGAACTGCACTTTTCTGGGATTGGTTTTGTCCAGTGAGATAAGCTCAAAGCCGGCCGACACCAATGAGGCGGCCGCCCCCAGATCAAAAGTGGACAGGTATTTTGTGTAGTCTTCTGGGGTGTATTCGTGTTCGTTGTCTTTGGATAATTTTTTGGACATATAATTTTGGTTAAATGATTTTTTAGTTTTCGTGCAAAATAAAAGACACTCTCATTATCTGGGAGTGTCTTCATTCAATTTTCAGTTATGAATCGATGTTCTTGTTATTTTGAAAGGCGAAAGTACCAGCCTTCTTCTTTCTGATTGAAAATTACGTCTCGTCCAAAATGAATTTTCAGTAAATTATGGAGCTCACTGACATACTTGGCGATCGTTGCAAATGACGTTAGCGATCTTCTATCCGCTCTGACAATTTCGTCTTTTATATCATCGATTGTGAGCAGACGGTCTTGGTTCCGCATAAAAAGCCGACAGAGGTCTTTAAGCTGATTTCTCATCCTTAAAATATTCTTCCCGTATCTGATTGTTCCATCGCTATAGGCTATCAGTTTATCGGCCGTGGCAATTGCTTTTAGGTCTTTGGTTAGCAAAAGATTATCTTCTTTAATCACCCCGGTCTGTTTCGCTACAGAACTATTCTGACATCGTTCGGATATTTCTTCTTTGTAATTTGCAAATTTATCTGGATCAATAACTTTAACTTTGCATTTGTAAGAATCATATAGAGCTATCGGTTGTTTTCTCCCATGATGGTCAGCATAGGAATCGTTGATTTCGTATTCAATGCCAGTCTTTATTTTCAAGCCTTTGAGGATATCCAATAGCTCCAAATAATCATTTTCGTTTTTAATGTCTAAATGAAACCCGCCGAGCTCAAATTCAAAGGTCTGACTCTCGGGATTGAGGGAGAGCCGTTGGAGGATAACATCAAGAATTTGTTTAATTTTCAGTAGTCCTTCTGGGACTACTTCAACTTCTTTGGTCATGGTAATTGTAATATATCCCCATTATGACAAAAAATGTCATCTTTGACAATGAAAATATAAAGAGCTAAAATGATAATAACCAATTACAGAGGCACATAATTTTATGAATTCAAACATCGACAAACTTTTTACCATCGAGGAAGTTGCTAAAATTTTGCGCGTTAGCGGCCGATCTGTTACGCGTTATATTGAATCAGGAAAACTCAAAGCATCAAAGATTGGCGTATGGCGAATTAAGGAATCTGATTTACACGCCTTTTTAGAAAAGACAAGCAATCTTAAATTGAAAAATAGAAAATAAGATATGGATAAAAAAAGACAAGAAAAAATTTACGAATTACTTAAACGAGGGTTGAAACTTAATGAAACTGGTGATGAGCTTCCAGTAGAATGGGCGCGTGAATTTTTTCCGCCAGAACGTCGCGAATATGAACTTGCCTATAATGGCAAAGAAACTGAAGAACAGGTCCTTGCTGATACAATGGCTGTTCCATTTCAGGAAGTAAGTACATTCGGTCAAAACGGCGTTGATTGGCATAACAAACTTATTTTCGGGGACAATTTGCAGGCAATGAAAACACTTTTGCAAATGAAAGAAGATGGAAAATTAGTGAACTCCGATGGCACGCCGGGTATTCGTTTAATTTACATTGATCCGCCATTCTCGACTCGCCGAGATTTCAAAGGAAGCCAAGATCAAAAAGCATATCAAGACAAAATTGCAGGAGCAGAATTTTTAGAATTCTTACGCCAAAGGCTTGTATTAATGCGCGACTTACTTTCTGATGGTGGTAGTATTTATGTTCATCTTGATTGGAAAAAGATGCACTATATAAAGGTTTTAATGGATGAAATTTTTGGCGAAAATAATTTTTTGAATAATGTTGTATGGTGTTACAAAACTCGAACATTCTCAAAA
Organism: Patescibacteria group bacterium; assembly: GCA_041651295.1. Classification (GTDB taxonomy): domain Bacteria; phylum Patescibacteriota; class UBA1384; order XYA2-FULL-43-10; family CAINNR01; genus JBAZJN01. The sequence continues at coordinate 9,529 of JBAZJN010000022.1, read as the reverse complement.
AATTATTGGAATCGGAAACATGACGATATTTTAGTTTACAAAAAAGGCTCTGCGCCACATATTTTTAATTGGGACGAGAAAGGCGTTTTAGAAGATTATGCTGAAGCAACAATTGAAAAGTATAGATTAAAAGACGAATATGGATACTATAGGCTTTGTGGCCGCGGAATTGCGGGTAGTCCTATTAAGTCAGCTAAGGATGTAGATCAAAAATGGGAAAAAACTCATCCTGAACTGGTAGTTAGAAATTATTTAGGAGAAGGTTTTGCTCCACATGATTACTGGAATATTGAAATTGTAAATCAATCAGCTCTTGAAAGAATCGACTATCCGACTCAAAAGCCAGAGGCATTGTTAGAAAAGATTATTAAAGCTTCTTCTAATAAAGGAGATTTGTACTTGACGCATTTGTAGGGTCAGGCACGACGGTCGCTGTTGCTGAAAAATTAAATCGTCGTTGGATTGCAATGGATATTGGAAAATTAGCAGTTTATTCCACCCAAAAACGAATGCTAACTTTACATAAAAATATCGGCAACACCGGCGAGTCGCTTGTCGCAAAACCATTTACGCTTTACAACGCTGGTTTGTACGATTTTGAAAATTTGCGAAATTTGCCGTGGGAAGATTGGCGATTTTTCGCACTCCAGCTTTTTGAGTGCAAAGACGAGCCGCACAAAATCCACGGCTTCCAAATGGATGGCAAGCGGCAAGGTTCAAGCGTTCATGTTTTCAATCATTTTAAGGAGGGACAAATTAGTCAGCAGACAATTGCAGACCTACACGCAAGTATTGGAAAAGCTGTCGGAGATAGGTGCTATATCATTGCTCCGCGCGGCGCGTTTCTTTTCCAAGAGGATTATATTGAAATGGACGGAGTGCGATATTACGCGCTTCGTATTCCATATTCTTTTATCAATGAATTGCACCGACGGCAATTTTCCGCGCTTGTCCAGCCGAACGACGAAATGGCTATCAACGAAACTGTTGAAGCCGTCGGTTTTGATTTCATTCAGCCGCCGGTTGTTGAGCTTGAACTTGCCATAAAGAAACAAGCAGTGTTTGTTAAAATAAAGAAGTTTGAGAGTAGGGCGCGCCTGCGCGGAGAGGACAAAATAAGCAAGCACGACGCGCTTTCAATGGTAATGGTAGATTATGATTATAACGGGAAAGTATTTGATTTAGATAAAGCATTTTACGCGAGTGTAATAAAAGATAGCAAATGGAAAATCGAGCTACCTGTTAAAGAAATTAAAGGCGACGTCATGCTTGTATTTTTGGATATTTATGGCAACGAATCACGCATTGTGATTACACCGAAAGCACGCCACGTTAAAGCTAAAAAATAATTATGCAAAAACGAACAAACGGAACAAAGCGATTTCATAATGAAAACCTCGTGCTGGAGGTCAGCACTTCGGTTGATCGCCACAAATGGGACGAGAATAAATATGAGGCATTTCTTGATGAGCTTTGCGGTGTCCGAGAATATCAAAAAGACGCAATCCGCTCCGCTATGCGGTATTTGCTTGGTGGCGAGTATCGAGATTTGCGTGATTTGGCGGGAAAGAGTTTTGAACATAATGAAGTATTGCGCGATAAGTACGGCTCAATCGGAAATATGGAGAGGTATTTGCAATTGCCGGACCAACTCGCCGCCTCGCTTGATTTGGCGACTGGTACTGGCAAAAGTTATGTGATGTACGGCATTGCGGCGATTATGCTTGCCGAGGGCGCAGTGGATAGAGTTTTGGTATTGTGTCCGTCCACGACGATCGAAACAGGATTATTGGAAAAGTTTGAACTATTAGCTGGAAACGCCGATCTGCGTGACCTTTTGCCCATAACCGCAGTAGTGAATGCTCCGCGTGTCATAAACGCGAGCGAGAGTATTGTATCTGGCAGTGTTTGCATTGAAAACTATCACGCGATCCTTGCTCATGTTCGCTCGTCAATTCGCGACAGCTTACAGAATAAAGGCGAACGAACGCTTATTCTAAACGACGAAGTACACCATGTTGCGAACGAAGTGGCGAGCAAAGCAAAAAAATGGAAGGAATTTTTGACCGATCCGGATTACGGCTTTCATTATATCATTGGAGTTTCCGGCACTTGTTATCTCGGCAACGAGTATTTTTCTGATGTGATTTATCGCTATTCGTTGCGGCAAGCGATGGAAGAAAAATTTGTTAAGAAAGTGCAGTATGTCGCCGAAATGCCCCAGACGAGGCAACCGGAGACGGAAAAGTGGCAATTGGTACTTAATCGCCACGAAGAAATACGGCGCAAGTTAAAAGCGCATAAATTGCGTCCTCTGACAATTATCGTTACGAAAGATATTAGTGGGTGTAAAGATGTTGCAGAAAAATTCAAAGCATTTTTAAAAGAAGAAACTGGAAAAAGCCGAGAGCAGATTGATGAACAGGTGCTCGTTATTCACAGCGATGCGCCGGATTTGTCGCGCCTCGCAAGCGTAAACAACGCAAGTAGTAAAGTTGAGTGGATTTTGTCCGTTTCTATGCTTAATGAGGGCTGGGATGTAAAGCGCGTTTTTCAAATTGTCCCTCACGAAAAAAGGGCGTTTGAAAGTAAATTGCTTATTGCCCAAGTGCTCGGACGTGGCTTGCGCGTGCCAGACGGCTGGAAAGGAGCACAGCCGGAGGTAACTGTTTTTAATCACGACCGATGGGCAGACGACATACGACAGCTTGTCCATGAAGTTTTGGAATTTGAAAAACGCATACCAACATTTCCGATTGCCTCGTCGGAATTGAATTTTGAACTTCTGAACATTGAATATGATCCGAAGCCGCGCACAGAAACTTACAAAATGGAGAAGCCATACCAGCTTTTTAAAAAGGGATATGTTGATCTTTCGACGGAATTACCAGAAGAAGATATGACAGTTGAGTTTGAGGAAGCAGACACTGGCGCACGAACGCAATGGAAAACGAAAATCAGGCATAAAACCTATACTTCGCAGGAAGTTGCCGAGGTTATGTTCCAGCGATTTGAGGATTTATTGGACAACGAAGACCGCAAATTTTATATAAAGCAATTTCCAGTTGAAAAACTGGAGGAAATAATAAAAAAATCGCTGAAGGAAACCGGCAACAAGGTTATTACAGAAAATATGCGACAGAAGTTTTTGCAATCGCTCGGCACGCTTCAAAGGAAAGCGGCGCAAGTTGTTCGCTATGATTTTGAGCCAACGAACTATTATCCCGTACTAACGACCGAACGACCGCAAGAAAGTGCGAGTGCGTCCGATCTGAAGAACGGCAAGACACTTTTCTATACGGGCAAAACAAGTGAAAATATGCCAGACGAATATAAAGAGTTTTATGAAGAAGCAGTTGAGGAGGGGGCTGGATTTAAATGCGCTAAGGTTGCCAATAACTATGATTTTAAAACGCCATTAAACGCTGTTATTGCGGATCACGATAATGAACGCAGATTTGTTAAGGAATTGACCAAGGCAGAAAATACAGAACATATCACTGCGTGGATAAAATCAACACCGATGAGCTTTTACGAGATTGATTACTTCTGGAAAAAGGGCGAACATCCTAAGCGTGGAAAATTTAGTCCGGATTTCTTCATAAAAACCGACGGTTTAATTTTGGTAGTTGAAATTAAGGATGATGAAGAAATTAACGATCCGTCAGTAGAAAACAAAAAGAAAAACGAATATGCGCTGGCGCATTTTGAAAGAATTAATAATTATTTGCGGAAAAATAAAAAGAACTTGCAATATAAGTTTAATTTTCTCACTCCGACCGATTTCAATGCATATTTTCAGAGTATTAGAGAAGGGAAAATTATTAATTTCCGATCCGCGCTGGATGTTGAATTATTGAAATAAATGGACATATTTCCTAAAGATTACAATCTATATAATCTCCTTGTAGACGTAGTCATACCTATCGTAACTTTTGTAATTGGTCTGCTTGCTGAACGGAAGTGGAATATAATAGGAAATCTTTTCAAAATTAAAATTCACGATGAGAGCGAAACAGAACAAACGCAAGAGACTATTGGAGATAATAGCCAGGCTTTACAAGCGAGAGATATTTACGGGAATGTGTCTTTTAACACTGGCAGTGATGCGGAGAGTAAGCCAGAACAATTACCTTATAAAGAGAAACAATTTGTCGATTCGATTATAAGAGTATTAAATGGCAGAAGTATTACTTCGACTTTTGCTGACCGCTATGGTGATGGTTATAAACACTTAAAAAATAGCTGCCCTCCTTTAGCGGCATCATCTTATCTTTCTGCTTTTCTGCAAGTTAAGGAGGTTTTTTTGGCAAAAGAAAGTTATCGTACTGAAGTTAACGAAGATCTTATTAAGGCATTAGACAGTAGTTTTAATAGTTTACAACAATTATCGGACAATTCTACAAATAACATAGAGGAACTTAAAGGGATAATTAGCGGAATTGAAAATACGATTGGTTCTTTATTTGGCTACATATTATGAATCAGATTAAATTACATAAAAATATAGATGAATTGTTAGCAAAAACGCCTGATGGTATTCAGGTGGCAGAAGTTTCTGCTTTGATTTTGACTAATAATGACGCCCGGCAATATTTTTTTACAAAGGCTGATGAGAATTGGCTTAATTGGCTTTGGGAAAATGGGTTATTGGATGTGATAAAACAAAAAGCCGAAGATTCTACGCAATACGGATACAGAACTCCAGAATTAAACTATCTTGCAAGAATGGCAGAAAAAAAACCGAAGAAAGTTGTAGATATTATGCTCTCCGTCTCCATCTCAAATGATAATTTTAATCCAGAAGTTATAGATCAGTTTTTAAGAATTTGTAGCTCTTTGTCGATAGAAGAGTTGGCAAGAATGGTATCGAAGATACGTGATGAAAAATGGGTGCAATTAATGAGCGTGTTTAACCAATGGGGTTTCGATTATGAAAAAATATTTAAAACACTTGCTATCGCCAAAGATTACGAAAGTATTTTAACGCTTGCCGAAGCAGTGCTTACCGTTAAGAACAAGGAAGAATATAAGAAAAACTCCCGTGGTTATTCTTCAGATAATCCTTTCTATTTTAATGACCTTTCTTATACTAAAGTTTTTGAGTATTTAGTAGCTACAGACAATCGATATCTTGAAAAGGCATTAGAGCTTACGACAAAAGTAATGGCAGCAATTATATGCTTAGGTGATGAGGGCGAAAAAAACGAGGTATTTTTAATACGTGATACATTTTATCTTTTTGATGTGGATTTTTTCTCCTTGGAACTGGGTGATGAAAAACATCATTCGGATCGTGAAAATGTCAAAGATTTAGCTGCGGCCGTTAAAATACTTTCTCAAAGATTAATCGGTGGTAATTGCGGTAAGTCAGAATTAATAAATGAGATTTATAAGAAATATATTGAGATATTACCAGAAAGTAGATCGACATGGAGATTACGTCTGTTTATTTTAAGTTTATGTCCAGCTGCTTTTAAGACAGAATTGAAGCAATCTTTATCACGGTTGTTTGAAGTGATGGGGGCCGGTAAACATTATTACGAGATCGAATCAGGGACAGAATACAAGAAAACCCTTAAGCAAAGTTTTAATGTTCTTGGGTCTGATTATCAGCGTGAATATGTATCAAATGTCTTTAAATATTTCGGGCAAAGCCGTGAAGATAAAAAAGAAGAACAATGGTATAGGCGTGATGGTTGGCAGATTCTTTCCAGTATTTGTGATTCCCTAACCGAAAAAGAAAATGATGATTGCAAAAAAATATTTGGTAAAAAATGCGATCCTGCTTTTGAACCGGAACCGTCTATTGGAAAAGTAGTGAGCGGTTTTGTAAAACCAAAAGCTGTTATTTCACAAGAGGAATTCGGTAATCTCTCCGTCGCTGATATCGCTAAAAAATTAAGAAACGACTGGAAACCAGAAGCTTTAAGAGAAAAAAATACAGGCGATGATTTTTTAAATCCTTTGAATGCTGAAGGTGTCGGGGAGCAATTACGTGTTGATATTGCAAAGCGTTTGCAGGATTATATTCAAAATGCCAATTTATTCTTCGAAAGAGATGTTCTTGATGAACACTATACTTACTCGTTTCTTAGGGGTATTCAAGAAGCTATTCGTGCTGATAAAATAAAAGCCCAAAGTATCCTGTGGAATAAGTTGATAGATGTCTTTATTGCCATTAAAGATTCGGGAATTGCAAAAGCTTTTGATCATAAAGTCAGAGAGCGAGAAAAATTTGACGCTTGGCTTTCAAGTTGGACTGGTGTGTGTTCTGCAATAACGGACATTTTACAGGAATTATTAAACGAAAATAAAGGGAAGATTGTCATAGATTTTTCAAAATATCGCAGTCAGCTTTTTGAAATTATAAGTTATCTTTTGGTATATCCTGATCCAGAACCGCAAGACGAGGAATTAGAAACGGCGACAATGAAGACTCATTCGCCTGGTGATAAAGAAGAGTATTCGGTTAGTGATCCGTTTACAATGGCAATTAATACAGTACGTGGTCGTGCGTTTCAGGCTTTTACATTGTTTGTTTATCAGGATGGAAAACAATTTAAAAAAGAGGATAAGATTAAAATTACTGAAGATGTTAAAAAATTATATGATGAAGTTTTAAAGAAAGAGAATACTCGTGCATTGATGTTTATGTTCGGGCACTATCTGCCATCATTTTACTTCCGTGATATAGATTGGATGCACAAGCTTTTGCTTCAGATATTCCCAGAAGATTCGACTAAAAAACACCTTTACCTTGCTGCCTGGGAAGGTTATCTTGCCAATAATCTTTATGAGGAAATATTTTTTGATTCAGAGTTTCAGAAATTGTATGAGCGTGGCTTAAATTTGACTGGCAATGAAGATCAAAAACGCAAATATTTTAAAGAGCCAGACGAAGGAATTGCCGTTCATATGGCATTGGCCTTTATTGTTTATTGCAAAAAGTTCGGATTTGATCATCCTCTCTTTAAGGAATTTTGGAAGCAAGATATTGAACGCCAGAAGGCATTTGTCAGTTTTATCGGGAGAATGTTCGTTTCCGGGGACAACGCAAGAATAAACGAACAATTAAAGAAAGATTCAGAAAGCCGAGAGAGATTGATTAAATTTTGGGAGTGGTTAATTAAGAATTATGATGATCCAAAGTTATTTGCTGAATTTGGATTTTGGGTAAATCTTGAAAAGGGACTTTTTGAGCCAGTATGGTTAGCTAAACAATTAAAAGTAACGTTAGAAAAAACTAAGGGTGTTTTGGAATGGGACTACGCCCTCACTAAATCTATTAATGAATTGGCAAAAGTTGCGCCCAAAGATACGCTGGAAATCGCACGGCTTGCTTTACTTGAAGGTGGAGTTCGTGGCGGTAAAATGCGTATGCCGTTTATGTATGACGAGGAGTGGTTTGGAGCCCTTAAAGCTCTTTATGAAAATGCTGATACAAAAGACGATACTTATAAACTCGTCGATGATCTGATTCGTGAGGGTGGGAGCACGTTTTGGAAGCTGAAGGAGATTATAAAATAAACAATTAGAAAATATGACTCTGTCTAATATTTTGATCTTAATAGGACTCTGCCTAAATACTGCAGCGTCATTGGTTGTGTTGTATCCTTATTTGAGCGTTCGGAGAAACATTGATGATGATTTTATTGTAGATATGGATAAAAAAACGGGAGATTATACTCAGAAAAAACATTTGAAAGATAGAAAATTAGGTATAGCTGGCTTTAGTCTGTTTGCGCTTGGGTTCATTACGCAAATTATGGGTATTATTTTACAGATTAAATCTTGCTAATATGTTGCCCCAACAAGCCATACAAGAATTTAAGGAATTATATAAAAAGCGGTACGGGGTTGAATTGTCTGACCAGGAAGCTTCGCATAGAGCCAATAACCTGTTTAATCTTTATAAGGTTACCTATATGCCCGATTTAATAATTAAGCCAGAGTTTCCTAAAAAAGTTATTATTAAAAAAATAAATTTATGAAAACAATCAAATGGTTCGCTCGAATAATTGCATTGTGTATTCTGGTATTTGCTTTGCCGTTTTATTTTGGCTATGGCAATCCTCTCCCATTTGCTAATCCGAATTATTCCCTGTGGGAGAATGTTGCCTTATCTATGATGCCGTTGGTTTTTATCGGCCTGGCTTTAGGCTGGAAACATCCAAAAGTCGCAGGCTGGCTTATTGTTATCGCAATTGCAATCGGTTTTATTGTCGGTCTTTTAACGGAAGCAAATCTTAGCATCAATTTAGCCGTGCCTATCATTCCAGGAATTCTGTACTTGATAGATGGATATAAAAGAAATGAATAAATATATTAAAATAACACTTTGTATTTTAGTAATATTATTTGGGCTGTTTTTAATCGTATTCGGCGGATACGACGACAGCCCTGGAGCGCAAGGACTCGGCCTTATTCTGATTATTGCCACAATTGTTATTGCGATCAGAGGCAGAAAGAAAAATAATAATCCACTATGATTTTTGAACACTCGTCAAAAAATAAAAAAGTTTTATTTATCGCTTCCTTAATTATTTTATTGTTAGGTGTTTTTATACTTTTTTACTCCCCAGTCATCTTTCAAGAAGGTAATCCTTGGCCAGAAATCAAAGGGATTATTCAATTAAAATTTAGTGATGCGGACATAGTCCAATTGTCTGGTTCGGATAATAAATTCATGACCGAAAGTAAGAACGGGATGATGATATATAATTTTATGAAAACTAAGGGGTATGAGTTTACAGAACAAATGGGATCAGGTTATTTTTTCAAGTCTCCGACAGGACAAAGTGCAGTTGCCACTCACAAATATTACGGCCGTTATTATTCGCTTTGGACTATTACTGAAAACACCAATGGTTCTGATAATAATCTATGGGTGACAATTACCAATGACGATGGAATAACATTTCAATATCCCAAAGAATTATTGGCAAAATATATTAGCGTTGCAGAGTGGCCACCGACCATAAAGGTTGAATCGGGCAATTTTTCCTGCGTAGAAACGCCTCAGGAGAAAAGCAGCATGCTTGAAATAACCAGCCAGAGATTAGTCGATAATAGAATTTACTGCGTTAACGTTAAAAACGAAGGAGCTGCGGGAAGTGTTTATTCTTCCTACATTTATACGACTCCCAAGAGAGGAAAATTGGTTTCGGTCAGCTTTGTTTTGCGCTATCCAAATTGTACCAATTACGATGAGGAACAGAGTCTGGCCTGCACGAGCGAAAGAGAGGCTTTTGATCTTGACGCAACGGTGGATCGCATAGTCCAAACCGTCAGGTGGGATTCGGCTTCAGATGAAAACACTTTAGCAAGCCAGCTCTCTAAATGTTTAGTATCGAGTTATTCGGAAGATAAAGAAAAATGCGATGAGCTTCTAAAACAAATTACCGATTTTAATTCTTGCGTTATGGCAGGCTTTTCCATAATGAAATCCAATCCGCCACAGTGTGCCACGCCTGACGGCAGAACTTTTATTCAGACCAATTAATAATTCAACGGCATTTTGCCGTCC
>JBAZJN010000021.1:0-16178 GCA_041651295.1 Patescibacteria group bacterium | reverse complement strand
GAGAACACACCACCATAATGTATTTACTTGTTCGGAAGCCGCCTCGCGCGGGCTGAAAGCCCGCGCTTCGGCTGGCAGTTGCAAGAGTAAATTGTATTGTTTTTCAAAATTCATTTTCAACTTCCCGTCCCGAATAATGCGATTCCTGTGTGAAACACAGAAAGTATGATGCAACCATACTTCAGAGCTGACGGTTTTATCGCCCTTTGGGCGAATTGGCAAGATTTCTATTGTCGGTGTAATTTCAGAAAGCAGTTAATAGACAAAATATAAGGAGGGGAAATGTTAAAGTATTTCATCTATTGTCGAAAGTCATCAGAAGATGAGGAACGACAAATTTTGTCTATTGAGGCCCAGCTCCAAGAACTCCGAGATTATGCCAAACAAAACAACCTTTTTGTGATAAAAGAATTTACCGAAAGTCGTACTGCAAAGGAGCCGGGCCGACCGATATTTAATCAAATGCTTTCTGAAATAGAAAAAGGCAACGCTTCGGGAATTTTAGCATGGAACCCCGATCGTTTAGCAAGAAACTCGATTGATGGCGGAAAAGTAATTTATTTAGTTGATACTCAAAAGATAACTTCGCTAAAATTCCCGACTTTTTGGTTTGACACAACACCTCAAGGCAAGTTTATGTTGAGCGTTGCCTTTGGGCAAGCCAAATATTACACCGACAATTTAAGAGAAAACATTTTAAGAGGAATAAGGCAAAAGTTAAGGCGTGGAGAATTGCCGGCAAAAGCTCCTTTGGGATATTACAACGAACCTCGACTTAGAACTATTGAGCCAAACAAAACAACCTTTAATAAAATGAAAAAGATATTGGAGCTTTTTGCCGAGGGCAACCACACCTTAACTCAAATAAAAGACAAAATGTTTTCTCTTGGTTTGGTTGGCAAAAATGGAGAACCTTTGCATTTATCCACAATACAAGGATTGCTCAAAAATCCATTCTACTATGGAATGTTTATGCATCGAGGTGAGCTAATGCAAGGTTCTCATAAGCCAATGATTTCCAAGAAACTTTTTGACAAAATACAATTAGCTATTCACGACAACGGCAAACCTCGCAAAAAGTCAAAAGAAAAAAACTTCCAATTTATGGGTTTTGCTAAATGTGGAGAATGCGGTTACACGATAACCGCTGAAAGGAAAACTAAGCCAAGTGGCAAAGAATATATCTATTACCGTTGTACCAAGAAAAGCAAAACCCAAAAATGCCAACAACATGACTTTTTGCGGGAGGAATTGCTTGCCGATCAAATACAAGATACTTGTCAAAAAGTTTCTATTCCTGACGAATGGAAAGGCAAGTATTTAGCAAAAGTTGAGGAATGGGAAAGTGAACAAAACGACTCGTCAGGAATTTTCGCTCAAAATCTAAAAGAGAAATTGACTAAAACAAAAGAAAGAATCAATCGGCTTATTGATTTGCATTTAGACGGTGAAATTGAACTTGAAGAATTTAAGCAAAAGAAAAATATTTTAGTTGAACAAAAAGCCGATCTGGAACAAAAACTTAACGATTTTGAGCGAAAAGGAAATCATTGGCTCGAACTCCTAAAATCATGGATTTTAGATGCCAACCAAGCAGGAAATCTTGCCAATACAAAAAATTTCTTCGGAATGAAGAATTTTTTGAAAACCGTCGGCTCGAACCGCATTTTACTGGACGGAAAGCTGAAAATGAATTTTGAAAAACAATACAATTTACTCTTGCAACTGCCAGCCGAAGCGCGGGCTTTCAGCCCGCGCGAGGCGGCTTCCGAACAAGTAAATACATTATGGTGGACCTGGGCGGATTCGAACCGCCGACCTCCACATTGCAAATGTGGCATTCTAACCAGCTGAACTACAGGCCCATTTTCAAAGTTTAATCTTACTCTAAAAATGTCCGGAAAACAAGGTGCGATAGCTAAGTAGCTTTTCGACGCAGGAGCAATGAAGCACCAAAAAGAAATATCGGTATGGAGCAAGAGGCGAACAAAAGCTTTTGCCAAACATCCCCAAATCCCATGTTCAATAAGTTTATTTCTCTCATTGCATCTATCAAATATGTAAAGGGGAGAAGCTTGGAAATTACTTTTATTGCCGGATGCATTGATTCTGGCTGGAACAAGAAACCTGTTAATATCAAAAATGAAAAGAATAGAAGGTTTGAAGCTTGGATTGATTCAGCAATCGTATAAGTCAAGCAAGAAATCAAAATACCTAAAGAAGCAGCGACTGTAGCGCTGATAAAAGCAATTAGAAAAACCAACCAATATGGTCCGAAGCTCACGTCAAACAATAAAATCATTGATAGGAGAATAATAGTCGCCAGAACAAGATCTAGAATGGTATAAGCAATCATCTTGCCTAATATCATATGATATTTGCGATAAGGCGTCACAAAAAACCTCTCGAAAGTACCAACTGTTCTTTCTTCTGTAATAGCAGTATCTGCAAGTTTTAATGCAATAAGAATGGTTAGCAAAACAATTACTGCAGACGCATAAAAATCAAAATACCTTATATCCTTATTGGTATTTATTGTTTTTACTAGATTCAATCTCGGAATATCAAGATTATCGGTGGGGGCCAGCTCAAGATTTGGCTTGACTTCACCCACAGCCTGCTGAAGCTGACTAGCTACCGCCTCCGGCAGACCGAGAGAGGTAATAGTTGTCCCGAGACTCTCAAGTGATTTCTCGCTATCATTATAAAAAGCAATCTCTTGATTTTTAATGTAATTGTCTATATTGGTTTGAATATTTTCCTTTACAAAATCAGCTGAATTATCATCAAAAGCATCCAGGATCGCTTCTGCCCCTTTGGCAGACACCTCCGGTACAGTAGAATTGTCTATAATCTCAATCTGCCCGTCGATATATCCATCCTTTTCAACGTCAATAATAGCGGCAAGCTTCAACCTGTCGCTATTAATTTCATCCCTTAAATGCTGCTCGCTATCAAACTCGCTTATATTAAGCCTACCATCATCCTTTATTGATTCAATTAATTGGTTAGAATATTCATTGTCATTCCGATTATATATTCCAACTAGAATATTTTCTGGCTCATGGAGCGCCACCAAACCCAAAAAAACCACAAGAATAACTGGTTGAATTGCAAAAATCATCATCCACCGTGAATCTCTTAAAAGTTTCTTGAGTTCATAGAGTGCAACCTTATACATTACCCCCCTTGACAACCATAACAATCACCTCGTGTAAGTTTTTTGCTTTAAAGTTATGGGTGATTTTCTCGGGTTTGCCGTTGGCTATAATCGAACCCCCTGAAATTATTATCAAATTATCGCAAAGTTGCTCCGCCTCATCCATATAGTGCGTTGTCATAACAATCGCCGAATGTTTCTTCAATTTATTTACCAAGCCCCAAATATTACTTCTGGCAACAGGGTCAAGCCCCATTGTAACCTCATCAAAAAAGATTACTCTAGGGTCATGAACAATAGCAATTGCGATCGATAATCTCTTGGTCATTCCGCCAGATAAGCGTCTGACAAAAATATTCCGCGAATCCCAAAGATCAACTTTCTTCAAGATTTTTTCGATCCTCTTTTTCCTATCGCCATTGTAAGGATAGGCAGAGAAAAAAATATCAATATTCTCCCAGGCAGTGAGATTTGGATAGAGGGCATCCCTTTGCGGAACATAGCCAATACTCGACCTAATCGTTTGTTGGTCTCTTATATAATCCAAACCATCTATAACAATTGACCCATTGCTCGGCTCTAACACAGTAGCTAGCATTCTTAAGATAGTTGTTTTGCCAGAACCATTTGGCCCCAAAATTCCAAACACCTGATGCCTTAAAACTTCAAACGAGATAGAGTTAACGGCTACATTTCCCGCAGAAAAAACCTTAGTAAGATTATCTACTTTTATAATTAAATCACCCATTAACAACTATCTCCTAATAATAAAAATATCAGCGGTACTCTCCCCACTGCGTTTCCGGTTGCTCCATCTTTCCCTCAAATTTTATCCCTCCGGAAAAAAAGTAAATGATCGCGATAATCGGCGCCAATATCCCGATAATTTTCCAAATATCAAATGTCGATCCTGTACCAACCCGTTGCTCCGCCCACCCCATCTTCCCGACAGTGCGCACCACCCACACCGTCCATTCGGGCTTAAGACCAATAAACATAAACAATATCCCCACAATCAGCACAACCCATCTGTTTAGCAAAAACTCAATCATCTACACTCCAATCCTCGCCAAGTAATTAAAGTTATAAAAATATTGGTTTATTGATTCTTCGGTTTGCCGGTATTGATTGTCGTATTTGAAGTAATCAACGAAAGATTCGCGCACGCGCGAAATCTCTCTAAGTCGCGGGCGATTCTTCGGATCTTCTAAAGTCAAATCAATTAATTCGAGCGCTCTTTCGAAAGATAGATCAGCTGATTTTTCGTCTTTTTTATCTCGGCTCATAATCGCACGAAAAACTTCACTGCCGATATTGGCCATCTGCTGTGCAAAAGTTAAATCAAACCATTTTCCTTCCGCTAGAGCTTTGTGCTGACAAATCATCTCTGAACCACCTTGCCTACTATTGATTTAATTTTATTTTGTATCTCTTCGCTCTCGACACCTCGCGATCTATTTCCCTGCGAAGGCCGAAGGTTTATCATTGAATCAAATTCGACAAAGTCATCGCCTCTTTTTTCCGGATATAAATTGATTCCCCACAAATTATTTTGTTTTGAACCGTTTTCAATGAGCAGTGCTTCTTCGTCTGCATGGAGCTCGGCATCAACAGCGATAATTCCCTTTTCAATATCAACTACCGCCTTGACTAAGTTGCCAAACATCCCTGCAGCCATCCTGCGCAATGCGGAAATTGTGATTGTGTCTTTAACAATTTTCATTAGCTTAATTTAACCATAAAATTAGGCCGTTTAAAAGAAGCGTTGGCGACAGAATATAAAACGGCTCGGGCGGTTTATGAATTCGATAAATTCAGAGCCAATCGTGCCTTTGTCATATAACACTCTTTTGATAACACTCCTCACAATACACCTTCTCCGGTCTGTCCGGTGCATAGGTGGTCTCAAATTCATTTTTACATCTACCTTCGTGGTCGTGCCCCGTCTCTTCGCACATACATTGGCGGTGGTGAAGCTTGCGGGGATTGCGAAGTTTGAATAAACTCTTATAACGAGTTTCGGAATGTTTAGTCGGAACGGGAATTTTATTTTCCATATAAAACGCCAGTTCTTGAGGGACAACTTTAAACGGCTTGCCAGTTTTCTCGCACTTTATAATCCCACCAAGCAGTTCTTTTTGCTTTGCTTCGTTATTAATATACGCACTGATATCGTCTTCCGGATTATAAAATGGTCCTTCGTATTTTAGCCCAAAATCTTCATCCTGCCACTTGCTCCCAAGCTTTTCGGCTTCTTCCTTGGTTTTGGGAAAATAATCATTTGCCACAGTTTCATTATAACCAAATGGCGAGAGCCACATTGGATAGAACTTACCCCACTCACCGGTCGATTTCATGGACTCAATAATTTTTGGTAGCAACTGTTCGTATTCTTCTTTTGTATATTGTTTATTTAAAATGCAATACTGTTTATTTTGAAGCATCGTACATCCAAAGCAGTCAGAACAATTCATACAAATATTACAATAAACTAAATTTTTTCCGCCAACTATCCAACAACCGAGAATATTTTTATAACCAGACAAACTTACTCCATCATAACAAAACTCATTTTCAGCCGCATAATCTACATAGCGCGAATCCTTGCCGTCATTATCAACATCCGTGACTTGATAACAATCCTCGCTTTTAAAAACATTGAAACAATTCTTGCAATTCTTGCATTCGACTAAATAGTCGCCAATACAGTTCTCAGCATTAATATTATTGTTTTCCTTATGAATTGCGCCTTCTTTCAATTTTTCAAACTCGTCGACAAATAATTTGACACCCGAACGCTTAGTCACACCAAATTGTTCAAGTTGCCTAAAATACTCATCTTTTGCATACTCCTTGTTTCTAATATAATATTGTTTGTGCTTTAAATTCTTACACATGAATACATTCTTGCAATCCGAGCAATCGTAGCCAAAGAAAGATTCAAAGGTATTTTTACAATGCTCCAGATAAATTGCATTTTGGCAGTTGTCGCAATCAAAGCTACCATAAAGCCGTTCACTTTTTTTTACATCCAAACAATCCACACAACTTTTTGAGTAAAATACTTGGGTGCAATATAAGGAATCCTCACTATAACCAACATTAAAAGTTAAGTAGCAGTTTTTCACATGCCAGTTTGAGTTTACAAAATCAGAATTCTCTGCATCAAAAACGCTTCTTGCAAGGCGGGGTACTTTTTTCATTAAATCATCCATTTGCTGAAAAAATGGTTTGGTAAAATCAAATTCTTTTCCGAAGGAATTGGCATCCCAATCATCACTATAAAATTCACTTTGACTATAAACTTTATAGCCACTATTGGGAGCATATATTGAAACGATTTCCTTGTCGCTTTTATCAGATTTGGTCTTATATATAGATCGCTCATTACGCCATGCAAGATGCTCGATTCTCCTGCAAACAACACAAAGCTCCGGAGAGGGTAGCCCCAATACTTGACCCCCATACTCAGGAGAAACCTTCCTTATAAATTCTAGGTCATCTTCCGAAACCTCAAAGTTCTGACCACAATTTTTGCACTTTTTCTGTTCGCTCATTGTTTTTTAAAGTTTAAATACATTCTCCTTGCTACATAATACATACTTCTTACAAAATCGGCGCGGAAAAGTCCTCGTTTTTGAGTTTTTCCAGCACTTCCATCTCTTTCGACTTCTCTTTCTTGATTTCCCCTTCCGCCTGACTTCTGTCCTTACAATAGTGCTCTCGAGTGTATTTTACAATAGCATCTTTGAGATTATGCTCCGGTTCGGGAACAAACAAAGTCCGGGCCGAAAAAGCATCTTTGACCTCATCATTGATAGACATTTTCAGATAAATCTCTTGGACACCGAGATTGGTAATATCAGCCGCTTTGAATTTCGGTTCAAACTCCTGCTCTAAAAGTGTCGCATCTTCGGGACCGAGACGAAAACTGACAATAGTGCCGATATTTCCAAAAACCGTCTTTTTGATGACATCTGTTAGCTGGGAAACATACTGGTGAGCAATCGAAAGCGACAGTTTATATTTTCTTGATTCCGATAAGATATTTGAAAATGAATCGGTCGCAAAGTTTTGAAACTCGTCAATGTAAAAATAAAAAGGCACTCTGTCTTTTTCCGGCACATCGGCCCGCGCCAAAGCCGACTGATAAATTTTAGTTACCATCATCGAGCCCAGTAGCGAAGTGTTTTCTTCGCCCAAAATACCCTTGGGTAACTTGACCAGCAAAATCTTTTTGTTATTCATAATGTCTGGCATCACAATCTTATTTTCATCTTGCCCGACAATATTTCTGATAATTGAATTTGATACAAACTGCCCGATTTTATTTAGAATCGGCATAATTGCTTCGCTATCAAACTTCTCACTCCAGCTGGCGAATTCATTGGTCCAGAAATTTTTCACCACCTGATCGTCAATAGTTTTAATCACTTCCTGACGAAAATCGCGATCGGTTAAAAGGAGCAGAACAGACATAATCGAGGCCTTGGGCGCATCGAGCAAAGCCAAAAGTGTCATACGCAAAACATGCTCGAGCCGAGGCGTCCAGTTAGCGCCAAAGATTTTTTTGAATGTTTCAATAAGCCCGGTTGCGACTTGCTGGCGATATACTTTATCGACTTTTTCAATCGGATTAAACGAGATCGGAAATTTTTCATCCGGTGCATTAAAATAAATCACGTCTTTAACTCTGCCCTCGGGAATAAACGGAATGATGTTTTCAATCAAATCGCCATGCGGATCGATTACACAAACACCATGCCCGCCTTCAATATCACCCTTGATTAAAAGCTCTAAAAGTTTCGATTTTCCGACACCTGATTTTCCGATAAAGTACATGTGTCTCGCGCGGTCTTTGCGTTTTATCCCAAACTCCTCGCGAATATTGCGATAATTAGTTTTACCAAACAAACAAAGTTCTTCAGCGGGGGTATTTTCCAGCGTCGGCAGACCGATGGGCGGTTCGGCTTTGGGCGCCAAAATTTTATAGAGGTTTGGCACCGTATCGGTGTCGGGAGGAAAATGCAAAATGGTACTTATTTCACTAGCGGAAAGATAAAGGGGATTCTTGACAAAACTTAAATCCACAAAACGCTCCGCATCCCGTTCGTTCACCGGACCGACTTTAAACACAAATTCGTTGTATTCGCTCTCCAGTTTGTGGAAAACCTGCGCAATCGGCTCAAGTTTAGACGAGGCGGATTCATATGTATCGGAAAATATAGTCAGATTCAGTTCGGTCATATAAAGCGGTTCTTTATTTTTTTCCTGCGCTGCCGCCAGCGCTTTTTGCTTAATATCCGCTGTCCCCTTTTTGGACACTATTCCCTGAAAAATATTGAGGCGGTCTTTGGTGCTTTTAACTCCCAGCTTGATATTTCGCTTCATTAAAAAAAGCATCCGGTCGTAGTCCATTGGGGTAATTTTTACTTCGAAGGAAAATATATCTCGGGCGGAAATACGGCTAAACTGGTTGTAGATATCAGCTAAAAAATCGCCGTCGATTTGGTCGTATTTTAGAAACGGATAAAAATCACCGTGCTTTAAGTGCAAATTGGCTTGGGCGCCCTGATGGGGCTGACCGATCGTCAGACCGGATTTAATCGGTTCGATTTCAATTTTGGGAAAGGCAGCATAAAGCTGATTTTCAATCACGGAATAATGGCTACGATTTATTTTGAGTCCATAATAAATCCTTTTTTCGATCATGTTGAGCGAAAGGGCGAAGGGAACGTTTTTGAAAATTCGCGAAAGCGTTTTGAGAAAATCAACAAAATCAGCCGGCTCATACTTGCCCGACTTCGGCAACTTGATGACATAGTTTTTTATCTCGTCGTACTCGGTTTCGTCCACAGTGTCAGTATACCTCAAAATATTTTCAGAATAAAGTAATTTTGGAATGTTTTATTGAAATAAATACAAAATCTGCTAAAATTTTCTGGAAAAGGATAGGGCAATTAGCTCAGCTGGTTAGAGCGCGTCACTGAGGCGAGAGGTGGTACTCTCGCCCCGAGGTCGCCGACCGAGTCGTAAATTTTTTTGATAGTATGGTTAGGGATGGGCAATTAGCTCAGCTGGTTAGAGCGCGTCACTGATAATGACGAGGTCGGAGGTTCGAGTCCTCCATTGCCCACCAGTAATAATAAAAATCCGCCTTCGCGGATTTCTTGATACCAACTTTTTACTTTTTACTTTTAACTTATGCTATATCTCCCTCGTCGATTGTAACCTGCGAACCGCGGGGAACTTTACCGGCCAAAATCGACTGGGCCAAAACATTTTCCACTTTGTCTTGAATGGCGCGACGCATCGGCCGAGCGCCGTAGACCGGATCAAATCCCTCTTTGGCCAGTTTCACAATTGCTTTTTGAGTAAAAGTGACCGTAATTTCTTTTTCGGCCATTCTTTGGGAAAGCTGATCGAGCATTAATTTCGCTACTTCAACTATCTGGTCTTCGGATAATGGATGAAAGGCGACAACCGCGTCAAACCGGTTTAAAAACTCCGGCCGGAAAATCCCCTTGACCTGCAGAAAATCAAGTAAGGATTTTTTCATCTGCTCGCCATGAATTCCTTTTTGGATATTTTGGCGGATCAGCTCGGAGCCGGCATTCGAAGTTGAAATAATAATCGTATTGTTAAAGTCGACCGTCCGGCCATTGCTGTCAGTCAAACGGCCGTCGTCGAAAACTTGCAAAAAGAGCGTTAAAATATTGGGGTGGGCTTTTTCGATTTCATCGAGCAAGATAAGCGCAAAGGGATTGTCGACGACGGCCGTCGTCAGCTGTCCCTTTTCGCCTTCGGCCCCTCCTGCCGGTGGCGAACCAATAAGCCGATAAACCGACGAGGCCTCTTGATATTCCGACATATCAACCCTAATCATGCTTTTTTCCGAGCCAAAATACGCTTCAGCCAAGGCCTTGGAAGTTTCGGTTTTTCCCACCCCCGTCGGGCCTAAAAATAAAAATGTGCCGATCGGACGCTTGGCGTTTTGAATTCCCGAGCGGGCGCGGCGCATCGCGTTGGCCACCGCTTCAATAGCTTCGTTTTGGCCGATGACCCGCATATGCAAAAACTCTTCCAACTGTAAAAGTTTTTGCGCTTCTTTGCCCTCGGCCTGAGCAACCGGCACTTCTAGTTTTCGGCTCATCAAATCATCGATGTCTTTGGCTAGGATAATCTTGCGGCCAGCCTTGGCGATTTGTACCGAAACTTCATCGACAATTTCGATTGCTTTTTGGGGAAACGGCATATTTTGAATATACCGAGAGGCGACTCTGACTGCTTCTTTGAGGGATTGGTACGGCCAGAAAACGCCGTCTCGCGCTTCGATTATCGGAATCATCTCCTCCAGCACCTGCAGGGTCTGATCGGCATTTGGCTCTCGCACCTCGATCCGATTAAGCGCTTGCGCGACACCGGGATTAGCTTCAATGTCCTTGTGGTAATTTTTAATTGTGGTTGTGCCAATGATATTGATTGAGCCGTTCAGATACGGCATCAAAATTTCTGAAACATTGACTTGACCGACACCTTCTTTGCTCGATAAAAGCGCGTGAAAATTATCAAAAAATAAAATGATGTTGCCGGCCCTAACGGCTTCATTGAATATTTTAGTCACTCTACCCGCAATCTCACCGGGGTCGCTGGAACCGGATAGAAGCGCACCGGTATCAACCTGAAAAACCTGCTTGTAACGCAAAACCGGCAGGACTTGGCCAAAGACAATCCTCGAGACAAAGCCACGCACAATTGTTTTCTTGCCGATCCCATGCTCGCCGATTAAAAGGGCATTTGATTGCGAGCTTTTGGCCAAGACCCGCTCAATTTCATCGATTTCACGAGCGCGACCATAGACATGGACCTCGCCCGAATATTCGACTTCCTGGTTGAGATTGCGCGCAAATTGATTAAGAGTCGGGGTATAGCCAAAACTCCAATCTCGTCCGATCCCCCCCGCGATTTCTCTATCCCAAAATGGCTTTTCATGCCTTTGGCGAAAACCAAGCAACAATTCGTACCACTCAACTACTTTCTGCATATCCCCTTCCTCTACCCTAATCTCAAACATCATTTTTTTAAATATGTCAGATTTTTGAATCAGCCCGATTAAAATGTCCCCCACCGATACGTAGTTGCGCTTGTGCAAAATTGTGTTCTGCCGTGCCGCTTCAAAAACCGCCAGTGACTCCTCGCTTAAGGCAATATTCCCACTGCCCTTTTCGGCTTTCGCTACTTCCAAGATCGCATCGGAAATCATTCCCGATAAATCTTTTTCAATGCCAAATCCGGCCCGGAGCAACATATATCTTCCCCGCTCGCTCTGTTCGAGACCGGCCAATATCACAATCGGACTGACCGCTGAAAAATTATTTTCCCCAGCAATATCGAAAGCCTTTTCTACGACTTCGATTGAGTGTTCATTTAAAGATTCGGCAATATTGGCGGAATCGATTTTCTCAATCGGGCGATTATAGGATCTTGAAAAAGCGTAAAAATAAAAAAGTAGGATAGACACTCCCAACGCAAATGTAGCGATATTAGTTAAAAGAGGATTTTGCGCATTATAGCCAAACAGCATTAGGGCGGGAGAGATGATTAATAACGCAATTGACAAAATGTAAATTACCGAATGGGGGAATGAGGCCAGATTGCGCAAAGCCCTGTATTTTTTAAAGTTAAGCGCCTCACTTTTATTAAAATTTAAATTCATATAAACGCGATAAATAATAAATAGCACGCCAAAAACGGGAGAAGGATAAATACTATGGTGATAATAGCGCCAGCAATGAAAGTGAGGCCGAGAGCGGATAAGCCGACGATGATTACAATCGAGCGAACTGTTGCTCCGACCAATCTCGATACCAAATTCATAATCCAAACCCTGATCTTGAGATCCAAAGAGAGATTTGACGAGTCAATTTCGTCTCTTTTCCACGGAAGAAAAAGGGTTTTAGCTAACAAGTCAAGCGAAAAATATAACTGAATTTTACGCAGTGTCTTTCCGGTAATAGTGATGATTGCGAGGGGCGTCTCCCGAAACCACCACAAAAAAAACGCTAAAACTGCGGGGTTCTCGCTGAAACGCTCTGGTTGCGCCGGTGCAGCTGTCTGACCCTTAATATTTCCTCCTTATTCAATAAATATTCTACCAAAAAAAGAGCTCATCGACTAATGTAAAAGAGTAAAACTGACAAAACCAGACGAGCATCCAGAATAAATCTGGAGTCAACCATCGCTTCGTGTCTCGCTGTCGCTCACCACTCGCACGCAGGGCGTGCAATTTCGAAATTCTAAATCCGCAATCCTAAACAAATTCCAAATCCAAATGTTTAAATATTAAATATTTGAAGATTTATTATTGTTTGGTGCTTCGAGATTCGTGCTTCGAATTTATCTGTGTCAAGCAATAGTGAGACACAAAGCTATCTCCCTAGAAAGGAGGTGATCCATCCGCAGATTCCCCTACGGATACCTTGTTACGACTTAGGCCTGATTACCGACCCTGCCGTGTCCCTCACCCTTAAACGACAGGCCTTGCGGCCTAGAAGCAGCACGAGTTAATTGCTGGTAAATAAACCAGCTTAACATACATGCTGGACTAATCTCGCTAGAGATTAGTCGTTTAAGGGTGAGGGATTCGGGCATTGCCGGCTTTCCTGCCTTGACGGGCGGTTCCCTGATTACTCAACTTCTTCGAGTTGAACATCAGACACCACTGGGCAAACGGTTTTCCCGTACCCTAGCGGTTAAAGTCCTTTTCTTGCTATTTTGTCGCATCTGTTGTTGCAACTTGAAAAATCGGTAAAGATTCTTATGGTCAAGATGCTTCTTGTTTGCGACAAGTTCCACCGCTTTGGCAAAAATTTTGAAGCTATGCTTCTTTTTTGCCTGAAGCGGATAGAGACGGAAAAAAGGAATAAGTTTCTCGGTAAAGTCAGAAATCTTCTGGACTTTATATTTTACATGCGGTCGCCACCCATACCTCTCATACTTGAGAGTGTAGATGTTGCCGCATCCGAGCGTTTTCCTGATCCGCTCTAAGATTGCTCTATCGTCCTCAACGAGTTCGATCTCGAACTCGAGCTTAACTTCGGTCTTCGTTTTGAGTGTGCGATGAGTGCCTATGCAAATTGCAAAACACCCTTCTCCGTCCACGAATCCCGAAATGTAATGAGGATCTAATTTGGACAATTTCACTCCTTCCCCTTCGATAAGCTCAGGGTACTATGAGTTCATCAGACTTCTTACATCGCATCAGATTAGCTTGCGCTTTCTCTTTCTCGATGATAGCTAACCATCGAGGACAATGCAAGATCTCCCTTGGTCACCAAATGCACCTTTCTCTCTCATCTCAACACCCATATATTCACCTAATTCTTTTGATTGTAGATGGCTTCTCCATGCACACGCAGGATCGCCGAATTAGGTGACCTTCGAGTATTCAAGCTAAGAAATGCTAATTTCGCCCTTCGTCCTGCTCCTCACGGATACGGACTGCGATTTCGCTTTTGCGGTTCTACACTACCGCAAATCGGATTTTAACCGATTGGCACATTTGACGGCAAGGCGCCAGTGTGCAAGGCTCGAGAACGTATTCACCGTGGCGTGTCTGATCCACGGTTACTAGTGATTCCGACTTCATGCAGTCGAGTTGCAGACTGCAATCCGAACTGGGACTGTTTTTAAGGATTAGCTCCATCTCGCGATATTGCGACCCTCTGTAACAGCCATTGTAACACGGGTGTCGCCCAAGGTATAAAGGCCACGCTGATCTGACGTCATCCCCACCTTCCTCCCCGTTGCCGAGGCAGTCTCGCCTGAGAAATTTAACAGACGATAAGGGTTGCGCTCGTTTCCCGACTTAACGGAACAGCTCAAGCCACGAGCTGACGACGACCGTGCAGCACCTGTCTTACCGTTCCCGCACGCAGAACACAACTGGCAAAGCACGAATATCGAAGCACAAAATAAGAAACAAATCCTAAATTCCAATTTTTAAATGTATAAAACATCTAATATTTTGAACATTTGATATTGTTTCAGATTTCGACATTCGGATTTCGAATTTTGTCGTTCTGTCCTCTGTGCGGGCACTCCCGCATTTCTGCAGGATTCGGTAGATGTCAAACCTTGGTGAGGTTCTCCGCTTACTGTCGAATTAAACCCCATGTTCCACCACTTGTGCGAGCCCCCGCCAATTCCTTTGAGTTTTAAGCTTGCGCTCGTACTCCCCAGGCGGCGAACTTAACGCGTTAGCTTCGGTACCAGGACGGTCGAAGATCCCAATACCTAGTTCGCATAGTTTACGGCGTGGACTACCGGGGTATCTAATCCCGTTCGCTACCCACGCTTTCGCGCCTCAGCGTCAGTGAATGCCTAGTAAGCTGCCTTCGCCATTGGTGTTCTCTACGATATCAATGGATTTTACCCCTACACCGTAGATTCCGCTTACCCCTGCAATTACTCAAGTCCAGCAGTTTCCAATCCATCTCCGCGGTTAGGCCGCGGGCTTTAAGATTGGACTTGTTGGACCGCCTACGCGCCCTTTACGCCCAATAATTCCGGATAACGCTCGCACCCTACGTATTACCGAGGCTTCTGGCACGTAGTTAGCCGGTGCTTATTCCTAAAGTTAAGTCATAATCGTCCTTTAGAAAAGAAGTTTACAATCCGAAGACCTTCATCCTTCACGCGGCGTCACGACATCAGACTTTCGTCCATTGTGTACGATTCCTAACTGCTGCCACCCGTAGGTGTATGGCCCGTGTCTCAGTGCCATTGTGGCTGATCATCCTCTCAGACCAGCTACCCGTCATCGCCTTGGTGGGCATTTACCCCACCAACAAGCTGATAGGACGCAGGCTCCTCTTGATCCGCCGGAGCTTTACTGTCACGGAGCGACAGAAATTCGAAACTCGAATATCGAAATTCGAAACAATTCTCCAATATCCAATTTTAGAAATTTTAAACATTTGGATTTTGGATTTGTTTCGGATTTAGTATTTCGGATTTCGTGCTTCTGTTGCTCCGCAACAGACTATGGGACATTAACCCACCTTTCGGTGGGGTATTTCCCGGATCAAGGCAGATTCCTACGCGTTACTCACCCGTTTGCCACGCTTTTACAAGCGTACGACTTGCATGTTTTAGGTGCGCCGCTAGCGTTCATCCTGAGCCAGGATCAAACTCTTAGATAAGTAAGAGATAATCCCGTGATACCAGCAGTGACTGATCAGTCCAAGACAGTTGCCTGGCTCAGACTGAGCCAGCCTGCCTGCCGGTAGGCAGGGATCAAACTCTTAGATAAGAGTGTGAACTATCCGAAGATAGTTGGCTCTAATTGTTGAATTAGCGAGTTATTTATATAGCGCCACTCTCCGCGCTCCGCGCGGAATTATTAATTTTAAATTTCAAATTTTTAATGAATTATCTAATGTTTAAATTTATTAATTCAAACATTCCAAATTCAATCAAAATTCAAAATTAATCATTCATAATTCTGTGCGAAGCACGACGGCGCTTCTCATCTGGTTTTGTCAAATTACTCGTTATAAAGCAATTCACAAAACCCCTAATTGTCAAGTTGCAAGGAGGCGGAACAAAAAAGACCAGCAGAACTGGTCTGGTCTGCTCAATTTATTTGTTTCATTAAATCAAGTGATTCAAATTACCTCCACCTAGGATTCTACTTGATTTACTTTCTGCTGTCAACACTGCTTTTTCGAAATGGGGCGGGCCTTGCGGGCCCGCCCCACGAGAGTGACGGCTATCGGCCGGATGAACCGACCAGCAAGCCATCAACCTTAATGCGCTCCCGCTTCGACCTCGCCAACTTATCGAGATACTGACTTACCCTCGACAGCGTCTGGTTGAGTTGGCTAGAGTGCGTGGCCACCGGCACCACCAAGAGCGGATGCTCGCGGTCGAAGAGGTCGCCGAAGCTGTGCGAGCCCATGGCAATCGAGATCGCCATGTCGAGCTCGGCCAATGCGTCCACTTCGTCGTGGTATTT
>JBAZJN010000020.1:0-17947 GCA_041651295.1 Patescibacteria group bacterium | reverse complement strand
GGCATTGGCGGAAGTGTTTTTTGCAAAATTGTGTCTCCCATATATTTATTCGTTTAAAGATTTACCAATTAAATCGTTATATATCGCATTTTTTCTATTTTCAATATCTACTGTCTTTTCTTCATACAGTTTTCCGGTAATATCGCCAAGCGGAGTGGCGAATGACGGCAATGTCGGCAAATTTTCAGTTCCTAAATATTTTTCACTTTCTCTGACGAGTCCGGTTGTTGATTGCCCTAACGCTGTTTTTAACGCATCAACCTCATCTTCAATCGTATCAATATCTCTTTCCGCTGTTACACCCAAATCTCTAAGCGCTTTCTGACCTTCACGTTGCATTGATTCAACCGTATATTTATTTTTTTCATATGCCATTTCGTCTGCTTCTGTTTTGATGGAACTCGATGTAATCCCTTTTTGAGCAGCCGTTTCTCTAATGTTTGTTAATTCTGTGTCATAATTTTTTAATTGTTCTTTCATATCTGCCCGTTGTTGGTCAGTCAAATATGTTGTGCCAGATGCAAGATCTTCTTCAATTTGTTGTTTTCTTTTTACAAGAGTTTCTTCTCTTGTCATGGCGTCAGTCTGTAAACTTTCAATTCCTCTTACCAATTCGTCTTGGGCAATTCTAATAATTTCTCGCCAATACGGGTCCGCTTGAGATGCCGCTGTTTCAAGGGCAACATTTAAAAGTCTTGCTTTTTCTGCGTCTTGTGATTGTTGAAGTTGATAATTATATACAGCAATTTCTCTCATATCTTGAGGCATTGTCGCCCAAGCCGGGTCATTTTTTAAAATATCGGGAGCTGACGCCTCGAATTCTTCTTGCTTTTTTTTAGCAGCCGTTGCTGCATCTTTTGCCGCTTTATCTTTTTTCCAAGCATTAAGATATTTTGAAACATCCTGCGGGTCAATCCATGTACCGTCCTTAAACTCGGGATGTGCATTGATAAAGTCGATTGTCATTCCGGCCGCCAAGAGTTTTTTTATTTGTGCATTTTGTGTTGCTGTATTTCCCATATAATTATTATTAAATTAATTTCATAAAAAGTAAACTACCGCGATATTCATAATCGTATGTTAAAATCACTTGTCCTCTTGCACCCGCTCCTCCACCGCTTTCTCCTCCACCGCCAGCTCCCCCGTAAAGTCCTCCGTTTCCACCATCTCCATTATTAGCTCCGCCCCCTCCTCCACCGCCACCCAATTCACTTCCATGTCCATTTCCTCCGTCGTCAACGCCTCCATCTCCTCCATAACCGGCATCACCATCGCCACCGGGATTATTTGGGTCTTCACCACTCCCAGAAAAACCATAGTTTCTACCGGCGCCGTGTGGCCCTGCCGCTCCGCCAGCTCCTCCCGCTTGACCGCCATAACCACCACCCGCCCCACCATTACCGCCCGCGTATTTAACGGTCCCGATACAATTCGCTACCTGGCCTCCGGCTCCTGGTGAACTTTGACCCCATGCGCTCGTTCCACCATCAGCAACAACCAAATTTATTCCGAATGATGAATCACCCGCAACCGACCCAACGACTATCTTATACGAAACTCCAGGCACGACATCAATTACTGACGACGCATATGCACCACCGCCGCCACCTGCTCCGCCATAACCAGAATGTTGATCTTCTCCCCTGCCGCCATTTCCACCCCCGCCCCAACACTGAACAAAAACCTGCCACACATCATTTGGACATATCCAGTAATAACTTCCGATAGTTTGATATTTTGTAATTATTGCCATAATTATATTTTTTTACTTGCAATATGCCCATCATATGTTCCCGCCCCAGTGCATACAATCATAAAAACGTCTTTTTTGCTTGCGGTTGTCGTCAAAACCGGCGCTGTTCCACCGGGCCATTTTATCGTCGTAAACCACGTTACGGTTCTCGAACCAACACCATCTTGAATTATTTCTATTTCAATTACTTGATTGGTTGAAATATTCGATAATGCGATTGTAATATTACCTGCCGGCATTGTGATAACATGTCTTGTCGCTGCAGCACAATCGAGTGTCGCTGTGCCGGCAGCGTCTGGGGTATATGCTGCTGTTCCTAAAATAGAACCATTTATCGTCGGCTTTGTCAGCGTTTTACTAGATAATGTCTGAGTTGCTGTTTTACCGACATATTTGTCGGCGCTAGTAACTTCACTTCCAAATGTTTCAATCGCAGCAATCCGATAATCGTGACTTGTCGCGACCGCGGAATCAGTGATACCGATTGTCGCTTCAATTTTTTCAATCGCATCATAAACACCATTCATATCCGAAGCAACCGGATAACTCACGCCATCTTCTTCGTCAACGAACGTGTCAAGTGATGTAGGAAAATTTGCCATATTATTGTATTTTAGTTAAATTATCTAAATATGTTCTCGTTGTTTTGAGCTGGATTAAAGGCGCATCTTGTATTTTTTTAATTACAAGCCCACGATATTGTTCCATTAACCAATTTGTGCAAATATTTGTTAAATAAATTTGAGGAGTTACCAATGCTTTGTCAGTAACCGCTTTTAAAAGCGGCATTAATTCTTCGTCAACTTCGATTTCAAATTTTGCCATACAATTATGCTGTTTGCACACCGACAATAGTCCACGTTCCTGGTGTTCCTCCCGATGTACAAATTTTTAATTTACCATTTACTACACATAAATCTCCGACCTCGGCTATTCCGCTTGGATCAGAGGATCTATTTACCATGTGAAAATCTCCAACCGATTGTTCTGCCGAAACATAAAATGGAATAATTTTACTTGTATTATTTATATACGCCAACACGCCGGTTCCATATTTTCTATTGGCATCGCCATATAAATAATCTTCGTCTCCGTACGCCGCTCCAATTTCACCATTTAATAATACAATTCCAGAATCTGTAATTTCCGTTCGTTGTCCGGACTCTGACGTTCTAAATAACGCACCAGTAATAACACCACCAGAAATATCAGCGCCCGTGATCGTCGTGCTATAAATTTCTGACGCTAATATTGTTCCTTTAAAATACGCATTTCCATTAATTAAAAATTTTACGTTCGCATTATCTAGCGTTTGATTTGCTCCACATAAATAAATTCCGCCGTTATTTTGTAAAACACCAGCCGAATTAGCGGATCCGTCTCCAACCATATCACTCGTCCTAATAATCGCGTTCGTATCAACCTCAAATATCGTATTATTAATCACGCCGGATGCAAATGATGGCGGCGTACCATCAGCCGGCAAATTGACAACGCATCCCAAAACAGCGTCATAACATCTTACTCCATCTTTATCAATCACAACACCGTCGGCACCAGCCCCTACGTTTTCGGCTGTTCTGATACTCGGTGCCCCAGAACCATCATAAAATAATCCATATGTATCAATCACCCAACCGCCAATATTACCAACAGTTGCGACAATTGTTCCCCTGAAATAACCATCATTAGCATCAATATTTCCGGCTGAATTAAATCGCCAACCTTGAAGACCCGCGAGATAATTTGAACTTTGTAAATAACCAGCAACAACAATCAAATTTCCGGTGATATCACCACTTGAAATCATCTCTGGTGATACTAAACTATTAATTTTATCTTGTGAAATAACAGAGTTTTCTTTAACTAACAAAAAATTTCGGATTAAATTCCTATCATAACCAACGTCAAAAATTGTAGGTTTTATTGTTTCCATTATTCTTTAAAACTTGCGAGTGTATTTACTGACGCAAAATCAAATCCAATAAATTGATTACCGGAAATTCCTTCACCAATAATTCTGAATTCGAATATACGTCCTCTTAGTTCTGTTGTTATTTCTAACGAATCTTGATCAATAACTTTAATCGGTTCAAAATTGCCCGTTTCATTAACTCTCGCATATAACTGACAATTTATTAGTTGTTTTGTATACGACACAATTTTTGAAAGTTCTTTCGCAAGTCCCCTGCTTCCCCATTCAAGCGGTTGCGTCTGAAGCATAAATGGTATCCTCATCGTTCCATCGATTGTTCCGGTAAACATTTGCCAAACATTACCATCATCATCTCCAGCGATAATTGTTTCACCACCGTTAACATCTACCATTGTATTCCATTTTTTAATTTCGTTTGGAAACGACATTAATGACCAAACATTAGAATCTATCTTATAACAAACGACTGAATTATTAAAGTTGAATCTGTCTATTTCAATATCACCAATTGAAAAATAAAGCCGTTCACCATCGCCCCAACCAGAAACGGATTGATAATATGAACTTGGAATTGCCTCGATAATGTCTTGAATTCGTCTTGAAATTTTCTTTGGATAACCCCCGGTTGTGTTATAAATACCGTGCCCTCCACTGTAATAATAAACTGACTGTGCCGTCATGACTACCGCTTCTTGGCTTGGTGTCCCAATTGTCATTAAGCTTTCGGGAAACGTTGAATCGGAATCCCATCTTTTCAATGACCTCTCTTTGAAAATCAATAAATATCCAGGAACTTTTGCAAGGGCCGTTATCGATCCGGCACCTTCTTCTGGTTCTACATCGATATACCCATTCCCAACCGTCCAACTAATCGCTCCGACATCTGGGGTTGATGAAAAATAAATTCTATCCCTGTTTGATGACACCCCAGCAATATATATTTTATCTAAAAATTCAATTCCTAGCGTTCCGAGAGGACAATTTCCAATATCAAGATTTCCACCAGTATCAACCCATGTGGTACCATCAACCGTTGAATATTTATTGATTCCATTCGACACCATCGTCGTGTTCAAAAATGTCAAAAATCTTGCATTTGCGCTATTGGTAAGTCCGATTTGTGCATCCGACCATGTCTCAGCTGTATATTTTGAAATAACAGACGACCCGTCATCTGATGCATTAAATACGGCAAGCGGAACTTTAATTCCAGTTGTTGTTATGTGCGTATAAAGACCAAGACAACTTTTTCCATCTGCTACTTGAGTTCCAAGAATAGTCGAACCTTTACGAATAACAGCTCTTCCAAGCATTTCATCAAAAATGAAATTATTCGATAAATAAACAGAACTTGGAAGATTTGCTGCAATCGTATCCACTTTTTGAACTATTCCCTCACTCATATTCCGAATTGGGTCTACTGTTATTTTCATAAATTTAACAATTATTATATAACCTGCATGTCACAGATGTTTTCCTTGGTTCTATTTTTTTAATTATTCCAAACATTATATTCGTCAGCCAGACAAACAACATCAATATTACCACTGTCACACCAAAAAATTTAATAAAAAATCTTGTGTTGGTACTAATATATTTATTGTTAATAATTATTTTTACTGGAGGCATCAGTTTTTTAAACTAATGCCCCCCTGTTTATCACGCAACGACGGTTTCGTCTTTACAATTTGTGCAAACAGATTCTTCATATTCGATTTCTCCATTTCTGTCGGCATTGTCGAAACGAATTTTGTCGGGTTCTGGGATTTCAAATTTGAATATCCATTTACCGAACCGATAAATGCGACTGCATACTCGACATATCCTCACGTCACACCTCCCTCTCGATCGTTCCAAATATTGTTTGGTTACTTCCGTTATTGTACTTATCCAGAATTTCACGCCAACTTAAATAAGCCGGATTATTTCTGTTAATGTACAAAATATCATCATCATTTTTTTTCTTCTTCTTTTTTGTTTTTTTACTCATGAATCCCCCCCCTTTTTTAACGTTTTTTATCAAATTACTTTTTTATCCACTCTTTAACCGTATAAATGGAACCGATAATTACTCCCAACGCAATTACGAATTGAGCGGTTTTAAACACCACTTTCGACGCTATTTTTCCCGTCGTAGAATAATTATTGAAAGCCTGAACTACCGGATTAACTTTATCTGATAACAACTTTATCTCCTTTAAAATCTCTGAGTGTTTTTTGTCATCAATTTCACAGTGTTTTGCTATTACTATATTAACAAGTTTTTCGACCGCTTCTTTTTCCATATCTTTATCTTTGAATTTTATTTAATCTTGGACCTCGTTTATATTTTTGTCCTTGTATTTTTAATTCGATGCTAATCGCATCATTTAAGGCTTGCAAAAATAATTTGAAATCTCCATCCTCTAGGTCTCTAATGCCGTCATTTTTTATCATCGACCTGACAGCAGCAGTGAGCCAATATTTCACCATATCATATCTCCCGAAATTCAATATATCGTTATCTGAATCAATAACCGGCGTTTCTTTCCAATAATCAAGATATCCATTCCGACCCACTTGATTTGCAGTCACTGTCGGCCAATAATGAATATAACCATCCATCACCGTAAAAAATTCCGGAATTCCCTCCGCATAATCACCGTTCCACACATCAAGACCACTTGTCAAATTTTCTGTTACTGAACCGATACCACTGGTTGGAATCCCAGACAGTGTTCCGCTCGATTGTTCATTTGCTGTATATGCAATTATTATTCCCTTAATCATGATCGAACCAGATTCTGGAAAATCATTCGAATCGTCAAGTATCAACGACGTTGCGCCGGTTAAAATTGAACCGCTAAGAAGTGCGTGATTAACACCACTCAGTTCTTCTTCCCATTCTTCTTTGTCTTTATATGTTAAATTCGTTCCATTCCCTATTCTGAAACCAAGAACAGATTTATATGAATATTGCCATGCATCAGCCGGCATAGCAAACCGATAATTTCCCCTCGTTGCCTGTCCTAATTCATAATCAAATTCTTGAAGATTATGCCATTTTTTTAATTTATCATGCGCGAACATTAGACAATTATTTATTTCTTCTATCATAAAATCATGATCAACAAATTCTGTATATGCGTTCATTTTATTCCGTTTCATCGCGTGTGTTATTGCACTCCCAACGGTATTGATCGCATATCCTTCATATGGTATCGGATCGGAATATCCAGAAAACGTGTTACCGATATCCTCTTTAAATCGTATAAAATAATAACCGTTCGTTTCAATGGTATCGATATATTGAGTTTCAATTTGATCTACTTGGACGTCGATTGTATCAAGAACGGTTTTTACACCATCAATCGTCGAACTCCACGAAAATTCAACAAGATCATAACTGATAATATATACTTTTGTTCCTTGAAGATGTTCAAACTTTGTCGCGGATGCAAGCGTAACGGTTAATCCAGATGGTGCATTTGCTGCATGTGTTTTCACGATTTCAGTATTTTCTTGACCGGTTTCACCAATTTGTAAAATTAAATTAACCGCAAATCCAACAATACTTTCAACATTAAAACTTGTCACACCGATAGCATAATCGGCTAACAAAAAAGATTCTTTTTTCCCCTCAATTAATACTTGATTATTGATGTAAAGAGTTTTCATACGCGTTTTAAGTTATAATTTATACCAACCTTTCGACGTCGCTAAATCTAATATTTGATTAAAATATCTTTTATACATTGGAACTGTTTTATCTAATGAATATTGCATTGCCCAATTTCGGCAATCTTTCGCTTTCAATTTATCTATATTTTTAACAGCATCACAAAAATCTTTGAATGTTCTGCATCTGAAACCAGTCACGCCGTCTTTAACTGTTTCAGGAAATGCTCCAAAATCAGTCGTAATTACAGGCGTTCCACTCATATTTGCTTCTAACACGACATATCCAAATGGTTCTAAATAAAGTGTTGGAAGAAATAACGCCTTAGCATTTTTCATAAGTTCTTTTCGTTTTTCTTTTCCAGCAAATCCAACATACTCAACGTTTGGAAGTTTAATAAATTCATCGAAAAACTTTTTATCAACATCATAATAAAATCCAGCAACTTTTAATTTTTTCCCCATTTTTTCACACACCTGTTGCGCGACATAAATTCCTTTATTCTTTATTATTCTTCCTAAATATAAAAAGTAATCTTCTTTTTCGTTCGAAAAATCAAAATCATCAATATCAAAAAATCCAGGAATAACACAATCATAAAAATTACCGCTTCCTTTGTTCCTATTTCCAGGAATATTAGAATTATTAAGATGGCAATCTTCTCGCCCGTATGTCCATGCACGTTGAAATTCACTTTCGAATATTCTAAATCTTGCAAAAGAACTTCTGTGTCCAATTCCTATTTCAACGGTATTTGGTAAATTGACGGTATCAGCAATTTCTTTATGGAACGTCCCGTGACAAAGTAAAAGAAAATCTCCATTCCGTTTTCGATTATTTATTTCTCTAATACAATTTTGATTAAAAATTTTATGACAATAATCTCCATAATCTTCTTTATAAATAGTTTCTTTATTCCATTCACCATACGTTTTAAGCAAATCTTCTTTTGATGAAACTTGAACAAACTCATCACACTCAACTTCACTTCCTTCAACACCATAAAAAATAATATAATAACCAAGTTTCTTAAGAATTTTTGCCATGTTGATAACTTTTGTCCCGAACGCGTTGCCAATTCCTTCGTCTTTTAATGTATTTGGTGCATTAAATGTTCCGAGTAAATGACACCTAATTGGCTCTTCCTCATATTCCATTTCAATATTTTTAACAAGCATCACGTTTCCAGAAATACGGTCGGTATATATTAATTTAAAATTATAATTATCAATAAGCCAATCAGTCACTTTATTTTCCCAATCTTCGATAATCAATGTAATCGGCTTGTTAGTTGTTAACACGCTTGGCATTCCTTCCAACACCATTTTCTCCGCTCCTTCGACGTCAATCAGAATCATATCGGGGATATCTAATCCCAAGTCATCCCATTTAATTGAATCAACTTTTTCGAATCCACTATCATTATGATAATTTTCTAAAATACTATTTTCACCTGGAGTTTTTCCAGTATATAATTTTATTTTTCCAGTCTTGTTTGATAGTGCTTTATTCGAAATAATTACATTCTTGCAATCATTTAATTCAATATTCTTTTTCAAATATTCAAAATTAATGCCCGATGGTTCAAACGCATATACTTTTGTTTTTAATTCAGAAGCCATTACAACATAATATCCGACTTGCGATCCGACATTCAAAAACACTTGACCCGGTTTCAAATATTTTTTTACAAAATCTGTCGTTCTTTTTTCCCATAAACCAATATTATCTAAATCTTGTTTCACGAAATCAAATTGTTTTGGAAACTCTAATTTCATACATTTGTATTTAAACTTTTTACATTAGCGATTAAATTAGTATTTATGCTTTTGATGTTGGCCTTCAGATTAGTATTATATGATTTCAAGTTGGCGGAACCAGAAGCAGCTGTATAGGTGCAATAGGAAGATATTCTGTAATCAATCTCATAGGGATCTGTCATGTCGAATGGTGAACTGTAACTATTCTCGTTAGTATAAGAAGTTAATCCAGCATCATACCAAATATACATATAACTAGAATACACAATTCCAATTCCATAAACCGTGTTTCCGCTTATTGCCGGTGCTGATGCGAAAGAACTTATTTTCCAAGCAGCTGTGCTTTCAGAAGCAACCGCCCCTCCTATTCCGTTTGTTAAAATTTGAAAACTATTATTTGTTATTATTGCCTTAAATGAAGATGTAGAATATCTTTGGCAGTATAACGAAATACTATTTGCATTAGCGGCATTGCTAGGAGAAGTATATAAATTGATACCTAACAAATCTGGCCCAGCATATGTTGTAGTTTCACCGACACTCGTATACCCAAAAGTCAACCCTGCTGCGTGCCTGACTGGATAAACCGCTTTGTCTAAAAAGTCTTGCGGAATAGCAACAGATAAAATTCCTTTTTCCGTATCAATTTTTAATTCTCCCCATACTTCCGTGCCTGCAGAATCAATTATTTTTGGTCTGAAAATATGCCCAACTTTACCGCATTTGTATTCCTTACCACCAACGTAATTAGTCTTGTTTTCAGAAGCGTAAACTGCATAAGAACCAATAACGTTTTCAGGTCTTTCCGCACCATCTTTCATTTCTTTTTCGGTCAAATCTGGCTGATAGGCAAAATCCAGTCCTTTTGTTTGAATTGTAAAAGAAACTATATTGGTCTTGGGTTTTTCCTTGAGGATAACTTCAAATTCACTCGCACCTTCAGGATTTATTTCGTCTATCGGAAGGTCGTAGAAATTAACCGCTACCCTTTCACCATCCCAGACTATCTTATCTTCTAGAGTGGAAACTGTAGGAGTTAGTTCATCGTGAACCAATCGTGCCGAGAAATTTACTTCATTATCCCAACGCGCAATTTTTTGTTGAGGTAAAAATTCATCAAAAGTCTTAGAATCTCCAACTTCTTTTTCGATCAAATCCATTTGATTATACTTTTCAACTGCAAAAAAAGTATTGTCTTTAACAAAGTAAATATTGGTTATTTCAACGGTTAGTTTTGATTGGTCTATTATTAGCATATTATGCCACAACAGATTGTTGGTCGGGCGAAGGATTAAAAAATATTACATCCGCTGTCATCGCAAAACCAACAACTTTAATAATTGCATCTGCTCCGGTTGGGATAGATGATTGAATTTGCCCAGGAGTTTCTCCCGCATAAAGTGTCGCTCCCGGTGTCCAATTCCAAGTGTCATCCCGAATAAAACATCCCGGCAAAGCTACATTCATTGCTTCGGTATTATTTTTCGCTTCTAGCGCGATGGCTAAAAGACCTGCACATGTCGCCACAGCATCAGCATCAACAAGAATCCACTTGCTCGAACTTCCCATCATTACCAAATCCATCGATGCAATTGTTGCGCCTGATTGGAAATCATTTGTTGTTGGTCCAACGGCGGTATGGTCAGAATCAGGGAGTCCATCAAAATCAAGATTTCCGGTAATTGCTGAAAGAGCCGGTCCAGACACTGTACTATCAGCTCCTGACGGACCTGATGGTCCCGATGGTCCTGAAGGGCCAGTCGGTCCAGACACTGTACTATCAGCTCCTGACGGACCTGATGGTCCCGATGGTCCTGAAGGGCCAGTCGGTCCAGACACTGTACTATCAGCTCCTGACGGACCTGATGGTCCAGACACTGTACTATCAGCTCCTGACGGACCGGTTGGTCCGGACACCGTCGAATCAGCACCCGATGGTCCTGAGGGTCCAGATGGTCCTGAAGGGCCAGTCGGTCCAGACACTGTACTATCAGCTCCTGACGGACCGGTTGGTCCGGACACCGTCGAATCAGCACCCGATGGTCCTGAGGGTCCAGATGGTCCTGAAGGGCCCGTCGGTCCAGACACTGTACTATCAGCTCCTGACGGACCGGTTGGTCCGGACACCGTCGAATCAGCACCCGATGGTCCTGAGGGTCCAGATGGTCCTGAAGGGCCAGTCGGTCCAGACACTGTACTATCAGCTCCTGACGGACCCGAGGGTCCTGAAGGTCCAGATACCGTACTATCAGCACCCGAAGGTCCTGACGGACCAGACACCGTACTATCAGCTCCTGACGGTCCCGACGGTCCTGACGGGCCAGTCGGCCCAGATACCGTGCTGTTGGCTCCCGACGGTCCGGTCGGTCCAGAAGGACCTGACACCGTCGAATCGGCACCAGAAGGACCCGATGGTCCCGACACCGTGCTATCAGCACCTGAGGGTCCCGAAGGTCCTGAAGGTCCCGATGGTCCCGACACCGTGCTATCAGCACCTGAGGGTCCCGAAGGTCCTGAAGGTCCCGATGGTCCCGACACCGTACTATCAGCACCAGAGGGACCTGACGGACCGGTTGGTCCAGAAATAGTACTATCGGCTCCTGACGGTCCTGTCGGTCCCGAAGGACCTGAAGGACCCGAAGGACCCGAAGGACCCGAAGGACCTTTTTCAATCCATAAATCCCACCAATCAATATCCGTCGGCAAATGATTAATATTCGAATCTTGTTTAGAAATATAAGAAGAACCATTGTAAGAAACGGCATCGTCCGTAATATAAGTATGGGCATCACTCCATAATCCATGCCAATCAATTCCCGCTCCTGGTAAACCGGTCGACCCACTCGGTCCTGACGGTCCAGATGGCCCAGATATGGTTGAATCAGCACCGGAAGGTCCCGATGGTCCGGATACTGTACTATTGGCCCCTGACGGACCAGTTGGTCCCGATGGCCCCGAGGGTCCCGATGGTCCCGATGGTCCCGATGGTCCTAAGGGTCCCGAAGGTCCGGTTGGTCCAGAAACGGTTGAATCGGCGCCGGAAAGTCCTGACGGTCCCGACGGTCCCGAAGGGCCAGAAACAGTACTATCAGCTCCTGACGGTCCGGTCGGACCGGTTGGTCCAGAAACAGTACTATCAGCACCTGAAGGTCCTGAAGGTCCAGAAACAGTACTATCAGCTCCTGACGGTCCGGTCGGACCGGTTGGTCCAGAAACAGTACTATCAGCACCTGAAGGTCCGGTCGGACCGGTTGGTCCAGAAACAGTACTATCAGCTCCTGACGGTCCCGACGGTCCTGAGGGTCCTGAGGGTCCCGAAGAACCAGCCGGCCCGGATACGGTACTATCAGCTCCTGACGGTCCCGAGGGTCCTGATGGTCCAGAAGGACCCGACACTGTCGAATCAGCACCAGAGGGACCCGAGGGTCCTGAGGGTCCCGACGGACCTGAAGGGCCAGTAGGTCCAGACACTGTGCTATCAGCACCAGAGGGACCCGAGGGTCCAGAAGGACCCGACACTGTCGAATCAGCACCAGAGGGACCCGAGGGTCCTGAGGGTCCAGATGGTCCTGAAGAACCAGCCGGCCCGGATACGGTACTATCAGCTCCTGACGGTCCCGAGGGTCCAGATGGTCCAGATGGTCCAGAAGGACCAGACGCCCCTTTAAACGCATCCCAATCGACACGATAAGTTGTTTCATCATGAACAACAGGAATAGAATCTCCAATTTCGAGATTTTCTATTTCTGGTAATTCACTGATTTTTACAAACTTATCGTTACTCATTTAATTTTTCCAATCAATTTATTATCTCCTTTTATTTTAACAACAACTTTTTTTTCATTCGAACCGATAATAATATATTGTCCATTTTCTGTCATCAATCGTTGTTTTTTTTCTGTAACCAAATAAATAAAATCAACAAAACTTCTTATTATTCCAATTATTTTTTCTTTGTTAATTCTACCTAAAATTTTCATTTTAGTATTTTATCGCAGCCTTTACGGTAAATGTACCGGCTGGAGAATCGGTATCTGTAATAGTTACAGATACTTTGAAATGAGTTATCGCGCCGAGTGTCGCCGGATCAAAGAATAATACATCTGTTCCAGCACTGGCCCTT
Organism: Patescibacteria group bacterium; assembly: GCA_041651295.1. Lineage (GTDB taxonomy): Bacteria > Patescibacteriota > UBA1384 > XYA2-FULL-43-10 > CAINNR01 > JBAZJN01. Next base: position 4,717 of record JBAZJN010000020.1, on the reverse strand, counting down.
GTCAATGACGCAACTCTTATTGGCGTTTGAGCATTCGAATTAGCAACATTACTCATAAGCATTGCATATGTGTAAAAAGTTGCTCCACCGTCAATAGAAACGGATACAACAAAAACTCCAGACCTGTTATTTACAGACCCAGCCTCTGTTATTGTTAAAGCGATTGCTTTCGCGCCAGCACATAATTGTGCTTTTGCGTCATCTACCGCTACATTTTCTGTAATAGCATTGTGAATTATATGAAGATATACGAGACCGGTAGTATACGGAATATGTTGAGGCATATATTTGAATTAAAATTAAAATTATTATTTCCCCATCAGGGCGATTTTTATAATAGAACCGCCCTATAAAACTATTTGCCTAAAAATTAGGCCGCAGGAGTTGCCTTAATCCAATAATTTGTTGAATTAATCTTAATTTTGATATATGCAGGTGTTCCACCGGACTTGTCGTCAGTTGTGACTGTCAAATCTCCTGTATTAGGAGCTCCAACTGTCAACTTCAACACGCCCACGTCGGCGTCATCTTGCTGTAAATCAAGAACTTCAATCGCACCAGTGGTACTATCCTGGACAAATCTTGCGACTTGTCTCGTTGCAGCAGCAACGTTAGAGGTCACAAGTAAAGGACAAGCATTCGCCGTGCCATTGTTAACATTCAACACTACCGGATTGTTTGTTGCAGTTCCAGTAAATGTAAAATGAACAACATTTGATGCGGCAGCGGCAGGAGTTCCAGAAGAAGTTACATATAATGCAGCTTTTCCGGTTGCGGTCGCACCTGCAGAAGAAATACTAACGGCATCATTTGTCGCAGCGCTAGATGTTATTACTAACGCTTGCGCATCTTTGGCGGCGGTAATTTCAACCGCATTTGCAGCGGCGTGCGGAGTTCCTCCCATTGTTACATGAAGAATACTACCACCCGTAGCTAGATTTCCATCATTAGTAAGTCCAAGAACAGCGAGACCATCAGTTAATGCACCACCACCATTAATCAATACGACATTCGAAGCGGTCGGATCGGCGTCAACAGAAAGTGCGGTCAACGCTTTTCCAGCACCAACAACTTCAATTCCGATAGCGGCAGCATTCGGTGTTCCACCAATTGCAAATCTCGCGAGGTTTCCACCAGACGCTAGATTTCCGTCATTGGTCACCTCGAGAACCGCTTTATCAGAAGCTAAAGCGCCACCACCGTTTATTAACACAACCGAATTATCGACAGAATCTCCGTCAATATTCATTGCTTGCATGAGTTTTGCCGAACCAACAAATTCGATTCCAACAGAACCTTCGACAGGAGAACCAGACGGGGCAATTCTTATTTGATTTGAACCAGATGCCGAAGCACCGGACGAATTAATCAAAAGAATCGCTTTGTTGTCAGCGGTTACTCCAGAAGAAGTAATTGTAACAAGTTGTTCTGATGTTTGAATACCAGTAATCTCCAAAGCTTTCGTGCTATTAACTCCGGTTGTAATTGCAGTCGCACCGTCAGCGCCAATCGTAAATCTTGCAGAACCATCGTTGATAGAAAGGAATTTTCCGGTTGTAAGACCGGCAGCAGTCGTTACCAATGAAATCATATTTCCCCCGGTAAGACCGTTACAAGTCATCAATAAACCATTTCCAGTTGTCAACGATGTTGAAGTAATTGCAATTAAACCAGCTGTCGTGATGGTGTTATTAGTCAGCGATAAAGATGTAGCATTATCTGCATCTACTATCGTCAAAGAACCATCACTCATCAATGCATCGCCCGCAGTGATAACAAGAATGTTCGAACCACCGACACCAGCCATCGTCAAACTCTTTGAAGCCGCCGATGTCATACTCGCTTGGAACTCAATCACACCAGTCGAGGTTCCGGCAATTGTTATTTTTCCAGAACCATTTGCATCAATCGTAAGTGCAGTATCGGTTGCAGAACCAGCAATTGAAGCAACCAATAAATCACCAGCCTTACTAAAAGACCAAGTGCTTGAAGTTCCAACTACATCATATCCAGTTCCTGCATTTATGAATTGCAAACAATCTCCAGTCGCAGTTGCCTGAGCCTGAAGAGTCAACAAATCAGCGGTCTCTGCTGCTGGAAGAACAAATGTTAATGTCCCGTCATCAGCTAATAAGACCTTGTCATTGTCATAAAGTTCGTCAAGCGTCGAAACTCCACCTGAACCGCTAATCGATACCCAACTCGAACCGTTCCAATATTTCAAAGCTCCTCCTACAAAGGCGAGGCCTCTTCGATTGGCGTCGGTATCGATTGGTGAGTTCGTATAGTTCACGAGTTCCAACCAACCGAACGATGACTTTATAAAATTATCAGTTTCTTTAGCCATTGTTTTTGATTAAATTAATTAAGGTTTTTTCAATTGTCTCTGTATTCTTCCTACTCGTTGAAAAATGGAGAGGCACAAATCCTTTATTAACAAGATAAATATCCTTTTGAGTGTTCGTTCCCGAGTGGACCGAACCATCAACCTCAAGAATGACGCGTCCGATAATGAAATCGACTTCATATCGTCCGACATTCGTTCTTGCTTTGAACTTTATCTTGTTTTTTTTAAGAATCTCACCAATCCTCCTTTCGCCTTTCGTCGAATTACTCCGCCTTAATTTTAACAATTGGCTTCTCATCTTCTTATTGTTCCAAACTCGGAGAAGCAGAGTTTGGATTATCTTGAGGTTTTTGAGCGTTGTCCTCGCTTAAGGCTTCCTTCTTATTCTCAATCTCGAGAATTAGGTCGCCTCTTGTCACGACAGACTCATTAAAGTTGACATTTAAACTTTTGGCAACTTCGATAAGCTCCGCCCTGTTCATGTATCTGAGCTTTTTCTCCCCTGGTTCTGCATTCGCTTTTTCAACGTCTGCTTTACTTAAAAAACCAGCTCTTACATCATCAGGATTCATTCCATCTTCATGGATTGCTTTTATTTCAGCAGGCGTCCATGAAATCCCTAATGATTTTGCACGATTTTCTTTTACCAGTTTTGCCCAATTAATAATAGTCGTCATGATGTTATTAGATATTAGTTTAACCCGCTAGGGCTCGGATTTTTTGAGGAAACCCGAGAAAACCTACCATTTTTATTATGGATTTAACGAGACTAACTGTTATCGCCTTTGGAACCTGCAATGTATGCAGGGAATCCTGTACCGATAGCGTAGAAGAAATCAATAGAATATTCCCAGTTTTTATTCTCGTATACTTGCTCTGGAGCGTCCAGTGAAGGGCGTTCAGCAAATAGACAATTGAGAGTTTCCTTGATTCCAGTGCCATCATACAGATACCAATATGCGTCAGCGTCGGTTCCAGCAGCTGAGAGAGCCAAACGCGGCCATACCAACACTTTGATTTTTCCTTTCAAAGGATTGAGGTCGTTGTTTGCACTTCCAGGAAGATACTGTGAGTTGCAAATACGTTCTGCGATGTCCTGAAGTTCAGGCGAGACCACGAGGGTATCATATCTGATAGGTCGAACAAGGTTGTTCGGGTCCTTATGCTTCAAGCCTTGAGCTATCATATAGACAATTGCTTGTCTTGATAGTGCAGGATTGGTATTTGTTCCGTCAGAGATTATGTTCGAGAAAGTGTTGCTCGTTACAGGGTTGGAGTGAGTCGCGTTGAACAACTCAAGGCCATCAGGTCCAACAGAGGCAACCGTTTCACCATAAACATCTGTATAAGATGTCGACCACCCATTAATGAGTCGGTCAGCAAGGCTTTGGTCAACTTTGTCAAACGCGTCGTCAGAGATAGAACGGACGATACTTTCAATTTGATTGTGCAAATCGAATTTTCTCATCGCTTTCGTCACATCGACGATTGCGCCGTAATATTCCTGAGTCCAACTAATGTCATCTCCTTGTTCAGCATTCACCTTAGGCAAGTCCTGGCCAGAAGCTACCTTCTTAATACCAGAAATACCATGGAGAACGAGATGGTCGTAAGTTCTGCGTTCGGTGTCGAACACATTAAATACGCTAAATCCTACGTTCTCTGAAACTTTTCGCTTGGCCACCTCGTTAAATATGCTTTGCAAATCATCGGTTAAAGCCGAAAAATCTGAAACTAGAATAGGCATATATTTTACGCGATATTATGAACAAAATACCCCAGCACCTTTTTATCGGCAGCTGCTCCGACGGTATCAATGACATAAAATATGTCATTTGAAGACGCGTCGTCATTAAGAGTATCATGGTCAGTCAAGTCGTAATAAGTTCCCCGCTCAGCAACTGCGGAATTTCCGGCACAATCGCCCTCAAATTGAACGCCATCGGTAATTATGCAAATGATGTCAGAGTGAGCACCACCAGCTGTTACCTTATCTTCCATTGCAACAAGACGAACCTCAGTTGTTCCAGCGGTTGCTCTTTGCAGATAACCACTAGACCAATCCAAAGCATCACCCTTAGCAATCGTAGTTGAAGAAGCTGTTCCATTTTTTACACAGACAATTTTTCCAGAATCGTATCTAATCGGTTTAAACATATATTTTGACTTGGATTTTAATTAAATCGCAAAATGAATGTCGACCGCTATTTGTACCATTCATTCACCGGTTGTTTTTTCGGTATTATCGATTTTCTTTCCGGTGGCGTTCCGCCCTTATTCGCACCAGAACCAGCTGGAATTTGTTTATCGCCAGAGAGTTTAGAAGCGGCTTTTTTACTTTCCTCTTCATCGACAATTGCTTGTCCTCCC
>JBAZJN010000019.1:0-18409 GCA_041651295.1 Patescibacteria group bacterium | reverse complement strand
CTCAATAATGCGCTGACACTTTCTTTCTCCCTGCAAATCTTTTATTCTAAACATAGGGACAGTCCTCCTTAAGATTAGTTGATAGCTATCTTAATTGTAGGTCTGTTCCGTTTTAGTTTAAAGAACCCTGGTTCGTTATGGATCAATGCGGTGAATACGGTTTTTCAATCGATAGTTGGTCGCGATCCAATAGACCGGCCGAAGGCCGCACAAGGAGGAACAGTACCAACGGGCTATGCCTGTGGTATCTATTTTCCAAAGCCTCGGCGGAGGATGGGTTATCTTTAAACTAATTGTTATAATACAAAGGCATGAAAAACATACTCAATGATTTAAATCTGCCGCAGAGAGAAGCCGTCGAGACGACTGAGGGTCCTGTTCTAATCCTCGCAGGAGCGGGGAGTGGCAAAACCAAGGCTCTAACCCATCGGCTGGCCTACCTAATATCAATGAAAAAAGCGGCGCCGGAAAGTATTTTAGCCGTGACTTTCACCAATAAAGCGGCAGGGGAGATGAAGCAACGCATGGAAGCGTTGCTAGGTGAAAGTTCAAAGTTGAAAGTCGAAAGCACAAGGAATATTTTACCCTGGATGGGAACATTTCATTCAATTTGTGTCAAAATTCTCCGCCGCGAAGCTAAGCATTTGGGATATCCGTCGAGTTTTACCATCTATGACAGTCAAGATCAATTATCAGTTGTGAAGAAAATTATGCAGGATAGAGGGATTGATACCAAAAATTACAATCCAAATGCCGTGCTTCACTATATATCGGGGGCAAAAAATGAATTTATCGGCCCTGATGATTACGGACAGTATGTAAATTCGCCGTTTGAAGAAATTGTCTTTGATGTTTACAAACAGTATCAAAAATACCTGAAAACCATCGGTGCAATGGATTTTGACGATCTGCTTTTGCTCTGTGTCCGATTATTTGAAGATCAACCGGAGGTGTTGCAAAAGTATCAGCGAATTTTTAAATATATTTTGGTTGACGAATATCAGGACACCAATCAGGTTCAATATCTCTGGGCCAAAATGCTGTCGGCCAAAAATAAAAATATCTGTGTTGTCGGCGACGATTCCCAATCGATCTATGGTTTTCGCGGTGCCAACTTCCGTAACATCTTAAATTTTGAGCGGGATTATCCGGGCGCCAAAGTTATCAAACTTGAACAAAACTACCGCTCGACTAAAAATATTCTCCGGGCGGCAGACGAACTAATCAAATTCAACCGCCATCGGACCGACAAAACCTTGTTCACCGACAACCCGGAAGGTCATGCCTTGCAAATTTATCAGGCATTAAACGAAAAAGATGAGGCTGAATTTGTGGCAACAGAGATAAAAGGGTTGGTCGTTAGTAGTCGGTTGTCGGTTGGAAAAACCACAAACCACAAACTGCAAACCATCAGTTATTCAGATTTTGCGGTCTTGTACCGGATGAATGCTCAATCGCGAGCCATGGAAGAGGCATTTCTGCGGTACAGCATTCCATACAAAGTAATTGGCGGGATCAAATTCTATGAGCGACGGGAGATTAAAGATATTCTGGCCTATTTGCGGTTAATCGCCAATCCTGATGATAGGATCGCTTTTGAAAGAATTGTAAATATGCCGGCCCGAGGCATTGGTTCCAAGACCGTGATGACTTTTCTCTCGTCATTGCGAGGAACGATGAGTAACGAAGCAATCCAGATTGCCACGTCTTCGGCTCGCAATGACAAAGGAAGACAAAAAATCGCAAAATTTTTAGAAATGATGGAAAAATTTAGAGCAAAAAGCCGTGAGGTCGGGGTATCGGATTTAATCGAAATCGTAGCGGAGGGAAGCGGCTATAAGGATAATTTGCTTGATGGCACCGCCGAGGCCGAGGCACGGTGGGAGAATATTTTGGAGTTGAAATCTGTCGCATCATATACCGATACCTTGGGGGTCGAAAAACCGCTAGAATCCTTTCTGGAAAAAATTGCGCTTTACCAAGATTCTGATGAGCTGGACCAAAATGCCGATGTAGTTACTTTAATGACTCTGCACTCTTCAAAGGGCCTCGAATTTCCGTCAGTCTTTATTATCGGTATGGAAGAAGGGCTTTTGCCGCATGCCAGAAGTATTATCGATGAATCCGAAATTGAAGAAGAGCGTCGACTCTGTTATGTCGGAATCACCCGGGCTCGGAAGAAGCTCTATTTAATTTATGCTTCGGGCCGTATTTACTTTGGCAATCCGGTCGCAAATGTGCCATCCCGTTTTCTGTCTGAAATACCGGAAGACGTGAAAAGTCAGATTTAAAAAACCCGGAAGCCTTTCAGGATTCCGGGAGGTCGTGACGCTTCTTGGCTTCGCATAAAGCCTCGACAGTTCTCTTGGTGGCGACTACTTTTTCGAACTGGTGAGTCGAGACTCGTGCTCGCTTTGACATGGCAGTTAGCTTGGTCCTATTGATGATCAGGTCAATGACAGCGGCCGCCAGACCAGCAGGGCCCTTATCAAGCGATATCAGTCTGCCATTTTCGTTGTCGCTGACAACCTCATTGCCTTGGGATCGGTAGGCGACAATCGGCAAGCCTGAGGCCAATGCTTCAACGTAGGTCAACGGCTGAACCTCAAAGGTCGAAGCGCTCAAGAACAAGTTGCAGGCAGCCAGGTATTTGGCTACCAGACTGTGATCAAGACTGCCGGCGAAATGAACATTTCCGATCTTGGCTGCTTGGCGCTCAAGACCAGCTCTCATTTCACCGTCACCGATGATCAAGAGGTGAGTTTCTTGCACCCCGCCGCGGATCAGGGCAAAAGCTGCCAACAACTGATCGGGATTCTTCTCCGCGACCAGTCGTCCGGTATAACCAATCACCGGTGAATCGGTGGGGATATCGAGCTTGGCACGAATCGCCGAGGAGTCCTGCTGGCCGAAACCTTCAAGATTGGTTGGGTTTGGTGTCAGCCAGACCGGAGTATTGACTCCAAGTGAGACTAGATGCTTCTGCATGCCGAATCCCGGGGTGGTTACCATGTCAACAGCGTTGCAAAATCGTCTGACCTTCCACCAGAGGATCCGACCAATCAGCCGACCGACAATTGGTGAGCGCTTTGCCAGCCAGCCAATCAGTGGCACAGCCTTGACCATCTTGTCGTACTGGGTGTGAATCACTGACACCGTGGCCAAGTCGAGTTCTTTGGCCAGACTAAGTCCCAAACTGCTCACCCACCAGGGATGTGGCAGGTAAACCAGTTCGACTTTTTGTTCGATGAGTATCCGCCTCGCCTTGTTGCGAACGAACAGCAACTTGGCTAGCGGATAGTCTCCGAACCCAAAGGCAGAAAAACGAAAAACCCCTTCGGGGTCATTATATTTCTTACCGGGATAGGCTGGCGCAAAAACCAGGACGGTGTGTCCGAGCGCGATTAAGCATTCCCGCAGGAGCTTAATTGCAATGGCAACACCGTTGCGACTGGGCCAGTATGTGTTGGTGAATATTGCGATTTTCACGTCAGCACCTCCTCTTGTGAAATTTAGCAGATTTTGTCCCAAAAGTCGAGCTGAAATTTGCTGTACTTTATTCATGACTCATGCGCAATTTATTTTACACCTCCGGCCGAATTTAATTTGGTAATCATGTTACCAACTTGTCTCCGCGGTTTTTTTAGAAGAGATTTCGGAGGGATGTAAAGGTAGAAATATAAAAATGATGCCCGGGCGGGGCGTCGCTGTTCGATCCGATCCGAAACACTAGAACGATCTCTGACTGATGTCAGCTGCGCCCCACCCGCAGGCACCCTGCATCTCCAGTGATCTGGTAACCACAGGGTATCTCTCTCTGAGGAGTTTGATCTTGTCTATGATGAATTGCCTGACTTCATCATCATCTGGTGGCTTGTGTCTGAGGAGTGAAAGGCCGAAGTCCCATGTCTCTTCAGACCAGATACTCTTACCATCATATTCCAGGAACTTCTGTAGCCGAATCTGGTCGGCCAATTCTCCTAGTTGTCCCACAATCCAGCACAGAACGCGATCCTTGATGTCCGTGGTGAATCTCCTGTGTGAGATGACAAAACCATATCATTAGGTATCAAAATTTTCAATCATTTTTGCTATAATAATTTCATGCGCAATTTATTTTACGCTATGGTTTCGGTCTCGCTTCTATCATTTACGCTATTTTCTGTTGTTAAAAGCAACGCAAAAGAAGTTACAAGTGACAAGTTGCAAGTGACCAGTTATCCATACCAAATTATTGAGAACAAAGCTGATGGACAGAACCAGACCATCTCTGGCCAAAGTGATAGTATTGAGGCGGCAAAAATTATCACTGATCTGCAGCTGGATTATTATCAGGAAGACAGAATCAAAATATTTCCCGATCCATCATTAGGCATTGGTGCTACCCTCACCCTTGATCGGGCGCCGGTTTATTTTCTAAAAGACGGGAAACGGAGTAAAGAATATCGCAGTTGGACAAAGACAGTGGCGGAATTATTCAAGGAGAAAAATATCGAGTTGGGAGCCGATGATAAAGTTGGCCCGTCGCTAGAATCGCAAATATTTAATGGCAGTCAAATCGCAATCACCCGTGTGGCAATTACGAATGTTGTTGAGGCAAAACCCATTGATTTCACTATTCAGGAAAAAGAGGATCCAAACCTTGACTACGGAAAAAAGCGTGTCGATGCCGGTGTAAAGGGGGAGAAGAAGTTAACATATCGAGTTACTCGTGAGGATGGCGAAGAGGTAAGCCGAATACTTTTAGCTACCGAAATTACAAAACAACCAAAAACACAAATAAACTATACCGGTACCAAAGTCACAATTTTGTCATCGGTTCGTGGCAGAGCGACTATCTACGATAGATCTAATTGCTTAATTGTCAGTGTTAATTATAAACGAGGAACTCTAATTCGGATAACAAACCTAGACAGTGGAGTGAAAGTTTTTGGAACAGTCGATTGCACTTGGGGCACTGCTAAACCCGACGATCTTTCGGTATTACTAGATCTTTCGCGCAGTGTCTTGAGTTCTCTTAAGTGGAACGGCCGTGGTGCCGGCCCAAGCATTTTGGTCGAAGAAATCAAACAATAATTGATTTTTACTTGTTGTTCTAGTATTATTTCTATTTGGCAACTGCCGAACAGGGAGGTTTTCACGTTGGCGAGAGCTGACAGAGTTGTTGTGCTTGATGAGGAGAATATGAGACTCGCTTCATTGGCTGGTGACCCTTACGCTGAAGCAATCCTCAGGTCCGTTAGGGTTGAGAAACCCAAGGAGAAGGGAGACGATCATAGCCGCAACCGATAATGGTTAGCGGCCTTTTTTTATTGCGCAAATTCATATTTTATTGTACAATCTCGCCGAGGGAGTGATGCAGATGAAGATCGGAATCCTTTTCGGTGGCCAAGGACGGCGAATGGGAGGCCCGAAGTTATCTCTCGTCATTGACGGAATTCCGTCTTGGCAGCGGATGCGCGATGTTGTTGTGCCGTTGTCGGATCAGCCGGTGCTAATGGTGGTACCAGCAGGAACGCGCCCGATGCTTTGGGTGGAGCGGATCAGGACTCGAGGTCGCTACCTTCTCGATGTCATAGCTTTGGTTCAGGCTGCAAAGAGTGAGCCAATCATGCTCATCAACGGTGATGCACTACTGGTAACCACTAAAGATCTGGCGGACTTTGCAGACGCCGCTGAACAATCTGCCGCCGACCTGGTCATCCCAGTAGTGCCCAAGAGTTCATTGCCCAAGGAGAAGCAGCATTGGCGCCGTACCAACTATATGCAAGGAACCTTGGGTATGTTGCCCAACCGCGGGTTGGCTCGGGGGCAAGTGATGTTTTTCCGTCGGCCAATCGCTCCAGACATGAAGTTGATCGAACGAATGGAGCGGAACAAGGTCTACGGTTTCATCAAGATAATGGGGTTTGATTTCTTCCGGATCTTCAGTATGACGATGACACTGGGAAACTGGCAGAAGCGTTTCCAGTCGTTGTTTGGCGGAAGCGTCGAGTTTCTGGAGTGTCAGCTGGCCAACTTGGCCCTTGACGTCGATGATAGGGACGACTGCGAGTTCCTACTAGAGGCACTGAAACGGAGGAAATCCTGATGGTTGCAGCACTTATCTGGTTGTTGAACACGCTGATTCTGCTGTCAGCTGGCGCTGGCGGAGGGTGCTGGTGGCTGATGATTCACAAGGGGTGGGATGAAGCAGAGGGCAATCGCAACTTCTTTTTCGGGATCGCTGGTGGCCTGTTGGTCATTCGCTTTGTGGCTTGGTTATTGTTGCCTCGGCATGGTCCTGGCTAAACGCCAGGCCTTTTTTATTGCTAAAATTGGCAAATCAAGCTAAATTAGGAGTGTGAACAAAACCGAACTAATCCAATTTCTTCGGGCGAATGAAATTTGGGCCAAGAGGACAATGGGCCAAAATTTTTTGGTTGATAATGATGTGCTAGGAAAAATAATCGAGGCTGCTGATATCAAACCATCCGATACTATCTTGGAAATCGGTCCGGGACTAGGCACTCTCACCGCAGAACTATTAAAAAGAGCGGGTGAAATAGTGACAATAGAGCGGGATGATAAATTGGCGGGATTGCTCAATTGCTCAATTGCTCAATTGTTGTCGGATCGGGGAAGCAATTCAACAATTCAACAATTTAACAATGAGAAATTAAGAGTAATTAATGATGATGCGCTCAAAGTGAATATTGAAGAATTAATAGGCGATAAACCATATAAAGTTGTGGCAAATATTCCATACAATATTACTTCGCCAATTATTAGAAAGTTCCTAGAGACTGAACACAAACCGGAGTTGATGGTTTTGATGGTTCAAAAAGAGGTTGCCGAAAGAATTGTTGCAAAACCGGGCGATATGTCGTTACTTTCCATATCAGTTCAATTTTATGCCGAGGCTGAAATTGTCGATCTGGTTAAGGCAGAGTCTTTTTTCCCGGTGCCAAAGGTGGACTCGGCGATCATTAAGCTAACAGCGAAAAGCCAGAAGCTAGCAGCTGACGAAAAATCATATTTTCGTCTTGTCAAATTTGGTTTTGCAGCTAGGCGAAAAACGTTGGAAAATAATTTGGCGGCCGGTCTACATATCGAAAAATCAATTGCGGCTGATATAATAAGGAAAACAGGTCTGGATGCCAAAATCAGAGCCGAGGATTTGAGTGTTGCTAATTGGTTGTCATTGTATAAAGTTATCAAGGAGGGAAATGACGGAGAAGGAACACGACGAAGTTCACAAAAAAATTAATATCGAAGAGAACCCTACTGGTCGCAAGGAGGAATCTATAGTTGAAAAGATGGTAGAAACTCCGGCCAAGGTTTTGGACGAAACAATTGAAGTATCAAAAACGATTGAAAAAGCAGTTGATAAACCGGTCCGCAAATTGCAGGATTATTGGCGAATGCTCGGTCCCGGTTTGACAACCGGTGCTTCGGACGACGATCCTTCAGGAATCGGCACCTACTCGCAAACCGGCGCCGGTTACGGTTATAAATTTCTTTGGTTGGCGCCCTTTACTTTCCCGTTGATGGCGGTGGTTCAAGAAATGTGTGCTCGGATTGGTTTGGTTACCGGTCGCGGACTTGCCGGTAATATCAAACGCTTCTTTCCGCGCTGGGTGCTCATCATTTGCACAATTTTGCTTTTTGCCGCCAATACCTTCAATATCGGCGCCGACCTTGGAGCGATGAGTGAAGCGTTGCGGTTATTTTGGCCGCAACTTGATTATTTTTTCTTAATTATCGTGGTCGCTGCCGTGATTATGATTATGCAGGTTTTTATGTCATACGACCGCTATGCCAAATATCTTAAATGGTTGGCATTAGTTTTGTTCTCCTATGTGCTTTCGACGCTGTTAATAAAAGGTATTAACTGGCATGAAATTCTTTTGGCAACTGTCAAACCGTCATTCTCATTTACTCGCGACCAAATTTTGATTGTTACCGGTGCGCTGGGGACAACAATTTCGCCATATCTTTTCTTCTGGCAAACATCCCAAGAGGTTGAGGAATCAATTCAAAGTGGTGAAAAAAGCATTCAATCGCGAATCGATGCCGTTGCCGACGACGATATTATCGACATGCGTATCGATGTTTGGTCCGGCATGTTCCTTTCAAATCTGGCGATGTTCTTTATAGTTGCCGCCTGCGGCGCAACTCTTCACGCAGCCGGAATTATGAATATTGAATCGGCGGCGCAAGCGGCCTCTGCACTTCGGCCATTGGCAGGTGATTATGCCTATCTGCTATTTGCTATCGGTATCATCGGTGTTGGTGCACTCGGCATACCGGTTTTGGCCGGTTCTTCATCCTACGCCATCGCCGAGAGTTTTGGCTGGAAGCAAGGGCTGCACTACAAACTTCGCCAGGCCTACGCTTTCTATGGAATCATTATCATTTCTTTGATTATTGGAGTTCTAATGAATCTATTTGGCCTTAATGCGATGAAAACCTTAGTTTATTCGGCAATTGCCAACGGTGTTGTTGCCCCGGTAGTTTTAGTTCTGATTGTGATTTTATCATCAAGCAAAAAAGTGATGGGTGAGCGATCCAACGGTTGGATCAGTAAGGTTGTCGGCTGGATTGCAACTGCTCTGATGATTATTGCCGGTATTGCCACCGTTTGGACCCTAATGACGGGATAAAAAATTGGCCCCGCGTAGTTCACGCTAAGGGCCCCGATTGGTTGCGCTTGTCCCTGATTGCCGAATTGACATTGATCTTGTAGGTTTTGCCGCGCGAGAAGATCAGGAGATCTCGCAACTGTCTCTTCTGGCGGCTGGAGAAGCAGACAGAGAAGTTGAGATAATCGCTGGCATTATCCGAAGTGCGGACGACCGTTCCGGGAGTCTGCCGTCCGTTATCCTGGATCCAAATCGTGGCATCCCGCACCTTAGTCGTGAAACCATCAAGCGTGTCAATGTCCCCGTGTACTTCCCAGGTGTAGGCCATGATAACACCTCGACAAACGCGACTAAAGGATAGCATATTAGTCAACTTTCTGCTAATAAAAAAAGCCGACTCATTTGCCGGCTTGTTGTTTTTGCCGCCACTTCTTGTACGCGGCGATGAACTTGTCCAGAACTCGATCTGGGTCCTCTGCGGAGTGATGAGTCAATGTCTGCAATCTGTGATCCTGATCCTTGGCCATGTCACTCACCTCAAAGAAGATACTACCAAAAGTTTATTAATAATGCTATAATTCCGGCATCATGAGCAAGGGCATTCTTTATATCATTGCGACGCCAATTGGCAATATGGGCGATATTACAAAACGAGCGGTTGAAATACTCACAACCGTCGATTTTGTTGCCTGCGAAGATACGCGGGTTGCCGGCGGACTTTTTCATCAGCTAAATATCAAAAAAGAGCTGGTTTCTCTTCACCAACATTCGTCGGATGAAAAAATCGGCTTTATCATCCGGGAGCTAAAAGCCGGAAAATCGGTCGCTTATGTCTCTGACAACGGTACGCCCGGGATTTCTGATCCGGGCCAGAAACTGGTCCAGACGGTTAGAGGTGCGGGAGTCAAAATTTTTCCTGTCCCAGGAGCGTCAGCATTAACAGCAGCTGTTTCCGTCAGCGGTATGGTTGAAAAAGAGTTTTACTTTGTCGGTTTTTTACCGAAGAAAAAAGGCAGAGAAACCAAATTCAAAGAGTTAGCCGAATTATCTGTCCCGGTTGTTATTTATGAATCGGCGCCGCGGTTGGAAAGAACATTAAATGATATCAAAAAATATTTTGGTGAAAACACGAAGGTCTTTATTGCTCGCGAAATGACAAAGAAATTCGAGGAATATTGGGATGGTAATATTGATGACATTTTGTCTGACCTAGAAAATCATCAGATAAAAGGTGAATTTGTGCTGATCTTCAAATAAAAACCCGGTCTCAAGCTTGAGACCGGGTGGGAAGGTCATCGAGCGTTTTCTCGCTTCTGCCGCCTACAATGGCGGCAGCGATGCCGCAAGAGCCGATGAATACCAGAAACAGCACTCCGACACAGATGATGACAATCATCTTCTGGCCTCCCTAACAGTCGTTAATCTAAGTTATAGCATTAAACCATTGAGAAAGCTAGCTTGATTTGTTAGTATCTAATTAAAAGCATCCCACTTCGCATAAAGCTACGGGGATATAACTTTTATATTTATGGAAAAAAAGAAATACTATATTACGACTCCGATCTATTACATTAACGACATCCCTCATGTCGGCCATGCTTACACGACTATCGCTGCCGATATTCTATCACGTTATTACAAAGCTAAGGGCGAGGACGTTTTTTTTCTGACCGGAGTTGATGAGCATGGAGCAAAAATTGTCGAGGCTGCAAAAAAAGCTGGACTCGAACCAAAAGTTTTTGCAGATTCGTTGGTACCGAGATTTCAGGAAGCTTGGAAAAATCTGAATATTGAATATTCCGAGTTTTTCCGGACAACAGATCCGAAGCATGAAGAAATAGTCAAAAAGCTGATATTAGATCTCAAAACAAAAGGTTATATTGAAAAGAAAAAATATACAGGGCTCTATTGCACGGCTTGTGAAAAGTTTCTACTTCCGGATGAACTAGTAGATGGTTGCTGCCCGGATCATGGCACCAAGCCGGAGGAGCACTCGGAAGAGAATTACTTTTTCTTGCTATCAAAGGTTGCAAAGGAGAAAGATCTTCTCGGAGTTATAGAGCGGGGAGAGCTTGTAGTTGAGCCATTATCCAGAAAGAATGAGGTTCTGGGCAAAATCAAACAAGGTCTTGAAGATGTCTCAATCTCCAGAGAAAAAGTTGAGTGGGGGATTCCTTTCCCCGGGGATGAGACTCAGACGATTTATGTTTGGATAGACGCACTAATTAACTATTATTCAGCCGAATTTATCTATTTTTCTGATCGTCATTCCCGTGAAGACGGGAATCCGCTAAAAGAAGATCCCCGCCTGCGTGGGGACGACTACGTCGTTTGGCCTCCAGACATTCATTTAATGGCCAAAGATATTCTTTGGTTCCATGCGATCATTTGGCCGGCAATGCTTTTGGCCCTTGATCTTCCTCTGCCGAAAAAGGTTTTTGCCCACGGATTTTTCACTGTTGGCGGACAAAAAATGAGCAAAACCCGCGGCAATGTTCTTGACCCGAACAAATTGGTTGAAAAATTCGGTGCAGATGCTGTCCGTTACGCTCTTCTGCGTGAATTTCCATTTGGCGAGGACGGTGACATCTCGGAAGAAAAAATCGCCGCACGCTATCAATCAGAACTATCGAATGGACTCGGCAATTTAGTCCAGAGAACAATTTCGATGATGAATAAATATGGCTGTCATCCTGAACTTGATTCAGAATCTCGCGGGATTCCGAAACGAGTTCGGAATGACAAGGCAAACAAACTGATCGAAGAACTAAAGTTTGACCAAGCGTTGCAGGAAATTGCTGGTGAAGTTACAAAATTAAATCAATATATCGAAGAGAATAAACCATGGGAATTGGCAAAATCCAACCAAGAGAAATTATCCGAGGTTTTGGGTTTTGTTCTTCAATCCCTTGACTCTTTAGTTCCTTGTTTATTCCCATTTATGCCCGAGACTGTGCAAAAGATGAAAAAACAACTTGAAACTTTAGAGCCGGAGCCGTTGTTCCCGAGAATTGAACCAGATAAATAAAAAAGCGCCGGAACCAATTAGTATCGGCTCCGGCGGGTAGTGACAGCTAGTTGCCGTCGTAGATGGTAGATTTCTGTGTAGAGGTAGAGTAGTAGCGTAGAATTGGGCGTAGATGCATAGAAGTGCCATGGCTGATCAGTCCCATGTCACTTGATACATTTATATCAAATAATAATCATTTGTCAATAGTTTGGAGGGAATTTGCTACAAGCTTTTTTAGCTTCAATTGGATATGCTGGAGGAGTCGTCGTCGATAAAGTCGTCCTCTCTCGGTATAATCTGCCGGTAAAAAGATTCGTACCGCTACTTTTCATATGGATCGCGATAATTACCGCCTTTTTACTGCCGAACTTCGGCCATTTAGACTTGAAAGAAATTTTAACTACCAAATACATTACGATTTTCATTGCCATGCTGTTAATCGCGATTATCTGGAATTCGCTTTATTATCGGGGCATTCAGGAATCGGAAGTTCATGAGTTTGAGCTCATTATGCTGCTTTCGCCGCTCTTTACGATAATTTTTTCCGAAATATTTCTGCCGGGAGAACACAATATGCCTGTATTCATCGCTGGCATCATCGCATCACTGGCACTTATTGCATCACGTTTCAGGCGAAAACATCTTCAGATCAGCAAAAATACTTGGGTCATAGTTACAGCAATGATTTTTATGTCGGCCGAATCAATTGTCATCAAACTATTGCTGGATGTTTTTTCACCCGCGGCCCTGTATTTCGCCAGAACCGCAATTATGTCGGTGATATTTCTTATCATTTGGCGGCCCAAATTACTTAACATGCCGGCAAAATGTTTTGCTTATACGATATTAACGGCTGGTTTTGGTGTTCTACAAATGGTTCTAAAGTTTTACGGCTTTGTTCGGTTGGGTGTTGTCGAAACGACAATTATTTTGGTCATGGGTCCACTTCTGGTCTATTTTTTCAGCGCCTTTTATTTTAAAGAGTACATAAGAAAGCGTGATATAATCGCCTCAGCGGTTGTAATTGCAGCCGTACTTTGGGTAACATTTTTCAAATAATATGTTTATAGACACTCATGCACATCTGGATTTTCCCGAGTTCAAAAACGAGGTTCACACCGTTCTTGGCCGGGCAATGGAAGCCGGCGTTCGCCGGATAATTAATGTCGGCGTTGATGCCGATTCGTCAAAAAAATCAGTTGATCTGGCTCGGAAGTATCCCGAGGTTTATGCTTCAATTGGCATCCATCCTCATTCTGCTAATGATCTAGACATTTCGACCAAGCAGCAACTTTTTACTCTGGCGTCGCATCCAAAGGTTGTTGCGATTGGTGAGATAGGATTAGATTATTACTATTTGAAACGATCGTCACAATTTTCAAAATATCCGACCCGCGAGAAGCAGATTTTTTGTTTAGAGCAGATGCTGGATTTGTCGATTGAACTTCGCAAGCCTGTTATCATTCACTCTCGTGAGGCTGATGCCGATATTTACGCCATATTAAAAAGTTATCAGAAGGATATTCGCGGTGTTGTACATTGTTTTTCCGGCGATTGGGAGTTTGCCAAAAAAATTCTCGACATTGGACTCTCAATTTCTTTTACCGGAAACATTACATTCAAAAATAATCCGGAAATTGAACGAATTATCGAAGCTGTGCCATTGGGAAGCTTGATGATCGAAACTGATTGCCCGTACTTAGCGCCAGAACCGTATCGGGGGAAAAGAAATGAACCTGCGATGGTTGTTCGCGTGGCGGAGGAGGTTGCTCGAATCAAAAATGTCTCTCTTGCCGAAGTCGAAAAACAAACGACAAAGAAAGCAATGACTTTGTTTGGGATAACATAGTTCCCGTCATTGCGAGGAGCCGTAATCGGCGACGTGGCAATCTTATGAAATGAAATAGCATCAATATTATGTTTATCTAATGATGAATCCAACAGACACGGTAATTTATACTGGTGTGACGAATAATCTTATCCGAATGGTCTTTGAACTCAAGTGTAAATTTATCGCTGGATTCACTAAAAGATATAATGTTACCAAAATTGTATATTGGGAATGATTTAACGACCCTGAATCAGTTATCAAAAGAGAGAAACAAATTAAGGCTGGCTCAAGACAAAAGAAGATTGATTTGATAACGAAAGATAATCCTACCTTTAAAGATTATTATGCTGATATAATTTGAGATTGCCACGCTGTGCTCGCAATGACAAGGCATGTCCGGCGATGACCTTGTTTGGAATAAATTGATCTAATAAAAAAATGGGCCTTGCGGCCCGGGCTCTTCTGCCCGTCTAGGGGCAGCGGTCGTAGAGTTGGTCACCTGATTCAGGGGTTGAAACCCAGCGTCGGACTCCGGCTCCGTTGCGGACCCAATGTCCGCGTTCGCCTTGGTGAGATTCAGGGTGTGGATCACGGGCTGCAGGCGAGTCCGCTGGCGGTGGGACACCTTTGGCTCTTACTGGCCAAGACATAACAGACCTCCATTTCAAATCTAAGTGGAATATAGCAGTATCTTGATTATTAAACAATATTATTGACAAATTGTTACCTAAAATGTTACCTTGTTATTAGGTAATTTTTAATTAATTCCTATGAAACAAATTAATGTTAATGAATTGCAGAACAAAATTTCCCAGGTAATGCGGGAAGTCGAAGCTGGAGAAGTTTATCAAGTTAGCCGATATTCAACGCCGGTAGCGTTTCTTGTGCCGGAAAAAGAATATAAAGAGTTGATGTCGGGTGAAGGATGTAAGAAGTGCGTGGAAGACTTACGCAAACTGACAAGAAAAATTTAGAATTTAAAATTATCAATTTAAAATAAATTTAAAAACTCTAATGTTTAAAACATTTAAAATTCAATTTAAATTGTTAAATTGAAAATTAATAAACGGAGTTCATGAAAAAGATATATTTAGATAATGCCGCTACAACGCCAACAGATCCTAGCGTATTGAACGCAATGCTGCCGTATTTTTCTGATAAGTTCGGCAATGCATCAAGCGTTCATTTATTCGGGCAAGAGGCCAGGGGTGCGGTTGATAATTCGCGCCATGCTATTGGCAAGTTTCTAAATTGTAAATCAACCGAGATTATTTTTACTTCCGGCGGTTCAGAATCGGATAACTTAGCGATAAAAGGGGTTATTGAGGCATCTGAAGTTAATAAACCCCATGTGATCACATCAGCGTTTGAACATCATGCAGTATTAGATACAATCAAAGAGCTGGAAAGTGATGGTAAAATCGAAGCGTCGTATATCAAACCTAATCGTGAAGGCATTGTCGAAGTTAGTAATATCGAAGCGGCGATAAAAGAAAATACCGTTTTAGTTTCAGCAATGTACGTCAACAATGAGATTGGAACAGTCCAGCCAATCAGATCAATCGGTCAAATGTTGGAAAAAAAGAATAAAGGCCGAAAAAATCGCATTTATTTTCACACTGATGCTGTTCAATCAGCAGAGTACTTTGATATGAATGTTGACACCTTGCATGTTGATCTTTTAACTATGTCGGCGCATAAGATTTATGGTCCAAAAGGCATTGGATTACTTTATATTCGGACTGGCGTTTCGATTAAACATCAAATTGTTGGTGGTGGACAGGAGTACAAAAAACGGGCCGGCACGGAAAATGTTGCCGGAATCATCGGTTTTGCTGCGGCTGTTTCCGTCATTGCGAGCGAAGCAAAGCAATCTCAAGACGGGATTGCCACGGCCCCCGGCCTCGCAATGACAAGGCTGAGGGACAAATTAATTGACGGACTGTTGGAAATTCCAGACTCATTCTTAAATGGTAGTCGTGAGCATCGAAGCCCAGCCAACGCTAATATCTCGTTTATGAATGCTGAAGGCGAAGCGATACTTTTGAACTTGGATATGGAAGACATTGCCGCTTCAACCGGTTCTGCTTGTACTTCCGGTTCCCTGGCACCATCACATGTTTTAATTTCAATGGGCAAAAAGCCACAGGAGTGTCACGGATCAATTCGTTTTACTCTTGGTCGAGGCACAACCGAAAAGGAAATTGATAGAGTTATTGAAGTCTTGCCACCAATCATCGAAAAATTAAGAAAAATGAGTCCATTTAAGTGACGAGGTCATCCCCGATCTAATCGGGGATCCAAAAATAGTTGAGTAGATTCCCGCCTACGCGGGAACGACCTAACGGTCGAGTAAGGAGAAATATGTCTGACATGTATGGTGAAAAAGTCATGGATCACTTTAAAAACCCGCGAAATTTGGGGGAAATTGAAGATGCTGACGGAATCGGAACAGTCGGCAACCCAAATTGCGGTGATGTGATGAAAATTTATATACGAGTCGAAAGTCGAAAGTCGAAAGTCGAAAAGCCAGAGGAGTTTATCGCCGACATCAAATTTCAAACCCTTGGCTGTGGGGCGGCGATCGCGTCATCATCAATTGCGACAGAACTAGTTAAGGGAAAATCGATCGAAGAGGCGCTTCAATTATCATCGAAACAGATTGCAGCAGAAATGGGTAAATTCCCGCCGGCGAAGTATCATTGTTCTATTCTTGCCGAAGAGGGAATTCGCTCTGCGATAGAGGACTATCGCAAGAAAATTTCTAAATCCTAAATCCTAATTTCTAAACAAATTCCAAATGATCAAATTTGATGGGAAGAAAATCAGAGATGAAATATTAGCTGACCTAAAGAAAAAAGTCGGCTCTCTTTCCTATGTTCCTAAACTTAGCGTCATTTGGATAGGCAATGATTCCGTTTCGGCCCGCTACATCGAACAAAAACAGCGTGTTGCCGAATTTCTCGGTGTTTGCTTTGGTGTTATTAAATTTCCAGAGTCAGTATCAAATGAAACGGTGAAAACGAAAATCGAGGCGTTAAATGCTGACCCAAGTGTTACCGGAGTCATGATTCAGTTGCCGGTTCCGGAATCTGTTGACAAGGAAAAATTGATTGCCGCAATTGCCAGGGAAAAGGATGTTGATGCCCTACGTTTTTGCTCGGATTTGGTTTGCAATTTCCGGCCACCGGTGATTTTAGCAATCATGGAGGCGCTTAAGGTTTCGGGAGTTGATCATCGCGGAAAAAAAGTTGCTATTGTCGGAAAAGGGTTTTTGGTCGGGTCACCACTGGCTAGACATTTGCAAGGAGATACTGACCTTCGAATTGCAGATGACCGCACTCCCTATCTGGGAACTATGACTCTTGATGCTGATATTATCATCTCAGCGACTGGTAAGCCTGGACTTATTAAACCGGATATGGTTAAAGACGGAGCGGTTCTTATCGATGCCGGCACAACTGAGATCGGCGGCAAGTTGGCAGGAGATGTTGACCCTCGTGCCTATGACAAAGCATCGTTTTATACGCCCGTACCCGGAGGAATTGGACCGGTTACGGTTGCCATGCTGTTTCAGAATTTGATCCAAAAATTATGAGCTCAAAAATTGCCGTCGCAATGTCCGGCGGAGTTGATTCCTCTGTTGTGGCAAAAATTTTGAAGGATGAGGGTCACGACTTAGTCGGGCTGTTTTTGAAGTTGTGGCATGATGATTCTTCTTCTTGCTCCGTGCGCAAAGAGAATCGTTGTTGCAACTACGAAGCGCTTGAGGACGCGCGAATGGTAGCGGCCAAACTTGATATTCCGTTCTATGTAATTGACGCTAAGAAAGAATTTAAAAAAGAGGTTGTCGATTATTTTCTCAGAGAGTATCAAAATTTGCGTACACCAAACCCTTGTATTGTTTGTAACGAAACAATTAAATTTGATCTATTGCTGAAAAAAGCCCTTGCAATCGGCTGCGATGAGTTGGCGACCGGTCATTATGCTCGAATTGCTTGTCATCCCCATGTAGATGGGGATCCACTAATAGTAGATTCCCGCCTCCGCGGGAATGACAAATGTCACCTATTGAAGGGAATCGATGAAACTAAAGACCAGTCCTATATGCTCTATCGCTTGAATCAAGATCAATTATCAAAAGTATCATTTCCACTGGGAACGAAGAGGAAGAAAGACGTTCGCGATTTAGCTATCAAATGGGATTTGCCGGTCAAAGAAAAGCCGGAGAGCCAGGAGATTTGTTTTTTTGCAGACAAAGATTACAGGGCGTTTCTGCGCCGGTATTTAGATCAAAGTTTTTTTCAATCAGGCGATATTGTTGATGCTAACGGAAAAGTAATCGGCAAGCACGATGGGCTTTTGAATTATACAATTGGGCAACGCAAGTTGGTGAATCAAGAATTAGGAATTATGAATAATGGAAAAGACAAGAAGCCATTGTATGTAGTTGGATTTGATAAAGGCAAGAACCGTTTACTGGTTGGCTCGGATGAAGAAATCTATAAAAAAGAAATGACTGTTTCTGATTTGCGTTTCATCCATGATTCATTATTCATAACTCATAATTCAGGTATTTCTGTAAAGATCCGTTACCGCCACCCGGATTTCCCTTGCAAAATAATGTCATCCTCGGGTTTGACCCGGGGATCTAAATATGACCAAGATTCCTGCTTGCGCAGGAATGACATTGTAAAAGTATTATTTGATAAACCGCAGCGGGCGGTAACGCCCGGCCAATCGGCGGTTTTTTATTCCGGTGAAGAAGTACTCGGTGGTGGAATTATCGAGGCCTAATAAACGTCAAGAGCCCATCCCCCCGAAAGGGGGTCACCGTTCAGAATCGAGTGCGTTTTTCATCAAATTTGATGCCTAAAATAGAAGGCCATTTCTGGTCTTTTTTTAGTGTTTTAGAAAGTGAGCAAAAGCCATTTAAATGCTTAA
>JBAZJN010000018.1:0-20863 GCA_041651295.1 Patescibacteria group bacterium | reverse complement strand
CTTGATTGCGTTTATTGTGTATAGCGTGATTGTCGCCTTTGTCAGCTGGAGAGGTGGCAATGTTTTGACGCTCGTGATTGATGCAGTCATGTTGTATTATGTGACGAAGAGTAAGGGATGGTTTTTGGCGAATAAATAAACTTAGATTTTTGAAAGTATAAAAGGAAAGGGGTGTCATTTATTTGGCACCCTTTTGCCGCGGGAGCGGCAGCAAATGTCCTTTTGCATCGCCCAAAAGGACCAAAACGCTAGTCCTGTGAAAAGAAATCGGGAAACATCAAATTTCCATTCGCGCATGAAATAGTCGTCAAAGCCATGCCGACATATTTCTCTTGCGCTCATTCCCAATTTGAGTTTCCACGATTTTTTTCAACGGACACGAGAGTAGGCAATAGTTTTAAAATGTGTTAGACCGTACATATGCCAATACAAATTTGCTTGCTTGGGTCCATTCCAAAAGGGGATGAAACAAGAAAAAATTGGGTAGATTGGAAAATAAAATACAAAGAGGTTTTAGGCGCCATTTCAGGCGTGAGCTTTGTTGATGGTGATGCGTGGCGTGAGGAATCCAAACCGGAGCTTACTTTTGGTCATGATGTGTATCAGATTAAACAATCCGATATTATTATTGTAAACGCAGAAAACAAACTTGGTGCAGGTACAGCTCAAGAAATGGTGATTGCAAAGTATCTAAAAAAACCAGTAATTTCCGTTTTGCCAAAAAATTCGCACCACCGAAGAAGTGATGTCGTTTTTGATGGTGAAACAATTAAAGATTGGATTCATCCATTTATTTTGGCTTTTTCAGATGCAATCGTTGAAAATATTAGTGAGAGCCTTGATTGGGTCAGCAAGTTTGCAAATCATCCCACAAAAGTTAAGGGCATCGAGGTAATAGACGACGCAATCGGATTGTTTGAAAAATATCTAGAGCAAAAGTGATGCTTTTTCATCGACTTTTTTCAACGGACAGGGGTTGTATACTAAACTCACGCAAGGATTTCTCTCCAAATAAAATAGTAAAGTTGGTTAGATTAAATAAATGCCATCGGGTACTTAGCTAAATAATAGTGATCTTATGAAACCTCTTACCGATGAAATGAAGAATTATATTCAATATGGCACAGAAGACCGAAGATGGGAATTTAAACCGTCCACGTCTTGGGTTAAAGAGGAAAAAAGTATAAAATTTGAAATTGTAAAAACATGTATTGCACTTTCCAATACAATTAATGGTGGATTTATCGTAATAGGCATCAAACAAAAACGAAGTCGTTCAAAAGGAGTAGTTTTTGAAAGAAAGGGACTTTCAAAAGAACAATTTGATACTTTTAATAATGAAGATGATATTGGTCGGTTTTTAAATGGGAAAACTAATCAAGCTATCAATTTTGAAATTTTTGGAGGGGGCCTTTCAATTCATAAGTACAAAAAGCGATTTATTCTAATACGCATTTATGAATCTTTACAACCCTTGCCCGTAGTTTGTTTATTTGATTCTATGTCTAGTAACCCTCATTGTCGTCTTGAAAAAGGGGTATTATATATTCGTTCAAAATCAAATCCCATCGAGTCTAGAGCAATAGAAACAAATGAGGAATGGGACGAAATGATTCGTCGACTATTAAGTAGAAAAGAGAAAATTTTAAATACAGATTTAAAGATTTTGTGTTCCAATATAAAATCAAAAAAACCTAGAAAAATCATAAAAAGGTCTCCTACTCACTTTAATTTTACAGAGTATGATAAGATTTTAAAAAGAGATAAACTTTAGATTATGGAAAAATTAATTGATAAGATAAAAAAAAGGGGTTATTGGAAAATAATAATTCGACCCATTGAATTCAAGGCAGACAGAATTTCCGATAAAGAAAAAGCAGAGAAGACGATTGAAAGCAGTAAATTGTCATTTCGTGGGTGGGATTATCCACACATTGATCGAGATGAAAAAATTTTTCCGAGCGGCCCAGATAGTGTCTCTTCCTTTTGTGATTGGCCAGAAGGGCAACATTTCGAATTTTGGAAATTGTATTTGAATGGACAATTTGTCCACTATTTTTCTATGCCAGAAGATTATTCAATGGATGAGCAAGAGAAAGAAAAAGCAAGAAGATCACTTCATTTTTCTGGTCAAGAAAAAAATGATAGTTTTTTTAGTATAATAAATGCTTTATATTCTATTACAGAAATACACTTTTTTGCGGCCAACCTTGCTAAGTTAGTAGACTTTGGGGAAAAAGTAGAAATTTTAGTTGAGTTAGGTGGCGTTAAAGGGAGAGTTTTATTCTTTTGGGGAGATCCTTTTCGATATCTGTCACAAACGTACCCTTGTCATTATGAGCCGATTATACAACCAAAGATTGTTGATACAAAGGAGCTAATTTCTAACCCAGGAAACCTGGCACTGGATTTTTTTATTAACATTTTGAAGGAGTTTACTTGGAAAGGCGCAAATAAGGAGGTATTTATTGGTGACCAAAAAAAATTGATCGAACACAGTTATTAATTAATTTTTTGAGATTGGTGGCCTGATAAAGTGATATACTGAAGGCATGAAAATTACGTATTTGGTACACGGGACAACAACGGATAATGAACAGGATTTGGCGACGGGGTGGAATGATGGCGAGTTGTCTGAAAAGGGTATTCAACAGTCAAAAGAGTTGCCCAGCAAGCTTCAAGACACTGATTTTGAAGTTGTTTTTTGCTCGGATTTAAAACGCGCAATTGATTCTGCCAAAATTAGCTTTAAGGGGAAATATAAAATTATTCACGATAAACGTTTGCGCGAAGCGAATTATGGCGACTGGAATGGCGTTCCTGCATCGAAATTCAAAAATGACATAGAAAAATATATTGATACCAGATTTCCAAACGGCGAAAACTATAAAGATGTAGAAAAACGAATGCGCGAATTTGTTGACGAGATGAAGTTAACATATTCGCATATCGCCATTGTTGCTCACCAAGCCCCACAACTGGCGTTAGAAGTTATTGCCAAAGGCAAAACTTGGCAGCAAGCTGTAGCAGAAGATTGGCGAAAAGTTGGCGCCTGGCAACCCGGCTGGATATACGAAGTAAAATAATTGTTAAGCTTTGCCGAGGGAAATCGCTCTAAAATTCAAAAAGCCCGCATTTCGTAAAAACTACTTTGCAGGCTTTTATGCTTATGTACGTTGCGATGTTATAGTACAAATCGCTTTTCCGGGAGCGGTCCGAAGATGACATGTAGCGTGATGGCGGTAGCGACAAAACCGATGAGAGTTCTGAGGGCAACCTGATCGGCTATTGGCAGAAAATCAATCGGGAAGTATAGGCGCGATGACACTCCTATCAACCCAATCACACACAAAAGCGCCATCGATTTAATCATCCTTATATACCATTCTTCAGAATGGGGTTTTTCTTTGAAGGTGTTGTACATCATACGAACGAGCCCCGGTATCCCTAAGGGGATGAAAAAGCATACATAGGCCATTCTGATTTCAGAGAATTCTTGATTCAAAGGGAACAGAACGTATGTAATCGCGAATAGCCAGTAAGAGAATACAACGAGAACAAAGGAATTTGGACGTTGCATGTAAAGCTCCTTATCAAAGGGCGGTGGACAGTTAACGGAATAGTTTACAGCAAACTTGCCTTTTTGTCAACACCTAAAACAAAGTAAAATCCACCGAATTTCGAGTAACTAAGAAATTACCGAAATGGCTTTCGGAATTTCATACGAGGAATTCAGAGGATTTTAACTAGGCACCGCTGCCGCGGCGGTGTGGAAGGGGTTGGGTATAGTCCTAGGGATAGGGGGAACACGCTTTCCGAATTTATGTTCCCCCTATACCCTGGGCAAAAATGATATACTTAAAATATGAATATTAATCCTCAAGCGAAAATAGTTGTTTGCTATGGTGACTCGAATACATGGGGCCATAATCCACTTGATGAAAGTCGGTATCCTGCCAACATTCGCTGGGTTGGTGTACTACAAGAAAGATTGGGAAATGAATTTAATGTTATTAACGAGGGATTAAATGGAAGAACATTCGTTGCTCAAGAACCTGAAAAACCGTATAAGGCTGGCTTACCCGTTTTGAAATCGATTTTAGAAACAAATCGCCCGATAGATGTGATGACAATAATGCTCGGGACCAACGATCTTAAAAGTACTTATCACCTCTCTATTGAAAATATTATTGATCACCTGCGGCGGACAATTGAGTTTATTAAAAAAGAAACAAAAGATAATCAGACAAAAATACTTATTATTTGCCCCGCACCTGTAGTAAATCCAATTGGAAAAAAAATCGATCCACGCCTTTTAAATGCTCCAGAAATATCAGAGCAGCTACCTCAATTTTTTGAAAAAGTTGCTAAACAATCAGGATGTTTATATCTGGATGCCGGTAAGTTCATTTCGCTTGAAACAACTGACGGGTATCATTTTGCTCCAGAACATCATAAAATTTTAGGAGAAAAAGTTGCAGAAATTCTAAAGAAGTAATTGAATTAAGTAAAGAAGATTTTTCAGCCACCCCACTTGGGGGACCCTTAATATAAGCTAATAATCCGTCCTCGTAATGATACATTTTGAGGATTTTTTGTTGGGGGTTGGGGGGATTTTGGGTGGAGGGGGTTGTGATTATTTATTGCGGTTTTTTGGTATACTTTCAGCATGGATAAAAGAACCTCTGACACGATTCGTGCATACAACACAATGGGCAAACAATATCTCGCTGATATTGAGGCTCTTATCCCATTTGAGCGGGACGAATTCGTGAAATCCTTAAAACCAGGGTCGCGCATCCTTGATGTTGGCTGCGCTGGGGGGAGAGACAGCGAGTTTTTTGTGCATCATGGTTTTGAGGTGTTCGGCATTGATTTGTCAGATGTTTTTCTGCAGGAAGCCAAGAAGCGTGTTCCAGAGGCCACGTTTGTATCTATGGATGCGACCCAATTAGATTTTCCGCAAGAAAACTTTGATGGTATTTGGGCGAATGCAGTTCTTTTGCACATTGCTAAAAAAGACATTTCGGGAGTTTTACAGAAGATGCATCGCATGTTGAAAGCAAACGGAATTTTACATATTCGAGTGAAAGAGGGGGTAGGCGAGACATCAGTTAAAGATACATTATCAAAAGACGTCGCCCGGACATTTACGTTTTTTTCAAAAATGGAGATTGAAGAACTGGTGCTCGCATCAGGATTTGCAAGTGTGAGAAGTCAGATAATAACTGACGAGACACGACGTGAAGGCGTGAATTGGATTAGTTTGTTTGCTACTAAAAAATAATTAGCAAGTATTTTTTGGTCGGAGGCGGGGCATTTTCTGCGTTTCTTTGTTGCCAATTGAAAAAAATCAGGAAATACGAATCGAGAGTGAGGTGTAAGAGACTTGTGTCAGTCCAGCTGTAATCAGTGGTGCTGACCAAGACATGCATCTCACGAAGATTTGTAATTTCCAGATTTCTTTTCACCCGGGCTCGGGTTTAGGCCCCACCCTTTGCCCACCCAAAGGGTGGGATTAGCTCTGCCGTGCTAACGGCAAATATTTTTTAAAATAAGCTTTTAAAAGTGATATACTTGAGCAATGACTGACGAAAAAAAATTCCAAGACCGCATTGCCTATAAAGGGAACTTAAACCAACCGTTGAACATTATTTGCAGGGACTATAATCTGGGCGCTTATAAAGGTCACGAGGTTGTATTGGTGGGCTATGAAGATTTTAACGTAATCTTGCAAACATCGAAAGGTAAGTTTTTTGTTAAGTTTTTTGGCGAGTTTCGGACTAATGAGGGTTGTGAACGGTATGTCACGATAATTCACAAAACAATTGAGGCCGGCGTAAGAGAACCAAAACTCTTTGAATCCGGACAAGGCTACATAAGCCACTTTATGGTCGAAAATGCCAGGCTTCGGTCAATTGTTATGGAATATATTGAAGGTAAAACCTTTTATGAGCTCGGAAGACCGCTAACCGAAAACGAAGCCCGCGAAACTGTCAGACAAGCGGCTCTTATAAACTCGGTGAGTTACCAACCGAAATTTATTTATGACAGCTGGGCAATCCCAAGTTTCTTAAAAGAATATCGTGCGGTCGAAACGTTGTTACCACTTAGCGATCAAGCATTGGTCCATCCTTTGGCGGATGAATTTGAAAAAACAAATATTGACACTTTGCCTCACGCCTTGGTGCACGGCGATATTATTAAAACAAACGTCATGCTCTCACAAGAGGGCAAGATTTACATTATTGATTTTGCCGTTACTAATTATTACCCGCGCATACAGGAACTCGCGGTGGTACTTTGTAATATGCTGTTTGATACGAATCATCTTGAGTTGTTTGCTAAGTATTATGAAATTGCGCTTGATGAGTACCAAAAAACAATCCAACTTACTTCGCAGGAATTATTATTGTTGCCATTTTTTATAAAGGTTCAACATGCTATGCACATTGTTGGCGCCGTAAGAGAAGAAAAAATAAAAAATAATACACCGTCATCTGAAGATGACTATTGGTTGAATCAGGGGCGTAAGGGCTTAGCTTTTATGTTAGATTTTAAGGGGTAGTTTTTTATATGAGTGAAGTTAATAATTTTATGAAAATATATTTTGCAGTTTCAATTCGTGGAGGGAGAGACCTTTTGCCGCTTTACAAGAAAATTGCAGATCTAATTCTTGCGCATGGTCATTCGATAACCAATGCCCATGTGATTTTGGATAACGTTATGGATCGTGAAAACGTGATGGATCCATTAGAAATATACGAACGCGATATGCAATGGATGGACGATGCAGATTTAGTAATTGGCGAAGTTACGACCACGAGTCTTGGAGTAGGGTATGAACTCGGTAGAGCCGTTGAGAAAAAGAAAAAGATTTATTGTTTTTATAATAAAACAAAAGAAGATTCCATCTCGATGATGATTCGAGGTAACTCTCGTATGACAGTGAAGCCATACGAATCAGAGGGCGAGTGTCTGTCCGAAATCATGAAGATTATAAAGTAATTTATGATTACATTTTTTATTACTGGTGGGACAATCGACGGTATAGACTATAAGAATGAGTCAGAGGCCCCTAAAAATCCGAAGTCGAATATTCCAGATTTTTTAAAGCAGGTACAAATTACTGAACCATGCGTTTCAGAAATTCTTTTTCTTAAGGACAGCAGATTCGTTAATGACAATGATCGATCCATAATTGCAGATAAGTGCGCTACATCGTCGAGTGAGCACATTATTGTGACGCACGGGAGTTTTACGATGGTCAAAACGGCAACGTATCTCGCGCATAAGCAATTACCAAAAACAATAGTCCTTGTTGGGTCGAAGACCCCCGCAACAGAGCCGCAATCTGACGCATTACAAAATTTGCGATTCGCTGTAGAAGAAGTTCAGAAGTTATCGCACGGCGTGTATATTGTAATGCAGAGTCGTATTTTTAATTGGGACAACGCAAGAAAAAATCTTTCAACTGGCGAATTTGAGGAATTAAAGTAAATCATTTTTTGAGATTCGAGGAAGGGGGATTCCTGCGGTGTTTGCGTATTGTTGAAAAACGAATCGGGGTAAATATCAAAATCCTCTGAATTTCGAGTAACCAAGAAATTGCCGAAATGGCTTTCGGAATTTCATACGAGAGATTCAGAGGATTTTATCTAGGCACCGCTGCCGCGGAGGTGTCGAGAGGGTGGAGTATCGCCCTAGAGGTAGGGAGAACAGGCTTTCCGAACTTGTGGTCTCCCTGCCTCTGGGCAAAATATTTATAAAACTCAAATTTTTAAAAGTGATATACTGTACTTATGAAAATTACGTATTTTGTACATGGGACGACGAAGGTAATAAGAATCACCTGGCAACCCGGCTGGATATACGAAGTAAAATAATTGTTAAGCTTTGCCGAGGGAAATTTCTCTGGCGAGTTAGATTGCAAAAAAGAAACCCACTCCCGATAGGAAGTGGGTTTTGTTGATCGTCAAGGTCTATTTCGCTTTAAGGCGAATGACCTGAAGATTTCCATTTGCCAGCTCGATTACGGCGTGTGTCGTAATATTACCCTGAATAGTCCGGGCTTCTACACACCATGACTCTCGGCCGGGTATGCACACACGGTTTATAGTTGGCAGCGATTTTGTTTTCGAACCAATGGCGAGAGTTAGGATCGTGGATACAACGTGGCCGCCAGGTTGTGTGGGAGAGGTTGTGTCAACTGCGTGTATACTCACTTTGTCATCATCGCGCTCGTTAACAATCCAAATCCTCACCAAATCCGTCGGCGCGCCGAGAGTCACAGGAATACCGAGTTCCTCATTTTCAGTTAAACGCACTGTTGTCACAGTGATAAGATTGTCGACACCAAGCGTCCAATCGTTCCTGATAGCCCAAAGAAAAGGGAACTCGTTCAACAGCTTTTGCTGATGAGCAATATTCTTTTCGCGTTGGGTAGCACGTGAAAACATGAGATACCTCCTGGTCCGTCCGGACCGTTAGCTCATCCGAGCTGGGTTTAGGTTTAAAGAGCCTTCAAAAATGAACTATCCACTATATACCAAAGTTCACTTTTTGTCAATACCTCAACAAAGCGATCTATCAGGACAAAATTTTATCTCAAGCCTCTGCTAAGGCAAAGCGAGAAAGCTTGAGCTTTCAAAAGTGATCAAAAAATAGGAGTATCAGCTTATTTTTTCCAATGAGCGAGTGGGGAAAATTCCTTCCGGTTTTTATGGTGTAAGTTTTTTCCAAAAACCTACAAAAAGACTTGACTTTTGTAAGTTTTTCCTTTAAACTTACAATATGAAAGAGAAAAATGATGAGCAATTGCGCGTTGGCCAAGCAGCAAAAATTTTAGGCGTTTCCCCTCAAACCGTCAGAAACTGGGAGAAATTAGGCCGAATTACCTCTCAACGCAGTCCGGGCGGTCAGCGGTATTACTATTTGCTCGAAGTACAACGTTTGGCGGTTGACTTGCCGAAGCTTGCGTGGGCCTGGGCTTCGAGTGCACAACCCCCGGAGATTCCGAGTGAATATTACTGTGGACAATCAGACCGTTTTACGAGCCGTCTTGTAAAAATGGGCAAATCCATGGAAGCAGCGCCTGGCAGCCAGAGAGAACGTATTGTCTCGTTACTTACCGCCGTTGCCGCTGAAATTGGTGATAATTCTTTTGCGCACAATATCGGAAATTGGCCAGACGTTATTGGCATCTTTTTTGCTTACGATGTTATGAAGCGGATGATTGTGCTGGCCGATCGAGGACAGGGCGTGCGAGCTACGCTGCAACGAGTGCGGCCAGACATCTCTAGTGACGTAGAAGCATTGCGCATTGCTTTCACAGAAACCCTTTCGGGTCGCAGCCCAGAAAAACGAGGCAACGGATTGAAGTTGGTAAAAAAAATAGCCGAAACCAATCCGATAGGCTTAACCTTCACTTCCGGTGTCGCACAAGCGACTATCCCAGCGCATGGAAATATGCGCATTGCCGCGATCAGCCAGAATGTTCGAGGCGTCGTTGCCGTAATTACTTTTTAACAAAATGCTATGCAAACGATTTATTTGAAAAAATTCGGCACTGTGCTCGTTTCCCGCCCAGCTGGTCTTGAAGCGTTTCGAGCGATCCGCCCGACGCTTGATGCTGGCCAGCCAGTGGCGATTGATTTCGACAACGTGCTGACTGTGACGCCATCGTGGTTTGACGAATTTTTAACCCATCTTGCCGAATATTTCGCTGGTCGGGTTGAATTGCTGCCAACCGAGAACGCTTCGGTGCGGGCAATGTTGCCGATCCTGGCAAAGGAGCGCAACGATGCAGCAGCTGGAGTTTTGCAGCGGGCAATCACCGCAATGAACCTTGCAAAAGAATCCTAAAAGTCCAAAGCGTTTTTTGCAAAAGCCTTTCGCGAGAAAAATATTAAAATATTTTATGTTGTCTACCGAGGATGACTATTGGTTGAAGCTCGGACGATTGGGGCTTGAGTACGTGCGCCACCTTTAAAGTCGGCCAAAACAAATTCACCTTTTTTCAGTCTTTTCTGATCACAATTCGCATTTGACTATTACTCCTGCTAAGATTTTAAGGTACTTCAAACCAATCTAACTCCATTGGGCGCTAGATGCCAGCCATTTATCGTTTTTTTATCAAGTTCATGATTAGCTCACCGTGGTCTGCAAAATCAGAGGGTTTCAGTTTAATAATTGGGATCCAACGCGGCCTGCCAGATTCTTCGTCGTCGACCCTATCGTCGGAAATAAGTTTTTTATTCACTACGTCGCAATAAAAAAAGTAAAGTAAAGCATGTGACGCCTCATGTGTGGGGTTATAGTAGAAAAATCTTTCAGTGGTTGTTGCAAGTTTTGACTTCAGGAGTATTAAACCCGTTTCCTCAAGCACCTCTCTTTTTAAGGCTTCTTGGATGGTCTCTGTAATTTCAACGCCGCCGCCAGGAAGCCAATATTTATTTGCGCTTTTGTTTTTAAGCAAGACAATGTTTTTTTCTAAAATAATTATCCCATATACACTTGGGCGGAAAATTAACGACGAAGAAGGGACGATAATATTTTCCCCGGTATTTGTAAGACAAGTAATATTTTTTTCTTGCATAATTTTAGTATACTTTATCAAAATAAGAAAGCAATGGAGGGCTGCCCGGTTAAAATTTGGAGGCGCTAGCTCGGCCGCAAAAAATTCACATTTTTCCAATTTGAAAAGCCCGCGGTTCGTATCACTACTACTTCGCAGGCTTTTTATGTTCGCGTTGGACTACTCGATTGGGATTCTCCCCCTATGTTTGATGTAGATGACAAGGCAAAGTGCCTGCAATACGCCAAGGATGACAAAGGATAGAAACCCAATAACCTCGGCAAGCATTGGGTCAATCATCCACCCAACGACAAGCCCAGTAGCCCACCAGCAGACAAAGCTTCCGATTATCGCGAAAGTGGTCGCCTTGTTGCTCTTGTGGTAATTAAATTTGGTAATGTATTCCCTGGCGAGCACTACGAAGCTTGTCTACAACGCCGCTAGTCCAATTATCAAAAGAACCTTCTCCATGAACATCCTCCTTATTTTCAATCACATTGTTTAATGGGTCATTATATCGGATTTTTATATTTTGTCAACCCCAAGGCGCAAGCTGAAAAATCCCAGAAATAGAAATTTAAAGGGATCCTCATAGAGGATCCCTGAAGGCTTGGGGTTGTCGGAGTTATTATTCGAGCGGCCGTTTGAGGACAAGCGTATCCGCCCCGTTTTCAGAGCCCGTTGATATCGAAGTGCATATCTCCCAACCATCTCTTCCCATTTGGTTCAAATAGTCTAGTAGGTGGGAGGCGGGAGAGACAAGAACAATATGGTATTCCCATTTCGGCATAATCACCTCGTGGTTATAGGGTCTAAAAGTGCAATACACGATTATATATTTTTCAGAGTTTTTGCCAACACCGTTACAAAAAAAGTTTGTTTTAGGAAATTGACAAATAGAAAGCCGAGCGATAAGGTGCTTTTGGTTCTTTATGTTTGATTTTTATGGCAAACGAATGAAGATGGAGGCGTCATGAAATGCCCAAGTTGTGAAGGAAGAGGTCGGTCAGAGTCGTACCGGCGTCCATGCAAGGCCTGTAAGGGCAAAGGGTATCTTGCCAAAAAGAGACGGTCTAGTCGGGTCTTGCGGGGAAGGGCGCGAAGGCATCCGCTCAGCGTTGTCAGGAGCAAACGGCGTAGTGCGCTCTAGCAACCCTTGCAATACAAAAAAGCCCCGTCCGGAGACGGGGCTTCAATTTTTGTGCGAAAAACAGAAAGCCCGGGCGAGTGCACCGAGCTTTGCTTGGAAGTAACATTTCTCCTACGCTAGCTTTTCCCGTTGAAGCTGTAGGCGGGATCTTCTCCGTAGAATCATCAGGCGAATGAGCCCCAGAAAACATGCACCGAACAGCACAAATATCCAGAGAGGGTGGTGTGGGGAGAGCGCATTCAAACCGTAGCCGACACCATAGAAGATGAGTCCGATTACCGCGCCTGCTGCACCAAAAATAATCATAGCAACAATACCTACGAGACTGCCGGCTTCGCTGCCGAGGAAGATGCCCGCTAATAGACCGACAACGAGGCCGATCCAAATCATCTGGTCCCAAATGAGACCAAAGACTAGCCCAACGATCGCCCCGACAACAAGGTACAACAGCAAACTACGCATGATAAGCTCCTTTTTTTGCGTAACCTAATTGTCAAACATCTAACGGTTGAGGCTATCAAAATGAAGTGTTTTTGTCAACCTCTAAGAGGCTAGGGAAAATCCCAAAAAAATCCCCATTATATATAATAGATTTTTCTGTTGCTTTTTAGATTTGTCAGTGTAAAATGTAGGGATGAACAAGCAGGAAATTAAAGAATTTTTGCACAATTTAGAACAAACCGCAACGAAAAATATGATTGTTATCGATTTTGGAAATGTCGATAAATGGAAAGATAGTCTTGGCTGGACTGTTGGGATTAAGGAACTCGGACAGCTTACAAAACATCTTTCCCGAGGAGCAAAGTATTTACGAAGGTTCTATTATGGCGAAGACTACGGACCCATAACAACGTCAGCAATATTGACTCCTTGGTCAGACATGGTGTTAAACAAAGCAAAAATGGCAGGATTCGAGGTTGTTTCAAAAAGAGTTAAATATATTCCTGATAGCAAATACGA
Organism: Patescibacteria group bacterium; assembly: GCA_041651295.1. GTDB lineage: Bacteria > Patescibacteriota > UBA1384 > XYA2-FULL-43-10 > CAINNR01 > JBAZJN01. The sequence continues at coordinate 8,177 of JBAZJN010000018.1, read as the reverse complement.
AGGTGGCTTTATGGCAAAATGCGATCTTGATTTAGAGATGGCACTTGACTTACTTAAAGACAGAGAAAAGTATGATAATCTCATTTTGTTTTCTGGTGACGGTGATTTTTATTGTTTGCTTGAGTATTTAAAGTCTGTTTTTGATAAGGCAATTTACATTTTTGGCGCTAGGAACCATGTTGGTGCAGAGCTTTATGATGCCCATCAAAAAGGAACTATAAAAGAAATTTTTTATGCTGAGGATTTTGAATATCGCTTAAAATATAATTTAAGTAGATATCCACAAGTTAAATAGTCAAAAACCCGCGAAATGCGGGTTTTGAACAAAATCATGTAAGCCCAAAGCCTACGCAAACATTGTATGTCATTGTGTTATTTCGGTCAACCTCTAAGCGGCTAGGGAAAATCCCACTTTTAAGAATTAGAAAAGCCGGCAGGGAATGCCTGACGGCCTTGTCGTTCGTATGTACAGTATGGGGTAGGGTCGTTTATGCTTCTCCCGCAAGAACCCTTTTGGTGACGTCTTCCCGGAAAGCCAGCACACGTTTATGTGTGGCTAGGGTGAGCAGCACTCCGGTCACCACGGCAACGACGATCATCAATGACTCCACAACGAGAGACTGTTTGAAGCCTTTTTCGATGATGGATACCGCGCAGAACCCGGCGGCGGAAAAGCCCGCGACAAACCCGGTTATCCAGGTAAGGGCGTAGAGCGCAACCCAGGTTTTGATGTTTTTTGTCGTCACGGCTTTTTTGAAAAAGAAGCCGTGAAGATACAAAGGGGCATACACCAGAACCAGTGCAGCAATGAAGCAGAAAAATGCACGCCACATAAGCGCCTCCTATCAGTGTACATTAGAAAAGATCGTGAATCACTTAGAACAAATGATACTAGTCCATTTTGCCTTTTTTGTCAACCCCATTAGAATTCTCTAACGGGGTCAACCCCATCAGCTTGATGCAATGCGGTAGATTGAGAATTTGCGGATGGCATATATTGACATTTTTGGGCGTTATGCTAGCATCGTACGATACGCTATTTAACAACAAGATTTCTCTAGTGACGCTTTAGTACAAGGCGCATCATCTAGAGAACAAAAGACATAAAGGCAGAAAACGTTTTTTTGATGAAGGAGGTTAAAATATGCCGAAAAACAGATTCAACCCAGCCATTGGTTTGGTGTTCGCACTTGCAGTCTTCATGGTGGCGATGTGGTCATCGGAGAACCATAAGCAATCGCTCATAATCGACACGATAGGGTTCGTTCACGCCCAACAAATAATGGGCGCGAAGAATTGCATCGGTCCCGCCACTGCAAAGAGCGTGTTCGGCAATCTTTACCACGAACAGCTTGACAGTCTCTCCCCGGGACAACTTGCGGCTCTTGCCACAATTCCGTTCCCGGATTCGCTGCTCAAAAAAAGCGCTTCAACCCATGTCTTGATTTTTGACCTCGGGTTATCTATTAAGGCCATGCGGAGATGTGTGGGAGAAAATCTGTTTGCCTTTAGTCGCGAAGAAGACGAGAATGAGCAATTCGCCGCGGCGACGGATGTGCCCCAATGGCGCCTGGTCCGAACGAGCATTGTCCCGGGATCCACTAACATGGCCCTGAATGAGCAACTGGAATTGCTCTTGCCTCACGAAAGGAACGAGGTGAGGCCGATGACCAGAATCATGGTCAACGCTATGTTGCTTTACTACAAGGAGCGTGGTACTTGGCTATTTTCTGATAACGTAGCCAGATGCTGCGATGAAGTCGGGTCTGTCGAATACGGTGATCGACAAAGCACCTGCGTTGGTCATCCTTTTGTCAGTATATATCGGCGCTGGAACACTGACCGCGAAGATAATCTCGGCGTGGCGTCGGTTATTCTTCCCATGAAAAAATGAGGATTGGGCTTTGCCCTTTCCAAAAGCCTCCGGTGCGCTTGCCAGCCGCCGGAGGTTCTTTTTTAATTTCACACCACAATGAAGGTTGACCCCGTTCCGTTAGAGAAATTTTCTAACTGGGTTGACAAATTTTAAATATCTGCTACTGTTAGCGGTCATACAAAAGCAAAAATAGCAACGCTCTGACATAAAATCGGAGCATAACATGAACGCATTTAGCAAGGAGGACGAAATGTCCAGAGGCAGAGGTTTCACGCTGATCCAATTGATGATTGTGGTCGTTGTCATCGGCATTTTTGCTGCGTTGGCTGCCCCTCGGGTTATGACCGCCATCACCAAATCCAAGCAGTCCGAAGCCAAGGGCATTTTGGTGCAGATCTACACCATGCAGCGGACCTATTGCGAGGCGAACAATTCCTACTGGGGCGCGGGCATGTTGGCCGATTCGGCCAACACCGACAACTTCGCCACCATCGGCGTTCAGATCCTGCCGCACGCGAGGTACACCTACGAGATCGTCACGGCCGACGACGGGACCAATTTGCTGGTCAGAGCCACGGCCACCGGCCTGGACGATGATGTGGCCGAGGATGTCTGGGAGATCGACCAGGACGGCAAGCTGACCTGTGTCAGTGACGATGTCTTCGAATGAACCTTACCCGCACATCGAAAGTGTGCGAAAAACTATCCGGCAGGCTTCGCGCTTGCCGGATTTCATTTTATGCGTGAAAATAATAGGTTGTAATTTTATACGAACTAAATGTTTTTTAATGCCACACATGGATAATAAAGACACTCGCCTACAATCAAGCGGGCGAGTGCCTTAAATGTATTACAGATTATTCCTCCTCGTTGACGGAAATCTCTCTTCCGCCTTGGAATTTAATTTTATACGAGCTCACAACACCTTTTTTTATGAGGCGTAAGCCTTTTTTCGTTTTTTCAAAAGTTGCAGGATCTCCTAACTTGAGTATATGAACCGATTTGATTGGTTCTCCGACTGGAAGTTTATCGAAATCTGCAAACTCAAAAATTTCTCTTCCACTGGTCATAAGCGTTTCAACCGGCATGTCCATTGGTGGAACGACAGTTGTTTCTGTTTCGGTTTCGCTTACGACGCGCCACGGACCATCATCAACGTATTCCGGCGAGGAGTGTTTTCGTCCAATTGAGGGACACGATCTTGATTTTCACGACGCAGATTGCGCATTGAAGCACGGTTTATGGTTGATTCTTCTATCGCACGTTCTGCATCTTCAGGGGGCAGAGAAATGATTCCATTGTATTGTGCGGTATCAGAATTAAATTCCTCCCGCGTAACCTCTGTTGTTTCGTCTGGTGGAGGTGTTTCGCTTATAATTCGTGGATCCATAATTTTAAGTTAATAATTGTTACTTCTTGAGTGTAGAGGTAAAGAACAAGGAAATCAAGTTATGAAAACTTTTTGGCATAAAAACATCCTGTCAAGACCTAAAGGGAAACACAAGATAAAAATTTTTGTTTTAAAATATTTCTGTCCAGGGATAGGGGGAACATGAATTCGGAAAGCCCGCCTCGCGTCGACGAGCAACGCGAGTCGAGGCGGGCCTGTTCCCCCTATCCCTAGGACTATACCCAACCCCTTCCACACCAGCCTCGACTAGACGTCGAGTCTAGGCGGGCCGCCTGGTTGGGACCTGTTAAAATCCGCTTCAGATTCGTGTGAAATTTCGGAAGCCATTCCGATAATTTCTTAGTCACTCATCTTCAGGGGATTTTGCTTGTATCTTGCCGCCAATTGAAAAAAATCAGGAAATTCAAATCGGGAGTGAGATGTAAGAGACTTGTGTCAGTCCAGCGGGTATCCCCGTGGTGCTGACCTGCGTCATGCATCTCACGAAGATTTGTAATTTCCAGATTTCTTTTCACTTGGCCCCATTTGGACTCCACCTTTTGTGGGCGCAAAAGGTGGAAAGGGCACGCCGCGCTAACGGCAAAATTTTCTTATGGAAAAGGACATAAAGGTTTTAAAGGCGGAGCCTTTAGGGGGTTGTGTGTTTCCTTGTGCCCTTTGACAAAAAGTTTTAAAAAAGGGATTGTTGATAAAGAAAGGAATATTAAAAGTAGGCGACACCGGTGGCGTCGCCGTACTTTGATCTTGATCGTTGTTGTTTTATTGGATGGGAAGCGCCCAGCCAACGCTTTTGCCTTTTTGCGTGGCGTACTCATACGTGAGTCGACATTTTATGTCGCTACTCACAAGAGATATTGTCGGCGTGAAGCCGGTGTTTTGCGTGTACGAGACATATAAGGCACGTCCCGGACCGAGCACAATAAACTTTGCCCCCTGAAATTTTTTGTAGTTCTTCAGCGCAGGGAAACTGTCGCAGAGTTCGGTGTAACTGAAGCCGCCTTCCAGTCCCGTCTGGACTGCCTCGTTCAAAACTTCGCGCAACAGAGAGTATATCTTGTTGAGCGAGCTTTGACTTTCCCCGGAATTGTCCAACACATAGGTTGGCTTTATTTTGAGTTCAACTGCGGGCAGCGTGTCCGAATCCGTGGCATGTGCGGGCGCCACAACCACAGTCAATAATAGAGAGATAATCAAGAGTTTTGCAAGGTGCATGGAAGAGTCCTTTCTTCGGATTGTTGGTGTTTGTTTCTAGATACCCTAATACTTCTGTGTTAATTTTGCAAGGGTGCGGAAAGGTCGAGTCTGTCTTGTTAAAAGTTTTTGCCCGAAGGTGTTTGGTCTTCGGGCATCAACGATCTGATAGAGCGTTTTAGCTTGGAGGTAGCGCGACATACCATTCGTCGGTGGTACCAAAACCTTTTCTAATATAGAGACGGTCTTGCACACCTTTTTCCATGATATGTTCACGCGTGTCGTATGGTGCCATTGACCACACAGCTTGTAAATCCTCTCCGTACGGCGTTTCTATGAGCCAACTGACACTGACCGTGTCGGTTGAACCGTTTGTAACTCTCCAGGTCGCGTTTCCGTTTGAATAGGTGGATTGTTTGATGCTCACGCCATGAGCGACTACGGTATCGAAGGTGGCAACAAGCTCACTTGGTTTGACCTGGATTGAAACGCTGTTAGTTAGCGTCCATATTAGGCCCGCAATAACAACGATGACAAATACTGTGCCAATACGTCCTAAGATTTTTAACATGGCTTGCCCTTTTTTATCTAAGGTCGTTGTTTATTTTGTTCAAGGGAATGTATCATGAGAAGTTGCTTTTGTCAATAATAAAGTACCTGGGCGGAAGCAAGCTTCCACCCAGGATTTTGTTTGCTTGAGACTAGTATGAGCGTACTCTTCTCAAGCGGTGAGAATCCCTTGGTTCTACGAGACGACGACCATGTCCTTCCGCGTGTTGGCCATGTTCTGTGCCCGATTGCTACCGAGATTCATCGACCTTCGCATATTAGTATCCTCCTCCGGCAAGCAGGGGTTGCCGGAATTCCCAGCGAAAATGTTTAGAAAATGATCACGATGACCTCGCGCACGAGGTCACGGTTAATCTAACAAAATGAGTTGCTAGTTGTCAAGAAAGATTTTTAGTTTTGATAGTTGACGTTGATTATTGATGTTCGTTTTGCCGGTTCCTCGTTTAACAAAAAAGCCCGTGAAATGAATCGCGGACCTTTTTGTTTAATTTACGAGACGTTCTTAGAATCGCTTGCGTGGGCGGTCGGTCATTGGGCGGGCTTCACTGACTCGCAGTGGGCGGCCGTCCATTTCCTTTCCGTCATACATATCGATCGCTGCTTTGGCATCTTCTTCAGTTGCCATTTGCACAAATCCGAATCCTTTGGATCGGTTTGTCTGACGGTCGATAATCACGTTTGCAGATTCCACGGATCCGGCCTGCTCAAATGTTGTTTTGAGTTGGTCGTCTGTCACGTTATAGGAAAGGTTTCCTACGTACAGTTTCTTTTCCATGAAATGCGGACTTTTAATTGTAATGTACGCTCACTAAGGGAAGACCTTTACCTCTAACGTTGATTAGAATTACCCTAAGGATCGCTTGAGACAAGCGTAGCAGAGTACTGAAAAATGCGCAAATGATTGCGCACGATACTGTTTGTTGCTAATTAAAATGCTCTCTCCCAGCTGGGGGCAGGGAGAGAGCTGGAATGTTCTAGTTGTGGGTGGTGGTAGTGAAATACGAATCAGCCATTCCATGTGTCTTAGGGATTTAAAGGCACACTGACTCGCTGGTGAGAAGGATCGTATGGGTAAGTATATCCATTTGGGTCAAACAGTCAAACACAAAAATTCACCCTAAATCTTGTGATGATTTTTTGCGTGAGTTACGTCAGGGATGTCGATTTAGAAAAGCAGCAAATGAGAATTGTGTTGATACTTTTCGACCTCGCCTTTCATTTCTGCGAGCGCATCGACGACTCCGGTAAGTCCCAAGTTTGGAACTTTGGACTCCAGGTCGGTCATTTCTTTGTATATATCTTCCATAGGTTTAAAAAATAATGAACAGAAGACAATATCACAAGAACATTTTTTTGTCAAGGGATTGCGTTTCACGTCTAGGCATGCTAGTTTATTATTGTTTCCACAAAAAGGAGGTTACATGAGGAAACAAAAAGGTGACGAAGAAAAGGAACGGACATTTCGTCGCCAAAAAGATGCGCGGAGTATCACCAGCCCGGGGCGTGCCACTTTCGACCAGATACTGGAAACAATAATTTGCCTCTCATGGAGACCCACGCGCTGGTAGCGGTAACCTTCGCAAGCAACAAGTAGTTTGGACCTTCACCGCTCCCGGACGCACCGCGTCTGGGAGCAATATTTATGACAGGACCGTACACGATAAACCACTACACCAAGAATGAGTTGCCCTACATTTTGCTGCGTTGCGAAACACGAAAAAATGGGGTAGGGTAGTAAGTGCCGTATGTCTAAAAAAGCTTCAAAAAAACTTCGTCAATTTACTCGAGGCATGATTATCGCCTACATTGGAAATGGCAAAGGAAAAACAACCGCCAGCGTTGGTACGGCTACACGCGCCCGTGGATATGGGTGGACCGTTCTTTTCTTTCAGTTTTTTAAAAGTCCTGAATGGCCATCGGGTGAGCGGACTGCGCTCCACGCGCTCGGCATTGACGTCGAAGTCCACGGCAAAGGGTTTGTGGGAATCTGTGGAGACGAAAAACCGCGACGCATCCATAGTGCGGCAGCCAAAAAAGCGCTTCGCCTCGCCGAAAAGGCAATTGTTTCAGGAAAGTGGAAATTGATCGTGCTTGACGAAATAATTTCTTGCGTTGAAGAAAAACTTTTTTCGGCGGATGCGGTAGTCAGCATGCTCAAACGGGTCCGGGTTCACGCGCGCGGAAAACAAATCCACATTATCTTGACTGGACACCGAAAATATTCAAAAATATTAAAACAATGTGACATTGTCACTGAAATGAAAATGCTGAAGCATTTGTATTACAAAGGATATAGAGCCCATAAAGGGATTGACTTTTAATCCGTATGATCCGACAGAAACAATCCGTTGCCCTTATGCTCGTCGCAATCATTTTGGTTGCGCTTGGGATAGTAACCAGGTTTGTCCCTCATCCGGCGAATTTTACCGCGATAGGCGCAGTCGGCATTTTTGCAGGTGCGGTGATGCCGAAGAAGTGGGCAATCGTCATCCCTGTAGTAGCGATGGCACTCTCGGATATATTTTTAGGTTTTCATTCTTTGATGGTTTTCACGTGGGGATGTATGATGCTTGCTGCAGGGATTGGCTTGTTGATCCGTCAGAGCATGAAACCGCGCATCATCCTTCTTGGTTCGCTGTTAGCGTCGGTTCAGTTTTTTCTCATCACCTATTGGGCGGTATGGATGTTTACGCCGCTCTATTCAAAAGGCCTCGACGGCCTTTTTGCGTCGTATGTCGCGGGGCTGCCATTTTTTCGGAACATGATAGTGGGCGATCTTGTCTACACTGCAGCACTTTTTTGTGTATACGCATTAGCGCTTGTGTTGATCCAGCGGAGACAGCGTGTTCCAGTAGCCTACTTGAAGAAATAGCGACTTTTTGGTAAAGTGTTTTAACAGATGCCGAACTACAGACGATCAACACATTCTTCGGGTTACAGCTCGAGTCCACGAGCAAAAGGAGTTACAACGCTTGTTATAACAGCGCTTTTAGTTGTTGGTATTTTTTTAGGGATAAAAGTCCTTTCTCGGTCGTCATCTTCAGATGAATCTAATACGACCAACTCGGATGAGATTCAGACCCTAGAGTCAGTGTTGAACGGCGTGAACTTGCCGCTCAATACGCAAAA
>JBAZJN010000017.1:0-21361 GCA_041651295.1 Patescibacteria group bacterium | reverse complement strand
CAAAAACCTTTTAAGCATTTAAATGGCTTTTGCTCACTTTCTAAAACACTAAAAAAAGACCAGAAATGGCCTTCTATTTTAGGCATCAAATTTGATGAAAAACGCACTCGATTCTGAACGGTGACGGATCGTCGACTTGCTATGCCAGACAGCCAGGTGGTCACGAAGAGTGTCCGCCAAACTGCCAAAGAGAAATCTCCCGCAAATCGAAGAGATCGGCAATGACTGGCTGATCTCTGAGCTGTTCTGGTATTTGCAGGACTGGTATGACACGGACAACGAGCTACACCCGCCTTACGAACGGCTGTTGTTCGACACCGAGCTCGTAGAGGCAGCGGCACGAGTGGTGCCATTCACACTCGATCTTCCGCGGTTCGAGATGCGTGACCTTCTTCTCGAAGTAAAGGACCGCTGGGGGTTCGAAGCGGACCTGCGGAATCAAGACCACACACCCTAGACGTTAGGGTGTTTTTTATTTTAGACTCTCAATAATTTCTTTATAAACTCTGGCGCTGCCTTTGGCTTTGCGGTTGATATCGAACAGCCCGAATTTCATCGAATAGCCGCTCCCCCATTCAAAATTATCAATCAGCGACCAGTGAAAATAGCCTCGAAGGTCGGTACCGTCTTTGAGTGATAAAGCTAATTGTTCAAAAATATCTTCGAGATATTGGCCTCGGAGCTTATCAGCCTCACCATGATCCCCCAGCCCGTTTTCTGTAATATAGATTGGTAGATGATATTTCCCTGCTTCGCGGACAACTTCACGGATCCCGTACGGCCGCACCGGCCACCAATATTCCTGCTCCTCGCCTATCTCGTCAAATTTGATCGGTTTTTTGCATTCTATATGATGAGTTAAATAATGGTTGATGCCGATAAAGTCGAGTTGATAGCGGATACGATTGAGAAAATATTCATTAGCAAACCATTTGGTAAATTTCATTAGTGCCCGATCACACCAGTTATCGCGGACAGGCAAATAGGCGCTCATATTATGGGCGATTCCTACCTTGACCATCGAATTAGCCCTTTTCATGCTCGCGTAGGCTTGTTTGTGAGCGGAAACGAGGTTAAAAAATGCCTTGACGGCCGGAATATATTGTCGCTTCTTGCCCGGAAACCAGTTGCCGGCAAAATAGCCGGCGTTGATGTAGACCGTCGGCTCATTCAAAACCGACCAGAGCTCAACTTTATCGCCATACTCCTTGGCCATAAGTCCGGCAAAACGGGCGAAATATCGGGCGGTTTTTCGATTCGTCCAGCCGCCAATGTCATCGATCCAGAGTGGACAAGTGAAGTGAAAAAGCGTCACCATCGGCGTAATTTTATTCTTAACTAGTTCATCAATCAGCCGGTGATAGTGATTGATAGCAGCCTGATCGAAATTCCCCTCTTTCGGTTCGATCCGCGACCATTCGATGGAAAACCTGTAAGCGTTTTGGCCGGATTCTTTGAGTAATTTAATGTCATCGCGCCACTTATTCCAGGAGTCGGCAGAAATTGCCGAAGTCGAGCCGTCTGAGACCTTGTCGGGCTGTTTCTCCCACCTGGCCCAGTCATTATTCAAGTGCCCCTCGATTTGATGGGCCGAAGTAGCGCTACCGAATAAGAATCCTTTAGGAAATTTTTTCATAACCAATATTTTCTATTCTCTTTCTTGCATATACTCAATCACAATATTTATAATTTTTTTGATGGTGTCATTACACGATTTAAACATCAGTCGGTCGAGCACATTATTATTATATTTTCGGAATAAATCACTGATCAATGCGTGAATAAATGACTGCGTAACAGCGTCAATTCCTTCAAAATCTAAAATAATACCTTTCCCTTCTTCAAATTCGGGGATTATTTCTTTAATTCTGATGTTTCTAGCCAAATCTTTATTCTCAGCAAAATTTCCAGTCTTTTTAAACAATTTAATTATCTTCATATAAACTTCGCTTCCTTATATTTAGCTTTTTTTCTCTCTCTGATAGCTTTAGCATATGTATCTCTGATTAAATCTAAAAGTCCTGAAAATTCTCCTGTTTTATCCAATGAAATATCAATGCCTACAACCGTACCTTGCCAATAAGGCAGATCGTTTTCTTCCGAGTGTCGATCTTTGAATGGGTCTGCGTGTAGTTTTGGCTTCAACACTTGTTTACGCTTCAGTAATTTGTATAATGCACTTCCACTGTAAATAAGGAAGAAATTGCGATTTACTGAAGCGATAGATTTAATAAAAAACAACCCAGCCCCAGCATTATATTCGGTTCCACCTTCCCTTTTTGTTGTGCCAGTTATACCTGGCACAAGTGCTAATCTAATCGCCTCTAAATCTGACCCCGCAAAATGAGAAACATTTATGGTTTTCTTAATCCCTACTCCAGTGTCAGCAATCCCAATTCGAATCGTATTACTTTTTTTGTGATACTGAGCTGATAAAATCGCGCCATTTTTAGAGTCGGAGTGTTCCAAAACATTCCTTACCAATTCACTAACAATATATTTAATCGTCTCTGCATTTCTTGAATCCAGATGAAGCAAAGGGGTCATTTCAGAAATAAATTCAGTTAGCTCTTTGGAGTTCTTTATCTGAGTAAGAGGAATAAAACGCCCAGCTGACTCGTGCTCAATAATTGATATTCCAGATTTAATTCCTAAAATTTTAAACAAACCCATCCGCTCAGCATAATGCCCTGACCTTGCTTCAAATTTTTCACAGTTGATCTTTTCGGGTTTGACATTTAAACCAACAGCGGCAATCATTGACAATACCACCGGGTGAAAAGAAATCCATTTTTTGTTAGCACTTATCTCAAGATCGTCTAAATTCCTTGGGTCGAAACCACGAAGAAAGGGGTCTAAATTTCCAAGAAAAGCACTGTTCGGTAAATGTATTTTCATATTCCCATTGTAACCAGGAACTACTTATAAGTCAAGTTTTGCCGGGATTCCCGGTGAAAACTAGGAGGTTTCTAGTCATTTGAAAAAGAATCTGTTGTATCTAGGAAATTTCATTGTTGATATAACCTTCCGTCGCTTTTAGATTTTTGATAATTTTGGCTGGATTACCTATCACGATTGAATTACTCGGCACGTCGCGATTCAGAAACGAGTTGCCGGCAATCAAAACATTTGAGCCAATTTTTATTTTCCCGACAATCACGGCACCAGGCCCGATCCAAACTTTGTTTCCAATCGTTGGACTGCCTTTTCTCTTCCCGCGCAACTCTCGTCCGATAACAACATTTGGCGAAATATCACAGTTCTTGCCGATTTTGACCTCTTTGCCTATCACTATCCCACCAAAATGCGGCAGAAATAAGCCCGGACCGATCTCGGCTGAGAGTGAAATCTGATAGCCGTATTTCACGATCTCGTGATGAAGAAATAGGCGAAACCAAATTCCTGGCAGTGACAAACGGTTGTATTTTTTAGCTTTGCGGTAGAAGTAGCTAAAGCGAAAACCGGGTGTTCGAAAAACTTGCCAGAACGTCAACCCACCGTAGCGATATAAATCTGCTTTTATTATTATATCCATAAATAAATTTGGCGGAGAGGCAGGGATTCGAACCCTGGAGAGCCTTGCGGCCCTACTTGTTTTCGAAACAAGCGCACTAGACCAACTATGCGACCTCTCCCCACACTTGGATTATAGCTCAATTTGATCTACTTATCAATAAAAAAACCTGGCCCACAAGGGTCAGGTGGCAAGCTGAAGAAGCTGTGGGAGAAGCTCGTCCCAGTCGTGGACGAGCGTGTACCAATCGGCTTGCTCGGCAACATGATAGTAATCCATCAGGTAGAGGTTGGGGACGATTTCCCTCATCGTCTCAAGGTGCTCGACCCGATCGTCGACAAACGCCAGCATGCCAGCCACATACTCATGCTTTGTCCGCTGCCGGTTGGTCGCGACGACCTTAAGATCGCCAAGGCGGATGTCATCCGAACGCAGGAACCGCCGGACAAACTTGACGCTTGCGGCCTGTCTCATCGTCACAATGCGCGGGGTCAAACCGGCCGCTATCAGCGAGTGAATCGCCTCGATCGCCCCAGGAAGCGGGTTGATCACCATCGCATATTGTGGGTCGAGGAAGATGATGTCCATCAGGTCGTCGTATTGCTGCTGCGTCAAACGACCTTCACTGACAACGGTCTTAGCTGCGAAGGAGCGGAATGGCGGATCTTCGCCATAGATCTCAATGCAGGCCCAGGCTCGCTGCTCGACCGTATCAACCACAACCCCATCGTAGTCCAGTCCAATAAGCTTCGGGGGCAATTTGCCACCTCCCATACCACTGACTAATCGCAACATATCGATAATAATTGTGCGTGTCAATCAAAAAACCCGCTTTTTTACCGGCGGATTTTTTTTATGTCATTCCCGTGAAGACGGGAATCTACCATAGTGGATCCCCGACTGGATCGGGGATGACTCCGTCATTTTCTTTTGCGAACTGTGATTTCGACGCCTTTGGCTTTCTCGCGCTTGACATCATTTTCAATCATTTTTTTGTGATCAGCGTGAACTTCCGTCCCTTTGTCGGTCACTTCGGTGTCAACTGTATATTCCGGCAATTCGGAGAGCGGGACGGCCGGGAATTTGCCGAAGAAACCAAGCTTATAATGATTGTTGACATACCATTGCTGGAAGATCATAACAGCTGAAGTTAGAATCCAATAGACAGCCAGGCCGGATGGTAGCGAGCGGGCGATGAAAACTGTGATCAGCGGGAAGAAATAAATCATCTGCTTGTTCATCATTGCCATTGGGTCGTTTGAGCCCTTCTGCACCGGTGGCTGAGGCATCATTTTGGTTTGGACAAACTGCAAAGCGCCGGCTAGAATCGGCAGCACCCAAAGATCCGGCCGGCTCATATTGATACCTAAGAAATAGAGGTTAATTTCAGCCGGTTTTGGCACGAAGGAATAGAGCAAGTTTAAGTGATCAAGATTGAAGCCGATCATAATGACGCGGTAGAAGATGATAAGGACGATCATCTGAATAATTAGCGGTAAACAGCTGCCGTATGGCGAAACTTTATGCTCCTTGAACAGCTTTTGCATCTCTTGCGACTGTTTGATCTGGTCGGTTTTGTATTTGGCCCGAACGGCGTTCAGAAGCGGTTGGATCTTCTGCATTTCGATTGTAGATTTCGAAGATTTGATTGAAGACGGGAGCAAAATTAAGCGCAAAATGACCGTAACCAAAATAATTGACCAAGCGACTTGATGACCTGGAAGCACAGCAACAAAGTACATTAAAAGGTTATAGATCGGAATAAAGAGAATCGTTGTAAAAAAGTTACTCATATAATTGTTCGATTGTTAAATGGTTAAATTGTTAGCAATACAACAATACAGCAATTTAGCAATTTAGTCTACCGGATCGCTTCCACCCGCTGACCAAGGGTTACAGCGCAAAATCCGCCATATCCCCAACCCGATGCCTCTGGTGACGCCTTTTTTCTCTATCGCTTGTTTGCAATACTCTGAACAATCCGGATGATATTTACAATAACCACCGGGATATTTATATGAAAAAAATCCATGATCCGGACTTAGCGTTCTCTGATAAAATTCAATGATTTTGATTAAGATTTTTTTCATAATTTCTAATTACTAATTGACCTAATTGCTCTAAAAAAAGTCTAATCACTAAACCCTAAATAAAGTCATTTAACTTTAGCGTAGATTGAGTTGAATATCAAGTGTAATTCTTTTGCTTCACACCAAAGTTTCTTGAGATCTTCTTTCCTGTCTGGCAGCGCGACTGCCGACATCCTCAACCAATGCTTAGTTTCTCTGGCTTCCTTCTTGCAAATTGATATCTTATGTCTAAAATCCTTTTTCGAATCGGAGTCATCGGCCTCGCAATAATTTGCTCCGATTGATGTTGCCGCTCGTATTAACTGAGATATTATCGGCTTCGTAATAGTCGTTTCCTTGATTGTTTGGCAGAACTTTATTACATCTTCCGCAAATTTTGCAGTTCTCTCCTCAAGATCAAATATTTTCCCCTCTTTGGTCATTTTTAATTAGTTATTTTTTAGGTCAATTAGAAATTAGGTTAATTAGAGCAATTAGTTATCTGATCTTCTTCAGTAGATCAGATAATTCCGGTTCAACATCGGCCAGTTTCAATGGCCAGTTTGGCAGTTTATGAGCCGTTAGAACGATGTCGTAACCAGCCGGCAGCGTTTGTATAGTCTGGCGGATAACTTCCCGCACACGGCGTTTTAAAGCGTTTCTGCGAGTTGAAAGCTTGGAAACCTTAATGCCGACGACAATAGCGAAGCGGGTCGATGATTGGCGGCTAGGTGCATATCGAATAGAAAAATTGGCTGATTTAATACTTTTCCCAGCCTTAAAAACTCTTTGAATTTCTCTCGTTTTTCGTAGGCGATTGATATTCTTTAACATTGAGCTGATAATAGCAGGTTTTTAAGCATAAGCGAAGCTTTTAACGCATTGTGTCCACCATGTGGAACTATTGAAGTCTTGTTATAAAAAGGGCTCTTTCGAGCTCAATTTTGGCTTTGTGGTTTTAGTTGTTACGTTGCCCTACCTTGGACTTCCTCTCCTACTGGCTGCTCCAGTTCTCCCACTTTTCGCTCTCCATTTTGAGCTTTTTCTCTTAAACCATCAATCACACCATCTCGCCTTTTCTTCTCATCCTCTGACATATAGGCTTCGTAATCTACTGGTTTTGCTTCTGGCATATTTCCTCCTATATTATTAATTAACTAGATTATAACAAGAAAGTGAAATTCATGAATACCTATTCATGAATGAGCGATCAATAATAACATTTCTGGCAGAGGTAGAAATGAATCATAGCGTTAAAAAATTCCGCAGCTTAAGGTTGTGGAATTTTATATCAAATCAAACAAAAAAGAGCCCAAATAAAAAATTGCTAAACTGTTACATTGTTCAATTGTTTTCTAACAATTCAGCAATTTGGCAATTCAACAATTATATTAAGCTACGCTTAATTTCTTCCGTCCTTTGGCACGGCGTCTTTTAATTACATTGGCACCGTCGGCTGTTTTCATTCTGGTTAGAAAGCCGTGGTTTTTGTGTCGTCTTCGATTGTTTGGCTGATATGTTCTTTTCATGACAAAGAGATGTTAGCAAATGCAGAGATAAAAATCAAGACCTCAAAAAACTTACGGAGGCTAACAATCCTCGATATTTAAATAAATTATAAATAACAAAACAACAGAATGAGCCTATGCAGCTTTTGGAGGAGTTTCCTCTTCGGCAGGTTGGTTATTGGTTTCTTCGGATGATTCAGAAGTAGTATCCACAGTCAAATCACCTTCAGGAATATCAGCGTAGCGCTCTTTGGCAATATTACCTTCACCGTAAGTAAATTGATTGATTATTGAGTCGCGAATTGCCTCAGGAATCGTACTTCGCAACTTCGGATCGACCGAAAACGCCTGGCCAACAGTAACCGGGACTTTGCCGTAAGTATCTGTAACTTTAAAAATTTTATTACCGGCCTTTGACACTGCCAGTTCAATTTTGAAACCACCTTCATTTGAAGTTATCCAACCGGCTTGTTTAAGATTGGCTTCCGCATCCTTAACTTGAGTCAACAGCTCTCTATATCTTCGATTAACTTCGTTATAGGCTGTTAAAACTGCCGAATCGACTTTAGCGCCGGCCCGCTCTCTCTGCCTTTCAAGATCCTTTTTTGCCTGAATGGCGTCGCGCAAGTCGGCAATAAGCTGTTCCATTTCCTCACCGGAAATTTCCTTCACACCCTCAACTTCAGCCGATGGCATTCCGGCCCCGGCCATTGAATCCATAATCATTGGTTCTCCTTCCGTAAATTAATTCTGACCTTAAAATTGGTTAGTTTAATCAAAAATACATAATATGTAATTTCAAGTCAATCCCCGCGCGTACTTGACAAAAATGATATCGTATGCTATAATCGCCTGTTAAGATAAATGGTTGAGGCACCGGGAGGAGCAATCTTCCAAAGAAGATTAGCTGGAACCTTAACAATCTAGCTGATAACAACGAAACGGCGCTTTTAAGCGCCGGCCGAAACGCCAGCTTCAGGTTTCGCCCTCCCTTGCAGCTGATTTTGAATCGGCTCTCGGGACAGGCGCAAGCCTGGATGCTAAGGAAAGGAATCTGTTCTCCCCCAGCTAGTAAACCGCTTCTGCGGATTGTTGGGCTTAAGCCCGGCTAGCTAAAGGAGGCAGCAGATGAAAAAGGTAGTGGTTCATTTCGGTTCGGTACACACCCCGGAAGGGTGTGTACCGTCGACAGGGAGGATCGCCCCCCGTCTCGTGCCAGCCCCCCTTGCGGCCTCCGCACGAGGGTCCAAGCACCTCGAGCAGATCCTCGCGAGCACGACGCCGGAGACGGCGCCATGGTTAACAGCAGCGTCCTTAATGGACGCTGCTCCATGGAAGAATGGGGTCTTTGATGCGGAGGGGGGGGTTGAGGGGACTCTCGAAGTCCCCGACGGTTTCGTCGTCGTGGAGGTCTGGCACTACTGCTACTCGACCGGAGGTTCTGACTCCGGTTGCCGGATCCTCGGCGGGGAGGATCTCGGTACGTACTACCGCCGCCTGGCGGCGGAGTACACCCGTCTGGCTGAAGAAGCCGAGGCGGTAACCGCCGAGGTTGTCAGCTAGCCTGACTGAGAGGTCTTGGTGCCTCTGTAAAAATCACCAAGCGCTATTCCGGTGCCTCAGCTCGTCAATTGCGACGAGCTGAGGCAGCCCGAGTTCGACCGGAAGGCGAAAACTGAGATAGCATCGACCATTCACTATATGGGGCAGATGCCTCATAAGAGCCGGCTCTAATCCCCAACAGGATTAGAACGCTCTTCCTGACTCTGATCGAAAGATCAGAAACGGGAAAGGGCGGTGCGCCGACTGCTGGCGCTATACAAATAATGTGAGGACCGCGCTGGAGTCCCACCGGGCTCCAGCACTTCCTTTGGGGCTTGATAGCAATATCGAGTTTCAAAGAGAAGTACTGTGCCGAAGTCCGGCCATTCCCCCTTAGGGGGATAAAGCTATGACTCTACTTAGCTCCTGTGAGTTTAGTAGAGCATCCCCTTGTGGGGCCCTCAAGAGAGGGATAAGCAAAGATTGGGAAAGCTAATACATTCTCTCGACACCTAGGAGGTGATGAGAAGAGAGAGATATATTAGCCAGATGATACTGAGTGTAATTACTTACTCAGGTATCACAGTACCGGTTGGAGCAAAGGCAAGCAGACCTCCCTGAAGCCATGCAGGGGTACAGAGGGAAGGAGGAAAAATGAAATGAGGAAAAATATTTTCTGTATTATCCTTCTGGCTGTGCTCTCTGTCGCCCTGACAGGGTGTCCGCCAAAAATGGGGGATATTCAGAAACAGAAAGATGAGACGATAGCCAAGTCGGTGCTATTATTCTCAGCTCCTCTGGCCATGGGACCCGGCGGCCAATGGTTCTGGATTAGCCACTCCGATGGCTACCAGAGTATCCATCAGGGCACGGTCATCTATGTCCTTAGGGATAGCAAGGATGGCTTGTGGGTGCAGGCTGTAAGAGCAGATATTATCCGGTTCAAGCCAAGCGATACCCCCAAGATGGAACAGTGGGGGACGCCGGCTGAGAAAGTCTTTGGTGGCGAAAACCCCAAGGAAATCCACCGGATCATTCTGTATGGACCATTTCCGGAGAATCTGCAGAAGCCGCCAGCTAGTCGAAGCTGATGGCAAAAACGTAATTCCGGCTCATGGCTGCCGGAAAGGGAATTGCCTCCCTGTCTGCCGCGTTAGAGCAAACGAAAGGCTGAAGGTTCCTGCCTTCAGGCAGGGTACAAATCGGTTTGGTGTTTTATCCATAAAAACACGAGTCGCATGCTCCGATTAGCCGACCAGCTACATCGGAGCGCCCTTCCTGGGGCTGATATATATCGGCTTCGGGAATGGGCGTAGGCCTGTTTCGACAATCCGCGCTTGGTGCGGTAATACCCGTCGATTCCAAGAGCCAACTTGGTAATCGGCAAGAGGGAGATTAAAATGGCAAACATCAGTTTCAGCGTAGACGAGCAGGGGATCGTTACAATGTGGGGACTGGGGAAAGGGTACTACGAGGTGCCCGAGGGGACGGCTGTCCCTTCGGGAATGGGGAGCTTTACCTTTGAAGGGGGGTATGTAATCCGCCGCTCGGGGAGCGGCAAGGAGACGTACCGGCAGATCCTCAGCCCCGCCGGATCATGGCGGGCCGGGCCGGGCTTCGCCCACAGAGTCGTTATCGATTCCGAGGAGATCACCTCTCCTCGGAGACTGCGACTGCAGGCGCTCGAGGAGAGGATCGCCTACAAGGCGAACCTTATCGAGCATATCGACCAAGAGATCATGGGCAACCCCGAGTGGGTTGCCCGGATCGAGCGGGTTGACCCCAACCGCTTCGAGCGGCTGAGGTACAGGACTCTTATACTCCAGCAGGAACTGGCGGGCCTGCTGGAAGGGAAGAAGTACATTGAAAGTTGCCCGGACATCAAAGTCCGGGTAGGGGGGATCATTGTCAAGTCGGATTTCTCCGCCTCTGTTGTGGCGGGGAACTTCATCAGTCGCCACGACCCGGGAACATATCCTAGGGTCGAGTGGTGTCGTGAGGGGGAGGAGGAATGGCAACCCGCCTGGCAGGACAGCCAGTGGAGGATGTCGGGGTTTGGTCTCCTGCATCAGGAGGCCTATCCGGTCCCGCGGGGGAAGCGTGCGGAGATAAGAAAGCCGGACGGCTCCCTTTTCGAGGGGAGCTCGGGGGAGACGAAGATCGTCGTCTCCTTTTGGGAGGGGGATAACCTCTCCCACCGGGTAATTCTCTTAATGGAGGGGGTCACCCGTTGCTGGGAGGACACTCCACGCTGGAACGAGAGGAGTATGGCGGTGGTCGAGAAATACCAGACCGCAACAGGGGTAAGGGGCCGCCTCTTCATCGAAGGCCCTGCGTAGAGTGTTCGTGGGGGGCCATCTACCCCTCACGAACACAACCGATCAGTGCCACCCCTTTCGGGGGGGTGGCCTTTTTAATTTATGAAACGGTTAAAATAATCACTCCATTGTTGAGGATTTCAAACTCCCAAATTTTAAATCTAAAATCGCAACTTGCACTGCCTGTGGATAACTTGCTATGTTTTTAGTACGATAATTCCAAGGACCAAAATGGATAAAAACCTCGAGAAAATCTGGTCTACGGCGCTTGGGGAATTAGAGGTGGTAATTTCAAAAGCTAACTTTCAAACGTGGTTTAAAAGCACGTTTATTTTGGATTACAAAAAAGGAGTTTTTACAATCGGGGTGCCATCTTTTTTCATTGAGGACTACTTAAAAAAACATTACGTAAAAGAAATTAAAAATGCCCTTTCCAAACATGCCGACGAGCCGATTGAGGAAATAAAATTTAAAGTTTCAACTAAAGGAAAAAGTGCTGAAAAAAACAGCAAGATTCCGGCAGTTATCCACAACCCTGTGGATAACTCCGAAGTTATCAACAGCCGGTCACAACCTGTGGATAAACCCAAAAACGACAGTTTAAATGATGATTATACTTTCGAAAGTTTTATTGTCGGATCTTCAAACCAATTGGCCAATGCCGCCGCCCGTGCCGCAGCTCAAAAACCCGGGAAAAGTTACAATCCCCTCTTTATCTACGGTGATCCGGGACTGGGGAAAACTCATTTAGCTCAAGCCATCGGTAATGAAGCTCTTGAAAAGAAGCCCAAAACAAAGGTGCTTTACGCCACCTGTGAAGCTTTTACCAACGAATACATTGATTCAGTTCGCGGCGGTCGGGCCAAAGATTTTAAGGATCACTACCGGAATGTTGATGTTTTAATCATTGATGATATTCAATTTCTCGGCAACAAAGAAGGAACCAAAGAAGAATTTTTTCACACTTTTAATCATCTTCACCAAAAACACAATCAGATTGTTTTAACCTCAGATAGGCCGCCAAAGGAGATTAAAGGTCTTGAAAAAAGGCTTATCAGCCGGTTTGAGTGGGGAATGGTGGCCGATATTCAATCACCAAATTACGAGATGCGTCTGGCCATTCTCAAGGATAAGTGTGCCATCGCCGGCAAAGATATAAATGATGAAATTTTGGAGTATATTGCAAAGAATATTGATTCCAGTATTCGTGAGCTTGAGGGTTTACTGAACAAGCTTTTTGCCCATATTGATCTAATTGGTGAACCTGCTTCATTGGCGACAGCAGAGAAAGTCTTGTCTGAGTCAATTAACAGAAGCGGAAAGCGCCAAATTATCTCTGCAGACAAAGTGATGAAAGCGATTGAGAAATTTTATAACATTGAGATTGAAGATTTAGTATCAAAAAAACGTAATAAGGAGGTAATTAAACCACGCCAGATTGCTATGTATCTTTTATATAATATTGTCGGTATGTCTTATCCTGACGTTGGCCAAGAATTAGGAGGAAAAGATCATTCAACTATTATGTACGGTTGTAAATCAATTTCCAAAGAGATAAATTCATCTAAACAATTAAAAGATGAAATTGAACTTTTAAAAGAGACGATTTTTGAATAAGTTATTAACAGGCTGTTTTTAAGGGTTAGTAGTTATTATATCCAATCATAATAATAATAAGCCTGTGGATAGTGTGGATAACTTAGAAACCGACTTCAAATAAGAATTTTAGTAGTTGATAACTTGTGGATTAATAGGGTTGATAAATTGTGGATAACTGAGAAAATTGTGGATAACTTTTAGATAAAAAACAGTAGTTATCCACATCGGATAAAAAACTGTGGATAAGTCCAAAAGTTATCCACAGGCCTGTGGATAAGTCACCATGATAACAGACCATTTTGAGCTGAAAAACGGCTAAAATATATACGACGAGTTATCCACAGGGTGCATTAAAAATTCGATAAAAATATTATTAAAAAAATTAAAATTACTAATTTTAAATCATCAAATTAAGCAATTGAAATATATTAGTAATATTGTAGGAGAAATATGAAAATTTCATGCACACAGGAGAAGTTAAACAAGGGGCTTTCGATTGTGTCCCGGATAGTTGGGTCAAGGACAACTCTACCGGTTTTATCTAACATTTATCTTGAGGGCAAGTCGGGCCAGCTTAAATTATCGGCAACCGACCTTGAGATCGGGGTTATGACGTCAATAGGTGCCAAGGTTGATGAGGAAGGCGCTTTGACTGTTCCTGCCAGGCTGCTTTCCGAGTTTATTGCCAATAATTCTGATGAGAATCTGGATTTGGAATCGAAAGCTACCACCTTACACCTTAAAAGCCAGCGGTATGAAGCCAACATAAAAGGCATCGATCCTGCCGAATACCCGGTTTTGCCGGAAATTTCCAACGACAATTTAGTTGAGCTGCCGGCTGCGGATTTTATTCGGGCGATTTCCGAGGTCATCGTTGCGGCGGCCACCGACGACACCAGGCCGGTGTTGGCCGGAATTTACTTCAAATTTGAAGCCAATACGCTTCTCTTGGTTGCTACCGATAGTTATCGGCTGGCGGAAAAGAAAATTGAAGTTCCCGGCCTGGCTGTTGAGAAGGAGTTTATCGTTCCCCAGCGAACCATGCAAGAGGTTTTACGTATCGCCTCTTCTGTGGAATCAGACTCAAAGATCGCAATATCTGCTACCGATAATCAGGTATCATTTTCACTTTTAGACACTTTAGTAATTTCGCGCCTGATTGAAGGCGCTTTCCCGAATTACAAACAAATCATTCCAACTGCATTTAAATCCCAAGCCGAACTTGATCTTAAAGAGTTTTCATCAGCCGTTAAAATGGCTTCATTGTTTGCCAGACAAGGCGGAAACAATATCAAAGTAAAGTTTGCCGGTAGTGAGTTGGTTATTACTTCCGTTGCCGATCAGGTAGGGGACAATGTGTCGAAAGTTTCAGCCACCATCTCGGCCGATTCCGAGGAAATAGCGTTTAACGCCAAGTATATCAGTGATATTCTCTCGGTTTTACCTGAAAAGAAGTTGTTTTTTGAGGTTAATGATAAATTCTCCGCCGGAGTGATTCGGCCGGAAAAAACCAAGGACTTTGTTTATATCATCATGCCGCTGCGGGTAGAAGAATAATTTTTAATTTTGCAATTTTCAATTTAAAATAAATTCTTAAATGATTTAATGTTCTAAACATTTAAAATTTGATCTTTTAAATTGATTTTAAATTTTAAATTTTAAATTGTGTTAAGACATTTGTCGCTGACAAATTATCGCAATCACACTAAATTTGATCTCGAGTTGTCGGAGATCACGGTTTTGGTCGGCAAAAACGGAGCAGGGAAGACCAATGTTCTTGAAGCAATCGAGCTGATCTCATCCTGCCGGTCGTTTCGTGGCGACAACCGTTTGGAATTAATTAAATTCGGTCAGGATTTTGCCCGGGTGGTAGGCGACGAGCTCGAAGTCTTTATCCAAAGAAGTCCAAGACTGACTTTTCAAGTCAAAGAGCGGGGGATCAAGCGCAAAGTCGCTGACTTTGTCGGACTTTTGCCTTCGGTTGTTTTTTCTCCCGAGAGCTTAGATATCATTAAAGGTGAGCCAAAAGAAAGGAGGCGGTTTTTAGACATCGTAATTTCTCAGCGTGACCATAAATATCTTAGAGCACTCCAAGATTATAAAAAAATTTTAACTCAGCGCAATGGCTTGTTAAAAATATTGCAAGGTGAGGGGGCCCATTCGACAAGCTCAGGGCGAGTTGACTCAAGTCAACTCGATTTTTGGGATGATGAAGCTGCTGTCGCGGCTAAAATAATAACTGATGCTCGCAAGCAGGCAGCTTTGGATTTTTCAGCTAAGATCAATGGTTTTTATCAAACAATTTCCGGCCTTAAGAAATCGATTGTTAAGATAATTTACCACGCCAAAGCAGAAGGCGATTTTGCCGCCAAATTAAGGGCAAAAAGAGGTATCGACATCGCCGCCGGATTGACTACTTCGGGGCCTCATCGCGATGACATGCAGTTTAAACTAGACTGTTTGGAAGCGGAAAAATACGCCTCGAGGGGGGAGTTAAGAAGCATAGTTTTGGCGCTAAAGATGGCCGAGCTGAAATATTTGGAAAACGGCACTCCACCAATTCTGCTTTTAGATGATATTTTCTCTGAGTTTGATGCTGATCATCGAGCACATTTGTATCATTTAATCGAGAACTATCAAACTGTTATTACCACTACTGACCGCGAACATCTCTCCGCCGAACTCTTGACAAAAGCCAGGGTTATAGAAGTTAATTAGCACCTCGACCCCCCCCATTGATTTTTGACCCTGATAATGCTAAAATAAGCATACACATGAGGGGAAAACTGCTCTGATCCGCAAAATTTTAATCGCACTCTAATTTTCGAGGGGAAATGAAGTTTTTTAAGTTTTTGAAGAATGTCAAAAACAGGCGCCTGGTCATCCCGGCACTTGTCGTGATTTTCGTTGTCATTTTTGGCGGTACGATTTTTGGACTGGCTAAAACCGGCAAATTAAAAACCTTTGCTGATACGGTTGTAAAGACAACTCAGCAGCTAGCTCCGAAAGCAATCGGCCAAAATTCAGTAGTTCAATTCGATGCCTACAATTCCGCCACTAGCGCAAATGGGGTTGGACCAAACATAGCGATTAGAAACAGTCGTGACCAATATACTTGGGCCGTGACCAATCAACTTTCCCAGGCGACTTATACTGTCACCAACCTGACAACGACAACTACGATTGGTTTTTATATGGATGGGACTAATTGCCCGCCCTTGGTGATTAATGTTGTGCCGGGTCAAACCTATTATCACACACCTATTTATCTGTATTGTTCTGGCGGCGGAGGCGGTGACACCGAAGGAACATTTTCTCTGGATGGTCATGTAGTTGACCAATCTACGCACCAATTTATCTCGGGAGCAACCGCGGTGCTGACTAATGGCCAATATGGAACCACTGGTGCTGACGGCAAATATCTAATTCAAAATATCCCCTATACCAATAGCAACGCCTCTAGTATTCCATCTTGGCAGATTACTGCTAGCGCGCCCGGCTACAAATCAAAAACCACAACTCTTGGTTTGTTGGGAGTAACCTCTGCGAATGTCATTCAGTATCACGCGGCTCATGCGTTGGCAATGACCCTGGAAAAAGATCTCCCCGAATATAAATTTACCGGCAGTGTTTTGAAGGACGATAACGGCAGTGCTTTCGATCAGGTGCTAGTTGAGTTGGTAGACAAGAAGCTGACCAGTAATCAGGTTATTGCAACCGAGCGAAGCAGAACAGCCGGTACTTACAACAATGGCAAGAACTACCTAATTCCTGATAATTCACCAGCAATTACCCGCGCCAATCTTACTGAGTTGTGGCTGAGATTCTCTCCTCCAAGTGGTTCAGGTTACAGTAGCACCGAAATTCGGTTAACTGATGAAAATGTAATTACAAACACGACTATTGTCGGCTCGGGAAGCTCAATTTATGAACTAAAAACTATTCGAGACGTTAGATTGGCGAAACTAGCTCATAATGTCTATTTCAAAGTCAGTATCGATGATGCGACATGCAATCCACAGACGTGTCCAAATAGGAACAGTGCAAAGATGGTTGATGGTATACCTGTAGTAATCGAGGGTCAAAGCGGAGTCGAACGTTCGAGCAACTCATTTACACCAAACACTGTCAGTGGAAAATTTACTAATATTGCCGGCTCTCACCGGGTTTATGTTAATGCCGCAAGTAACGGCGGGAATCAAGCTTATTTACCACCTCTACCAGATCCACTAATTTGGGATGACTCAACAAGTCATATTACAGATGTTGCCGGACTTGGTAGAGTTTATCTGCTTGACATCAAGTTAAGAAAAAATCCTGCATATGTACCTCAAACAAATGAGTTTGAGTTACAGGGGCTTGTAACGAATCCGTCCAATACCAACACTTATCATCTGGAAGAATCTGAAGTTCTGGTTTTCTGCGAGGGAGATTCCGACTGCAATCTCTTTAGGGCTGCGAAAAAACAGAATTCGACGAAAACCCAGGCCCTAGACAACGGCTCAAATCATAACTACCGTTTCACCGGCTTGTATAATATCGCCAGACCTGATTCGAAAATCGAAAAGTTGACGATGCAAATAAATAAAGTTGGTTATTATTTCGATAAAAATAATAACAGCACCAAAGATGAGAACGAAAACAACACAGAAGAAATTAAACAAAGTGATATTGTGGTTGTTGGTGGTAAGTCGGTTTGCAAAAAAGACTTTATTCTTCGGTCAATCAATGATTCTGACGTCAGAGTAAGTGGCACGGTTAAGACTAAATCTGGTCGGGCATTGGTTTCGACAGTGAAATTAATTCCAATCAAGGCTAATGGTGAGTTTGATGAAGCTGGTTCAATAATTTTCCAGCCTAGAACAAACTCGATTGACGGAAAATACAATTCTGGTAGCTTGAAAGGCAGAGTAGATCTAGCCAAGGAATATATGTTAGTGGCCATTCCGGACCCCGTGGTTATAAATGGTCGAAATGTTATCTATTCGGCTGAAATGGTCTCAATCAGATTTGGTCTCAGCCCGGTTCAAATAATTAATTTTTTGCTAGAGGAGAATACTGGAAGCCAAATCACAATAATGGGCTATGTACAAAATATCGATGCTACCGGTCAAGCAAGTGGTATCGCTGGAGCAGAGGTGTCGGCTGCTCATCCTGCTACTCTCGGCTCGTGGTTTCAGGTGGTTCCGATCGGCCCAAGTGTTTTTACTGATGCACAGACCTACCAATATAAATTGCAGCTTGACGAAACCGCTGTGTTTGGAGATGCGCCAAACGGCACTACTAAAACAATAGTCCTGACCGGCCACAATGGACCATCTAAAACCGCATCAAAACACAAAGGTTATAGAATCACTTTAACTCGCGGCCAGGGTGTATTGATCCGTAGAGATTTCCAGTTTTTCGCCGGAGATCCAAATGATCCTGCCATTACTACAAGAAATGTAACGATTACTTTGACTCAACAAGAGAAAAAATACCGTCCAATTTCCACTGGCAGCCCTGTTCTTGAGGGTAAGTCAGCTCCAAGACCGTTGAGCAATGTCAATGTCCAGCTTCAATCGCTACGTTCACCAAGCTCACCCGATCAATCCGGATATGTGATTACAAGCGAGGAGATACCAACCGACTCGAAGACCGGATCGGCGACCTTTAATGGCTGGCGTAAAGAAGCTTCAATAATAATTGTTAATGGCGTGCCACAAGGATTAATCCCTGAGGGTGGAGATAGTGTTTATAGTTTAAGCGCCACAGCTCCCGGGAAGACAATTAATTATTATAAACTTCCATGGGACGTCAATGCGCTAAAAAATGCTGATGATCTCGTTTCGATGCAGCAGGGAACTGAGCCCTGGGCAAGCAAATATGTTTCAGATCCGGAGTTTGAGAATACGATCGCAGGTGCAGGTTGTTGCTTAACCGCCATGTCCAATGCCGTGAAGTTCTATTACCCGAATGATAAATTTGATGGTGTAGGTATGAATCCGAGTGTTCTGTTCAACTTGACTGGTGGTAGAAGGTTAATGATGATGAATAATTTCCCGGCGTTAGCTGAATTGCTTAGAGCCAAATATGGCACCACCATCAGGGTCACAGATACTGATTGGGATCAGGTTGATTCCCTGCTTGCCGCTGGCATACCTGTGCTTGTCCACTCAGGCAGTAGAGAATCGGCCGGAATACATAACCCAATTGCCGGTAATACTCATGGCGGTCACTGCTTTATGCTAATGGCTACTAACGGCCGCGGATTGTATAAGGCCAGCAGCTCTGCCGATTCTCCACCGATTTACTGGGTTAGCAAAGCTCAAATGGGTTCGATTAATCGAATTCAAAAGGTTACCAGCGAGGTCTCAAGGACTTACTTCCGCGGAGTTTCCGGTCGGGCTTCATCCGGCGGAGTAGCGTATGCGGCCGACGCCAATGCTCATGCCAGAACGGATCGCGATTATTCGGTATCAGCCGAAATTGGTAGCGACTCGGTTGCCCAGATTCAAAAGGTTTTCGTTGCCGTTAAGCGACCGAATGCGCCGGATCTCTACATGGAGATGAACAAGAGCGGGCAAAACTTTTCTTATACAATTCCAAAGCATGTAATTGTTGATGACTTTAGCTACAAGTTTGTTGCCATAAACACGTTCGGTGCGCAAATCTCGAGTGAAGATTACAATGTTATTGTTGATCACATAGCCTCGACCCCAAATGTTTACATCTCCAGAATGTACTCGTATTTGAAATTTAATGTTAAGTTCCTTAGAAATAATTCCAGCTACAACGCGACACAAGTTCAGACCTATATCAACAACGTATATCAGAACTTCCGCACTGCTTTTGCCAGATTTCTTTCATGGTCAAACATTAGACAGTCGGATTTAGTTGTGATTTCTGGAACTGTGAAAAATGCCTCTGGTCAGCTAATGCCGAACTTGATCGTAAAAATCTGGGAAGACGCTGCCCTTTCGAGCGATGGTCGCTTTACAATCAATAATGTCAAAAAGGGCTGGGTGCCGGTTGAGGTGACCGATCAAACAACCGGACGTTGGTATAGAACGGTTAGCCCGAGTGTTAATGTTACCGCTCCAAATCTAAATATGACAATTGTTGTTGACGATCCTAATGATACCGGCAGAGTCGAAGCGAGTGTTTTCTGGCGCTCAACTACGGATGCGCAAAGAACGGATGGTAATACGCTTAAATCAGGAAAAATTGCTTTAATCCGCAATGGTCGCGTTGATAGGCAGTTTGATCTCGCCGCTACCGGTGGAAAAGTTAGCGGAGTTGTGCAGGTGGGAACCTTTACTGCCAAATATTATATGCCGGACGGTCAAGAAAAAGACGTTGTATTGCTTGGAGGGTCAGGTGTGATAAGTTCTTTCTCAGTAACTCGAGGTAATACTACAAATCTCACAATACTGCCAAACGACGGCGGGACGTTCAGCTTTCACATCACAAGTCAAAATGGTGCAGCCGATTGTAATGTTTGGTGGTGGGGACACTTTTATTTAACTGGTCCGGATGGACGAAGGACTGATTGGTATAGGACCCCCGCTAATTGTTCTATTGGATATTGGAACGGAACACCCGGGAGATATTATTTCCAGATGACTGATAATTATGGCTATAACCGGGTGATCAATCCAGCATATGTTGACGTTCCGGCCGGAGTGGTAGACGCGACTTACGAGATTAAACTCTAAAATTCTATATTGAAAGAATGTAAAATAGGCTTGACTTTCAAGCCTATTTTTGGTATAATGCGATTACTCAAAGATCATGAACTCGGGTACACCCCGGGAGGAGGCCAGAAATGGCACGAGGACTATTGGTTGCCGGAATTCTGTTGGTTCTCGGCGCGACGATTGTCGTTTTGACCAACAACAGCGAGCCGCAGACTGCCGCGGAGGTCGGCGTTGTAGCCGGCATGAGCCAGTTCAATTTGGCGGGGCTGGTCTACGACGACGCGATTTCCATCGAGAGCGGGCGGTTGAGCGTCATTGCGGCCAGGAAGCTGGCCCGCATGAACGCCTATCGTTGTCAGCTTCTCACTCACGGCAACCCCGGTTTCGCCGCCCTCAAGGCGGCGTCGCAAGCCCAGTACCACAAGTACTGCGGTACGCAAACTGGGGGAGAAGACGTTGCCGGCAAGCTCGAAACTGCTCTGCAATGGCTTAAGCCGAACGGCGAAAGCCGCAAGGAGTACGTTGGACGCCTCGTCGCCGGCGCCAATACCCTGATCGAACGGGACACCGAGAGTAGGGTCGAGGAACTGATCCAGGTTCGACCGAACTCGCCGTCGAACGACGAGCTCGGGAAGCGGTTGGAGAGGCGTCTCGCTCAAGCCGGGCAGGATCTCCAGACAGCAACCTGGACTGACGGCAGTGTTGACGCTATCGCCTGGAAAGCGGCGACGGCGATGGTTCTTGAGGCCAAGGCCGACAATCTGTTCCGCCTCAAGGTCGCCAAGTCCGTCGGAAGCATCCGCTCGTCGGATGCCGACTGGAAGACGAAGTTCCTGGCCGGTCTGGAAGACCCGATCCGCGAAGGGCTGGAGAGGGAGGCTGCGATCAACGCCGAGGAGGCGGGTGGCGAGTACAGCCGGCTCTACACCGAGCCGATCGCGCTCAATGACCCGATCATCTCGCTTCAAGCAGGCTGAAGGCCTCGCCTTACCACGACTGATCACCCCTGTGCCAGAACATCGGCACAGGGCTTTTTTTATACCTCCTTGCAGAATACCACGGGCTATGCCCGTGGATGAATGAGCGGAGCCGATATGATACCATCTAATCATGAAGATATCCAAATCAAGTC
>JBAZJN010000016.1:0-24754 GCA_041651295.1 Patescibacteria group bacterium | reverse complement strand
CAAAACAAGCACTTTGGATTGTGCTTTTTTTGAGCATTTTAGTCCATTTAACTAGTTAATGTTATTGATTAGTTGTTACAGGATAGCATAATTCGTGATATTCCGCACTCAATTTTGAACGGTCTCGGTGTCGCGTCTTTGCCTGGATTCCGCGTCCCGGCCTGTAAAAACAGGCCAGCTCACCCGACAGATGTGCGCCATCTCACTATGACTGTCGGTACAACCTATGCCGGGCGCGCTCTTGATGATGGACACCAAGGCGCGCCATTTTTTATCTGATAAAATACAATTATGAAAGTTGAAATCGAAAAAATGGGGTTCGCAGGATCTGGAATCGGTCATCTTCCTGATGGTCGAATTGTTTTTATTAAGAAAACCGTTCCTGGTGATATTGTTGAAATAGAATTATTGGACGATAAGAAAGATTTTGCTTTTGGAAAAGTAAATAAGTTAATAAAACCGTCGGACGACAGAATTGAACCGGATTGCCCATATTTTTATTCCTGCGGCGGATGTGAACATCAGAATATACCTTACTGCAAACAGTTGGAGATAAAACAATCTTTAATTGACGAGTCATTAAGACGAAATGGGATTGAAGCCAATGCCGAGAAGATTATCCCCGGTTCAAGCAAACTTTTCTTTTACCGCAACTCTATCCGATTTATGTTTGATCTTGACTCGAATAATCAGTTAAAAATCGCCCGTCATGCTTATCCTGACGACAGAAAATTAGTTCAAGTTGATAAATGCCTTTTGCAATCAGAAACCTCTAATTTAATTGCAAAAACTATTATTGATTTCGTAAATGCAAATGTTTCAAGCAAAAAGTCCTTCTGGCAATTGAAAATCCGCGAAGGCAAAAAAACCACTGAATTTATGATTGAAATTATTACTTCCAGCCATGATTTGACTGGAGAGAAGGGGATAATCGAAAATTTGAAATCGATTGAAGGTGTTAAATCCATTTACCACACGATCGCTCCGGCTAAGTCGTTGCTTAATTTGAAACGACGTTTAATCTTCGGTTCGCCGGTAGTTTATGAAAAGATCGGCCGTTATACTTTTCAAATTTCGCCGGAGAGTTTTTTTCAAACCAATTCAGAAGGTGTTAAAACCTTATATGACAAAATAAAGGAATTTGCCAATATTGAAATTGGTGATGAGATTATTGATTTGTACTGTGGAACCGGATCGATCGGAATTTATTTATCGACTCTGGCTAAGAAAGTAATAGGCATTGAAGTTGTGCCCGCCGCAATTCGCGACGCCAACGATAACGCTAGAATTAATAAGATTAAGAATATTGAATTTATCTGTTCCAACATTAACAGTTTAGCAATTCAGCAATATAACAATTGTATTATAATTGTCGACCCTCCTCGCGCCGGATTATCCAAAGAACTGATCCAGAAATTGTCAGATGTAAAATGGAAACGTTTAATTTATGTATCCTGCAATCCTGCAACCTTCGCTCGTGATCTAAGATTATTTATGGAGAAGGGAATTATTGCCACAAAAATCCAACCGATCGATATGTTCCCGCAAACACATCATACAGAACTGGTTGCAGAACTGAAGAAATCGAGATAGAATTAGATTATTATGGCAAACAAACGAACTAAACTAATAATTGGTATCGTTATTGGGACGATAATAGTTTTTGTCGGAACGATTTTTGGTTTGGCTAAAACAGGGAAGATTAATTTGAAGATGTTGGCCGATATTCTTTATAATTCTCAAGGCAGCGGGCTTAAAGGTGAGTATTTTCAAAGGGATAAAAATGATGTTTCACCAGTTCTTAAACTTACCAGGACTGATTCGGTAATTGATTTTCACTGGAACGATAACTCTCCCGATCCAATATTAAACCCTGAGCATTTTTCAGTACGCTGGTCAGGACAAATCCAAATACCAACTACCGGCGAATATACTTTTTATACAATTTCTGACGATGGTACGGTGCTTTATATTAACAACAAGCCAGCAATTAATAATTGGAAAATTCAGCCAGCCACCGAGACAGCCAGTCAAAAAATTAAACTTGAAGCAAATACCAAATATAATATTGTTTTGGACTATTTTGAAAGTTATAACATTGCTGATATTTCTCTCATGTGGTCCGGGCCCGGGATTCCAAAGCAAGTAATTCCTCAAGCATATTTATATCCGACCATTAACCAACCACAACCTTCGACAAAAGCTAATGTTGTTTACAAAATTTCAACTGATTGCAGTGACTGCCCCGGCAGAAACAAGAACAACGGTTTGGTTAATGGGATACCTATTTACTATGGAGACTCAGCTGAACAAATATCCAATGCTTTAGACGATAACATTAACGCTTCCAGTGGCTATTTTAGCAATGTGCCTACAGGAAGCCAGATTTTTACAATAAATAGTTCCTTAAGCCCAAATTTTAATCCGAATTATCAAACACTTACCGTTTCTCGCGATGTGCAAGCAAATTCAAGCGGCACTTTCGAAACTTCTTTCGTACTAAAAAAAGCCAGCTCGGCTTTGGAAACCCAAACAACGGTTGATATTCAAGGCGCAATTATTGACAAGGAAGGAAAAGCGCTAGATAATACCGAAGTTGAACTTTCTTGTAATGCTGAAGATGCCAAAAATTCAAACTGTTCAAGTATATATCCGGACAGAACCGTAAAATTTTTGTATTCTTCAAAAAATTTAAGTATTTCTCATGGCCATAAACAAAATTTTCTTATAAGTGCCTACAACATTGCTCAAAACAATACATCATTCAACTCTTACGTACTGTTTATTGAACTTCACGGTTATTTTTATGATGAAAACAATGATGGTAAATACGAATCTGACGAATCAGGATTAGAAAAGATTATCAAGAGCGAAGACATAAAAATTGACTCAGACGGAAAGCCTTATTATCATTTCGAGCTTGAACACTCAATTTTGCCAATTTCTACTTTGAATTTTTTCGTTAGAGATAACTTTGATCAACCAATAAAAAATATTCTTCTTGAAGTTACCGGAAAGAACTATGCCTTTGGTGCTCTAACTGATAACAATGGAAATGTGATAGTGCCTGCAATCTCTCTTTATGAATCTTATGAAATAAAAATTAATGACCAAGTAAATCCTTACTATGACAAAAATTATAGTAGTTTTTTGGAGCCAAAATTCATACCCTATGATCAATCACCGGGCCAGGTCAAACTTTATACTCTAAATAATCTTGTTAAAACTGACAATTTAATAATCTCCGGTGCGGTTGCTGAAAACCAAGGTTTTAAAGCACAATTAATTGGTAATATTGATCTCGAGCTTTATGATTATAGAATTTCGAAATCCGAGCCAATAGAGAAAATTAAATCACTATCAACAGCCAGCCAGCCAACTGTTGCGATAAAGGTTGGAAAATTTATGTTGGACGCCAATGCCAGTTTTGACCAACATAGAGTGGCCGCTAACGACCATGAGTTTTATGTAAAGTGTATTCTGCCCAGTGGCTACAAACTGCAAAATAATGGAGACATATTACAAAAAATTGATTACCGCACTGAAAATATTGTTGATGGTGCAATTCAAGCAACGTTTAATTTTTATCTCGAAAAAACATCCGGTACTTCTACAATTTCGGTTGAATATTTTGATGCCACCGACGGAAAAAAGATCGATTTGCGTACCGAAAAAATTGCTAAGGCTCGTCTTGATTGTTTATCTTGGTACAACAATATTAATAAATGCCAGGAATCATTTTCTGTCGACGAAAAACTTTCTAATATTGTCAAGTATAAACTTAATTCAGCTGATATTTCTTTATCATCAAGCTTTGTACATAAATTTGAAACCGGCAATTACATATTTTCGGGAACGTATCTGGCAATACAACCAGAATTAAAGATATATTTGGTACGAAAAAATTCCGAGGGTGTTTATTGCCAACCAATTTATGGAAATATTATACTGCCTAACGGTTTAAAAAATAGTTTTAATTTTTGCACTTACCCCGTATTAAAAGCGGAAGTTTTCAGCACTGAAAATATTGAGAAAATGAAAAAAATTGTTGATTATTTGACTCACCTGAGTACCAGAACAGTCAATTTTTACCCAGATATTTTTATCGGTTCGGTCGATGAAAATCGAGCCTGTGCCCATTCATCAGATAATCCCGAAATAGGTATGGATTCAAGGAGCTTTATATATTTAAGTATAGATGATATTAAAAATACTGATTTTAAGACTGCTGGACACGAATATGCACATATTATTGATTTTACTGATAACTTGCATCGTAAATACAACTCGGTATTTATGTCCGCAATCAGGACGATTAAAAATGAAAAATGTAATTATAACGGCAATCTTGATATTTTTTCCTCCTATGCCACACTCAACACTTATGAACTCTGGGCCCAATTTTTTAGCACTTGGACAACCCAAAGAAACGAGCTGGATTTAATAGTGAGAAACCTGGCGAGTGACAACAAATGCAGAGGAGTAATTGAAGTGCTGTCAACTGTTCTTGAGCAAGAATACAAAGATATGAAATCCTTTGGTCAAACTAATATTGCGAGCAAACAGATCTCCAGTATCAAGAGTTCTGATAGTTTTGCTAGTTTCATGACCAATTTGGGCTACAGCGAATATCCAAGACTTGGCATAGAAACAATTGCGAATTTATCGAATTCGAATTTCACTGCTAATCAATTGGAAAACGGGGCATGGAAAAAAACAGTATATCAAAAATTATCAAAGAGCGAAAAATTAAATCTTCAGTTGCAAATTGCCAAAAACAGAGTAACCACTTTGATAATGTCCGGCCGAACAAATATCGTTGACCAGGTTATCAAGATTAACAATAAGGTGGATTTGCTACTAAGAAAACTTGGTTTTGAAATTTCGTCTGCTTCCATTTCCGGCAAAGTTGAAGATTTTGACGGACCGATTTCGGGAATTAAAGTAACTTACGGAAACAAAACTACCATTACTGATCGAAACGGTAATTACAAATTAACACGAGTACCGACTGGCAATTTTGAATTCAGTGCTTCTGATCCTAGTATCAATCAGGTATATAGATCGTTTTCGCTAAACATATCCAAAAACCAGCAATTGCAAAATATTAATATTTTAATTGATCGTCCATCCTTTGTTTTGAGCGGAAAAATATTTAAGGGATCAGATCCTTTGAAATCCGGCAAAATAATTGTTGACGGAAACTTAAGTTTTGTCATTAACAATAATGGCGAGTTTCATATTTCCCTAAAACAGGGCAGGCATGTATTTCTGATTAAAAATAATAACGGCAAAAAAATGACCGTAACAAACTCGGGTAAATTAAATAATTGGCCAAACATCGATTTTGACAGAAGTACCAACTCGATAATTTGGGTCAAATAATTGCCACAATAGGATAGCAACCGGAAAACAAAACAGGCTTATTTTAAGTTTAGATGTTGGCGTCATAATTGTTTTTTTGACACTTTTTTTATTTTGATTGAGCTTGTGATAATTAATCTTGACATGACTGACTGATGTTTTTGACACAAAAATTACGGTAATAATACAAAATTAAGCCAGAACAAGCAACCTAATCCATTAATTTCACTGCTATTAATGTCGGGGCGCGGGAAATAAAGATACAAACAGGTAATAAATATTTATGCCGTTTTGATTCTGTCAACCTCGGCGATGATCGCGATCATCTGGGCGTTGTCGTCGGTATCACTTTAACTCGACACTATCTGCAATATATTGTCGGCGCAGTTCGGTCATACTGTGTTCGTGTGGCAGAATTTTTTTCAATTCCTCACTTATAAAAATTTGAGATTTATTTTTGATATTACTGATCTATATATTTTTGCTAAAAAATGTTTGACAGTGTTCGTCTTATGTTTGGTATACTAAAGACATGAATACCGAACAGATACCAAACATTAATCGAATAAAAACCGAACCATTCAACGGCGGCTTTATAGAATAGGAGCAACATGGAACCGTTAACTAGACGGCAAAAAGAAATATTGGAATATATCCGGAGTTTTATTGACGAAAACGGATATGCTCCGAGCTTTCGGGAAATTGCCTATTATTTTGAGCTTTCATCGGTCTCAACAGTGGCCGAGTATATTTCAATATTGGAAGAGAAAGGCTATCTGACAAAAGAAGCGATGGAGGCTAGATCAATCCAACTAACCCCGGTCTTCACATCCGGCATCGACACTTGGGAAATACCCCTCCAAGGAGTGATCGATGCCGGAAAACCGATTGAGGCAATACGAACCAATGAGACCATTGATATTCCCAAAGACATGATGGGGCGAAGGACTTTCGCTCTACGCGTCCGTGGAGAATCGATGATTGATGACGGAATACTCGATGGCGATTACGTAATCATTGAGCAGTCACAAAGCCCGAGAAACGGCGAGATTGTAGTTGCTTTAATTGATAATGAAAACGCAACATTAAAGCGATTCTACAACGAGGCTAACAGTATTCGTCTTCAACCGGCCAATAAAACAATGCGGCCGATGCGCTTCGCTAAAGGAAGGGTAACAATTCAGGGAAAAGTTAAGGGTGTGATACGGAAATTTGGATAACTGGTGAAAATATAATTGAAAATAGTTGACTATGGATATATACTGGTGTCAACTGTTTTTTTAATATAATAAGGGAAAAATATGGAAAGAGACCCATCTTGCCCGGCGCGAGCCGAGGCGGAAAATAGAAAACTAATTAAATTTTCTAATTACAGCCTCTGTGTCACATTACCAAAATGGGTGATAAAAGAACTCAAGTGGGGCAAGGGTGATGTGGTCAAAATGCTGGTTGACAGTAAAAAAGGTGAAATACTGATAAAAAAAGGAGTCGCGGTCAACCACAAGAACTTTAAAAGCACCGATACTAAGAAATCTGCTACGAAAGACGGAAAAGCCCGCTGGTAATTAGTTGCGAATACTACAGGCTCTCTGGTAGAATAGCTATATAGCACAGGAGACCAGGTAATAGAAATTTGACAGTTGTTTTATGCTTTCTGTCAAAAAAGTCACAATATTAGATATGACACCTGGCGATAGATTTTGTAGGTGGATTTGGCGACAACTTTAGAAAGCAGTCAAATTTTCACTACCTGGGAGGGGTTTTGGGAATTGCTGACGACATCCGTCCAAAAAAATACCGATCGATCGGGGCTAGAGCTGAAAAAGCTGCCATCAAAAAGGCTAAAAAGGAGATCGATAACCGGGATGACGGCCGGCTTTTTAGTCAGTCGCAAGATGGTGATTTTTTTGTTGGAACACCGATTAGTCATACGACAAGCAAAGAACCTAAAAAACACAATCTCCGATGGCTGTATACTTTCATTATTATACTGACAATTGCCTTACTCATCGGTTTGGTTGTCTGGCAAAATTATGCCGTAATTAAAAGCTATTTTGATGGTTCTTACAAAGAAAATAACAGTCAAAACTTAAACCAAATTATCGATTCTGCAGCCACAAAAGACAAAAGTTACGAATCAACTAGTCAGCCGCAGTCATCAACACCAGCAGCAGCCCAAACACCCACAGCGCCGGAAATCGACAAAAAAACAATCAATGTCTCCGTTTTGAATGGCTCCGGAATCAAGAACTCTGCTCAAACTGCAGCCGGGATTTTGAGCACCGCCGGCTTCACGGTATCAGCTACCGCCAACGCAAGATCGTTCAATTATCAAAAAACCTTAATTTACTACAAAACCGGCGGGGAAGCCAAAGCAGAATTAGTCAAGGCTGCACTTTCAAATTACCAAACGGAAACGACACCCAGTGATTCAATTGTCGGTACAAATTATGATATAGTCGTTGTTGTCGGCAAGAGCTAATAAGTTTAATATATTGTTGAAATGAATCTTTCAAATATTTTTGCGTCTTATGATAGAATATTTACTGGTATATCGCCAGGATATTCGAGTTTGATTTCTTTGGGTATATTATTTCTGTTGGGCTGGTCGTTTTGGAGGTTCATCAAGGGAAATTTTATTTGGGTTATTGGCATAATTATTTTCATCCCTGCTACTTGGCCCGCCCTAAAAAGTATTGGCAGATTTCTACTCATTATCGCAACCTTTTTATTAATTCATTTGAAATCATGAAAACTTATGTGATACGACTAAAAAAGGGAGATGAAGTAATCTCCGAAATCATTGATTTTTGCGATCGACACAAAATCGCCAGTGGATGGCTATCCGGGCTTGGTGCCGCATCCCATGCTGAATTGGCAATCTACGACTTAGAAAAGAAAGAATATTTTCGAAAAACCATTTCCGATACTCTGGAGATAGCTAACCTGACGGGCAACATTTCAAAGCTTGATAGCAAAACAACAATTCATTGTCATGCCACACTGGCATTAAGCAATTTCAATGCTGTAGCCGGACATGTAGACAAACTGATTGTCGCAGCTACGTGTGAAATAATTATTTTTGAAATCGAAGCAAAATTAGAGAGAAAACACGACCAAGAAATTGGCCTTAATCTATTGGAGATCTAATGTTAAACAACAATCCGTTCGAAAATGCAATCAAACAAATTGATGATGCGGTCAAAATTGCCGGCATCAAAAGTAAATATATTGATGTCATAAAATCCCCCCAAAGAATCGTTGATGTTAAAATTCCGGTCAAGATGTCTGATGGGAAAACCAGAATTTTTCATGGGTATCGCGTTCAACACAATAATGCCAGAGGCCCGTTTAAAGGCGGTATTCGTTTTCATCCCGATACAAATATGGACGAAGTCAAGGCCCTATCCACCTGGATGACATTTAAGTGTGCTACAGTTGGGATTCCGCTAGGCGGCAGCAAGGGCGGAGTCGAAGTTAACCCAAAAGAATTATCCGATAAAGAAATTGAGCGTTTGACACGCGGCTACGTACGAGCGATTTATGATGTTGTTGGCCCGACAAAGGATGTGCCGGCACCGGACGTTTATACAACTCCGAAAATAATGGAAATTTACGCCGACGAATATTCTAAAATCGCCAAGAAAAAAACTCCAGCCTGCGTGACGGGGAAGCCTGTCGAAGCCAGTGGCTCGCTCGGCCGTGATACTGCTACAGCCAGGGGCGGCCAAATTGTTTTGGAAAAATATCTAAACGTTTCTAATCTAAACATTTCCAATGAAAAAACAGTCGCCATTCAAGGATTTGGCAATGCCGGCGAAAATATGGCGGAGCTACTCCATGACGCCGGGTTTAAAATCGTTGCTGTCTCTGATTCCTCCGGCGGGCTGTTCGAAAAAGAGGGAATTGATCCCAAAAAAATTGCCAAACTTAAAAAACATCACGGAAAGATAAATGCCATTCCGGAGTACAAAAAAATTTCTAACGAGCAACTGCTAGCATTAAATGTCGACATTTTAATACCAGCGGCGCTGGAAAATGTTTTGACAGAAAAAAATGCTAATCAGGTCCAAGCAAAATTGATATTAGAATTAGCCAATGGTCCTATTACTCCAGGGGCTGATAAAATTTTAAAAGGAAAGAAAATTCCAGTAATTCCCGATATATTGGCTAACGCCGGCGGCGTAACAGTTAGTTATTTTGAGTGGGTACAGAATCTTAAAAAACAAAAGTGGAGCAAAGAAGAAGTTGATAAAAAATTGAAAAAAATAATGGAAAAATCTGTAACTGACATTTTCAATGAATCAACAAAAATTAATTGCACTTTGAGACAAGCGGCCTACATTTTAGCCATTAAACGCGT
Organism: Patescibacteria group bacterium; assembly: GCA_041651295.1. Classification (GTDB taxonomy): domain Bacteria; phylum Patescibacteriota; class UBA1384; order XYA2-FULL-43-10; family CAINNR01; genus JBAZJN01. The sequence continues at coordinate 15,027 of JBAZJN010000016.1, read as the reverse complement.
ACTGGAAGCGGAAGAAAAAAGAAATAAGTAATTTTTTTGTTCATAAGTTAGTAGGAGATATTATGGTTTATGATGTAGTTATCGTCGGCGGCGGGCCAGCCGGGATTACAGCCGCAATATATTCATCCAGAAGAATGTTAAAGACTTTGGTAATTACCCGCGAAGTCGGCGGCCAAGTTGTAAAAACCCCCGACATTGAAAACTATCCCGGTTTTGATTTGATTTCCGGACCGGAGTTGGCACAAAAGTTTATTAAACAAGCCCAAAAATTTGGTGCCGAATTGGCATATGACGAAGTTACACGCTTGGAGGAAAAGGCAGGTGAGTTTGTTGTCTCCGGACAAAAAGATAAATATACTGGTAGAAGTTTAATTCTGGCCTTTGGCAAGGTCCCGAGAAAATTAGATATAAAGGGCGAACAGGAATTTAAGGGCCGGGGAATTTCTTACTGCGCCACTTGCGATGCTCCATTTTACAAAAATAAAACTGCAGTGGTCAACGGTGGCGGTAATTCAGCTTTTGATGCGGCGCTGCTTTTGGCAAAAATTGCATCGAAAGTATATGTTATACATCGTCGCGATCAATTCACAGCCGAGGACATACTGATTGAAAAGGTTAAGAAGATGAAAAATGTTGAACTGATTACCGGTGCAACAATTTCAAAAATCGAAGGCGACCAAACTGTAAAAACAATTTCTTACAGGAAAGATGGTGAAGAAAAAACAATTGCGACCGACGGTGTGTTCATCGAAATCGGCTATATTGTTGAAGACGGCTTAATTAAGGATTTTGTTGAAATGGATGAAAAAAACCAAATTAAAGCCAACAAGGACCATTCGACGTCACGTGAAGGGGTTTTTGCCGCCGGCGACTTAACTAATTCTTACTATAAACAAATTGTGATTTCCGCCGGCGAGGGTGCGATAGCCGCTCTTTCCGCCTCGAAATATTTGGATGAGAAGAAATAGGAGCACGTATGAGCGAACTAATCCCGAGACAAGATGGTGTTGGCAATAAGATTTTAGATCAAATTCATATTAAAACTGAACCAACCTTTATTCACGTCGAAGATAATGGAGTTCCAGCAGTTGTTACGGATGAAATAATTACGGATTTCGAACTCCCTGAGAAATTAAGGGAGACGACAACATTTTGTTTAGAATCATATTTTTCCGATCAGCTAAGCTCCGGAAAGAGCGAAGACGAAATCATAGCCGATTTTTTAGCTAATTTTTATCCAATTTTAGCTGCAAAACTAGCAGACATGAGAAAACAATTTTCCAAGAAAGAGCCCGTGGACAAAAAAATTCCAAATTCTGCAAAGTCTGAGGTGTTAAGCAAAATGTCTAACCTTGGGTTACCACAATCAATGATTGACGAAATATCTGAGATCTCTGTTAATATTACAAATAACTTTGGATCTTCGCATGCCGGTTATACATCTGTTGCTATAAGCAGGGCACAAATATTTAGAAAAGCTGTTGATCTTGCTGCTCTCTATCCAGAACATGATGCCGATGGAATTGAACAGGCTCTAATGTCATCAGTTATAAAACACGAGCTAGGCCATAAGATTGACGACATTTCACAACACGTCAGTTCAAAAATTCAATCGACCTGGGAATTCGGTGAGAACCGAGGCGAAAGATTCGCTGAATTTTGGGGTCGAATAAATCCAAGCGGCAGCGAAGAACAAATAAGGCAGTTATACTGGCAAACGGAAATAGCGAACCTGTCTTTATTCTGGCGAACCCTTCAAGAAGCAAACTTATTACGCGAGGACAAAATAAATGTTTTCCGCATGATCAAAAAAATTATTGACCAAATCGACAACCAAGACGTAATATCTTTCATTCATGCCCGAACTGATATTTGGAGGATGGCACCACCGGAAAATTATGCTTCTCCCTATGCCGAGGATCAAATAAGAGAAGCTTACAAAGAAGCTTCATAAAAATTTGCTAGAATACACTCATGGATCTATTTGATGAGAACCTGAAACTCGGGGCTCCTCTTGCTGACCGGTATAGTCTATTATCACACTTTTATCCACCTTCACGATTTATTCTCTACGATTGGTATAAGTAACTGTTCATATATATACAGCCTGGCGGATTTATATATGTGATATAGTTTTATTATGAAACGAAATACTAAGGCCAAGATTAAAGACAAAGCAGTAAATATTACTATTGAACTTTTGGAGTATCTTTATAATATTGGCGGAACAACGTTTGATGCAGCAATTAGCAAGAAAGCAGCATACAAAATTTTTAAACAGAATTTCTATAAACAATATACCGAAGTACCTTTCACAAAGTGGTTGTACCGCCTGCGTGACCAAGGTTATTTGAAATACTCAACGGATTCCGATTCAGTTGAATTTACAACCAAATCAAAACTTAAATTAATTGACAGAGTCAAATTGGTATCCGACGAGCTAGATCAATTTCATTTTATCTCTTTTGACATACCGGAATACAGAAGAAGCGCTAGAGCATACTTCCGCAGGGCAATAAAATCATTGGGTTTTAAACAAGTTCAAGCCAGTTTATGGGTTATAAACAAAGACGTCTATGAATTAGTTCAAGAATTCGCCCGAGAGTTAAATGTCGAAAAATATATCGCCAACATTATTTCAGCGAAGTCCGACATTGATGGAATTATCGATAAAATGCTTATTAAGTAGTTCACATTTATACAGCCGGGCGGATAAATATATGTGATGGTTATAATATCGAGTATAATCAATTAAAGAGATACAAAAAAAAGATATAAAGTGACACATCATATGGCAGATTTGTTTGACCAAAATTTAGGATTAGATGCGCCATTGGCTGACCGGATGCGGCCGGCCGATTTTTCCGACTATATCGGTCAAGAACATATCTTAGCCCCGGATAAGATTCTACGCCGGGCAATTGAGGCCGATAAACTTTTTTCGATGATTTTATGGGGACCTCCAGGATCCGGAAAAACTACACTAGCGAGACTTATCGCCAATAAAACCGAGTCCTATTTTCAACCGTTTTCTGCCGTCACTTCCGGAATCGGAGATGTTCGAAAAGCATTGGATGAAGCTAAGGATCGAAAAAAATTCCATCAGCAAAAAACCGTTCTTTTTGTCGATGAAATCCACCATTTTAACAAAACTCAGCAAGACGCGTTTTTGCCGGCAGTTGAGGACGGCACGATTATTCTCATCGGTGCAACAACCGAAAACCCTTCCTTTCAAGTCAACGCGCCTTTGCTTTCACGGGCCAGAGTGTTTCATTTGCGCGAATTGTCAGAAGAGAATATTAAACTGATTTTAAAAAAAGCAATCGAGGATAAAGAAAGGGGATTTGGCAATTTAAAAATTAAAATCGATTCCAAGCCACTAAACCACATTGCTAAGCTCTGCGAAGGTGACGCTAGAGATGCATATAATGCTTTAGAGCTGGCAATTTTAACAGCAAAAAAAAGCAAACAAGGCATTAACATTACTCTTTCTGACGCCGAAGAAGCGATACAAGCAAAGTTTATCCGTTACGACAAATCTGCCGATGGTCATTTTGATGCCATTTCAGCGCTTCACAAATCAGTCAGGGCTTCAGATATCGACGCGTCTCTGCATTATCTGGCCCGGATGTTAGAAGCCGGGGAGGAACCTCTCTACATTGTCAGACGCTTAATGCGCGCCGCGTCGGAAGATATTGGTTTGGCCGACCCGCAAGCCCTAATTTTGGCGGCAGCAACGCGGGAAGTAATATCGTTTATGGGAATACCGGAAGCCAATGATGCATTGGCAGAGTTAACAATCTATCTGGCCCGTGCGCCAAAATCCCGAGCGGTCGATAATGCTTACGCCGCGGCGCTGGACGATGTAAAAAATAGGCGGCTTGACCCGATCCCGCTCGACATTCGAAACGCACCGACAAAAATGATGAAGGATTTCGGTTTTGGAAAAGATTATAAACCATACGCCAAAAAAGATCATCGGCCGACAAATTTGCACCAGAAAAAATATTGGCAAGAAGATTAAATTGTTCTATAATAAGTCTGTGTTCCATAATTTTAATTTTTTTGTGAGGGGTCATGAATCTAGATTTAAAAAAAGATGATGAGGTTGTTATAAGCGGTAAAAAAACATTTAAAGAAAGACTTAAAGACTTCTGGTCTATCAAACGTAACCGCATAATCGTCCTGGTCGGGATTATTGTTGTGATTGTTGTTGCCTTGGCTTTAGGTTTTTACTTTTTAATTTATAAAAATGACGGATCGCCGCTCGATCTTGACATTAAAGAGGAAGAAGCTAAACCGCAACTTTACGCCTCAGTACTAGACGGGACAATGGTTGATAAAGATTCCGCTAACCGGCATCCACTTGGAGTCATGGTTGAAAACCATGTTGACTCACGTCCACAATCAGGTCTGACTGCAGCCAGTATTGTCTATGAAGCAATCGCCGAGGGTGGCATAACCAGATTTTTAGCAGTTTACGGTCCTAGTGGCGCACAAACCGTCGGCCCGGTTCGCTCCGCAAGAACTTATTATGTTAATTGGATCAAAGAGCTCAATGGATATTACGCTCATGTCGGCGGAAATTATGATGCGCTGGAGTTGATCAGGAGCATCGGAATACTTGACTTGGATCAGTTTGGTAACCCATCTGCATATTGGAGAGACAAATCAAAAAAAGTGTCTTCCGAACATACAATGTATACAGATACAAGTAAGCTCTACGGTGTCGCCGGTGACAAAAAATATACTACCGAAAATACTTTTATACCGTATAAATTTGTCGATGAGCCTGTAGTCGAGCTTAGAACGGTCGCTTCACAAACGGTCTCGATTAATTTTGGCAATGCAAGTTACAATGTGGTTTATCGTTATGATAAAACGACTAATTCATATGCCAGGGAGTTGGCCGGCAAAGCTCATGTTGATGCCGCCAATGGTCAACAAATTCAAGCAAAAAACATTGTGGTCCAAACTGTAAACAGGAGGCCGACGGTTACTAAGATAAATGAAAATGGATGGATAATGGATACAAGCGGTTCCGGAAAAGCAGTTGTGGTCAGAGATGGAATTAAAGTTGACGGCACATGGAAAAAGGATAATGATAATTCACGAACCAGATTCTTTGATGCAACCGGCACTGAAATTAATTTCAATCGCGGGACAACATGGATTGAGGTTATTTCTCCTGATCTAAGTTATACGATACAATAATTATTGTAATATATCATCGCAAACCAGTGTCATTAACATGCACAAATTTCAAAAATAATTAGTGAGGATTAGTGAATATTCACTACAAATTAAAGGAGCCATATGGCAAAAATCAAAAGCATATACCCGTTAGAGGTTTTGGATTCCAGAGGCAATCCGACGGTTTTAGTAAAAACAACTCTCGATGATGGAACAGTCGGTGTTGGTTACACACCCTCTGGAGCGTCAACTGGTAAATATGAAGCTCTGGAACTCAGAGACAAAGATGAAGGCCGTTATAAGGGCAAAGGTGTACTCACAGCAATAAAAAACATCGTGGAAATCATCTCGCCGGCTGTAGTCGGATTAGAAATTCAGGATTTTCAAACCGTAGATCAAAAAATGATTGCACTCGATGGCACACCCAACAAAACGAAACTTGGCGGTAACGCTACTTTGGCTGTATCTATTTCAGTCGCTGACGCTTTAGCCAAAAGTAAAAAAAATGAAATGTTTGCGTATTTAGCACCTTATTTTGGCCAGGTACAAACGTACACAATTCCCTTGCCGTATTTCAATATTTTAAACGGTGGAAAACACGCAGTCGGCTCAACTGACTTTCAGGAATTTATGGTCGTACCGGTTAAATTTCCAAATTTCGCTGAGGCTTATCGCGCAGGAACTGAGATTTATCATGCGCTGGGTGAAATTCTTTTAGAGAGAAATTATCAGCCTCTGGTTGGTGATGAAGGTGGTTTTGCACCATCTTTATTTTCTAACGAGCAGGCAATGGAACTCCTTATGATGGCAATTAAAGACGCCGGATATGTGGCAGGTGAGAATGTTTTTATTGCTCTTGACCCTGCAGCTTCAAGATTTTTCTATCAGAACGTTTACCAACTTCATCGCGAAAACAGGACATTTACTGGTGATGAACTGATCGATTTCTATAAATCTTGGGTGGAAAAATATCCGATAATTTCAATCGAAGACGGTTTAGATGAAGATGACTGGAAGAGTTGGCAGCGGTTAACGGCTGAATTGGGGTCAAAGTTGGAAATAATCGGCGATGATTTATACACCACAAATAAAACCAGATTACAAACCGGTATTGCTCAACATGCCTCAAACGCAATTTTGATCAAACCGAATCAAATCGGTACACTTTCAGAAACAATTGAAACCATTAATTTTGCCAAACAAAACGGTATTAAGTATATGATTTCTCATCGTTCAGGCGAGAACGAAGATACTTTTATTGCCGACCTTTCTGTGGCTGCTGGTGGCGGAATGATAAAATCCGGAGCTCCGTGCCGAAGCGAAAGAACATCAAAATATAACCGTATTCTGGAGATAAGTTTATCTCTTGGGGAGCGCGGCAAATTGGCGTCCCGAGATACAAGCCAAAATTCAGGAATGATATAAGTTCAATTTCTAATTCATTCTAATTGACCTAATTGGTCTAAATAGTTTCTAGTGTCCTGATTTTTGATCTTAGATATTAGTCATTTTTTAGATTAATTACTTGCCTGCAGCGCTATGTGTAGCATTGCGGGCAGGGATCAATTGAGAGTATTAGACATTACAAAAACCCGCCGTATTTCTACCAGCGGGTTTTTGCGTTTTACAAACGGGTTAGAAACCTAAGCTTCGGGCGACTTCCATAACCTTCGAATAATATCTAGTCGAGGGGTTATAAGACCAAAGCGAAGTTTTATAATTGTTCATATCACCACCAGAAGCTCTCAAGTAGTTAGCAGCGGCATATATAGCGTCATTAATATTAGTAATGTCTTTAACACCATCACCGTTACCATCGACACCATAGGCTCTCCAGGTGGAAGGAATAAACTGCATCGGTCCGGTAGCACCAGAAGGATTTCTCTTGCTTGTTGATCCGGAAGCACCGGTCTCAACATAGTGGATAGCCTTAAGAATTCTCCAGTCAATGCCGTAAGCGGCACCAGCTGATTGGTAAATACCATCAAAGCTCGAAGGGTCATTGTAAACTCTAAAAACAACTGAAGTGGTAGTTTTAACCTTGGCAGCTTGAGCAGTCTTGGCAGCATTTTCGGCAGCAACACGAGCCTCAGCCTGAACCCGGGATTCCCCAGGAACAATGGTTTTGGCCGTATCAACCGCTTCTAATATCTGGTCATTCTTGGCTAATTTGATATTACTCTTAAATTCCGCATCAGGCTGGTCAACATTAGCTGACATCGCAGTCAACGGAATTAATGCACCAATAAGGGCAAATGAAGCCATTTTGGTAACATGAGCATTTTCACTGATTTTATTGTGAACGTACGACTTGATCCACTCCTTTGGGCGTATGGCGGATCTGTTAATTTTGATCTTAACAGCTCGGCCTCTGCCAAGTTGAAGGGTCATTTGTACAATCTGGCGTTCGAACGCGCCGCCTAAACGGCGTTACTTGCGCTCAGATAATTTTATTATTGATTCATATCGAGCTTGGTGACTAAACCGAGCAGGATACGAATAAAAAAATGTTGCCTCTCTCGAAACAACTTCTTCAGTTTAGCATATGGTTTAAGTTTTGTCAATACCCAAGAGGATATTTGCTAGTTGATAAAAAAAATCCGCCCGGTCCCCGTAGGGATAGGCGGCACAGCTCATACTTCTTGTCCGGGCTAACGGCTCGCAGCGATGACGAACCCGATGATCAGCAGGACCACGAAGATCGGGATCGTCCAGTTGAATGGCTTCTTGGTCTTGACAGTGCTTGGCTTGTTGGCTGCCACACGACCATCGGGCAGACGATTGCGACGACGCTTTTGTGTCATACGCACCCTCCTGATAGTATTCACTTCCTCCGCGCAAAATATTCAGCCGCTAAAGGCTTGAGAGCCTCATTTGTAGCCAAGATGGCCTGCTCGTGATCCGTGCGGCGCTCCGGCTCGCAGTTGACCCGGAAGCGCTGAGGATGTTCATCAATATAGAACCTCATCCAGCCACCAGGGCGCCCGCCAGGAATCAGAGTCTCACCGGTCGGCTGATTGCAGGTGAACTGACCGCGATGGTCAATCCGATCGCTGGCGCCGAGGTGCTCGACAAGAACGGCGTGTGCGCGCTCGAAGAACTCCTGATTCCAGTGCTTCTCGTAACTCTTGGCTATGGCTTTGGCCATCTTGAGCGCAAACGCACACGGCTCACCGATGAACTGCTCTTGCTTCTTGGCAGTGAGTTTCAACTCGATGATACCGCGCTTGTCTACCTCCGTGCCATATACGGCGGACAAGAAACCTCCGCCATAGATAGCAATTGCGTCAGAAAATGCCATCAGCAAGGGCCGCCCAAGAGCTGCACCTTCCACTGGGATCTCAAACATGTTGATGCCGGACCGGCTGGACATCCGGATACTCATGTTGCAGTTGCTCTCATTGGTTCGCACCGACAGTTCCTGCTTCGCCACCGATAAAGCTAGCGCCGCGATGTCTGTGTTCGGATTGAACAGCATCTCGGTGACCAGAAGTGGCTCGTGCACAGGAACAACGCGACTGAACGGCGTGCGACCGGCGTAGGCGGCACGGTATTCCAGCACTCCCAAGTTTCCAACCCTCGGCATTTTACTCACAACCTTTGCGGATGATCCGCCTTGCGACGGAGAAGCATGATTGGTTTCTCCCCAGCTTCTGAGGGATATCCACGTAGGATGCTACATTTATATCATATTGCGGTTGTTTTGTCGAGGTTTGCCGGATGTGATATTATTTAAGTCTATGAGATCTAATGAGTGGTTGGAAAATAGGTTTGAATATATCTACCGCACCTATTTTGCTGATCTTGAGGCGCCGAATCAGATTGAGATTAGGTGGGGGCGGCGTTCGAGACGGCAACTCGGTTGTATTAAAAAAGAGCGTCCGAAAAGTTTGGCCGATCATTTTAAGCCTGATTTTAAGACAATTATCGTAATTAACGGACTGTTTCGCGATGAGGCAATTCCGGAGTTCGTTATCGATGCGGTAATTGTTCATGAAATGGCTCATTATGCCCACGGCTTTAACTCGCCGTTACCGCAAAAATACGCCAAGCCGCACACAAGGAGCGTTATCCGCCGTGAATTTTTACTCCGCGGAATAGGGGATTTAGAACGAAAACAACAAAAGTGGATGAAGGAAAACTGGCAAAAATACTTAGAGACAAATTTTCCCTCAACTCGTAAACCCAAAATCAGATATAAAATTGTTTGGAAATAAGCAAAGCTTTTAACGCTTTGTGTCCTCTTCACAGAACTATTAAATCTTGTTATAAAAAACCGGCAACCACATACTCGGATTACCGGTACAGACTGTTCTCAGTACATGCGGGGGATCCTGACTATTTTCGCCGCCGATTCATCAAATGGTGCCATTTCAAGGTTCTTACCGTCCCAGGTGAGCAGGAAGGCCCAACCGCGACGCTCGAGGCGGCAGCTAGCACCAGGCTTCATGGTGATCAGGTACTCGTGTGACAGAGCGCCGAGCGTGCCCTCCGCCCAGTTGTACACACCACGGATGAAGCTGCCAATATTGATGTTGCCATAGCTGCGCGTCTCACCGGTGTCCGGGTGCATCCGAGTGTACTGCTCGAGCACCGTCCCACACTCCTGGCAAACCCCGTGGTCGTCCATGCTAGCCAGAATGGAATTATTCTTGACGTGCCTGCGGTAACAACAGTCACGTACGTACGCGACTGCGTCCTCCAGCTGGAACCAGCTAGTGTGAACCATGGCGATCTCGTCGTCCTTGCCTTGGCTCTTGCCGATAACCAACTGGCGCCGCCAGCTAGCCCTCTTGGGGGGCTTGCGCGATTCGCGTATGGTGCAGCGGCTGATGATGTCCGGCGAGCCGTTCCCCTCGATCGAAATCATCGTAAACTCGTTGTCGTACGCATGATCCCCGATGATTACGGTGTCGAACTTGTACGGCTCACGGTGACAGATGCAGCCATCCGGCACGCCAGCCCTCTGCACCTCAATGCCAGATATCACCCAGGGCTCGAATCGTTCGTCATATATGTCTTCGACCTTGAGGAAATTGCAGCCGACTCTGTAAGCGATCATCACAATCGCTCCCTTCTGATGACTAACTAACTGCTCGATGCTCGATATATTATCATTTTTGATCTTAAATGTCAATAATATTGATCGGGAGGCTTGCTAAAACCGAACTTTTGCGGTATAGTTAAGCAATAATGGATAACAAATATTCTAATGACTAATAACGAATTATCCAGCGAATCGGGGTGATAAATTTGATAGAAGTAAAACGAAAAGGAACAGAACGTTTTGAATCACTTCTTCGCCGCTTTAACCGGGAAATCCAGCAAAGCGGTATTTTGACTATTGCCAAAAAGAACCGTTATTTTGAGAAAGAACCAAATCGCGTAATGAGACGAGAATCAGCGGTTCGAAAAACCACTCGCCGACGAATTAAACAAGGATACTAGAAAAATCAATTTCTAAGTCCCAATTTCTAATTTCTAAACAAGTTCCAATTTCCAAATACTCAAATTGGAAAAGGAGAATTATGGCACTATCAGATCAAATCAATAATGATTTTGTGGATGCGATGAAATCTAGGGATGAAATTAAAGTTTCAGTCCTTAGAATGCTCAAATCTGCCCTGCAAAATGAAAAGATTAAAGCTGGTAAGGATCTGTCGGATGATGATATTATCAAGATCATCCAACGAGAGATAAAACAACGCCGAGATTCAATCGAAACTTATGAAGCCGGCGGCAGGTCCGAGCTGGCAGCCAAAGAGAAGGCCGAAATTGAGGTTCTAACCAAATACATGCCCCAGCAACTGTCAAATGAAGAGTTGACTGCAATCGTTAAGTCGGCAATTGAAGAAACCGGCGCAACCGGCATGCAAGAAATGGGAAAAGTTATGGGCAAAGTTATGCCAAAGGTCGCCGGCAAGGCTGACGGAAATGCAGTTTCTGCTAAAGTCAAAGAACTATTGGATCCTGAATCAAGTTCAGGATGACATTATGAAAATTGATCTTATAATTGAATCTGACGACGATTGTGATTTGAAATCGCAGGAATTAGAGTCAATATCAAGTGGCGTTTTGAAAAAATTGGCAATAAAAAAACCTCATGCTTCTATTGAGGTTTTTTTAGTCAAAGATGAAAAAATAAATGAAATTAATAATAAATTTCGCGGGATAAACCAGATTACCGATGTTCTTTCCTTTCCACAAGAATCATTTCCAGGGACCAAAGAAGAGGTTTTGGGAACAATATTTATCGCTCCGGAATACGCGAAAGGCGAGTCTGTCTCTTGTAAAACCTTATTCTTGCATGGACTATTTCATTTGTTAGGATACGATCACGAAACAAACTTAAAAAAATGGGAGATGGCCGAGAAAATAACCGGCCAAAAAACGCTATGACCTATAAAAAATTTTCATTGGTCAAATTGTTTAATAGCTTCATGTACGCTTCTCGGGGAATTGTTAATCTCCTTCGGTCGGAGCAAAATGCCCGAATCCACTTGGTCTATGCAATTGTTGTTGCCGTCTTAGCATATATCTTTTCAATTTCCAGGCTGGAAGCAATAATTCTCTTCTTCGCCGTTGTCTTGGTTATCGCTATGGAAGTTATTAACACGGCAATGGAAAAAATGCTCGATATCGTTAAGCCTGAGAGCTCAAAATCTGTCGAGTTTATTAAAGACTCTATGGCAGGTGCGGTCCTCATAGCTTCGATCATTGCTTTAGTGGTAACGATTTTGGTTTTTCTACCGTATTTAAATAAACTTAGCGCTTGAAATCACCAGTTTTGCCCTTGCAAAATTCAAGCACATTCGTTAAACTTAAAAATGTTAATGGTAATTAGTTCTTGGAGGGCGAGTGCCAAAAAAAATTGTCAGTGTCGGGCTTGACATAGGAACATCAAAAATCTCGGTTTGTATCGGCTCTAATGAAGAAGGGCCGATAGATATTTTAGGTGTCGGGCGGGCACCTTCAAACGGAGTCCGGAAAGGCCAGATAATCGATATTGAAGAGACAGTAACTGGCATTTCACAAGCTCTCGAACAAGCCGAGAAGATGTGCGATTTTTCTGTCGGCAGCGTTGTCGCCGGTATCGACGGATCCCACATTACCTCAAGCGTTAGCCACGGTGTCATCGCTGTGGCAAAACAAGACGGAGAAATTTCGGAATCCGATGCAATGCGGGTAATCGAAGCGGCAAAAGCACTTCCTAATCAACCAAACGTTGAAGTGCTCCACGTAATGCCAAAATCATTTACCGTTGACGGGATTGCAGGTGTGCCTGATCCGGTTGGTATGTCGGGAATTCGGCTTGAGGTTGATACCAATGTAATATCCGGGTCACTCTCGGCAATTAAAAATACCCATCGAGCAATTAACCAAGCCGGGCTTTCGATATCTGATTTGGTCTTTTCGCCTTTAGCCACCGCCAAGATTATGCTTTCTAAACAACAAAAAGAAGTCGGAGTAATACTTGTCGATATTGGTGCCGGTACAACCTCTTACGTCGTTTACGAGGAAGGTGATTTAATTCACTGCGGAGTACTGCCAATCGGATCCGGACACATTACCAATGATATCGCTATTGGCCTTAGAACAAATATAAATTTGGCAGAGACAATTAAAATTAAATATGGTTATGCTTCGCCGGAGAAAATTGACGAGAAAGAGGAAATTGATCTCTCCAAATATGATAAAAACGAAACGGTGGTCGCCAATGTTAAATACGTTGCCGAAATTATTGAAGCCAGGCTGAATGAAATATTTGTTCTGATTCGCGATGAGCTCCGATCAATCAATCGAGAGGGGATGCTCCCAGCCGGTGTCGTATTAACTGGCGGTGGAGCAAAACTTGAAGGCATTACGGAAATGGTCAAAGACACCCTCCGACTACCGACAGATATTGCCAAGCCTGTTGTTCCCTTATCTGGTGTTGTTGACAACCTCTCAGATCCCATATATGCTACAAGTGCTGGATTGATGGTCTGGGGATTAGAATCCGGAGCAAGTGCAGGAAGCAGGGGCAAAAACGTCGGCGTAGCCGAAATTGGTGGCATGGTGAACAAGGTAAAAAACGCTTTCCGGCAATTTTTGCCATAATTAAAAAATTACGAATAACAATTTCCAAATCATAAACAAATTAGAAATTAGAAATAATTTGTGTTTGCGATTTGAGATTTGTTTAGAATTTGTTTCTAGCTATTTGAGACTTCATTTCTAACACTTGACAGTATTTGCTACAATTAGTAAAAATCAAATCGCGGTATATACTTATTAAGGAGTAAGGATGGACAAACGATCCGAACTGGAGGGATTCGCTTTAATCAAGGTCGTTGGTGTTGGTGGTTCTGGTGGCTCAGCAGTTACTCGAATGATCAACTCCAAACTTCGTGGTGTCGAGTTTGTGTCAATCAATACTGATGCCCAAGCTTTGGCTTTCAATGAAGCTCCTATCAAGATTCAAATCGGGAAAGAAACGACCCGTGGGCTAGGAAGTGGCGCTGATCCTGAAGTTGGACGCAAATCAATTGAAGAAAACAAAGAAGAGGTCTACGAAGCAATTAAAGGATCAGACATGGTCTTCGTTACTTTTGGCGCCGGCGGTGGTACTGGAACTGGAGCCGGTCCTTTTATAGCTGAAATTGCCAAGGAACTCGGAGCTCTGACTATTGGTGTTGTCACCAAACCATTCTCTTTTGAAGGCCAGAGACGAATGAAAATCGCCGAACTCGGCATCAACGAAATGAAAGACAAGGTTGACACTCTCATCACCATCCCAAATGATAGGCTTTTACAGGTTATCGATAAGAAAACTTCGCTTTTCGACGCCTTCGGCATTGTTGACGATGTTCTACGACAAGGTGTTCAGGGAATTGCTGATCTAATTACTCTACACGGCATAATCAACGTTGACTTCGCTGATGTTAAGGCCATCATGGCTGATGCCGGATCGGCCCTCATGGGTATTGGCCGGGGATCGGGCGATAATCGAGCTATCGAGGCGGCACGAGCAGCTATTGATTCACCGCTTCTGGAACTCTCAATTGATGGCGCGAAAGGCATCCTCTTTAATATTACCGGCGGTCCGGACTTAGGAATGTATGAAATTGATGAAGCCGCCAAAGCCATTACTGAAGCTGCTGATGCTGATGCCAACATTATCTTCGGCGCCATTATCGATGAAGCAATGCAGGGCGAAGTAAAAATTACCGTTATTGCTACCGGTTTCGAAACCGATAATACCAAGTTGCACAAGCGACCATCCCTTGGTATGTCTACAACAACCGAGATTCCACCATCACAAATGGTAACCCGTGAAGAGCGCAGAAGTTACGAAGAACCGGATTTCGGCTCATTTGAACCAAAGTTTGACGAAGAACCGAAAGCTGAAGAAAAAGAAGAAGAAAAGGACGAGGGCGACCTCGAAGTCCCGGCCTTTATTCGAAGAAAACTGAGATAACCAATATTGTCATCCTCGGACTTGATCCGGGGATCCACAAATAGTTTAATAGATTCTCGCCTTCGCGAGAATGACGAGTAAAAAATCACCCAAGGCAACAAGGGTGATTTTTGATTGACAGTCAGTCAGTGAAATGATATAATTTTAACATTCATTCAGCACAAGGAGTTGATCACATGAATCGCAAGGGCTTGGTATCGGATAATATGATGATCACGTTTTTTGTCTTAGCGATCGTTGTTGTCGGTTTCAGTCACCGTTCAGAATCGAGTGCGTTTTTCATCAAATTTGATGCCTAAAATAGAAGGCCATTTCTGGTCTTTTTTTAGTGTTTTAGAAAGTGAGCAAAAGCCATTTAAATGCTTAAAAGGTTT
>JBAZJN010000015.1:0-27503 GCA_041651295.1 Patescibacteria group bacterium | reverse complement strand
CACTTACATCTGGTGAGCTCATTTCCAAGATCAATTAAAGGGTATCTTTTTCACTATGCAAGGATACTACTCGGATACCAAGTCGCAATATTAAAACCAATTTAGCTTTGAATTTCTGAGTTCACGGTCGGCCAGATATTGACTATTTTGTTGTTTTCAGTTATAATTCCGGCATAACTCCGACCCTACGGGACGGGGTCAATCCGAACACTTTGAATATTCAAAACAGCAGATTTATCGGGCTGTTTTTTGTTTTTCCGGTAATTGTTTAATCTTTCTTCCGGTGTTGCATATTTCAAGCACTCCATAAATCGCTGGTTTAGGATTTCTTCAATTGCCTCAATGAACTCTTGGTCATATCGTGACAGATCACTACCTTTCGGGATGAACTTTCGAATTTGTTTGTTGGTGTTTTCGACGCTGCCTTTCTCCCAGGAATGAAACGGATTGCAGAAATATATTTTGATTTGAAGTAACTGCTCTAATGTTTTGTGCATTTGAAACAGAATATCATTATCGAGTGTTAAAGTTCTCATTTCTGGAAATCTTTCTTTGATTTTCCCAAATGCACTGTGAACCTCATCAATGGAAACACTAAGGATCAATTCAAGAAATGCCACTCGCAATCTTCTGTCGGTCACTACCAGAAGTATTCCTTTGCCTAATTTACCGGAAACAATGAAGTCACCCTCCAAGTCGCCAATTCTGGATCTGTTGTTGATGTTCTTTGGTCTCTCGTTAATGAAAACCCGATCTTTTAGCTGTGTGACTTTTTTAGTCGGGCGGAATCTTCTTTTCTTTTGGAGTTCAACTCCAATCAATTTACCGTATGGACTTTTAGTGTAGCGATAAATCGTATCCTTTGAGACATTCGGCAGGTTTTTCTCTTGGTATTTTAATCTGCCGGCAATTGCTTTGGCTGACTGACCGTTAACCAACGCATCGTCGATAAACTTCCTGAGTTGGTCATCGGCAACAATCTTTTTTCCGCGAAAGCTTGAATCTCTGCGCCTAACATACGATTTATGCTGGGCTTTTTTCGGGTTGTATTCTCCATTTACAGAATTTCTCTTTATCTCATCAGACAGAGTTGAAACCGACCGACCCAAAACCTTTGCAATATCTCGCAGTAAATATTTCTTTCCCAGAAGAATGGTAATTTCATTTCGTTCATCTTTTGACAGATGGCTAAATCTACTTTTTTTTCATCATTTTATCTTTTTAAAAATCTCTACTTTTTATTCTAAAGTGTTCGGATTCAAATGCGAATCTAGGCCACAGGAGCTGAAAGTGAAACCGATCTATCTGATGCACGAAGATGGTCTCACACCGCTCCAGATTGGAGCGGTTGTCGAATGCATCATCACCGAGGTGATGCACGAGGTGGCCCATATGTTCTGGACACCTTACGACAAGCGGGGGCATAGCATAATTGAGGCCCTTGGTCCGCACGGCACCAACAGGTGCATAATGCGCCAGGGGTGGTCCGTACCAGACGACTGGCTGCGGATGACGGAGGACCGGATTAGGTATGGAGCCTTTTGCCCGGCCTGCAAGGCCGATCTCCGTCGTTTCTTCGACAGAGCACCCCGTTGACCTGTGTGGTTGGCGGGTTTTTTTATTCCGACGAAGAAATGTCGGAATTCCTACTAATTTACAAAAAATATCACGAAACTACGAATGAGAAAATTAAAAATACCAGAGCACAGAGCGGATCGCCGAGCGGATGAGGTCGCCAAAACCGGTCGGGCTAATTAAATAAACGGTTGAAACCATTGAGGCGAAGATAATTACAGCCAACCATTTGGTATATATTCCTGCGGTTCTGACAAACAATACTACTGCCAACGCGGCCATAACCATTGGGAAGACCACAGTAATGTCTCCCAGAGGAACTACTGTACCGGCGATATAGGCTGAATCCTGTTCCATAAATGTGGCTAAATCGTAATGCACTCCAAAAACAACACAAATAAGCTCGGCAATGAGCAAAATTAGAAGTCCCCAAGAAGCTAATTTGGTAGACGCACCTTCTGTCCGGTAGACCTCGTAGCCGACAGCCGGAATTAAAAGAATTATCGCCCAAAGCGGGTTTTGCTGCACAAAACCGATAACTATCCCGACTGCGGCAACCAAACTTAGAAAAAGACAAATTGGTGTCGCATAAGTTGTTGGCTTGGCCATTTTCCTCCTTTATAATATTTAATCTAATCATACCGCAAAACAGTTGACATAAAAACTGCCTTGTGCTAAATTAAGAGTACCCCAAAGGGGTTCTAATTCGTCTCGAGATGATCACTCTTCAGGGTAAACTTCCAAAGACCGCCGGCCCCTCGTCGTTTCACGACTCTGGGTAAATTTAAGACCTGCGCAGGAGAAAAAGTGCAAACACTATTTTTCTTGAATTAGTCGGCGGAAGCGCCGATATTTTTTTATAATGTCATCCTCGACCCGATCGGGGATTTATCAAACGTTAAGATTCCCGCTTTCGCGGGAACGACAGATCAGAAAGGATCTATCGTGGCAAAAACAAGATCACAAAAAGAAGAGCAACTTGCTAAATTGGATCAGGATTTCGGTTCGAAAAAGGCAGTTTTTGTTGATTACCAGGGTTTGACTGTTTCCGAAATAGAGGAGCTTAGAAACTCACTTGAAGAAAAAGGTGTTAGCTTTACCGTCGTAAAGAACACTTTAGCTAAAATTGCCCTCAAAAATTCAGGTATCGAGGTTGAAGAAGGAATCTTTAAAAAACCGGTTGCAGTAGCTTTTTCCGATGACGAAGTAACCCCATCGAAAGAAATCAAGAATTTTGCCAAGAGCCACGAAAAAGTCGAGGTGCTCGGCGGAATAATCGAAAAAACCTTTGTTCCGGTTTCAACCATTTCGGCATTGGCACTTTTGCCTTCGCGCGAAGAGTTATATGCCAAGGTTGTTGGATCAATTGCCGCACCGATTTCCGGTTTGGTTAACGTTATGGCCGGGAACATCCGCGGTTTGGTATCGGTTTTGAATCAATATAAAGAATCAAGAAGTTAATAAATAATAATGATTAGATCCCACTCCGCTCTACGAGCTACGCGGGACTAGGAAGGACAAATATGTCAGACGAAGAAACAAAAAAAGAGGATGTAGCTGAAGTAGCAGAAAATGCAGAAGAAGTTGCTGTTGCTGCTGCAGAGGAAGCAGAGGAAGCCAAGGAAGAAGTAGCTGAAGTAAAAGAAGAGGTATCCGAGGTTAAAGAGGAAGTTGCCGAGGTAAAGGAAGAAGCTAAAGAAGAACCTAAGGTTGAGGAAAAGCCAGCTCCTTCAGGAAAATTCAAAGAGCTGATTGAATCAATTGAAAGCCTTTCCGTTTTGGAGCTTTCTGAATTGGTCAAAGAACTTGAGAACCGATTTGGCGTTTCTGCTGCCGCTCCTGTAGCTGTAGCGGCTGCCGGTGGTGCTGCTGCCGCTGAAGCCGCTGAGGAGAAATCATCTTACGATGTCGTTCTTGCTTCAGCCGGAGACAAAAAGATTCAGGTTATCAAAGCTGTTCGTGAAATCAAGCCTGATCTTGGTCTGAAGGAAGCTAAAGACCTAGTAGAAGCTGCTCCAAAAGATCTTCTAAAAGGTGCCAAGAAAGAAGACGCCGAAGCTGCCAAGGTTAAACTTGAAGAAGCCGGAGCCACTGTAGAATTACGCTAAGCTAATTTCAAAGCAAAAAGACTCGATTCGTTGGGTCTTTTTTGCTATAATGGTACTGGATAATTGGTCTAATTTCTAATTAACCTAATTGACCTAAGCAATTTGAAAAACTAGACATTTAATATTTTTTAGAGCAATTAGAAATTCGACAGTATTAGAAAATTATGAAATTCAAAATACTAAAACAGTCTAAAATATCTTCTCTCCGCACGGGTGTGATCGAAACGTCTCGCGGAATTATTAAGACACCGGTTTTTATGCCGGTGGGGACAGTGGGAGCTGTGAAAACTGTCGCTCCGTGGGAGCTTAAAGAGCTTGGTGCGGAGATTATTCTTGGTAATACCTATCATCTATACTTACGGCCGGGAGAAGATCTGATAGAAGATTTTGGCGGTCTTGCCGAATTCAACCACTGGCGTGGTCCGGTTTTAACCGATTCCGGTGGTTTCCAGGTTTTTTCACTTGGTCTCTCTAAAAAGAACAAAAAAGGGGAGAGTTTGGTTAAAATTACCGATGACGGCGTTGAGTTCCAATCTCACATTGATGGCAAAAAACACTATTTTACCCCAGAGAAAGTCATCGATGTTCAGCTGGCTATCGGTGCCGACATCATTATGCCACTCGATGTTTGCCCGCCATCGAGAGCGTCTCGTGATGATGTGAAGGAAGCAGTGAAGTTATCGATCAACTGGCTGGAACGATCAAAAAAACATTTGGACAAGAAAAAGCTAAAAACAAAGCCAGCACTGTTCGGTATCATCCAGGGCGGAATTTACCCCGACCTTAGAAAATACTGTGCGGAGAAAATGATTAAACTTGACCTGCCGGGTTATTCGATCGGAGGTTTGGCAGTTGGGGAGAGCCAGGCGGAAATGATGAAAATCGTAAAATTACTTGATGGAATACTGCCGAAAGACAAACCGCGATACTTAATGGGTGTTGGGACGCCGGACGACATTAAGAAAGCCACTGCGCTCGGAGTTGATATGTTTGATTGCGTATTGCCCACAAGGCTAGGCAGACACGGAGTCGCTGTCTTATTGAACAACAAAGAGGTTAATCTGGTCTCCGGGAAAAACCAAAAGGATAAAAAACCGATCGATAAAAATTGCCAATGTCCAGCGTGCGTAGAGGGTTTTTCGCGGGCATATTTGCACCATCTGGTAAAAGAGAAGGAAGTGTTAGGAATCCGGCTTTTAACTCTTCATAATCTTTTCACCTACCTAAAACTGATGAAAAAAATACGAGAGACAGATAATACTTGAAATAAAATCGATCGCACAAATAATAAGTACTATTCCGGTGTTTGGGTTGACAAACAATTGAATCATCGGCGACAATAAAAGTGTCTAAATAATAATTTGGAGGTTTAGTTATGACGGATGATATGAACCCAACCCCAACACCAGGTGCGGTACCAGCAGTTCCGACAAGCGATAACGCTGCCGGAATCCCGGCCGATAGCGTCGGGACACCAACAGATGATCAAACGCAAGCAGCTCCTGTGGCTAACCCAATGGCAGCAACTCCTGCACCGGCAGCAGATATGGCTCCGGCCGCAGCGCCTGCAGATGCACCGGCTCCGGTTGCACCAGCCGTATCAGCAGAGCCTGTAGACGATGCACTGGTAGCTGCACCAGAGATGTCAGCAATAGGCGGACCGGCAATGGATCAAAATCCTCAGAGTGTTGAGGAAGTACCAGATGCTCCTGTCGAAGATGCCGGAACCCCGCCAGCCCCAACAGCCTAATCAGTCACATAAAAAAAAGAAGCCTACAAACACCAGGGCTTCTTTTTTGTCACAATAATTCTACTGAAAATGCCCGATCGGTTAAAATCGGTAGAGTTTTAAAACATTTTCGCATAGCAGGAAATTAGCAAAAATTTATTGACTTCGGTGGTACAGCCGGTACTGCGAAGCTGACTATGGGGTAGGCAAACCTGCTCATAATCAGATATGAATATTCATAGTGAAAGTTGGGTAAAAAAGCTTGACAAAGTAGTTTATATTTGATACAATGCATTGTTGCAGGATAACGAGAGGGCAATTGACCTTCTGATTAGTGCGCAGTGTGCTGCTTTTGGGTTCCCCCTCCGCCCGGAAGCAGCACTTTGCGCATTTTTCATTGAGAGATGCGAAAGCACCTGAAAAAACGCCCAACTTCGCGCCATCGCGCTTCGCTGGGCCATAATAGACGCCTTTCCATTGGCTGATTCTGCGGTTTATGAGCTAATATCTTCACCGGATATTAGTTGATATGCCGTATGAATCAGTCGGAATACGCCCCACCGAGGGCATGCCCCCGGAAAGGGGCGAAGGAGAGGTACCATGAAGACGTTTAGTAGCCTCATCGCCGTGATGCTTGTGTTGCTCGTCGCCGTCTGCGCCTGCGCGCAGGACAGCACCCCGCCCCCGCCGCCGCCCGGACAGCCCACGAGCGTGCCGACCCTCGATAACGCCGTGACCCCGCCGCCCGCTATCGAGGTACCCCCCGCTGATGGTGTTGAACCTGGCCGTGAGGCCATCCCCGCCGAACAGCAGTTGGCCGCTGAGCGCGCCAAAGCTGCTACCGCCCAAGCCGAGGCCGAAAGGCTGCAGGTCGAGCGGGATGACGTGATGAGGAAGCTCACTGAGGCGCAGGAGCGCTTGAAGAGCGCCCTGTCGCCCAAGTCTGCCGATGGCACGCCTTCGAAGCCCAAGGTTCGCCCGAACCCGACGGTTCAGAAGGCGACCAAGGCGGTTTCGAGGGTCGCCGCGTCTTCGGGAAAGAAGTTCAACTCGTGGTTGATCGGGCTGCGCAAGCGGCTCGGCAACATCGAGATCAACATCTCCTGGCTGTGGGACGCGGTCAAGTCGCTGCGCAAGCACGACAAGATCCAGGATCGGAAGATTGCTGCGCTGGAACAGAAGATCGGCCGCACACCGGCTGCTTCCGCTCCCGCGGCGTCCACTGCTCCGCCGGCCGCCAAGGCCACTACCATCACCCCTGCCGCTCCTTCCAAGGTTGCACCGGCTTCCACCTGTCCGGTTGTGGATCAGGTGGCGCGTGACCAGGCCGCTGAGGCCCTGAAAGCAGCCAAGGCTGCCCAGGACACCGCGAACAACGCCAAGACGACCGCCGGTAATGCCAAGGCCGTGGCCGACAAATCTGCTACCACGGTCACCGAAGGTCTCAATGATGTGGCCAAGCGTCTCGAGGGTGTCGAGGGCAACGCCAGCACTAACACTGGCTGGCACCTCGTCTTGCTCACCTTGGTGCTAGCGGCCCTGGTCTGGTGTCTGAGGAACAGCCGCCGGATCGGACGGATCGTTGATGACGCGGTTGACGCTGCCGAGGATGCCGTCCGTGACGTGGCTGACCGGATCACGAGCCATATCAACGACGGCAGGCATGAGACCTGCCCGGCCTGCGGACACGCAGCGCATGGGTACTTTCCGTGTGAGTACGACGGTTGCGCGTGTTGCGCGCGGCCGGCCGTGCCGACTGATCCTGCACCGGTGAGCCCGCCGGTTGTTCCGCTGGCTGCGGTACCCACTGACCCCCCGCTCACGACGGCTACGACCGAAGACGACGCTGCTGCTGAAGCCGCTGCTCCGCCTCCGCCCCCGACCGACACTGCTGAAGGTGAGGGCACCACTGCTGCTGATGAGGCTTCCGCAACTGTTGCTGCCGTCGCTGAGCCCGGCCCCGCTGCCGAGGCTGCTGCCGAGCCCGCTGCCGAGCCTGCCGCTGAGCCTGCCGCCGAAGAGCCGCCGCCCGCTGAAGACGAAGACCGGGCCGAGTAGACCAGGTCGAACCCAATGAAGTAGAACCGCCCCCGGTTCCCGATGTACAAGATGTACTGGGAACTGGGGGATTTTTTTATCCAAAAACATTGTTGCGTTGTTTCTCGATTTATATGTATAATGGTTATGTAGATGAAATCGCTAACGAAAAAGCAAGTTTTTTAATGATCGAGTCAACTCGAGAGGTTTATCTATTTAACATTATAAATTTATAACGTACTAGGAGGTGGGAATGGCAAGCGATAGTGATAAATTACAAGTATTGGACGCGAGAAATTTAAAAGCGGCGGCGCTTTTTGATACCTTTTCTTTGGAGGAAATGGAGAAGATTCTAGCAACAGACATTTTCGAGCTAATGGGCGTTTCCGGAGATTTATCAGAAGAGCAAAAAAGCGATTTAATAAAAGTTTTTCAGGATACTGTCGAAAATCGTGTGCTAGTTCGGATCATGGATTCGCTTTCGGATGCCGATACGACAGAGTTTTCAAAAATTCTTGAAGAAAATCCCGAGAAAGCCGATCAATTTTTAGATGGTAAAGGAATTAATAAAGATCAAATCGCACTAGTGGAAATGGTTCTTTACAAACTCGAGTTAGCCAAGAAAGATGCGGTAGGGGAGGCAAAATGAGTGCTCCGGAACTAAATGTTGAGAGTGTTGCCCTTAGCGACACAGAGCAGCAGGCGATTTATTCGCAAATAGTTGAACAGGCGTCTAGAGTATCAGAAGCTTCAAATCGCGTTTTGAGTATTCAAAATGATCGTGGGCCTCGCATTTGGGGCAAGCAGAAGTGGGCGCAAAAACACGAGGCTGATTTGAAAGCTGCCAACGAAGTACTTGAAACCGCCAAGGCAAACGCGGTAAAAGTAATTAATGATGCTAAACTCAATGGTATGTCTGATCCGATTACTGAGACTGCACATGATCAGGGACCTAGTTCACCAAACGCAGCTCTTTTGACATTTTTGCGTCAAAAAGTTGAAAGCGCGTCTCCGACCCAAGTTCCGGCGCCAGGCATTCAAGAACAACCAGCAGCACCACAAGATGACCCTTTTAAGGTTTCGGGTCCGCATAGGCCTGCCCACGACGATCAATTTTTTGGGCGCCCAGTACCGGTTGTCCCAGATAGAGATCCCAACGAACCTATTGATCCAGGAAATAGGCGCGCCGGCTTTCCCCCGGTGTCTTCCGAAGAGACAGCAGCCATGTCGCCAGTCACACTAGGTGGCAGCAGCGATCTTCTTGATCAAGAAGGCGTTGCTGATGATGCAGTTGGTCGCGGGCCGGTTGTACCAGAACCTATTAGTCCGTCGACTCCATCTGCGCCTGAGCCGTTAGTTGATGGAGCGGCAGGTGGGGGTCCCGGACCGATAGTACCTCCAGGAGAACCACCAATAACTCCGCCTGCGCCTGAGAGCGTAACACCTGCTTCACCAACTACAGAACCAGCTGCCCCCGCGGGTCCTCCTACTGTCGGACCAGATGGCGAGCCAATAACCTATGCTGGGCCACCCGAAATCGGTCCGGACGGAAAGCCTGTTTTACCACCGAGAGTTGAGCCAGGCGCTCCGACACTTCCTGTACCACCACCTCCACCAAGAGGTCCTGAAGCAACAACTTCAACTCCCGAGGTTGAGAAATCAAAATCAGAAACGGAAGCAGATGAGGCAGCAGCTAGACTTGATGCGGCGGTTGAAAAACTTCCAGATGCGGCAAAGGCGGAAGTCAAAAAAGCACTCGAAGCTCGCAGCAGTGAAAAGGCTGATATTGAAAAACGATATGGTGATCAAAAGAAAAAGTGGAATCAGTTCAAAAAATGGTTTGGTGAGAGTGCTGTTTGTCGAGGAATAGGTGGAGCTCTAAAGGTTGGTCAGGGAGCCGCAGAAATTACTGCTGGCATGCATACCGCTGGTTGGACAGGGCTTTTTGGACCTGCGCTCTTTGCCCATGGCACAGCAAAAACTCTTGAGGGAATATCACAAATAATCGGAACTCTTAGAGAAGGAAAACCGCGGTCGGAAATGGAAAAAGCTAGTACCGAAATTGAAGCTAAGGGCAAAGAGCTCGAGAAGGTGATTAATGAATATAAAGACGGCGACGAAGCAAAAATTGAAGCTTTGGCTAAAGAGATGCAGCTTTTGGAAAGCAAGAGATTGGATGCCAAAGCAGCAATTCTTTCGCTGCGAGCAAAGCATAGCCTGACGGGGATGAAGAAAGCGATTTTTGGAGGTACCCTAGGCACGGCACTTGTTACCGGTCTGCCAACCGGTATGCAAGCACTTGGTGGAATTCCAGGATTATCAACCGGCCACGCGACATTTCTATCGGTTAAAGGTTGGATGTTTGGGTATAAAGCCGGGGAAGCAGCAGTTGCACAAGGAATGGGTGCTCATGTTGGCCCAACTGCACTACTAGGGCACGCCGGACATACAATGGGTGCGACATCAACTTTGGCCAATGTTGGCTGGCTAGCTGGAGGACTTGCAATTGCCGGCGCCGCACTTTTTGGACAAGCAAAATACAGCAATATAGAATTCGGTCGGCTACAAAAAGAAATTGCTGAGTTGGAAGCCAGATCTGAAGCACTGAAAGGCCTTGAAGCCGAGACACCGGCTGAAGCTCCTGCTGAAACTCCGGCTGTGCAGGGCGCACCAGCGGTTCCGGTTACTCCACCGCCCGTTTCTGCAAGAGCCGGTGAATTGGCGCCTGAAGGGTCAAGCGATCGATCAGACGCTCAAACAACCGAGAGTTCGGGCGACGTTGGAACTCGGAGTGATGCAGTAGGCAATAGAGATCGTGCCGCTGAAAATACAACAGTGGCTGCTGCAGCGGAAACAGAAGAGGAATATAAAAATGGGGATCCTCGAGTCGGCAAAGAGTGCCAACTGGTAGGTCTTGAACCAGTAAATAACAAAGAATATGATGCAGCAACAAGACAAGGCAAAGAACATTTGAACCCAAAAGGTGTTTATCAGGCAACCGTTAACGGAAAAAAGGTTTTTGTGCGGTTCGACGACGAAAATTACAAACCTACGGAAAAAGATATTAGAGCGAAAGTCAAAAGTATTATACTCCGAAAACCATCAAAGGGTGGGCCGATTAGAGAAATCACTGTGTCTGTTGACGACGTAATAATTGAGCAACAGGAAAAGTTAGCACCAGTCTCTGAACCTCCAGTTACTGAAAAACCGGAAGGAGAGATCACAAAAAAGGAAAAACCGACTGAAAGTTTAACCTCCGATGAAAAGTCTGAGATTGAAAGGCAAGTTCGCGAGATTATGCCAGTGGCACTTGCTCAGGGAGGTGAGTGGAAACTTAAACCTGAGACTGCAACATTTTCTGATGAATCCAGAGACACAACTTGGGTGGTGAATGAATTACTAGATAGAGGTATTGATTCGCGGGTTTTAATACAGCCCAAAGGAGTCGAAATTTCTAAACAGAAAGATAGGCCTTATAAAACAATAATTCATGATTTGTGGCCAGCAGCGATTGAAACAATTTTGAATGAAGTTCCCCAGGCAAAAAAACATGCTTACGAGAGTAATATTCAATCCGAAATTGTGCAATGGGTGAAAGAGAATATTGAGAAAGAAGAAAAACCGCCAGTGACAACAGTTGTAGCTGAGGAACCAGCGCCGTCGGTAAAACCAGGAGATAACCCGATTGTTGACCTTGAAACCGAACCAGCGGCTGCACCTGCTATATCTGAACCGCCGGCAACATTAACCGCCGATGGAGATTCCACAGCAGAAACTGAAACCATTGGAACAGCGGGTGAAGTAATTCCTTCATATAATATTGAAGTTGGTGGTGATAGTTATGTTTTTGAGCCGGGCAAAAATTTGAAATATGGCGATCAAAACGGAGTGATTCAAGAGATTCGTGATCGGGGAGACAAACTGGCGATTATGACAACTGACAACAAGGAATTAGTTGTTACAAAGGACCAACTATCTAAAGGTATTGAAAGAGGTGTAATCAGTTTAGGCTAGAACAAAAATGGCAAATTTACCAAAACAAAAAGAAGTTGTAGATCTTGATCTTATTATTAGAGCCGAAAAGCCTCGGGAAGTTGTAGATCTTGATCTTTTAATTGGCGGTACTAGTGTGCCGATACAAGGCGAGGATATTCGAGTAACTGAACCATCAAAACCTGACGCTGAGCTTCCGGAGCCGGTGGCAGTTCGTGCACCGATCAGGAGTGATGCGGAAAGAAAGTCAACATCCAGGTTAGAAAACGGTTTTGATAATAGTGAAGTAAGGCCCAGATTTCAACCTGGAGACCAAGTGATTATAGCCAAGCCATCAGGGTCATACTATCGCAAAGAAAATTCAGCACCAATCAACATTACTGCAAAAATGATTGGCGAGCGGTTTGTGGCCAAAGACATTGACGATAATGGTCTGGCATATTTAGAAGGCGAAGATGGCTCAATTTATGTACCAGAAAATTCACTTCGATCATTTAAGCTCTATTCGGATTATCTGAAGGATCGCGAGAGAAGGAGAGCTGAGAAGAAGCCGGAACCAGAAGTTTTGCGTGAGGTAATCAGTGATGAGGTTCCTGCGCCTATTACTGAAGGCACAATAGCCGGTATTAAGGAAGTTACGGCTGAGAAATCGGCGGAAGATCTGACGGAAGAATGGAAATCGATATCAAATTATACTTTTCAAACAGAGGTTGGGCCACTTCAAATTGCCACTGGCGATGTTTGGGCGTTTAAGACTAAATCGGGAGCAAAAGCCGAGGCAGCCAATGATACTAATAGAAACTTTATTATTGAGACAATTGATCGCTCACCAGACCTAAAGCAATTGCGAATCAAGTTTGTCTCCAATAATCCGGTTGAAAGAAAAGTTGAAGATTGGTCCGGGATATTTCAGGTAGGGACAAAAAGTCATACAAGCGTAAGTAGTATTCGCGAAAGCGAACGGGCGAATGATGAAGATTTAGCGAATTATGAAAATCGTAAAGATTTTGAGGGGGGAACGGAACAATTCGAGGACGGACAAACGGTTTCCCAAGGATCTAATATTCCACAGGTGGAAATTCCTGCAACCGTAGCGGTTGATTCAGGTGATGAGATTGTGCCAGGAGATGTTCCTGAGGAAGTTGAAGAGGCAGATCAAGAGATCGCTCAAGCAGTTGACGAAGCTGATCCTGCTATTAAGGCCACTGATGTGGCGGAGACAGCCGGCGAAGGTGGCACTGAAACGGCCAAGAGGCAGGAGTTACCCACCACGCAAGCAGAGCTATACCGTGAAGCGGTGGCTGATGGACCGGCAGATAGTGCATTCGCTGAAGGATTAGAGGAGCAAAGAGACAGAATTCAAAATGGTGGGGAAACACCGGAAGCGGAATAAACATAATATCGTTGAAGGAGGGGATTGAATACTTACGATTACAGTTCAAACTCGCAAACAGGCATCAGTTTCTGGTGGTGGTTTTTGATTATCATCGCTGCTGCTGTCGGTATTTATTTTCTCTACCGTTATATTCAGCGGGCTGTTTTGTATTACTATCAATTGCAAAAAACTGAAAAATGGGTGATGTTGAAGGTTTCGATCGCCAAAGAACGTTTTGCCGAGGAGAAAGATCAACGGATGGACTTTCGTGAATTGGCTGCTGTTATCGAGCCTTTTCTTGCCAATATTGAATCATTATTTGATCCGAAAATTAAGCAAAAAATTGCCGGCCAAGACCATATTAGCCTGGAGATTATCTCGAAACAAGGATTGGTCTTTTTCTACATCGGGACGCCGGAAGTTTTTAAGGACGCAATAGAAAAAAATATTTTGGCCCAGTATCCGGACGCGATCGTCGAGGAAGACAAAGATAGGGGATACTCGATTTTTAAAGACACAAAAGGGGAGATTGCCGCGGCGAATTTACGGCTGCTGAAAAAATTTTTTTTCCCTATAAAAACCTACCGTTATCTCGAATTTGATCCGCTAAATGGAATTATCAACGCGCTGTCAAAATTGGGCAAGGAACAAAATGCCGCACTTCAAATTTTAATCAGGCCGACCGATAACACCTGGAGATTCGCAGTTGATAAAGTGGCAAAAAATGTCCAGGCCGGTAAGTCGGGTAGCTATTATTCATCATCGTTTAACCGAAGAATGGGGGAGAGCTTCTTCAAATTTTTGGGCGATGTCGGGAAATCGGCAGCAGGGAAGTCGCTGACAGAAGAAGATAAAGATAAACAGATGCAAAATCAGTTTAGGCTTAACCCGATTCAGGAGCAGCAGCTAAAGCTGTTGGCGGAAAAAGGAGCTAAAACAGGGTTCGATACCCAGGTCCGATTAGTTGTCGTTTCTCCAACGGCTGAAAAAGCCAAGGAAACCCTAAAAACGATCTTTTCTTCTTTTTCTCAGTTTTTTGCACCCGACAACAACGGCTTCAAAATGAAAAAAGCCAAGCGGTTGCGAGAAACGGTGGCAAATTATATCTATCGTATATACGGCCGCGAGCCACGAATGCTTTTAAATACCGAGGAAGTTGCTTCGCTATTCCATTTGCCAAACCGCTATATGGAAGCTCCTAATATTGCCTGGGTTTATTCAAAAAAAGAATCACCGCCTCCTCAATTGCCGGCGGAAGGAGTTATTATCGGTGAAACAAATTATCGCGGTCAGAAGCAATCAATCAGAATCAAAGACGGTGATAGATTGCGCCATATTTATATGATTGGTAAAACCGGTGTTGGAAAAACCGTGCTTTTCGAAAATACTATTATGCAGGACATCAAAGAGGGTAAGGGTGTTGCATACTTAGATCCTAACGGCGACGCTATAGAATATATACTCGAGCACATGCCGAAGGAGCGGGCAGAGGACGTAATTCTTTTTGATCCGTCAGACGTTGAACGGCCAATGGGCTTAAATCTTTTGGAGTGGAAAACAAATGAACAACGGGATTTCTTGGTTCAGGAAGCAATTCAAATATTTTATAAATTATTTGATCCGAATCAAACCGGCATCGTTGGTCCGCAGTTTGAACACTGGATGAGAAATGCGGCACTAACACTAATGGCGCATCCGGAAGGCGGGACTCTAGTTGATATTCCGAGACTTTTTACCGATCCTGATTTTGAGAAGGAAAGGGTTGCGTTTGTCAAAGACCCGGTAGTCCGAAGTTTCTGGGAAAAACAAATGGCCAAAACTTCCGATTTTCATAAATCCGAAATGCTAAATTATTTCACTTCGAAATTCGGCCGCTTTATGACAAACGACATGATGAGAAATATTATTGGCCAACCAAAATCGGCTTTTGATTTTCGAGATGTTATGGACGGCAAAAAGATACTGCTTTGCAAACTGTCCAAAGGATTGATCGGTGAAATTAACGCATTTCTTTTGGGCATGATTATCGTTTCAAAAATTGCCATTGGGGCCTTTTCTCGGCAGGATCAAAGGGAAGAAGAGCGCATCCCGTTTTATCTATATGTCGATGAGTTTCAAAACTTTATTACCGATGTGTTTGCGACAATCTTATCGGAGTCGAGAAAATATAAATTGGCATTACATATTACGAATCAGTATATATCACAGCTGGATGAGAAAATTAGAGATGCCGTGATTGGCAACGCCGGCAATCTAATAGCTTTTAGAGTTGGTGCCGCTGACGCTGAATTTTTGGTCAAGGAATTTGCTCCTCTTACGATTGATGACCTAACCAATGTTGATAAATACAATTTTTACATCAGAGAGTTGATTGACAATGCTCCAATGCCGGCGTTTAACGGCCAGAGTATTGCGCCCGATCCCAATAATAATAAACAACTTGCCGAGGCGATACGACAGCTATCCCGCCTAAAATTCGGCAGTGCGAAAGAGGTGGTTGAATCAGAGATTAACGAAAGATCAAAAATTGACACGATTGATTTACCTGGAATCGGCGAGGGCAATGCCAAAGGGGCGACAGGGTAGTTAGTCACAAGTCGAAAGTTCGTAAAGTCTATAAAGTTCAGGGAACCAATCATAATAGTTAAAATCCTTGGACTTTCGACTTTATGAACTTTTTGCTTTAAAAACTTATTTTTTCGTTGACAAAAAAAATCTTTTGTTGTATTATTTGATAAAGTCAAAAAATAATCAAATGGCAAAAACAAACAAAAACAAGAGTATGATTCCTTCAGAAGAAGATTTGACCACAATAAAACAGCTTTTGGATAGCGCCGAGAATCAGATCAGAAGGGCAAAAACCTTAATTTTCAAGACAGAAATTGAAGAGAAAGCAAAAGAGATTTTTGAAGAATCATCAACTCCGGAAAACATTATAGAAGGAATTTTCGATGGCGAAAATTTCATTGCCCCGGACGGAAAGGCTTATCCGATTCCGGCGAATTATGCCAGTAAATCGAAATTAGTTACCGGCGATTTACTGAAATTAACAATAATGCCGGATGGCAGTTTTGTTTATAAGCAGATTTCTCCGGTCGACAGGAAGAAAGTTGTCGGTGAGTTGGAACAATCGCCCGAGGGCTACCGTATTAATGTTGATGGGCAACTTTATAACGTCTTAACTGCATCTATCACATATTATAAAGCTAAGAATGGCGATAAAGTTGTTGGCTTAATTCCCGAGGATGGCAAAAGCGATTGGGCCGCCGTTGAAAATATAATTAAAGAAGAATAAATATTGGGGTAAACCATGAACGAGAAAAGGCAAAAAACGGGCGAAGGAAATTCATTAGTTTCAATCATAGCGAATCTGATTGTTTCTTTGAATGAAAAAGAGAAACGGGTCCTAAACGGCCGTTTTGGTTTTTCCGGCAAAAAAGAAACATTATCAGCAATCGGAAGGGAATTAAAACTCTCCAGAGAAAGGGTGCGACAGATTGAAAAAAATTCATTAAATAAAATTTCAAAAACTTTTAATGATAAATACAAAAACAAGGCAGCGGAAGTTGAAAGCAAAATGAAACAAAACGGCGGTGTCTTATCGGACGATCAAATTCCAGAGAGTATGTTAGAGTTAGTTGGAAGTCATAAATTTGCTAAAAATTATTTGCTCCTGATTTGCACTATCACTAAGAATATATCAAAAGTTGATGAGTCCACAGATCTAAAAAGCGGCTGGCGATTGGATGATTTTTCAAAAGATGAAATAATTGATATTTGCAATAAAGTAATTACATATCTAAAGGAAGAGGAAATTCCGCTATACATCAAAGATCTCAAAGACAACATTCCCGGAATATCGAAATATGAGGAGAAAACTCTTTCGGCATGTGTCAGCATCAGCAATAAATTGATGATGGCTAAAAACGAATTAGTCGGTTTGAGAGCTTGGCCGTCAGTTAACCCGAGAAACGTTCGAGATAAAATTTATTATGTTTTGAAAACTGCCGGTGAGCCGCTTCATTTCACCGAAATAACTTCAAAAATTGCCGACTTAAAATTTGATAAGAAGCGGGTTGTTCGGGCGACCGTTCACAACGAGCTTATCGCCGACAGTCGATTTGTATTAATCGGCCGGGGAATTTATGCGCTCCGCGAGTGGGGTTATAACGACGGTACTGTATACGAAGTGATCAAAAATATTCTCAGCAACAGTAAATCGCCTTTGGCAGTTTCAGAGATTATTGAACTCGTTAACCGTTCCAGAAAAGTAAAAAGGAACACGATCATAATTAATCTTCAAACCAAGGATGAATTCAAAAAAACATCCGGTGGCTATGTGTTTCAAGGACTATCAAAGTAAATAGTTTCCGACGATTATTTTTGTCAGCTTGATTATTGGATCTGCCAAGTGTAGAATTATCAGTGAGGAGAGGGATCTTTAATGACGTTTTTACTCTATCTTATTTATTTTGTACTAATTGTAGGGCCGATATATTTTTTGTATCTCTGGTGGAAAGTTGCACAGGAAAAACAAAAAATACAGTGGTCAGAGAAGCAGGAATACGAGACGCTCCTAATCGAGGTACCTAAAAATAATGAGAAGGCTCCTTTGGCTGCCGAACAGATGTTTGCCTCGATTCACGGAATATATTCTGATTCTTTGCCGACTCAACCGCATTTGAGTTTTGAGATCGTGTCAATTGATAAATTTGTCCAGTTCTATTTGCACCTGCCAAAACAATTGGCTGATTTTATCGAAGGCCAGGTTTATGCTCAATATCCGACAGTAGAAATCAAAAAAATTGAAGATTATGTTACAAAAGCTGATACGGAAGGAAAGTTTTCGGCCGGCTGCGAGCTCCTATTAACGAAACAAGATGTTTTTCCAATCAAAATGTTTTCAGATTTTGAAGTTGACCCTCTTTCCGGAATCACTTCCGTCATGTCAAAAATCCAAGCCGGGGAGGAAATGTGGCTGCAATTTGTCATCAAACCGGTAGGAGATGAGTGGCAGGAACGTGGCATTGATTACATCGACAAAGTAAAAAAGGGTCATGATAAAAAAAAGGTGACCTGGGCAACAATGCCAGGTGTTGTTATGAAAAAGATTGTTGAATTCGGCGGTAATTTTCTTAAGGTTTTGGTTGATGCCGGCAAAGAAGTTGAACTTTCGGATGCCAAAGGCAATGAGGGCGAGGTTAAATTGTCCGGTCCGGTTGAAGAGGCATTAAAAAACATTGAATACAAGATTGTTAAACTTGGATTTGATACAAAAATCCGCTTGGTAGCAATCGCACATGATCCGACGAGCGCCAGAACTAAAGCTCAAGGTTTGGCTGCCGCTTTTAAACAGTTCAACACTACTAACGGCAACGGCTTTAAGCAGTCGGAGATTGTAATAAATGATAAAGAGTTTCTTAGCTCTTACACCGAAAGAGATTTTAGTACTCCCGGCTATGTTTTAAATATTTCCGAATTGGCTGCTGTTTATCATTTGCCTCATCAAACAGTTGAAACTCCTCATATCGTTTGGGCTGGCAGTAAAAAAGGCGAACCACCGTCGAATTTACCATTGTCCGAAAATGTTGATGCTAAACAAATAACAATTCTTGGTGAATCGAACTTCCGAAATGTATTTAGGAAATTTGGTATAAAACTTGAAGATCGCCGCCGTCATTGTTATATCATAGGTAAGTCAGGAACCGGCAAATCTACTTTGATTGAGAATATGTCAATCGATGATGTAATTGAAGGCAGAGGAGTTATTATCGTCGATCCGCATGGGGATTTAGTCGATAAAATACTGTCTTGTGTTCCAGATGAGAGAATAGAAGATGTGATAGTTTTTGACCCTGCTGATCGTGCCTACCCGATAGCATTCAATTTGCTAGACAAGGTGGAGGATGATTTTAAAGGCATGGTCGCTTCCGGTTTTGTCGGGATTTTTAAAAAGATCTTTGGCGATTCTTGGGGCCCGAGATTGGAACATATTTTACGTAACACTGTGTTAGCCCTTTTAGATTTTCCGGAATCAACAATGCTTGATATTCCCCGGATGTTGACGGAAAAACGTTTTCGGGAAAAGGTTGTCAGTTTCGTCGTTGACCCCGTAATTAGAGAGTTTTGGACGAACGAATTTGCACAATACGACGCGAAATTCAGGACGGAAGCGGTTTCTCCGATTTTGAACAAAGTCGGACAGTTCTTGTCCACGGCGACAATTAGAAATATCGTCGGCCAGCCGCATTCAAGGATTAACATCCGCGAGATTATGGACACGGAGAAAATTCTTCTGATCAATCTGTCACGGGGCAAAATCGGCGAGGATAACTCGGCCCTTCTGGGTGCGATGATGATTACCAAAATCCAACTTTCTGCCATGAGCCGAGCTGATGTCACCATCGATAAACGGCCCGACTGCTATCTCTATGTTGATGAGTTTCAGAATTTTGCCACCGAATCTTTTGCCGTTATTCTATCTGAAGCAAGAAAATATAATCTCAATCTAACTATCGCAAATCAGTATATTACTCAGATGCCGGAAATAGTCAGAGATGCGGTGTTTGGCAACGCCGGGACGATTATAGCTTTTAGAGTAGGCGGTACGGACGCTGATTTTCTGGTCAAAGAGTTCGAACCGGTGTTTGATGCTAACGATCTGGTCAATCTTGACCGCTACCAAATTTATATTAAATTGTTGATTGATGGCATCACCAAACCGGCATTTTCAGCCAGGACATTGCCTCCAGTTGAAATAGTAAGCGGGAATAGGGAACAGATAGTTGAAAAATCCAGACGTAAATACTCAACCAGTCGCGATGAGGTTGAGTCAATGATCATCGAAAAGTCAAGAGAACTAGAAGAAGAATTAAAGGCCGAGTCAGATCAGTATTTCGCCAACCGGTCAGACGCGAACTCTGGTGGTCCGGCTACGGTTCCGCAATCAGCTAGACCATCAACACCTGAACCGATTGCGACTGATGGGCCGATAGAGAAAGTCGGAGCGAAGTCTCAAGCAAGAACACCGGTGGAGGCTGCACAAACCAAAGAATCCGAGCCGACGCTAACTATTAAGCCTAAAACTGACAAGCCAAGGTATTTAAAATGGCAAAATATTATCGGTAATAAAATTTACAAAGAACAGACTGCCAGAGGCGGAGTAAAGTGGTATGTTGGCCAAGAAATTAGTCCGGAAATGTTTGAAGAGCAGGGGATAGTTGTTGATGAAAAAGGCGACAAGATGATTGATTTAATGGAAAAGGTTTATCAAGTCAAAATAAATACCGGCGGATCATCTACACCGAAACAAGATGATAAACCGGAAGATAACGACGCGCCAAAGAGTGATAGTGATAACAATAGTAATGAAAAATTTCAGGAACCAGAGAACAATCAGGCAAGTGCGCAAAGTTCATTAGAACAGGCGGCCGATAATGCTAATGACACGACAAAAGTACCAGAACCATCAAATGCAATGAAAAAAAAGGACGAAGAAGACATAAAATCTATGGATGAGGGCGTTGTTGTTAATTTGGGCTAATTTTCTACCTAAAAGTTGTTTTTTGCCTTAAACGCAATTTTTTTTATTTATTAATAGGGGACTGCGGTTTATTTTGCGTTTTATTTTTTTGTTTATTCTGGAAAAAAATATTCCAGGCGAGATGAGATATCTCGAAAAATAATTGGAAAGATAAACCGACGAAATAACAGGCATCATTTTCGGAAGTTTTGGGGTGTGGATTCAAAACGTTATTTGAGCGCGAATCGTGCTCGAGGTAACACATGAGTTCCAAAGATTATATAGATTATATAAATGTCGCATAAGATACATTATGCGACATACAACCTATATCTAAACTATGTTTAAATTAGTTTATCAATTTCTGTCATGCTCCTATCAGTATCATCTCTTGGTAACTCTTCTTTTCAAGCTCCAGGGTCGACATTCGATGGGTTCTGACACTCTATTTTGAGGCTAAAAGGCCTCAGAATGCCCCAGTTTGAAAGAATATTGTTTAGCTGATAAATTGGCCGACTATTTTAAAATATATAGTCCAGTAATGTATAATTTGATTTTTAATAAAAAAACCAGCCGTGGTTCGGTGTCCAGCGGCTGGTGGCTCGCTGAAATGATCTTGACTTGGCTGCACCGGGTGTGTGCCGAGCCGTTGACCGTGAGATCACTTCAACAAATACATTATAGCAAATATTATTTAATTTGTCAATGGTTTTTCGTATTTTTATTTGCACCTTTTATTTTTCAGAATATTTTTATTGTTAAGCTATTATTGGAAAAGATCTAATCAGACAAAAATAAAAAAGACAGTTTTTTCAAACTGCCCTCTCCCCCGCTATGATTCCTACTCTGTTGTTTCTCGTCTCTTGCCCCAACTGACCAAAAGCATGGTGGCGATGAAAATTGATGAATAAGTTCCGAATGTGATACCGGCGATTAGTGTTAGCACAAAATGGCTGATTGACTGGCCACCCAGCAAATAAAGTGCAGTCAGGACAAAGATTGTTGTCAGTGAAGTATTTATTGATCTGGATATGGTTTGCAAGATGCTATCATTGGCCAGACTTTCCAAGCTGGCGCCGGGGTTTTTAATCATGTTTTCCCTCAAGCGGTCGAAGACGACAATAGTATCATGAACGGAAAAACCCATAATGGTTAGAAGTGCAGTGATGAATAAGGCATCAACCTGCATAAAACCATAGAAGTGTCCGACGACGGAGACAAAACCTGTTGTGATAATTAGGTCGTGCAATAAGGCGGTCACAGCGGTAATGCCGAAAAGCCATGAACTGTGCGGTTTGGGCACTTTTCTAAAGGCATAAGCAATGTAGAGGATGATCGCCAATGATGCAACAACAACTGCCCAAATGGCCTTGTTCGTAATATCACGGCTTACAGCCGGGCCGATTGTTTGATAAGAGGTTTCAACAATATCTCCAGCAACTTCGCTTTTAATTGAACTTAATAATTTGCTATGTTCGTCGGTGGAAATATTATGGGTGCGAATAATTAATTTGTCGTTACCTGACGTGCTTATAGACTCAAGTTTTATTCCGGCGCTATCCCCTGCCGTTTTAACTTTGTCAATTTTGTCGGTAATTCCCTGGGAACTTATTTCCAAAATTGTACCGCCGGTAAAATCGATGCCTAAATTTAACTTCCAAACAAAAATTGAAATTAGGCTAAGGATTATTAGCAGGGAGGAAAAAATATAGAAATATAAGCGATTTTTGACTAGGCTAAACATTTAAGAACCTCTTAAACTTAGTTTTTGAGAGTAAGACCAGGAAGTTCCGGCTAGCGGTTATGGCGGTAAACATTGAAATTATTACACCCAGGGCCAGGGTTAAAGCAAACCCCTTGATTATCCCGCTTCCGAAATAGAACAGAATAATGCAGGTAATGATGGTTGAAAAGTTAGAGTCCCTAATACTACTCCATGCCCGCCTAAATCCCTCTTCAATTGCCGCAACAATATCTTTACCATTTCTTAATTCCTCCCTCGTTCTTTCAAAGATAAGAATATTGGCATCGACAGCCATACCGATTGACAAGATAAAACCGGCAATACCGGCTAAAGTCATTGTTACCGGCACGACTTTAAAGACTGCAAGAGAGATGAGAGAATAAATTACAAGAGCGACTACGGCCACGGCTCCCGGGACTTTGTAGTGGATCAGCATAAATAGCGCAATAATAA
Organism: Patescibacteria group bacterium; assembly: GCA_041651295.1. Taxonomy (GTDB): domain Bacteria; phylum Patescibacteriota; class UBA1384; order XYA2-FULL-43-10; family CAINNR01; genus JBAZJN01. The sequence continues at coordinate 4,967 of JBAZJN010000015.1, read as the reverse complement.
GCAGGCCGATAACACCGGCAGTCAGGCTCTTTTTGATTGAGTCGGCCCCAAGTGTTGCGCCGATATTTTGTTGAGCTATTACTTTAGCTGGGATCGGCAAGACACCTTCGTTGAGCCGGTCTGATAGTTTTTTAGCTTCCTTAATGTCCTTTTGACCGGTTATGATAGCTTTGCCGTCTGTAATTTCAGCTTGTACAGTTGGTGCGGAAACGATACGCCTGTCTAAAACTATCGCCATTTGTTTATTCAAATTTTCTTTGGTTAGTTTTGCGAATTTTTCTTTCCCGGCGTTATTAAAAGTTAGCGTAACGACCGGTTCGCTTTGGCCAGTTCCTTGGTTTTGAGTGTTATATGTTACATCTGATCCGATCAAGTCGCTTCCGGTTAGGTCTGAAGGAGTCCAATAGCCAGGAAGGGTGTAATCAGGTTGATAATAATCGTTTAGGGCAAGCCCGGTTGTAGCATCAGCGGCCTCTGCCATAAAGACTAATTCGTAGGTTTGACCGATAGCAGCGATTGCTTGGTCAATGTCTTTGACGCCCGGTAATTGGATCAAAACCTGATCACTCCCCTGCTGTTGGATGGTTGGTTCTGCCACGCCAAGGCTATCTACGCGTTGGCGGAATATGTTCATCAGATTGTTTAGGTCTTTGGATTTATCGTTTGATTTTGATAGATCAGCTTGGTAAATAATTTCAGTTCCGCCTTGCAAATCGAGTCCCAAATGAGTTTTAATTTCTTTACCAAAAAATTTTGGCCCTTTGGGAATATCAGCTAGAACCGAAAGGGTCAAAACAATTATAATCAGTCCAAAAATATACCAATTTCTTCTCATATTGTCTAAAACCTATTTTAAATGAGATTTAGAAAGAAGTCAATCACAATATTGGATATATCAATAATTTGTTTTTCTCCAATAATTTTGGAAAGATATCTTCTTCAAGCATTGAAAAGCCATCTTCAATAAAATCGAAAATTTCAGTTTCGGCTATATAGATTCCCTTCATGCTCTGGTTTGTTGAAGCTAAGGTTAACGCCGGTAAATGTTTGTTATGAAAATCTACAATCTTTTTTAATTCAAAATCGAATGCCTGATCGGTGTTAATAATTATGAAGGTTTTTTTAACCTGTTTTTTTATTAAATTTAATGATCCTGCTGTTCCCTCCCCGCCTTCAATATATTCAATTTCAACATTATGATTTCCTGAGAGGTTTTGTTTAATTTTGTTTCCCAGATAGCCGACGGCAATATATACTTTGCGAATTCCAAGTCCGGATAATTTTTGAAGAGAATCCTCAATAATCGGTATCAGTTTTAGCGCACCTTTTCCACCGGCCATAATAACGGCAGTATCAATTTGTCCAATACCAAAAGATTCCGAAATGATAATTTCTATTGCATGAGATCGGTTTCTCATTCTAAGACCGTCAATACGGGAATCGATTTTTGACAGTAAATCTTTTTTTATTGAGATAGTGATTCTTTCGCGTTCCATGTATATGCTTAACCTAGCATATATTTTTTCGCGATGTCAAATCCAAATATTACAAAGTCATACATATTATGACAGTGTATTCAAAACTTGGCTCATATCATCCGGAGTATCGGATTGCAACTTTATTCTGTCACCAGATTCTGGTAAATAAAATTCAATTTTCCAAGCATGAAGCATTTGTCTTATAGCGTGCAATAAGGATGAAAGATTTTTACTTTCTTTTGTATAATATGTCTGATCGCCGATAATTGGAAATCCTATACTTTTCATCTGTAGCCGTATTTGATGAGTCCTGCCGGTCGGGATGTTAATTTCCAAAAGCGATAAATCCCGATTTGTGAATTTATAACGTTTTATCGTCTTGAAATTTGTTAATGCTAATTTACCGTGCTGGCTATCTGTCTCAGCCATTCTCTTGCGATTATTTTTATCTCTGCCAATGTAGCCCTCTATTGACCCGACATTTTCTGTATTGCCGTAAACCAGAGCCAGATAGGTCTTTATAATTTTTTTACTCTGTAATTGAGTTGATAAAAAAGAAAGTGTTTTCTTGTTTTTTGCTACTAAAATTATCCCCGAGGTATCTTTGTCAAGCCGGTGGACTATTCCCGGTCTAACATTACTGCCACTGGAATTAGTATCGACCACACGGGTTATTCCCGGTTCGTGGCTAATTAAGGCATTAACCAACGTTCCGGTCAGATTCCCGTGAGCAGGATGGACAACCAAACCAGCCGGCTTATCGACGGCAATCAAATTATCATCTTCATAAATAATTTTTAAAGGAATGTTTTCTGCTATTAATTCGATTGATTTGTCTAATTCTAAAATAAATAATTCATTAATCTCAAGTGAATCCCCCGTTTTTAATTTTAAACCTGGCTTTGCAACATTGCCATTAACTTTGATATTTTGGTCATCGATTGCTTTTTGAATTTGGTTGCGACTTATTTCCGGATATTTTTTACAAATAAAAACATCGAGCCTCTCCCTTGCCTGCTCGTTTTCGATCGTGATTTTTTTAATCATTTTGGCTAATTTTTGCAGCAAATATTTTCAGACTGTCGTTTGGGTTTATTCTAACTCTAGATAATTCGTATTTAGGCGATCTGGTTGATGCGATGCCGCTCTTGGTTGTGACTGCACTCAAATAATTTGAATTACCTACAGCTGTGGCGACTAACTGATTATATTTGCCTGCAGGATAGCACAAACTAGAAATTGGTTTTCCGGTAATTTCTTCCAGTGTGGATTTGCTACTGGTAAGTTCTAGCGCTAATTTTGTCGAGTCTAATCCTGTTAAGTCTGGATGGCTCTGACTGTGAGATCCAATCTCCATGCCTGAGTCGGAAATTTCCTTAATCTGTGAAGCCGTCAAGTGTTCCGCCCGACCTAAATATCCGGAGATGATATAAAAGACTCCCAACTGCCCGTTTTTTTTCAAACTGGTGAAAGCTTGGTAATTATCAGCATACCCATCATCAAAAGTAAGTATTATTGGCTTATCCGGCAAAGCTTTTTGCGGGAATAAATTCAGATCGGAAAATGTTATTGTCATATATCCGTTGGATTTGAGAAAATCAAGTTGTTGCTGGAAGTTTGATAAAGAAACCGATAAATTGCTGCCAATTTGATCGCTTGGATTATTATAATCACGAATGTGGTGATACATTAGTATCGGGATTTCAACGTCGGTTCTTTGATCAGGAATTGTTGTTAGGGTTAAAGTGCTAAGAACCGCCTGGGTTTTGACTACGGGGGCGCTATCCTTTAGCTTGGCCGGAATAAATATTAGCAAAGCAAGAATAACCACTCCTGATAATAGCAATGCAGTTTGATTGCGCTTAAATAATTTCTTGATTTGTGTCATCTTCTAGTAATTTTGCTTGAGTTTCTTCTAGCTGCCCGACTTGATCAATCTTGGTTGAGAGGCGCATAAAATCAGCGTCAACTTTCTCCATTGCTCCCTTGGCATTGGTTACATGACGATTTAAAACTCCAAGATTATCGCCAAATTTTTTTGATTCGGTTTGGATAACTTTTAAAGTCCCAAGTATCTGTTTCGACATCTCCGATATTCTTTTTCCCTGCAAGCCCAACATGATAGTTCTCAGGTAGTAGAAAAAAGTGTTTGGCGAGGTCGGGATGATTTTGGCCTGCACGGCGTAATCGTGCAAATCCTGTTCATTGGAAATTAATTCGTAGTAGACGGTTTCGGACGGGATATACATCATGGCAAAATCAACTGTGCCCTCGTCCGGAACAATATATTTTTTTGCGATAGCATTAACATGGACCCGAAAATCTGACCGGAACTTTCGTCTGGCATCCGCCCCTTCCTCATCGGTTTTGGCATTCAAAATTCGATTAAAATTTTCCAGAGGAAATTTGGCGTCTACCGGAATTATCCCGGCGTCAATCTTAATTGCAGCGTCAACGGTTTGTCCGTTTCTAAATTTATGCTGCATTTTGTAAAGCTCATGGGGAAATGTTTGGGCCAGCATATCTTTCAGCCCCTGTTCGCCCAGCCCGCCGCGAAGTTTTGGTGATTTTAAAAATTCCTGAAAATTTGAAAGTTGGGAACCGATTTGTGACATCGTTCCAAGTTCTCTGGTGACTTCGGAAATTACCTGAGCCGCCTTATCGAGTCGCTGGCTTATCGCTTGGTTGGTTATATCAATTCGCTCCGACATACTATTCATATTTTGATTCAACATTTGCATTGATTGGTCATTGTGGCGCGCATCTTCCATCTCTTTTAATTTTCGGAAAACAAAAAAGACAATCAACCCGAAACCGATTAAAACTATCAACATCAAAACATATGGCAATAACGTCATCATAGAATTATTATATCACGGAGTCGGTCAAGGTAAAAGCTGAATATATTTTCATTATCGTAAATAACTTTTTAATACTTGGTATCTGTACGGTCGTTCCTATTTAAAGTATTCTTGTCTTGAATAAAAAAATGCCCGTGCCCTGCAGTTTCGCTCGGGTATGCTTGCGAGCTAACTGACTGGACACGGACCTGGTTGATGCCGCCGACGCGCGGTGAGGTAGTTGGCGCCGGACGGGTACAAAACCCCTTCCTTACTCTTTCCCTGTCTGACTTTCCTGGTATCCGTTACCCGGACCCTTAGCTGCAGGGATACCCTCTGGAAGGGTACGGCACTTAGTGCCAGCGCGCTGATTTGCGAGTGTGGCCATATTACATAGGTGACATTACGCGTAGGCGCGCGAGCTTGTTGAGAATAACATAGTGGTCTAAACTCAACAAGCTCGCGGTTATCAATTTTGATAACTTCTTCATTATAGCAAACATATAGCATTTTGTCAATGGTTTTTGGTTAAGTTCCAGTTCGAAGCTTTACAAATAGACTCAAAAAGACATCCCAATCTTGTCCTTGTAAAATGGTAGTGATTAGCCAGCCATTAAAAAAGGAGGATTTAGAATGTCTTACACGCATT
>JBAZJN010000014.1:0-28188 GCA_041651295.1 Patescibacteria group bacterium | reverse complement strand
AAGTATGCTCCGTGACTTGATTTGGATATCTTCATGATTAGATGGTATCATATCGGCTCCGCTCATTCATCCACGGGCATAGCCCGTGGTATTCTGCAAGGAGGTATAAAAAAACCCGACCGGCTCGTCAGGGCGACGAACGATGGTCGGGAGCAGAAAACTCACTCGAAGTCGTAGCGGGTCAGCAATTCCCGCTGCACTTCTCCCGCCAGCTTTTTCGGAAACCGGCGAAACACCCAATCCCTTCTTAGCTGAAACAGGAGAAAATCCCTGTCCAGCTTGTACCCCCCCAGATCGTATAATGTCCCGGGGTGCACACCCCGGGACATGACAACGAAGGTTGTCATCAATCGCACGGTGTCGTCGACGACCTCTTCGTCGACGACGTTGAAAGCCCAGGCGGGGGTATTCGGCGGCTTCTCAACTAAGTATCGCCGCCAGGCCGCTGGCGTGCTCATCGTGCCCCCTCCCAACCAACAAAGGCCGGAGAGGCCTGCATCCGGCCCCGTGACTAACACGCCCTCATCCCAAACGGCATAGGACTCCAACCCCCGTTCAACCTCGCTGTATCCGTGCCGGACGAGCCAACGGCCCGTCGGCGACAACCGAACACGGAGGCGACAGTCAGTCTCGGCGCGGTGAAAATTCCACGCGCGCGTTCCGACTACTCCAGCCACGAGCACAACCAATACCAGTACCCACCACAATGACTTTTTCACAGTTTGCCCCTCAATCGTATATTCCCGAATAGAACTGTATAATATTATCATAAAAACATTAATTTGTCAATGAAAAAACGGCTGTACGGGTTGCTTGACTTTTCTTAAATCTGTTAGAATATATACATAACTATATGTCGGACAAAAATCTTGTAGCTAGAATTGGGCAGATAGCGACCAAGGGAAAGCACAAGGAAAGATTTCTCTTTGTTGGAACAATCGAGCCTGTGGAGTCACGGGATAGGTTTTTTTATCTCATTGAAATTGATACCCCATGGGTTGATGGTGAACGGATCAAAAAAACGATAGTTAATACTTTGTCGCAGTCTTGGCGTGCAAGCGGAGAAAAACTTGAGAATTTTGAAGCGGCAATTAAAAAAGTTAACGCCGCGCTCGGAGAGCTCTCTCAAGGCGGTGAGCATGAATGGATCGGCAAGTTAAACTCGATTATTGGTCTAATTTCCGGGGAACAATTAATTTTTTCTCAAACCGGCAGAATTTCCGGCTATCTTTTCCGTGGCAATAAAATTAGCCACATTACGGAAAAGCCGATCGAGGAAGATGAAATCCATCCGCTGAAAACTTTTGTTTCAATTATTGACGGTAGTGTTGCTGCTCTCGACAAGGTAATTATCGCCAATTCGGAGCTCTACTCTCACTTCTCCCTCGATCGTCTAAGACGGATTTTTACCGAACTGAATTATAAAGATGCCATAGAGGAAATTGTAAAAAACCTCCGGCGGGCAAAAATCAAAGATGCCAATATGATCGTTTTCGATTTGCCCGGTGAGAATGTTGATGAAGAGGAGCCAGGTGATAAACCTGACATAATTCTGCTCGATGACATTCCGGACTCCAAGGCGTTACATTATACCAAGACAATTTTTAAAGGGCTCGGTTCAGGAGCCAAGGCAACCGGCAGGGGTGCAAAGAAATTAGCCGAATACTGGTCAAAATCGATTCAGCCAAAAATTTCAGAAAAACTTAAAAAAGCCGGAGAAAGCCGCGGGGAATCATCTAAAAAATTTCAGCCGAAAACCGAACGATTTGACCGCAGTCCAAAAGTGAATTATTTCAATAGAAATTCAAAGAAAAATAATCTTTCTTCAAATATCGGCAATGTTTTTAACAACATCGGCCTGTTTTTAAAATCGTTACTAAAAACCCAAAATAGAAAATACCTCTACATAATCATTATAATTTTACTTCTGGGCATTGGTTTTATAAAAATCCAGCTCAACAACAAAAATAATTCAAGCTTATCTTCAACCAACAACAATCTCGAAAGCTTGGAATCGGCTAGGTCGCTATATGCCAAGGCTTTGGACGATTTGGGGTTGAAGAAATCTGGTGCCAAAGACGAACTAATTTCCGCCAGGGATGCGGCAACAAAAGCGGCGGGGACACCATCAATAGCTGACGAGGCGAACAATCTTTTGGCTCAAATAAACACTAAGCTCGATGAATTAAACAGCGCAACGAGAGTTAGGGCTAGCGATTCCCAAGCATTTTCCCTAAATTCAAAGCCGGTCGACACAATTGCTGTTGGCGCAAATATTTTTGCCATAACTGAAAACGGTGCAATTTCTAAATATGACACCCGGGCCAAAACCGCTGAGAGTTACGGCCAGGTTGAAGAAACCTTGGGGAAAATATTGGCCATGGCCTACAATGATTCAGAAAATGCGTTATATTTTCTAAGTGATAAACCGACGGTTGTCAGATTGGATATTACCAGTAAATCGGTCAAGGAGCTAAAAACCGCAGAGGGTTCAACCTGGGAAAAGGCTGTTGGAATTGCAACCTATTCAAATAATATCTATTTACTGGATAGTGCCGTCGGACAAATTTGGAAACATACAGCCGGTGATCAAACGTATTCCAAAGGCACTGCCTACGTTTCAAAACAACCTGTATCCTTAAAAGACACTAAGGATATCGCAATCGATGGCAATGTTTATGTGCTCAAAGCAGACGGCGGAGTGTTAAAAGTTTCAAAAGGTGCAGAAGACACAAACTACTCAATTTCTGGCGTCCCTACTCCCGATACAAAAATTGTGGCTCCAAAGGCAATATCAGCAGCTGCCGATACAAATTCGATTTATATTTTGGATGCCGCAACTAATCGTTTAGTCCAATTTAGTAAGGTCGGCGCTTTCCAAAAACAATATGTCTTTGATGGCATGCAACTAAATTCCTACGCAGTTAATGAGAAACTGAAAAAAATTTGGCTCTGTTCTGAATCCAAAGTTTTTGAAATAGATCTCTAGACCTCCGAAACAAATGGAAGAGTCTGATGTTTCGCAAATGGATCAAAACCTTTCGGCATAAATTTGATTTTTTTGAACTCTTCTTCCGAAAAAAAGCCAAACTCTTCTTCTGCTTCGGAGATCTTTTCGAGAACTTTCCCATTAAAGAATAACTCCAATTGACGAGCCCCTGAAGCAAACTTTATATCTTGAACAAAAATAATATCTCCAATTTCGACTGAATATCCAGTTTCTTCTCTTAGCTCACGTGATAGTGTATCTCCCATTGCCTCATCCTCTTCAACTCCACCGCCCGGCGCAGACCAAAAATCTTGGCCGTTTCTACCAAGCTTAACTAAAAGAACTTTGTTATCTGAATTTTTGAATATGCCTTTAACCGAAATTCGAAGTTTATGTTCGCTCATACTACATTTTTTCCGGGGCGCTAATACCCATGAGGGTCAGGGATATTTTTAGGACATTTCTAGCGGCCAAAACTAAAAGTAAGCGTGATTTTGTTAGTTCCTGGTCGTCCGACAATATCTGGCACGACGAATAAAAATTATGATATGCCCTTGCTACCTCGGTAGCGAAGTGGGGAAGTGCCTGAATTTGAAAATTATCTGAAACTTTTTTTAAGACAGATGGTAAACCAATCAAAGATCGGATGAGCTCGAGCTCTTTTTTATCTTTCAAATTTGTAAGACTTTCAGCATTGATGCTCCCCTCTCCCTCAGCAATATTTTCCAATTCTCCTAATAATTTGGAGTCAGCCTTCCGTAAAACCGAGCAAATTCTGGCATAGGCATATTGCAAGTAGTAAACAGGATTTTTTTCTGATTGTTCCAACGCCAATTCAAGATCAAAATCGATGACGGATGACGGGCTTTGAGAGATAATCATGAATTTAAAAACATCGGCAGGTACTTTGAGCTTAGTAATCAAATCGGAAATATTTATGTAATTACCAAGCCGTTTACCCATTTGTTTTACTTCGCCACCCTTTTTCAATCTGACGTTTTGATATAGAACTACCAGAAAATTGTTCTCTTCATATCCAAGGGCCTTCAAGGCACCTTTTAGTCTCGGTATGTGTCCGTGATGATTGGCGCCCCAAACATCTATCAGTAAATTGTTTCCCCGATCAAATTTATCTTTGTGATAAGCAATATCGTTGGCAAAATAAGTCGGAGTTTTTTCTGCATCGGAGCGTAAAAGTACCGTTTCTCTATCGTTCGGGTCCAAATCATTTGTTGTAAACCAAAGCGCACCTTCTTTTTCCGAAGTATGCCCGCCAGATTTAAGCTGATCGACAACTTTCAGACCGTCTCCGGACGAGATAATGTCGCTCTCATAAACAAACCGATCGAAGTGCAAGCCGAGAGCGGCAATGTCATCTTTAATTCTACGAATAGTTCTTTCCAACCCCTCTTTAATAAAAAAGTCGACTAACTCATCATCTCTTAATTCCCCGATTTCTTTTGATTTTTCCTTTTGAATTTCCTCTGAGACCTCCTGCAGAAACTCTCCCGGGTATCCCCCGTCCGGAAAAGGATATTTTTCGTCTTTTTTAATTATGTACCAATAAGCCAAAGTTTGGCCAAACTTTTTAATCTGGGCCCCGGTATCATTTACATAGAACTCGGACTCAACGCTAAACCCTTGCCAGAACAAAACATTAGCCAAAACCTCGCCAATCGGGCCGCCTCTGGCATTCCCAATGTGAAGCGGACCTGTTGGATTTGCCGAGATATACTCAATTAAAGCTTTGCCATTTTTGTTCTCCTCTTGTTTGCCAAAATTTGCGCCGGCTTTTAAAATTTTAAGTAAATAGTGATGATAAAACGAATCTTTGAGTCTGATATTCATAAATCCAGGACCGGCAATTTCGATCTTTTCAATTATTTCATCATTAATATTGTCAATTATTTTTTCAGCTACCAAGCTTGGACTTTCCTGTTCACAACTTCCGATTAAAAGTGCAACGTTTACCGAATAATCTCCCGGCATTCCTTCCGGCGGAACATCAATATCAAAAGCAGGCACGTCATAACCGGCTTTGATAATTGCTTCTTCTATAGGTTTTTTAAGATCCATCATGGCTTGACAATGTTATTTTTCTAACATAAAATTATGAAGTTTCTTTCTGGAATTAACTATTTTACATCATACTTTTAAAAGCATATAATGTAAAGCAAAGAGGTTGACATATGGCTTTCAAATTTGGGTTCCTAAACCCATTAAAACTAAAAGAAAAATTCAAAGTCAAGAAGACGAGAAAAATTGATAAGAAAAAAGTTCTCCGAATTTTAGCTTATAGTCTTTTGGCGCTTCTTTTTCTAACCTCCGTGGCTTTTGCCTGGTTTGCTAAAGATTTGCCGACTCCGGACAAAATTTCCAAGATGAAACCTGCCCAATCGACGAAAATATACGACCGAAACGGCGTACTTCTTTATGAAACCGGTGAGCTGAAACGGACGATTGTATCGTCAGATCAAGTACCGCAAAATATTAAAAATGCCACCGTTGCGGTTGAAGATCAATCATTTTATCAAAATCACGGACTTAACTTTAAAGGAATTGCCAGAGCGGCGATTCGGGATATTTTCCATATTGGCACCGGTAAAATGCAAGGCGGATCGACAATCACTCAGCAATATGTCAAAAATGCTCTTCTGTATTCGGACCAGACTTTCGTCAGAAAGATTAAAGAAGTAATTTTGTCTATTGAACTTGAGTTCATGTACTCCAAAGATCAAATCCTAACAATGTATTTAAATGAGATTCCGTATGGCGGACAAACAGCCGGTGTCGAAGCCGCGGCAAGAATGTATTATGGCAAACCAGCCAAAGATTTAACGCTGGCACAATCAGCGACAATGGCAGCGATTCCCCAGGCCCCGACTTACTATTCGCCATATGGCACCCATACGGAAAGGTTGATAATCCGCAGAAATTATGTTTTGGATCAAATGGTTAAAATGAAATATATAACTGCCGATGAAGCAGCAGCCGCCAAAAAGGAAGACACCACAACAGTCGGAACAGCAGTTCAGCCAAGAAGAATGTCACTACTGGCGCCCCATTTCTCACTCTATGTTTTAGAGCAAGCCGCCGAAGAATATGGTGAAACCCGGGTTGAAAAAGAGGGCTTAACAATCTATACCACTCTGGATTATGAGAAACAAAAAGTCGCCGAGCAAGCCGTAACGGATGGTATCGCCAAAATACAAAAATACGGCGGATCAAACGCAGCTCTGGTTTCAATTAACCCGAAAAACGGTGAAGTTATTACCATGGTTGGCAGCCGTGATTTTTTCGATACTACCATTGACGGAAATGTTAACGTTTCTACATCTCTGCGGCAGCCAGGATCTTCTTTTAAGCCGTATGTCTATGCGACAGCCTTCAAAAAGAAAGAATATTCGCCAAGCTCCATCCTGTACGATTTTTCAACTGATTTTGGCGGCGGTTACACTCCAAGCAACTATGATGGAAAATCTCACGGTCCGGTGACAATGAGGCAAGCTCTGGCAAATTCACTAAATATTCCTGCGGTTAAAACTACAGCGCTGGCCGGCATCGAAGACGTAATTAACACAGCCTCGGATCTCGGTATTTCAACTCTGACTCAAAAAGACAGATACGGCTTATCGCTCGGTCTGGGAGTAGCCGAAGTAAGTCTTTTGGAACACACTGGCGGCTTTTCCGTCTTTGCTAACGGTGGAAATAAGCACGACGTTAGAGTCATGAATAAAGTCGTTGATAATAAAGGAAAAGTTTTGTATGAGTACAAGGCCGATGAGGATAAGGGTAAACAAGTTTTAGATTCTCAAATTGCCTATGAAATGCAGAGCATTATGAGTGATAACAACGCCAGAGCAATGGTTTTTGGCACCAGGACACCGCTTTATTTTGCCGACCGGCCGGTTGGCGTAAAAACCGGAACCACCAACGACTTCCGAGACGCTTGGACAGTCGGTTATACACCGTCGCTTGCTGTAGGTGTCTGGACCGGAAATAATGATAACAGTCCGATGAGTAGAGGGGCTGACGGTTCAATTATCGCAGCACCGATATTCCATGATTTCATGGCCAAAATGATGGCTGGGCAAGAAGTTGAGCAGTTCAAGCAACCCGAAGGAATAAAATCACTAGCGGTCGAGAAATGGTCAAACAAATTGCCTTCCGAATACTCCAAAGAAACCACAACTGATATTTTTGCCAGCTGGCAAATACCGACAGAAAAAGATGATGTGAATGTGCCTGTTAGGGTTTGTAAAAGTAATGGCTTGCGTGCACCGGATGGCACCCCTGAATCCTTAACTGAAGTCAGAGTTTTCTCCAATATTCACTCTGAGATGCCGAAAAACCCAAATTGGGAAGCACCAGTTCATAACTGGGCGGTAAGCGCGGGGCTTTATAATCCGGAACCAGCCGGGACTTGCGATCTTGGTCCGTCAGTTTCAATTGTCGCGACCAATCCGCATTCAGACCAAACAGTTAGTGGTAATGTTACCCTATCTGCCGGCACAAGCGACGACAGTACGGTCGAAAAAATTGAATTTTTTGTTGATGCGGTTTCAATCGGTACGGACTCATCTTCGCCCTTTAGTGCTTCTTTTAACTTCGATAGTGTCACGTCCGGGCGGCATGTGATGAAGGTCGTCGCAACCGGTAAAAATGGAACCAGTGATACAAAAGAAATCTCTTTCTTTTCTATTAAAACGGATTTTACCATAACAAATGTCGGATCGAGCGCCGTGACTCAAACAACCGCCAAAGTCACATGGACAACCTCACAGCCGGGAACCACACAAGTTTTCTACGACACAATCGCCCACGACAACTATAATGACTATACCAGCTCGAGCACAAAAAACTCTTCTCTGGTCGCTAGCCATTCGGTAAACCTGTCAGTATTGACACCGGATACCACTTACCACTTCAGGGTCGTCTCTATAGACAGCGGCGGCAACATAATTAGTTCGTCTGACTACACTTTTAAGACACTCTTGTAGCTATCTGCTTATAATTCACTTTATAATTCACTATTTAAAAAAAATTTTATTGTTAATAATCTGTAACCTAACACTAAAATAACTGATTTGAAGCGATCGAGACAAATCAGTTATTTTTAAAAATAATTTATGTATGAAGAAAATTAGTATCGAGAAAATTAAAAATACTACTCTGACTATTTTGCAAGGGTTATCCGATATTTTAGATGAGGGAAACAAACTGTTCAGTTTTGAAGCATACAAGAGAAGTGTTTATTACCAGCAAGGCGATCCGCGTAAACATACGAAATGGTATTACAGCAACCTCAAAAGTATCGAACGCCGTGGATATATTAAAATTAACCAGAAGAACGGAAGCGTTGAGTTAACTAAAAAAGGCAAAATCAAATTGCTTGAAGCTCCAGACAACAAGACAAATAGATGGGAAATGGAGGATGCTCTCATGGGATATTCCTGAACAACTCAAAACTAAACGCCAACAATTTTGTCGAGCAATTAAGCGAATAGGTTACAAACAGGTGCAAAAAAGTTTATGGGCCTGCCCGTATGCCAAGGCTGATCAAGTCAATCTGGTAATTGATGAATTCGGTTTGACTAAATATGTTGCTTATCTTCAAGTCGACAGAACCGATATCGAAAACCACCTAAAAATGATGTTTAACATAAAATAACCGATTTGTCTCGATCGCATCGGATCAGTTATTTGTTAAGTCTATAATGTGTAAATCATTTTACATTTACAAGAAATACCATTCTGGCTGTCATAGTTTCAATTGACAGCGGCGGCAATATAATTAGTTCGTCCGATAATACCTTCAAGACTATTCTTTAGATCTCTTAATTTTTAGCAGAACGCTTCTTTGCAACATATTGGTGTCTCCAATATTCCTTTTTAATTTTCTCGATCACTATTGTCTGGAAAAAATCAGATATTTCGAAATACCATCTCCATCGTTTAGGTGAACTTATAATGTTCAATTCTCCCTTACCCATAGCAAATTTTGCTTGATATCGTATTCCTCTGATATCATGAAATCGAACTTTTAACAGGATTTTAAATTTGGCATATTTTGGATGGAGATGGGGCCATAACTCAAAACTTGTTTCACTACTATTAAGAAATGTTTTCAATAGCAGGTCCCTTTCCTCATCTGCCTTAATTACATTAGGAAATGGGATGCTAAATTCTATCCTCCATTTCTCTTCACTGCCTTTATGTAAAACAATCAAATTCCAGCTTTCTATCTCAGTATTAACTAATGGTTTGTCCCCCAGATTTCGTATTCTGATTATTTGTTCCCCATTTTTACTCTTAAAATAAAAGGCAGGAAAAGGCATTAATCCCAACCCAGTCTGGTTTACCGATTCGCGCCATAATTTGTAGGTTAGTATAGTGTATGCTGATACAACTATCAATGTCCAAAAAACCAACGGGTCTTGTCTGTATAATGATGAAAAATACTCAGCAAACTGACTGATTAATTGTATTACAAATTGAAACATTTATTCAGTAATAATAATTCGATTTACCCCGTCTACGCTAATCAAAACCGCTGGCAATTTAAATTTGCAATGCGGACACGTAACAAACAGCCCCTCTGTTTCTTCACTCAATAGTTTTCTAAATTCAGGATCAATTCCTGAATTTCCTTTTTGATCCAGACGATTTAATTCATAAAGAATTCCGCCACATTTTGGACAGGCTTTTTGCATTCTCTTCCTTTTTAAAAATGAGAGCAAAGGTGCCCTCGATTAATTTATTATTTTCATCTTCTACCCAGTTGCGCCTTTTGTCAAATGGTTTTTTCTAATGCTTGGGAAATGTTTTTGAAGGTGGAATAAACCTTATAGCCCAAAGTTTCGGATTCTTTGCGGCGTTTATCAGCAGCCATAACTTTTTTCAACTCGCCAGTTAGCCCGATTTCACCAAAGAAAACCGATTTTTCCGGTAGTGATTTATTTTTGTATGATGATGCGATCGCTAGTGCCACTGCCAAATCGGCTGCCGGCTCGCGCGCAGAAAGCCCGCCGGCGACAGAAATATAGACATCCTGATTGCCCAAATTAAGACCTGCTCGCTTAGTCAGAACTCCAATGATGATGTTTAGTCGATTCAAATCAAAACCGGATGCGGTACGCCTGGGATAGCCAAAAGTCGTCGGCGTTACCAATGCCTGAATTTCCACTAAAAGCGGACGTGACCCCTCCAAAAGAACCGTCGTGGCGCTTCCCGGTAGGCTATCAGCTTCCGAAAGGAAAAAGGCACCGGGATTCTTTATTTCCACCAATCCTTTCTCGTCCATCTTTAAAACCGCAATCTCATCAGTATTGCCAAATCGGTTTTTTACCGTCCGCAAAATTCTGGCATCATGACTACGCTCGCCCTCCAAATACACCACGACATCAACCAAGTGCTCCAGCATTCTCGGGCCGGCAACCGTCCCCTCTTTTGTCACATGGCCGACGATGATGATTGCGACGCCATGTTTTTTTGCTAATTGCTGTAAAACCAATCCGGATTCTTTAATTTGCAACTGGCTGCCTGCAGTACCGGAAGTCCGCGAATCATACACGGTTTGAATTGAGTCAACAACAATTATTCTCGGTTCCAAATCTATAATTGCCGCTTCCAAAGCTGCAATATCAACAGCTCCGGATACCTCGATATTTTTGCCGGACAATTTTAACCGCTCTGCTCTCAGTTTTAACTGCGCTCCCGATTCCTCGCCAGATATATAAAGCGTTTTTGGCAGGTTATCGACGATTTGTAGAAGCAATGTTGATTTGCCAATTCCCGGCTCTCCACCAAGCAAAATTACCGAGCCGTCAACAATGCCGCCGCCAAAAACTCTGTCAACTTCCGAAAAACCGGTTTTGATTCTGGTTTTTGCGCTGATAGAAAAATTATTAATATTAGTCGCCGAAATTTTTTCCGCTGTGTTTGGAGTCAAGGCCTGTGATTTAAACTCTTTCAGAGTGTTCCACTCGCCACAAGCGTTGCAGCGACCAGCCCAGTTTGAAAATTCGTTGCCGCAGTTATCACAGACAAAGACTAATTTTTCTTTCGATGATTTCATAATGCTCCACAAATGGATAACTAATATTCTAATGGCTAATGACGAATATTACGAATCAGATTCATTGGCTATTGGTTATTCGATAATTCGTCATCCGTTCTTGAACGAATATCTAATATCCGTAAATCAATCCAGTTTTTTCCATTCCAGAAATTTATTTGGGGCTGGTAAACAATGTCATAACGATTACCATCGGACAGTGACTCAGGTTTAATGTCGTGGTTAAATATTATACCTTTTAATTCTCCCAAGCCAGTCTTAAACCGCAGTTGCAAATGTTTATCATCGCGGCCGACTAGTCTGTGCGATGATAATTGTAAACCTCTGGTAACAAATACCGGCCGCGAATTTCCCAGCCCAAACGGTTCAAGTTTTTCCATTTTTTTTAACAGTGCCAAGGTAATTTTTTCCGGCCTAATTTCTAAATCGATATTTACCGCCGGCAATATATCTTTATCGCTTATTTTTTCATTGGCAAATTTAATCAATGATTGAGAAAAGCCGTCAAATTTATTTTTTTCTAAATGCAGACCTGCGGCTGCTTTGTGTCCACCAAAACTAACGAGATATTTTTTGGTTGCTTCCAAGGCCTCAACAATGTCAAAACCGGAGATACTTCTACAACTGCCATCAAGAACTTCTCCGCTCTCAGAGAGAATAACTGCCGGACGATTATATTTTTCAACTAATTGGCTGGCAACCGGTCCTATTACTCCCTTGGCCCAATTCTTGTCTTTGATAATGATAATCTTGTTTTCGGCAAGTTTCTTTTTTTCGATATAAGTGACTGCATCGTTAAATATTTTATCCATTTGCAACTGGCGTTCCTCGTTCTGTTTTTGCAGATGCCTGGCATTTTCTTCCGCTTCGCTAATATCTTCAGTGACAAGTAAATTGAAGGATGCCGTCGCGTGATCAAGACGTCCCGGAGCATTAATCCTCGGGCCTATTTGAAAGCCGACGTTATAGGCATCAATTTTTTCCTGATTTATGGCCGACACTTTATAGAGTTGGCGCAAGCCAAGATTTTTGCTTTTTCGGAGAACAATCAAGCCGAATTTCGCGATTAAGCGATTTTCTGAAATTAGCGGGACCACATCGGAAATGGTGGAAATCGCAACTAAATCGAGGTTCCACTTTAAAAAGTTTTCACCTATCATCTTGGGATATATTTTTGACAAACCTTGTAAAACTTTATAAATAACTCCGGCGCCGGACAGCTCTTTAAACGGATATTTCGAACTGGAAATTTTTGGATTTATTATCGCCAAGGCTTCAGGAAGCTCGTCCCCTGGTTCGTGATGATCCGTGATTATCAAATCAACATTTTTCTTTTTGATATATTTTGAAAATTCAATTTCTCTAATGCCTAAATCAATACTGACTATCAAAGAACAACCGCCGGAAATCAGAAAATCCAACCCTTGTTGATTGAAACCGTAACCGTTTTGCCTTGTTGGAATATATACTATAGGATTCAAGCCGAACTTTTGAAGCGCTCGAAATAAAAGGGCAGCGCCGGGAATACCATCCGCGTCATAATCAGCGTATATACCGATTTTTTCACCCCCGTCTATTGCAGTTTGCAACCTCTTAATAGCCTTATCAAAGTTTGGTAAAAGACCGGGATCAAAAAAGTCCCTATTAAATTCCGGATTTAAAAATGATTCAATTTTGGGATCTTGAGCATTTTTTATTATTCCGCGGTTGTATAATAACTGTATAATCGGATCATCAAATTTTTTCGGTTTTATATTCCAAGTCTTATTCATGTGTTAATTATAACATGCTATAATTATTAGGTATTATCAAAATAATAAGAGGAGCGAAAATGCAGGTCAAAGATCTACTTAAGGGTGCTATCGAAGGCACAGGTGATGTTGCTAAAGATGTCATGGGTACGGCGACAGACTTAGTAAAAGAAGGCGCTACTGACATCGGTGAGATTTTCGGAGCGATAATCGAGCTCGGTGCCGAGGGAGTCGGAGACGTAACAACCGGCGTTAAGGATGTTTTTGTTGGCTCCGTTAAAGCCCTGGAGGAGTCAGGAAAGACAACCGAAGACGCAGTTGAAGAAGTGGCAACCAAAGCAACCGGAGCGGTTTCGAACATCGGGAAAGAAGGCATGGAAGATGCTTCAGCCGCAGCACAAAAAGGTATTGAAGAGGCAAAAGAGGTCGTCAAAAAACCTTTGGAATAATCTAATTCAAAAAATACTCCCGGGTAATTCTTGGAGTATTTTTTATAACTTAAGCGGTATCAAGAACTGAGTCAGATGCAAGTTCGGTCAGCTCGCTGATAAGGCCATTTGCCTCTTGTTCCATTTCAAATGTCAATTCTTTGCCTCTACGACCTTGGAAATGATCCAGTATTGCTCTCCGTAGGACCGATGCATCGTCTTGACGATACTCTTCGACTTCGTCAACCAGAACACCCAGTAAATGATCAATCTTACTGATATGATCTTCGGCATCTTCAGCTTTTGCATATCCATGTAAAAAGTGTCCCGCTGAAGATACAGCCCTAACTTGTTCGGCTGTATGCCGTCCGAGTTTTCTCTCAGGCGGTTGCTCGACTTCTGCACCCATTATCATACTTCCTCCATTTTTTATTTATAATATACCCAGCCATTGATCCGAACGTCAATATACTCATGGATATTCGGACGAAAGGCAACGATAATATTTTTTAAATCTTCCAATTGTTTATCGACGTTTCTTGTTGTATCAAATTTAACATAAAATCCCGAATCTGTCAGAACGTATAAATCCAGCGTTGTTTCCTCAACATAATAGCCGGTAACTTTAGAATTTGTTTTATCAAAAAATTTTCCTGATACCTCTTTGATAAACGAGACAAATTCAGGAGATACAACCCTACCTCCTACGATGACTTTCATATTTTTGTGGTCTGAGACATGTAAAAACTCAGTATAATCCACCGCTGTTATTTGTTTGTCGATAAAACCGAGTTCATCCATTAAGTAATAATTTTCTGCCGCTTGCCAAATCAATACCGGCTTGCGTTCCAAAACTACAATTTTTAGAGCGTTAGGTATGCCACGATAAATTTCGACGTCTTCAACAATGGGAAATTGGGAAATAATTTTATTCTTAGTCTGATCTACATTGTATCTGAATATATTATCGCCTTGCCCTGCGGCGCCGGCAATATCTTCTTTTGAAACCAGGTTATTCCCCTCGACAATAACTTCATTAACAGAAAAATACCGAGAACAAAACAGCAGCCAGCCCAGAGAGAGCAAAATCAACAAGATAAGCAGATTGCCCCAAAATTTTATCGGTAAGTTAATTATCGGGTTAAAATCATATTTTATTTTATCGGCTACAAAAACTTTTCCGCTACCAGTCGGGCGCGAATCTTTATTCCGATATTTTGAATAGGAATATTTCTCCGAAATCCTCATAAATCCCTCCTGTCTCCTACGAACTTACTAACTCAACTAACTTACTAACAAAACGATTGGTTGGTAAGTTGGTGAAATTTTTCGTAATTTAGTAGGAGATTTTACCATCTCCCGACGTATTCAATTTCTTCGTCTAGATTAACCCGGAATTCCGCTCTGACGGCTTCCTTCATCTTACCCGCCAGTCTTCTTATATCCTCCGCCGTTGCCTTATTTGAATTGATGAGAAAGTTTGCATGCAGTTTGGACACACTGGCGCCACCGACATGAAATTTTTTAGCTCCGCTTTTGTCCAATAAGAATCCGGCTGACTGTTCCTTTTGAGTTCCCGTATTCTTGAAAAAACAACCCGCACTTTTTAATGATATCGGCTGGGAGTTTTTTTTGACTTTCAAATTCTCCTGCATTTTCCGTAAAATAATATCTTTCTTGCTTTGACAAAGTTGTAACTTTACTGAAAGAATGACCGGCTTCGGATTCATCGGATGAGTTTTGGTATATTCTTTCAGATGAGAAGATCGATTATCAAAATCTAACCATTTTTGAGTATGCCGAACAATTTTTGGACCTTTTCCCCCTTCGCTGGGGATTAATAATGTCACAGATTTAATAAAGTCGCCAATAGAGCGACCAAACGCACCCGCGTTGCCATAAACCGCGCCACCGATGGTGCCCGGAATGCCAAACAGAAATTCAAGACCACCAAGATCGCGCGAAGCAGCATCCATTAACAACCGCGAGATATCGACGCCCGAACCAACAATAACTTCTGCACTATCGGCGGAAAAAACAATGTCTTTAATTTCATTTTTTATCACAAATCCCGGGAAACCCAGATCAGAAAAAACCAAATTATATCCACCACCCAGAATAAAATAAGGAACTTCATTTTTTACCAAATATGACACTAGCTGCACCATTTCATCTACCTGGCTAACACGACAAAAATAATCGGCAACTCCGCCAACTCCTATGCTGGTAAAGTCACGCAGTAGAACATTTTCCTCAAGCCTATCGCTAAATTTTTCTTTCAATTCCTCAGTGTTAATCATTTTTGCTCCAAATATTTGTCAGCAATTTTATAAACAGGAGGAATACCCACTGTTACTAAGACATAATTTTTATCAAGTTTGCTATTCAAATACTCGACAATTTTATCATCATCGTCCAAAAAACTGGCTTTCCCGGGACTTATTTCATTAATTAATTCAACAATATTATTTCCTGAAACTTTTAATTTTTTATCTCTGCCGGGAACAAAAAATATTTCTTTTATGATGACCTCGTCAGCGTCATTGAACGCATCCGGAAACCGGTTCAAAAATGCTTTTGTTCTTTTATACTGATGGGGCCAAAAAATAGCTAAAACTTTTTTGCCCGGATATTTTTCCTTTACCCCCGCCAAGAGAGCTGCTATTTCTGTTGGATGATGACCATAATCGTCAATGACGGTCACTCCTTTTCTTTCTCCCTTAACTTCGAATCTGCGATGAGCTCCGCGAAAATTTGATACTGCCGATTCAACAACTGAAGCATCTATGCCCAAAACTCTAGCAACGCTGATAGCTGCTAGAACATTTCTCCGATTGTGATCGCCGGGAATAGCTAATTCAAATGGCAAGTTATTTTCTTGATTATCTTTATCAAGTCCATAAGTAATTATTTTTATCCCATCATTCGAGATCATTTTGCTCGCATCGACAGTATTTTTATCGTCGCCACAGATTATTACACTGCCGCCGGCCTTAGTTTGCGAAGCAAATTGAGCAAAAGTCTCCTCCAAATCGGGCAAACCCCCAGGGTAATGATCAAGATGTTCCTCCTCAATATTCGTAATTACCGTAATAGTCGGCTCAAAATATAGAAAATTTCTATCGTATTCGCAAGCCTCAATTACTGCCCACTCTCCTTTGCCAAAGCGGACGGTCCCACCTAAATCTTTTACCTCTTCGCCGACAATAACTAAAGGATCAAGACCGGCTTTTACTAACGTTAATCCGATCATTGAGGTAGTCGTCGTTTTACCGTGAGTCCCCGAGATTGCTATTACTTTGTAATCCTTTACTATTTCAGCCAGCATTTTTCCACGTTTTACTAGCTTTTTCCCCTTCTTTTTGGCAGCTTCAATTTCAACCCAACCAGCTGATTCCGGAGTTACTGCCGAAGTATAGACTACGATATCTATACCATCAACAATATTCTCGGCGCTATGCCCTGACAATTTTAAATCCGAACCTGTTACTTTGTTCCCCTGATGTTCCAGAATTTGAGCAATTGCTCGCATAGAAACACCGGAAATTCCGATTAAGTGATACCACATATTATTTATTTTAAATATTCTAGTAATTTATTAACCACCAACTCCCGACCATTTAGTCTGATCGATCCATGCATATTACCGGCAAGGGCTTTTAATTTGTTCGGATTAGTTATTGTCTTTGTGATTTCCGAATAAAAAGTGGTCGGGGAGATGTTCTTTCCGTCGATAACGACCGCGGCACCCTTGTCCTCAAAAAACTTTGCATTGGCAGTTTGGTGATCCGCGGCGGCGTAGGGATATGGTATCAGAATCACGGGTTTATTCAAAGCTGCCAATTCCATTACCATCGAACCGGACCTTGATATGACAAGATCGGAACGTTTAAGCGCATCGAAAAGATTATCTTCAAGAAAATCCACGGGCATGTAATATTTTTGTCGATCTTTATCAAGCTGATTTTTTATTTCTTTCGCTTGGACAAAATCCTCCGACCCGGTTTGATGAATAACTTGATAACTTTCTGAAAGTTGATTTATTGTTTTGAAAACGGCTTGATTTATTGAGTGAGCACCTAAGCTTCCGCCCAATATCAAAATTGTTTTTCTGTTGGGATCCAAATTAAAATATTGAAGCGGGTTTTTAAGATCTTTATCAAAATCATCACGCATTATGAGCCCGCTGTATATTAATTTATTCTGGTTTTTGTATGTTTCAACTGGATAAGAGACAAATACTGTTTTTGCAAAAGCAGAAATTGTTCTATTGCTTTTACCGATGATTGCGTCTGACTCATGTATCACGATTGGAACAAGTAACAATTTGGCAGCATAAGCCATTGGAATGGTTGCGTAATTCCCTTTTAAAAATACTACCGATGGCCGATTTATTATGATTAATGCTAGAGACTGGAAAAACCCAAGCGCCGACAACAACAGCGAATAGGCATTTTGTAAAACTTTCCCCGGTCTCAATTTTCCTGCAAGAAGTTTCAAATATGTTGTTTTTTTCAATTTATTGTAGAATTTCTTTTCGATTTGTGTGCCAACGCCCAGTACGAAAACTCTGCAACCATGATTCTCCAAATCTTTTGCCAAAGCAAAAACAGGGACGACGTGACCGCCGGTATCGGCACCGACTAAGAAAATTGTCTTTCTTTTCATTGTCTTTCCACCTGTTTAGAGATATTAAGCAGTATACCAACAGCAGCTAAAAATGCAATAAGGGAAGTGCCTCCATAACTGATAAATGGCAAAGGTACTCCGGTAAGCGGCATCAAAGACATCATTGCAGCCAGGTTAACAAAAGCTTGCCAAATAATCCAAGTAGTAATTCCCGTGGCCACGAGAGAGGAATACTGGTCAGGCGCCCTTCTGGCAATAGAATATCCCCTCGTCGCAATCAGGGCATAAACAATTACTACCACAGATGATCGGAGAAATCCTAATTCCTCGGCGATAATTGGGAAAATCGCGTCTGTTTGGGCTTCCGGTAGATATAAATATTTTTGTTTACTCTGCCCAAAACCCAATCCCCAAAGGCCACCCGATCCAATTGCTATCAAAGCATTCCTAATCTGGTAGGTGGACGAAAGCGCTCCTTCATTCGGATTCAAAAATGAGGTCAGCCGTTGCATTCTATACGGTTCAATTTTAATTGCCAGCCAGACCAAAAAAACTCCGAGCGATCCGCCGATGAAAATATTTGTCAGTTTTGCGCCAGCGGCAAAATAGATTACCGCCGCGATAACTAAGAGCACACTCAGCGTTCCCAAATCCTTCTGTATCAACATTAATAAAGATACAGTGCCAACAAAAATTATAAACGGCAAAAAAAGATTATCGACATTTTCCGCTTTCTTTCTTCCGGAAAGCCAGCCTGATAAATAAAGTATCATTGATAGCTTTGCCAGCTCCGAGGGCTGAAAACCGACTCCGAAGAAATTAATCCACCTTTCACCGCTTTGTGCTCGAAATATGAAAACCGAAGCCAAGAGGATTAAAGTTATCCATAGCATCTTACCGGTATGCTTCTGCCAAAAACGATAATCTATAGCCTGGCAAGCCACCCAGACAACTATTCCGATACCAAGCGAAACCAATTGGCGCACCAAGTAATATTTATCACTAGCTTGATCGGTAATTTGCAAAGAAAGATATTTGGAGACCGAATAAATCATAATTAAGCCAAACGCAATGACAGCAAATATCAGAATCATTAGTACATAATCGGCATGGTTCCTTTTTTTGTAAGAAGCGATCATAAATCTTTCACCGCTTGTTTAAATTTCTCACCGCGATCTTTATAGTTCTTAAACATATCGAACGAGGCGCAAGCTGGAGAAAACAGAACCACTTCACCAGGTTCACTTATTTTGAATGCCTTTTCAACAATGTCATTGATATTATTCCCACCTTTAATGATATTTACTTTGGCATCGATTTTTTCTAACGCTCGCTTGATCTTCGGCCCTTCAAGACCGATAGTTAGGACATTTTTTACCGAGCTCCCTTTAATAACTTTCGCCATTTCTAAGAAATCTGCTCCTTTTTCCGAACCTCCCAAAATTATCGTCAGCGGTGAACTGAAAGCATTAATTGCAGCAATTGTCGGAGTCGGATTTGTCGAAAACGAATCATTGTAGAATTTGATGCCTTCGACATCACGGATAAATTCAAGTCGATGAGGCAAGCCATTGAATTCAATTACCGCTTTTCTAATATCATCCAACCCAACTTTAAGTATCGAACCGACGAGAGATGCTGCGGCAATATTTTCTAAGTTGTGACGGCCAAGCAGCTTAATTTCTGAAGCAGAGCAAATAGGGTTATCGCCATCAATCGAGAGAATCACCCTGCCGTTTTCATCTACATATGAGCCATTCTTGATTTGCTCTTTGGATGAAAAGAAATATTTATGACCTTTAACAAATTTTTCCAATTTTTTCGATTCGGGATAATCGTAATTTAAAACCGCAAAGTCTGATTGTTTTTGATATTTTAAAATATTACGTTTGGTTGCCCGGTATTCGGCTAAAGTTTGGTGATAATCCATATGATCGTCGGTCAAATTAACTATTACGGCAATCCAGGGTGAAACTTCCATATCTTGTAACTGAAAACTGGAAAGTTCAAAAACAACTAAATCATTTTCCCGGACATCTTCAATGATATCGAATGACGGCAATCCAATATTACCCACAAGATAGATCTTCGATTTCAAACCCTTTTTTAAAATATCCGTTATCAGTGAAGCAGTTGTGCCTTTTCCTTTTGTCCCGGTAACACCAATAATCCTGGCCGGACAAAATTCAAAGAATAATTTTGTAGATGAGGTTACTTCCCTGCCTTTTTTGCGCAGATTTTGAATTTCAGTCGTCAGAAATTTAACTCCTGGTGACCTGACAACGATATCAAAATCTCCAAGGTGAGACAGATAATCATTTCCTGATATTACTTCCAATTTCTGATTTTTGATTATCGACTGCGCTTCTTCTAAGAGATCTTCGATATCAGCTTTATCGAGAACAACAAAATCAATTTTTTGTTTCAACAAAAATTTGGCCAATGAAATGTTTTCAACACCAAACCCAAGAAGCGCAATCTTTTTGCCCCTTAACCGCTCGATCTTCATAGATTCATTCTAGCTGAAAAACCGGAGTATTGGAAGTTAAATTAACCATTTAAATGTTTCAGATTTGGACCTTTTTTATCAACAAGATCACTCCACCACCAATCCTGTGGATCGGTTGATTTTATTAGCCGGATTATCTTTTTGGCTGACTTTGTTTTCAGGTAAGGTAATCTATGTTTGAGATCGTTTTTAAACCATTTTTCAGCCAGTTTATTGCCCTGCCATGTCAGTGTCCACTCCATGTACATCTGAGCAACAACATCGGCATCTTTTATACACTTCGATAATTTTGTTTTCCTTTCCTCGTATTCAGTCATTTCCTTGGCAAGATCAGCGGCGAAGCCAATCCCCTCAAATTGATCTTTAGTAGCTTGCGCTTCATCCATAGTCGTGTAATTTTTGGAAATAAAATCGTTATCCCCGGTCCGGGCCTCGGCCAAATCATGGATTAACCCCACAGTTAGAGCTCTCATTCCCTCCTGATGCGAAAACCCCTCCATTCTGGCTACACAGTAGGCAATTGTGGCCACATGAAATGAGTGAGATGCAATAGTGTCAAATGTAATATTTCCAAGATTGCGGATGTGATTGCGGTTCATCAACATCAAGGTTCCAGCTTGCTGGATAAGGTGGAGAATCTTTTTGCTTTCGTCTTTCTTCGCCATATATACTTAAAGTATTAGTGCGGCGAAATATTGTCAAGTTAAAACCCCCGACCAAAGAGTGCGATAGCAAGTCCAATAACAGCCGAGGCGGCGCCGACAACCCAGAAACGCATGACGATTTTCTGCTCAGGCCAACCAATGGCTTCTAGGTGATGATGAATTGGAGATGACAAAAATAGCTTGCGTTTAAATACGATCTTCCAGAAACGTTGGATCAAAAATGATAGACCTTCAATGGTAAAAATAAAAGTAATAATTGGAAAGACAATAATTGAGTTGGTCAGAAATGCTATCACACCAAGTGTAATTCCCAAGGCCATAGAACCCGTATCGCCCATGAAAAATCTGGCCGGGTTGATGTTGAACCACAGAAATGCCAGAAGCGCACCCATAATTGTGCCGCAAAATAATGCTAGTTCGACTTTTCCCTGAGTCAAACAAATCATTGCGTATGCACCATATGCCAGGGCAAAAACTCCGCCGGCTAAACCATCCAAACCGTCTCCGGCATTTGACGAGAAAGCTGCCCAGACCAAGGCTAAAATAAAAATCGGAATATACCAGAGGCCGATAGTGTAATCGCCTAAACCCGGGATATGAATGGAGTTCCAGCCCAATTTAGAGTAAAACCACCAGGCGCCAATCGCCGCCACAGCGATATACAAAGGAAGTTTTTCACGAAATCTCATTCCGCCCCCATGAACACCAACGCCGTAAATATTCATCAAATCATCAACTAATCCGATCAACCCGGCACCGACTAGAGAAAAAAGTGGCAACCAGGTTGCTTGGCGCTCGAGATTGAAGATTATTGTCAGCACGGCCGCGGTTACCCAAATTAAGATTCCGCCGATTGACGGGGTTCCGGCTTTATGAGCATGCATTTTGGAAAATATTGGAGTGTTTTTATCTTGCCTGATTCTTTTCCCAAGCTTATATTTATACAAGAAATTGGTAAAAAGCGGAGTCCAAATCATGGCAATGAGAAATGAAAGTCCTGTCAACCAAAAAAAGCGAATAAAGTCGTTCTTGTAGAGCACAATCATTTCAATATTATCCATTTTGTTCTCCTCTTATTTCCCCTGCCACTTTTTTTCTTGACGGCAAAGAATTTCACTTGCTAATTTATCATTATTTATTAAATGCTTGACCAGTTTTTCAAGGCGGACTCCGTTTTGAGAGCCTTTTACTAAAACCAAGTCGTTGGGTTGCAATATCCCGTCAATTTTGTCAATTAGATCTTCGGTAGTTTCAAAAACCCTGATTTTACTAGCAGATAAACCTGCTTTTTCAGCTCCTTCTGCAATATATTTTCGATTTTCCCCAACAGCCAAAAGCAAGTCGGCAATATCAGCAGCTGTTTTGCCAACTCGTAAGTGGCCCTCTTGGCTATACGATCCAAGTTCGTTCATATTGCCTAGTATGGCAATTTTTCTTGCACTGTCATATTTAATATCCTTTAAAGTCCAGAGGGCTTTTTCTGCGGAACGCGGATTTGAATTATAGCTATCATCGATAATTACGATTCCGTTTTCAATTTTGAGCAAATTCATCCGGCCTTTTTGTGGTTCTATCTGCTCAATAACCTTTTTTATTTTTTCCGCAGAAATTCCATATTGATAGCCGACAGCTGCCGCAATTAATAGACTTTTGATTGAGTGAGCGCCATATAATTTTGATTTGATATTTATTTTTTCGCCGAATAAGTCCATTATAAAAGTTGTACCCAAATCGGTTACTTTAATATCAGAAGCTAAGACGTCGGCCGACTTAGTCCCGGTAATAGTCGTGCCAAAAGTGAATTTTTTAACCCCTTCGGGAATAAACAAGTTTCTTGAATGGTCGTTGTCCCAATTAATAAGTGCCACCCCATTTCTTCCAAGTGCCGCAAACAAAAGATTCTTTTCTTTTTTAACCACTTCGATAGTCTTTAAACCCTCAAGATGGGTCTCTGATATGCCCGTGACAGCTGCAATGTTTGGCTGAATTATTGAAAGCAACTCAGACATTTCTCCCGGTTTATCAATGCCTAACTCCAATACTAGAATTTTGGGCAGTCGGTAAAAGAAAAGGTTTAACTGAGCTACAAAAACATTCCAAAGAATTCCCAGACTAAAATAATAACTTCTAAAGCCCAATATTGCCAACGGCAAACCCAAAACAGAATTCATATTGCCCCAGTTCTTGCCGATATCATCGCCAAACTCTGCATGTAAAACTTGAAAAATTGCTTCTTTGGCTGAAGTTTTTCCGTATGAGCCAGTAACAGCAATTATCTCCGGACGGATCCAGCGGATTTTAATTCTAGCAAGAAATTGTAAATACCTCTGAACAAGACTTAAAACAGCTTTTTTCATATACATAATTTTATATACTCGGAAAAATTTATTATCGATTCGGTGCTATTCGATAATAGTAGTTTAGAAGATAAGATGCAATACTGCCAAAAACCGGAGCAGCAGAAGATTCGGCGAAGCGGGCGTTTTTAGGCTTGTCCAGCTCTACCAGCATAGCAAATTTTGGATCATCTGCGGGAGCAAAGCCGGCAAATGAATGATTAAAAACCCCTTCCATATATTTTCCGGTCGCCGGGTCTGCAATTTGAGCGGTACCGGTTTTTCCAGCAACCCAGAAACCAGAGACACCAGCTTTTTTCCCGTATCCCTCTTCGACAACTCCAGTCAACATCGCTGTTAAATCTTTTGTGGTCTGTTCCGAAAGTACTCTCTTAACCTCAGCCGATGCTACTTCGGAAGAAGTGCCGTTGTCCTTAATTATTTTATCAACAACTTGAGGTTTCATCATCACTCCTTTGTTAGCGATAGCCGCATAGGCCATCACCAATTGGATCGGAGTAACTGATATTCCCTGGCCAAAGCTCACAGTCGCCTGTCCGATTTGCCCCCAATCTTTTAATGGCTGTATAATTCCGACACCTTCGCCCGAGAGATCAATACCGGTTTTGTCGGCAAATCCGAATTTTCTAATATATTCATCCATAATCGGACTACCGATTTGTTGTCCGACCCAAACCATGCCGACATTATCCGAATGTTTTAAAATGTCGCCGATTTTTTCCGCGCCGAAAGCTTTGTCCTCAGCCGTATGAATCGTAAATCCCTGGATATCTACTGAGGCACCGAAAGTTGAGCCGGAATCGGGAGTAATTTTCCCTGAGTCCAATCCGGCAGCAACAACTAACGGTTTAAATATACTACCTGGTTCATATGCCGTTGAAATAATTGGATTTTTAAATAAATTTTCCTGTTTGTTGTTAGCATATTCCGTATAGTTGTTCGGATCAAATGACGGGAATGAAGCCATTCCAACTATCTTCCCTGTCTTAACGTCAACGACTACCGCCATTCCGGATTCAGCCTGATAATCCTGAATTGCTTTTCGCAGCGTTTGGTAGATGTAGAAATTAACCGATCTATCAACCGACAACAAATAGCTTGCGCCGTCTTTCGGAGAATCTTCTGATAATAAGGAAATTACCCGACCCAGAGTGTCTTTTTCGCCAGTAATTTTTCCTGACGAGCCCTTTAGCTCTTCATCATAAAATCCTTCGAATCCGTATTTTCCGTTTCCTTCAGCATCAACAAAACCCAGAAGCTGAGCGGAAAAGTCCGACTCAGGGTAATATCTCTTATATTCCGGTAAAACATAGACTCCAGTGAATTCCAAAGCCTCAATTTTATCGGCATCTTCATATGAGAGCCCTTTTTTCAAAGCCGGCAGATAACTTTTATCATTGTCCAAACTGGCAAAGACTTCTAATTCCGATTTGCCGACAAAAGAAGCCAATTTGCTGGCCACCAAATGTTTATCTTTAATATTTTTCGGAACGGCAAAAAGAGAAAAATTCTTGATGTCATAGGCCATTGCGTAACTCTTATCTAAGTCGTCCCCTGAATCATGAAAATAAACTTTGCCGCGTTCGGCTAGCTCTATTTGAGAGAATTGTTGCTGGCTTTTTGCTTTAGCAATATAATCTTTACCTTCCAGAATCTGTTTCTGAAATAACCTTGAAAGGAGCACCAGCGACAGAAAAAGAAAAAAAATCGAGATAAAACGAATCCGAGTAAATTTTTTTTCATCTATCATTTTGTAAATTTACTAAATAATTAGCCATTCTTTTTAAGCTGGTCTTTGTCGCAAAATGAATTTTATCACTTAATATTATTGTGTACTACCTGGCACATAATTTACGCCTGTTGCTGACTGCATTTGAGCGGGAGGAATTGGCTGGGGATTCACACTTTTATCAATTTCATTTAGTGACTCCAGTCTTGAAGCTTCGATTTGCAGCCGGTCATGCTGGTCTTCCAGTTCGGTTTTTTGCTTTGTTAGTTCGCGATACTTATAACTTCTGTCCGCACCTTGTGTTGATTGAGTCATATAAAGCAGTCCCAGAGCTCCAAAAATTACTACTGCAATAAGTCTTGATGCCTTGGGCCCGATAAAAAATTTCTGGCCGACAGTTCTCTTCTTTGTGCCAATACTTGCAGTTGCTGAATTCGTGACAACAAAATCTCTACCCACGATAACCCTCCAACTTAAATTTAATAATTTACTAATTTAAAATTTTAAATAAATTTCCAATTCTTAAATGTTTAAAACATTTTAAATTCAGTTTAAATTGAAAATTCTAAATTTTAAATTGTCTTTTCCTTAATCAGTAGCCAGCTTTTTGTTTTTGTTTTAACTCATCCGATTAAGAACATCGGATGAAAAGCTAGCATTTTCATAAGCCTTTGCCCCTCCAAGTCCAAAGTGATAGTTGTGGATCAAGTTAACCCCGTCCAATCACTTGTGGTCGTGTTTTTGACACTGGCTACTGGTCAAGGAAGCCGAAATCTTTAAAACCCGATTTCTGACAAATTTTCGGCAATTTCATCTCCCGACTCTTCCATTTGTTTTTTAAAGTCCGCCCAAACATCCGCCGGCCAAATTTCTATCCGGCTGTAAATGCCAACAATAACCACATCTTTTTGTATATTGGCGTAATCTCTTAAATAACCTGGAACATTGATGCGCCCGACACGATCAAGCTCAGCGTCTGTGGCTCCGGCCAGCATCAATCTTGAAAAGCTTCTAGCGTTTCTTTGCGTCAATGGAAGTTCGGATATTTTTTCGGCCAACTTCTGCCATTCATTCATCGGATATATCCAGAGGCATTTATCAAGCCCGCGGGTGACGACACAACCGGATGCTAGCTCAGCACGAAACTTGGCCGGCAAGGAGACGCGCCCTTTTTCATCTATAGAATGTTTGAACTCACCTATAAACATGGCAGTAAGCGCCCTCCAGAATAACTTTTAAGCAAACGTAATTTTTAAAACTACAGATTTTATATTTGTTTTGATCTTTAACTTTTTTGTTTTTGGTCTGATCATAACGAGTTTTTATTCGTTATTAGTTATTTGGATATTCGTCATCCATTCCTGGTTGTTCCCACTTTTTCCCACCTGTTCCCATTCTAATGCTATTTGATACAGCAGGTCAAGATATTTTAGCAATAACCTGTGGATAATATATTCCAACAAAAAAATCGCTAGTACTAGACTTGCGATTTTTTCAATAATATAGACTAACTAGTTCAGAATCTTCTCGAACAGATAATTGTTAACTTCGGAAATTTTGATTCGCTCCTGTTTCATACTGTCGCGTTCGCGGATGGTGACTGTTTCATCTTCAAGAGTTTGATAATCAACAGTTACGCAGTATGGCGTTCCAATTTCGTCTTGACGTCTATACCGTTTGCCGATTGAGCCGGATTCGTCGTAAGCCGCACGGAAGCCACAAACCGTGGCATTGTAACGGATATCATTGGCAACATCCGGCATTTTTTCTTTCTTCATTAGCGGAAAAACCGCAACCTGAACCGGCGCAATTTTCGGGTTGATTTTAAGGACAATCTCACCTTTTTCCCGACCGTCGGTTCCGTCCGATTCTGTATAGCCGTCAACCAAACAAGCCAGCATTATCCGATCAACTCCCATCGTCGGCTCGATAACGTAGGGCGCAATTTTTTTGCCGGTTTCTTCGTCAAAGTAATGCAAATCTTTGCCCGAGAACTTTTCGTGTTGCGAAAGGTCATAATCTGTCCTATTGGCAACCCCGGCAAGTTCGGAAACGCCAAATGGGAATTTGTACATGATATCAACTGTCCGCTTGGAATAATGCGCTAACGATTTTTTCGGATGTTCATATTCCGACAATTTTTCCCGATTGATTCCTAAATCGACATAGAACAGCCACCAGAGCTCTAACCATTCTTTAAACCATTTCTCGTCCTCACCCGGCTTAACAAAGTATTCCAGTTCGGCAATCTCAAACTCACGGCTGCGGAAGAAAAAGTCGCCGGTCGTAATTTCGTTGCGAAATGATTTACCAATCTGGGCAATACCAAATGGCAATTTCATCCGCATTGAATCGGCAACCAATTTAAAATCGCAGAACATTGATTGAGCTGTTTCGCCTCGCAAGTATATGGTATTTTTCTTGCCTTCAACCGTACCTTCAAGCGCCTCAAACAATAAGTTAAAACTCTTCGGATCAGTAAAACTCTTGGAACCACAGCTCGGGCACTGCAAAATATCCTTAGCCTTTCCTTCACCTTTGTATTTGCCCTCCTTCAAATGATCTTCTCTATATCGATTGTGGCAATCCTTACATTCAACCAACGGATCAGTAAAAGACTCCAGGTGGCCTGATGCTTTCCAAACAGTTGGGTGCATGAGGATTGATCCTTCGATACCGACAATATCCGGACGCATGCGGACAAAGGTATCCCACCAAATCCGTTTGATGGCATTTTTCATTTCCACCCCAAGTGGACCAAAATCCCAAATAGCGGAAATTCCACCGTAAATTTCGGAATCCTGCCAAACAAAGCCTCTGCGCTTACAAAGCGAAACGATTTTTTCCATCAAATTATCTTTATCCATAGTTTTACTTTATCACTTAAGCTTGACCTGATCAATATCAACCTTGACAGTTAACATTTTTTATGATAATATGATAATGCTCACTGCTTCCTACGGGACGGGGTCAATCCGAACACTTTGAATATTCAAAACAGCAGATTTATCGGGCTGTTTTTTGTTTTTCCGGTAATTGTTTAATCTTTCTTCC
>JBAZJN010000013.1:0-29581 GCA_041651295.1 Patescibacteria group bacterium | reverse complement strand
CTTAAAGTGAGTGTTTTTGTTCCGCCCATTAGCCGAGTTTCTTGGGGCAATTCGAGAAGTAAATCGTATTGTTTGGCAAAATCCATTTGTAACTTTCCAGCCAGTAAAATGCGGTTCCCGAGTGATAGCGAGGAAAGCATAAAAATGTATTACAATATTTCACAAATACATTTGTTGCTTTGAGCCGTAAGGTTTAATCCCGATAGGGAAAAATTGGCAAGATTTCAAAATTGTCGGTGTAACATTCCATAAATCAGAAAGCATTTGATACCTATAAAGATAAAATCGATAGTGAATATAACGAGGAGGGATTTATGCTAAAATATTTCATCTACTGCAGAAAGTCGTCCGAGGAAGAGGAACGGCAGATTTTATCTATCGAAGCCCAGCTCCAAGAACTAAGGGATTACGCTAAACAAAACAATCTTTTTGTAATTAAAGAGTTCAGCGAATCAAAAACTGCCAAGGAGCCGGGGCGACCTATTTTCAATCAAATGCTTTCTGAAATGGAAGAAGGCAAGGCTACGGGAATTTTGGCTTGGAATCCAGATAGGCTAGCAAGGAACTCTATAGATGGCGGTAAAGTCATTTATCTAGTTGACATGGGTAAAATTCAATCATTGAAGTTTCCAACATTTTGGTTTGATACCACTCCGCAAGGAAAGTTCATGTTGAGTGTTGCCTTCGGACAGGCTAAGTATTACACCGACAATTTAAGAGAAAACATTTTGCGAGGAATACGACAAAAGTTAAGGCGTGGTGAAATGCCGGCAAAAGCTCCTCTTGGCTATTACAATGAGCCGAGACTTAGATCCATAGAATCAGATAAGGCGACATTTAATAAGGTGAAGAAATGTTTAGAGCTTTTTGCCGAAGGAAACCACACCTTAACTAAAATCCGAGACGAAATGTTTTCGCTTGGCTTGGTTGGTAAAACGGGAAAACCAATACACTTATCAACCATAGGGTTTATGCTAACCAACCCGTTTTACTATGGCATGTTCAACTACAGAGGAGAGTTACAACAAGGCAGCCATAAGCCAATGATTTCCAAAAAACTTTTTGACAAAATACAACTGGCTATTCATGACAACGGCAAACCTCGCAAAAAGAAAACCAAAGAAGAACTCGTTTTTAAAAACTTTGCGATCTGTGGAGAATGTGGCTATCAAATCACAGGTGAGAAACATACTAAAAAAAGCGGATTGGTTTTTAAGTATTACCGCTGTACAAAAAAAAGCAAAGTTAAAAAATGTACCGATGGCTTTTTGCGAGAAGAAAGACTTGCCGAACAAGTACAAAATATTTGTCAAAATATTTCCATTCCCGATGAATGGAGAGATAAGTTTCTTGCTAAAATATCTGACTGGGAGCAAGAACAAAACGACACATCGGGAATATTCGCTCAAAATCTTAAAGACAAAATCAAGATTGTTAAAGAAAAAATCAATCGGCTTATTGATCTTCACCTGGATGCAGAAATAGAACTTGATGAATTTAAGCAAAAGAAAAATCTTTTGGTTGAGCAAAAAGCCGATTTAGAACAAAAACTTAACGATTTTGAGCGAACAGGGAATCATTGGCTCGAACTCTTGAAAAACTGGATAATTGACGCCAACCAAGCTCATAATCTTGCCAATACAAAAAATTTCCCCGGAATGAGGAATTTTTTGAAAACCGTCGGCTCGAACCGCATTTTACTGGCTGGAAAGTTACAAATGGATTTTGCCAAACAATACGATTTACTTCTCGAATTGCCCCAAGAAACTCGGCTAATGGGCGGAACAAAAACACTCATTTTAAGACGAAATTCGGAATGGTGGACCCGACAAGATTTGAACTTGCGACCTCTTCCATGCCATGGAAGCGCTCTACCAACTAAGCTACGGGCCCAAAACAGAATGCAATTACTGAGTTTAATATAGCAAATATTTAATTCGTATTCAATTGTCATATACTGATTATTTGAACGATCGAATACATGTTAAGTATTAAGTAAGTTTTCTATTGTTTTATCAACATCAGTCTTGGTCGAAATAATGCTGATAATATACTCCTGCACTTTATATTCCTCAGCAATTTGCTGAACCAAATTGTAAATATCTTTATTCGTCACCCAGAGGCTCCTTTGAACCTGCTTGCAACCAAGATCCTTGATTGATTTCCGAAATTTGTTTCGATTGCCCTTTAGTCGTTCCGGCACATCAAAAGAGAAAAAACAGTAAACCGATGTTGACTGCATACGATTAGCAATTACTTTTGCTAACTTAATTTTTGTTTTGGTTGTAAATTCGACTGAATTAGAGCTGCGAAAATATCGAATATATCCTTGGGACCGTAGGTTATTCAACCATTTACTACAACTTGTTTTAGTTTCAAACCCGTATAATTCATTGAATATTTTGTAAGCTCTTTTTTTACTTAAGGATGCAGCTAAAATATTTTCGGTAGCAAAAATTAGATGCTTAAGTAGGTCGGATGTAAAAACTTTTATATTATTTGTTAATTTGCTAGATTTTCTCATAACGTACTTGATATTTAATCGATCGTATGTATTTTAAGTATTATTGATGGACGTACATAAAATTGATCAACAAAAATCATTTAGGTTACCTGTGGGTTACCAGAAAATTTATCGTGATTCGTAAAGAGCCCACCAAATCAACGTTGCCATAATGACAGCTGTAATTACCCACCAATACCATTCCACGGTGACCTCCTGTTAGTTAGATAATTTTTCGACTTTAATGGCGTTGTCTGGACAAAATTTAAAACAATTTCCGCAGGCAATACATTTATTAATATCAACGTCAGGAACTGGCGTTCCGTAAACTCCTAAATTTTTTCCGAAGCTAATGGCTCTCACTGGACATTTCTCGATACAAATACTGCAACCCTTACAAAATTTTGGTATAACTACCGCTCGTCTTGTTTGGTTCTTTTTCAGAATGATGCCTGACGTCACATCATATTCCGGCCGTGAGTATTTTTTATTCTCAAAGTTAAAGTGTTCTACGGAATCAAACGCCTCTTTTGATTTTAATTTGAGCTGGCTATTGTTGGCAAATTTTGAGCCCAGCACAGATAATACCACTTCCCATAAAGCATTATGGGAATATTGAAGAAATTGGTTAGCAAATGCTGACAAGACTATCAAATTTAGCGATTTTGAGTCAAAATGCTCTTCGGTTAATTTGGTTGCCGGAATACCCCAAGTTTTATTTGTAGTTTGCTGTATTGAAGTCCGGGGGATGGTTGAGGAATCGAAAATCACCTCGGTACTTCTGCTGATATATTTTGATACGATAGGTATGGCTCGTTTTCGCAAGATAATCAAAAAATCGGCTTGATTAAATCGGGGATAATTAATGGGTTTTTCGGAATATTGGATGAAGGCAACCGACGGGGTACCGCGTTGTTCGGGGCCGAATTGGGGAATATAGCTGATATATAAGCCGGTTTTTTCCAATGCCAAAGTTAATATCTTGGCTATTGTTTGGATTCCCTGTCCACCTTCACCAGCAATCAAAATTTTATTTACTTGGTTTTTCATTTTGAATAATTTCTCCTACAGGATAAACTTTTTCCATCTTTGCCAAGAAATCAAACGATTCCGCAGCATTCGTTTTCCAATTGGTCGGACAAATCGAAAGCACTTCAACCATTGAAAAATTATTTTCAGACTGAGTCTTAAAAGCTTTCTTCAGCATTGTATCTAGCAAAGCTGGATTTGAGATTGATGCTCTGGCAATAAAAGCATTTTTATCGGCGATTTGACGAACTAACTCCGGCCCGTGAAAAGCCGGACCAACTTCCTTTGGATCCTTTCCGGATACTGAAGTGGTAGTAATTTCATTTGAAAGAGTGGTGGGAGCCATTTGCCCACCAGTCATTGCATAATCGGTGTTGTTAACAATAATAACCGTAATCGGATTGTTTCGGAACGCGGCGTGCAGAAGCGATTGCAAGCCAATGGCATAAGCTCCACCGTCACCCATAAAAGCGATAACATTTCTGTTTTCACGAATCGTCTTGTATCCGACAGCAACGGGGACAGATCTGCCATGGTGGCTTTGCAAGGTATCAAGATTGAAATAATTCCAGGAAAGCAAAGCACAACCAATGTCGATAATGAAGGTTGTTTTATTTTGGAGGTGATTATCTTTCAAAACAATTCCCAAGTGCTTTAAAATTATACTTTCACCACAACCGGGACAAAACATACTAGGTTTTGTTTTTATGTTTAATAGATCAGGCATAGCAAAATTATAATCCGGACTTTTCATTTTTTAACCTTTGTGACAAAATTAACAATTTCTTCCGCCGAAATACCTTCAGCCGGCTTTAATAGCAGATTAACTTTACCGGCAATCTCCGGAATTTTATAAATTACCGTCCTGGAGAATTGTTCAAATGAGGATTCAATAATGTAAATCCGCTTGGCAATTTTGGCCGCCGAGGCGATTGTACGGCAGTCAAGCGGTCGAACCGTAATCGGTCGGACAAGTCCGGCTGAAATTTTATTTTCCCGCAACTCGTCAACCGCATCTTTAGCAGACGCTGCAGGAGAACCGTGAGCAATTATCAGGTCTGTAACACCGGCTGTTTTATAACTTTCACATTCGGAAACTTTGGAAATGATATTTTTATAATCATCAATATTTTTTCGAAGAATTTTGGCAAACTCTTCCTCGGAACCATAGCAATTGCGAATATAAGTTGGGTTGCCGATGTCTTCTTTCAATATTTTTGATTCAGGGAAAGGTTTCACCGGCTTACTTAGTTTTACAGTAACTTTCTGTTTCGCCAAATAACCGTCAGACAATAATATGGTGGGAAAGCGGTATTTCCAGGCTGTTGAAAATATCTTGGCTGAAAGATAATATAACTCTTCGACTGATGAAGCAGAATAAACGATTCTTAGTCCGTCACCGTTACCGCCGAAAGATGCTAAATTTAGTTCCTGCTGAGAATAATTTACGGTTCCGGTTGACGGTCCGCCGCGCTGAGCTACAACTGCGACAAAAGGCAATCTTTGATTTTCTGCCATTGATATTGCGTCCTGCATCAAAACGTGGCCGATACCGGCCGTAGCGGTAAATGCCTTAGTGCCAGCTAAAATGGCTCCTATGGCAGCAAAACCGGAAGCAATTTCGTCTTCGGCCTGCAAAAATTTTAGGTTGGAATTTTTATCCGACAGCTTAGCCCAACCTTCAAGAATTTCGGTAGCGGGAGTAATGGGATATCCAAAAAAAGCTTCGGCACCACCTTCAATTGCGCCGAACACGACAGCTTCATTACCGGTAATTAATTTTCTATCGGACAATACCCCTCCAAATGATTATATATTGATTATAAACCTGCACTTAGCTTTTGTGCAATTGCCAATTCTTCATCCGCCTCGATGACCTCGGTTTCGAAGTTTAGATAATCCAAATTCTCAAGAATCTTTTTACGAATTACTGATGACCCCGAACCAATTTGTCCGGTAAAGGCAACGACATCCACGCCCCCAAGAGATGCGGCGTAGGCCCCAATGTATTTTTTGATTCGGTAACAGAAAACTTCAATTGCCAGCTTAGCGTCTTCTTTGCTGCAATTTTTTTCGCTTTTATCCAAACCCGGAACATAATCATTGTCTTCAACTTTCTCATCAGCCAAATGAAGTATTGAAAGCATACTGCCAGAAGTTCCGGTTAATCCGGCTAACCCACAATGATTTTCGATGACATCTCGTGTTTTTTTCAATCCAATTTCTTCAACTAAAAATAATACTATTGATGGATCCAGGTCGCCCGAACGGCTCCTCATTGGCACCCCTTCCAAAGGCGTAAAACCCATCGAAGTATCGATCGGAATACCTTTGTCGATTGCTGCCAAACTACAACCGGCCCCGAGGTGAATTGAGATAACTTTCTTTGTTTTCTCGGCATCAACTTTGTTAGACACATACTCATGGGAAATTCCATGAAAACCAAATCTTTTAATGCCAAATTCATCAGCCAATAATTTATCAATTGGATAAACTTTAGTTCTTTTTGGTAGATTAATAAAAAACGCTGTATCAAAAACCGCAAAGTGCTGCGCGAATGCGACCTTTTCAATTGCCCTGTGTATAACATCGTATGCGGCCGGATTGTGGTGGGGCGCCAGAGCCGCATACTTTTCGATTATTTTCATTGTCGGCAAGGTCACCGGCAGAGGTGCAGAAACCTCATCGCCGCCATGAACGACCCGATATCCTATTTTTTCAATTTCAGATTGATATTTTGAAATATCATCAAACATTAAATCAACTGCTTTGGCGTGAGTTTTGATTTTTTGTCCAATACCAGCAAAGTTCTTGCTTTCGATGATATTTAAATCCTGGTCAAATAGTTTGAATTTTAATGATGAAGATCCGGGATTAACTACTAAAATCATAGGATTATTTCTCCATTGGCTTTACCTTTTATGCCGGCTGCGTTTCCTTCGTCTGTATCCAGGTGGACACGCAAATTAAAATTTGCTGCAA
Source organism: Patescibacteria group bacterium (assembly GCA_041651295.1). GTDB lineage: Bacteria > Patescibacteriota > UBA1384 > XYA2-FULL-43-10 > CAINNR01 > JBAZJN01. Next base: position 23,067 of record JBAZJN010000013.1, on the reverse strand, counting down.
TTTTCGAAGTAATATTATCAAAAATAATTCTACCTCTGTCGGTTTGAACTATTGCCGTGATCTCTTGTCCGTCTTTGATATTCAATTCTCTGGCTTCATTTGGGTTTAGGTGCAGGTGTCTCTTAGCAACAATGGCCGATTTTCGTTCGATCTCCCCAAGTGGCCCGCGGATTATAACTGATGCGGCACCATCAAAAACATTTATTTCATACGGCGAATTAATTCCAATAGTATGACAATCTGTTAGCGACAATTCAACTTGAGTTCGCTTTCTAAATGGCGATAGAAATCTGGCTTCAAGTGAGCCATCCGGACCAATAATTGTAACTTTTTTGTCAGTCGAGAATTCACCACTTTGATTTAGTTCATGGACTTGTTCAAATTTTGCATCTTTGCCGAAGAGCAATTCGAAATCATCTTTTGCCAGATGGACATGACGGGCTGATACTTCGATTTCAACTTTTTTGTTCATATGTGAACATCTCCATTTATGCTCTTTAATAAACTTTCACCTGTCATTGATGGCGGCTTCGAAATCCCCATAAGATCCAATATCGTTGGGGCAATATCGGCCAGCGAATATTTTGATGAAACCATTTGTGCCAAAATTTCTCCGCTTGAAAGGGATTGTTTATTTCTGCCTTTGAATTCCTTTTTGACCAAAATGAACGGTACTGGGCTTAGAGTATGAAAAGATTCTCTGTCTCGGCCCGATGTAACCTTGATCATTTGTTCGGCATTGCCATGGTCGGCAGTAAGAATTAATGCTCCGTCAACACTAAGAACTGCTTCAGCCAAATCCATAATTAAAGCATCAATAATTGAAACAGCCTGAGTGGTAGCAACCATATCTCCGGAGTGTCCAACCGAATCAACATTGGCAAAATTTACCAACAGAAAATTATACTTGCCTGATTTTATTGCCTTTATTAGTTTGTTTGCAATTTGAGGAGCTTCCATTTGCGGTTTTTCTGCGAAGCTTTTAACGGCAGCTGAATCCAAAATTACTCTGTCCTCGTTTGCGTAAGGTTCCTCTTGCCCACAGTTAAAGAAATAACTGATATGCGGATATTTTTCGCTTTCGGCAATTCGGAATTGTTTTAATCCGGAGTCTGAAATTATTTTACCCAGTGTTTTTTCAATGGTTTCGCCAGGGAAAGCAACTTTAATTTTTGACTGAATTGATGGCGGAAGAAAATAGGTTGTAAATGCGGCAAAATTCAAATTATTTGGAGGTCGATGTTTTAAGCCTGAATTGTGCATCCCTAAAAGTGCCAATGATAATTCCCGAGCTCGATCAGGCCGGTAGTTGAAGCAGATAACGCTGTCATTGTCTTTTATGGTAGCAATTGGACCGACATCGGACTTAATTACCGTGGGTGGTATGAATTGGTCTGTAAGACCGGAAGAATAAGCTTGTTTGACACAATCTATTGCTGAATTTGCATAATTACCGACTCCCTGGACCAGAGCTGAAACTGTTTTGGAAATATTTTCCCAGTGGTCGTCTCTGTTCATTGCAAAGTGCCGGCCGGTTACTGTAGCGATTTGCCCGATACCAATTTCAGTCATTTTTTTTTCCAGATCTGAAATAAACTCTATCGCCGAGTTAGAGTCAGTATCCAAACCGTCTGTTATGACGTGAATATATACTTTGGGCAGATTATAAAATTTAGCCAAACGCAGCAGAGCATAGAGATGATTGATGTGGCTGTGGATTCCACCGTCAGAAACTAAGCCAAGTAAATGAAGGGAGGCGTTATAGTTAAGAGCGTTTCGGCAGGCACCCACTAAGACTTGGTTTTGAAAAAAACTTTTGTCGGCAATACTTTGGCTTATTCTTTCAAGATCTTGAAATACAATTTTGCCGGCACCAATGCTGGAATGACCGATTTCGGAGTTTCCAATCATTTTAAAATTACCGGCCGCTTGGCGGAAAGCCTGCAAAATGGCATGCGGATAATCACGCCAAAGCGTATTCATATTATTTGGCCCTGACATAGAAATTGCATTACCACCCCAGGCGGCAGACATACCCCATCCATCCAAAATAGCCAGTACAATTGGTGGTTGATTATTTTGCATTTAGCCTTTCAATTAAACTTACAGCGGTCATCTCTGCCGGCTTTTGCAGCCCCATAACTTCAAGAATAGTCGGCGCAATGTTGGATAAAGAACCGCCAGATTTTAACCGCAATTTTGCAATTTCAATCTCTTTACTAATTATAACAAAAGGAACAGGATTTTCAGTATGCTCTGTTTGATTGGTATTGGTTTTGGGATTGATCATCTCCTCGGCATTGCCGTGATCGGAAGTAATAAATATGGTATAGTTTTCCATCAACAGACGATTAACGATTTTTCCAACAAATTCATCGACGGCCTCAATAGCTTGGACGGCCGAATAAAAATTACCAGAGTGACCAACCATATCGGCATTAGCGAAGTTTACGATAATCAAATCAAAATGTTTTCTAGTGTTAGAAATCACAGTGCTGGTTATTTTTTCACCGCTCATTGACGGTACCAAGTCGTAGGTGCTGACTTTTGGAGAAGGAATCATTATTCGATACTCTTTGGGAAAGTTTTTTTCTCGGCCACCATCAATAAAATAAGTCACATGGGCATATTTTTCAGTTTCCGCTATATGAAATTGTGACAATCCATTATTAGAAATTACCTCTGCCAATGTTTGAACAATGGGCGGAGTATTAAATGCGGATATTCCAACCGGATTCGGTTCACGGATAACAAAAGTCAAATAGTACAAATTCTTAATGATCTTGCGGTCCCTAATGTCAGGAATATTAGCACCAGTAAAGGCGTAAGACAACTGCCTGGCACGATCCGGACGAAAGTTGAATAAAATTACAGCATCATTATCATTTATTAAAACTTTTTCCGCTTTTTCCTTGCAAATAAAATGCGGCTCGATAAATTCATCATTGATGTTCCGCAAATATGAGCGGGATATTAGATCTCTTGCGCTTAAACTTGGCTCGGCTTCCCCCTTGGTCAAGGCGTTATAAACACGAGAAGTTCTGCCCCAATTTCTATCCCGATCCATAGCAAAATATCTGCCGGAGATGAAATTAACCACGCCAATGCCTATTTTTTTCAACTGCTGATTTATTTGGTCAAATATCATTTGAGCCGAATTTGGTTCACTATCGCGACCGTCGGCAAATAAATCCAGGTAGGCTTGATCAATTCCGGCCGCCTTTGCCATCCTCAATAGTTCATACATGTGTGAAATTGACGAATGAACATGACCGTCACCAACTAAACCCATGACATGCAATTTTGATTTATTCTTTTTGACATGCTCAAAAGCCTCCAGAATTTTTGGATTCTTAGCAAAATTTCCGTTGGCAATTTCTTGATTAACAAAAACTAAGTCCTGGGGAACAATTCTTCCCGCCCCAATGTTTAAGTGTCCGGTCTCAGAGTTTCCACTTGTATGCGGTGGCAACCCCACCGCTTCAGAGCAAGCAGAAAGAGTAGTGTGCGAATATGTTCGCCACCAAATATCCATGTTTGGGGTTCTGGCGGCAATTATTGCATTGCCTCCCCACGCAGGACCTATTCCCCAGCCATCTAAAATAATTAGAGCCGCTTTCCGTTTACTATTTATAGCCCCTCCACAAATTATTTACTTGCTCTAATTATAGCTGATCTTTATAGATAAAAAAATGGTGCGGGACCAACCGCACCAACAAACCGCACTACTAGCATCCGAGGCTAGTAGTCGAAACCGCCTTCCCAAGCGGCGCCCACATGGTCGCCCCGACCCATTGGGCTGTCCCCGCCTTCCCACTCATAGAGCATGCGCTGCATGTCGCCGTTCGCGGTTGAGCGGATCATGGAGAGTGTCCCCCTGGCGATGACCCCGCCGGCAGCCTAGAGCGTCATCACAACATAGTCATCGGTCGAGTTGACGCCGGCGCTGAATGACGAGTAGTACATCCAGCCCATGAACGGCTTTACTGTCAGGTTGATCAGGAAATCACCCAGTTCGGCGCCGTGTTCCCCTGGCAGTATGATGACCGGGTGTTCAAGCCGACTGATCCCGGGCATATAGGTCTGCGGAGTACCCAGGATTTCGGGGCCACCGATCTCGCGCCAGCGCCAGTCGTGACCGATCTCAAACTGAAATTGGAAGGCCTCATCGCCGTCTAGCTGGACGTGCCATACCTGGCGAAGATAGCCGTGCCGGGCCCAACCTTCTGGCTGCATCTCCTCCGGTAGCGGATGCTCGTAGACTTGATACAGAGCGTTGCCGAGCCTGGCGGGGTCATTGAACCTGACTTCGGAGCCATCAAGCCAGGTGACTTCGACTTCGGGGATGACAAACTGCAAACCGACCGGAATCGGATTCATATCGCACCTCAGATCAGAACAGAATATCGCTTGTTAGAATATACTGTATGTAAGCAACCATGTCAATTTGATAAAATAAGAACATGAAAAAACTAGATATTAAAAAAATTGCCCAAGAAATTAACTCGGGAAAAGCTATTGTTTTGCCCTTTGATACCGTTTATGGTTTAGTTGCCAATCCGTTCAACACTGATGCGATGAATAAAATTTACAATATTAAGGGCCGTGATTTTAACAAGCCGATTGCACTAATATTTTCGTCAGTAGATATGGTCAAGCAATACATTAACTTGGATAAAAAAGTCGAGACATTTATCAAAGCTAAAACACCCGGAGCATATACTTTTATTTTTCCTTGGAGCAAGAAAGAAAGATCGCATTTTGCTAATCAATATCACAGCTTAGAAAAGGTCGGCATTCGAATACCAGATAATAAGAATATTTTGGATCTGATTAAAAAGCTGGGTCAACCTATTGCCGCTACTTCAGCCAATGTCTCTGACCAGCCGAATTGCTGGAGTGTGCAAGAGTTCGAGAGTCAAATAAAAGATAATGAATATCAGCCGGATCTAATTATCGATGGGGGAGTTTTGTCGAAAAATCCGCCATCTGAAGTTGTTGATATCTCCAATATCGAAGAGATCAAAATATTACGCAATTAAAAAATGCCCGTTGCCTTTGCGGGGCATTGGGCATGAGTACTTATCGCACCAGATCGCGCATCTTTTTCCCGGCCAGATCCATACTACGGATGACAAAGCGACCAGATACCCGCTCGTCAAAAACAACTCGCGGGGCTTTTGCTTGACAACCAACTACAGTCAAAGACATTATCTCTCGGGTTGTGCTATAGGTGCACTTCGTCCAGTTCTCGTCGTAGTAGGGAATTTCCAGAGCGGCGACGCAGCCGAGCAGGCTCATTCCGCTGCATAGCAGGCTTCGCCAAATGCTGCAACCTGACATATCCTTGCGCAGCCAGACCACTTCTTTGGTTGATTCATTCCACTCCGAATGTTCCGGCTGAAGTGGCAAAATACACAGTGACTCCAAACTGGCCGTGCCGTCCTCGTATAAGGCAGACTCCGAGACTGTGCCTTTCGGACCGACGATGTACCTGGCGAGGTAAGCCTTGCTCTGGCCGTTGTTGGTTGACGAACCGATCAGCTGCCAAAGCTTGCCCTCGGCAGGCAGGAGTTCAGATGGCCTACGAATCTTGCCCGTCGCCAGGTCAACCGCTTGCCAATCCCGGCCGAGACGTATTGGCAGGTAATCGGCTTCGGAAAACCAATCACTGCACTCGAACGGCTTGTCGGCCAGTACCAGCCTGTCTGGAGCCCTTCCCGGGCTGAGTCGCCAGAGAGAGAATCCTTCGACAGACTGGCTTTTGGCGAAGACATCGGACCCGGGCCCAGGAAAAATGTCGAGCGCCCGTTCTCCAGTCGGCAATTTGGAGACAGACATGATTGCGTTGCCATTGGTGTCGGCCAGCGTCAGCTGCTGCTGACCGCTAGCGTCGTCGCGAACGAAGTAGAAGCCGGTACCATCGGTCGTCGTCGCCGGCAGGAAGTTATCCACACCGGATTCCATCGGGCTGATGATTGTAATGCCTAACCACGGAAGCGGATCCCGCCAAATACCGAACGCCTTGACCCCTTGATCAGATTGCTCGGCCGGCCGAGGTAGTGGTTGACGGCCAAATCCCTCTTTCGGGAACGGCTCGCCAACAGCGACAGCCAGATGGAGATGCGTTCCAACTGACCATTTGCCAATGAAACCAACAGCATCTCCGGCCCTAACTTCTTCTCCGATGCGGTAACCGACAATAGTCTGATCGGCAACCGGTTGACCTGCCTTTAGCGGACGCATCAGGTGGCCTAGTACAACCAGCGTAGGTCTGCCATGAACGGTGGAATTGATCTTTAGTGCGAAGTTACTCCGTAGACCAGGTTTGTCGTTTGAAGGGGAATCCCAACCAGTCGGCGAGCCGCCGACAATGCGGCCGTTTACAGGGGAGAACACCGGCGTCATGTATTCGCAGCCGATATCATCCCCGCAATGCCAAACCTTGCTGGAGCCGTCGTAGTCGTCACCCTGGGCACCGAAGTTGCTGCTATGCCTGCGGATGCACCCTTGGTCAACTGGTGAGGATTGAGCCCAAACCGCGGCGCAGAAGAGGAGGCTGACGGTCATAGCGGTTTCGATCTTCACCTTATACACTCCTTGTTGAAGGTGTGCTATCAACTACTGATGTAGCTGATCAGTCACTCGTGATTATATCATAAATCACCTAAACACAGAAGTCTTTTTGCTTGTAAAAACTTATCATAAATGATAAAATCTATACGTTATATTTACGGTCAAGTAGCTATGCGCCGCGGTGGCGGAATTGGTAGACGCACAGGACTCAAAATCCTGCGATAGCAATATCATGAGAGTTCGATTCTCTCCCGCGGCACCACAATAGTGAATTTTATGAAACATAAACTAACTGAAGAAGATCTGGAAAAAATATTTATTTCTTCCAGATTTAAAAAACGAAACTTGCTAGCAATTATCATTTCCTTTTTAGCTGTTTTTATTAGCTTTTTTTTGCTGATTGCTTACGTTCTAAACTTTTCAGCGGTTAATAAAAAAATTGCCTGGTGGTACCAGGATGAATTCGGAGTCGAGTCACACAAACTCCAAGATGCGGTGGTAAAAATCCAAAGCGGTTCAACTTCGTCTGGCACATCCGCCTTACCGGAGATCTCAGATAATTCGATATTTATTGAAAGCGTTAATGTTAAGGCACCTATTACATTCGATGTCGAGAATAGTGAAAAGCCCGTTAGCAGTAATCTTAAAAATGGCGTAATTCAGATCAAAAATACATCGAAACCCGGTGAAATTGGCAATGTTTTTATTACCGGCCATAGCTCAAACTATCCGTGGGTAAAAAGCCAATACAATTCGATATTTGCCCTATTATCCAATGTTGTAGTCGGCGATCTGGTTCAGATTAGGTATCTTAGAACCAACTATATCTATCGGGTAAATAATATTTTTGTCGTCGATCCGTCAGACACATCCGTATTAAAATCAGACTCCACTGTCAGTATCTTGACCCTCATGACTTGCACTCCGGTGGGAACCAATTTAAATCGGTTAATTGTTCAGGCACAACAAATAATTCCGGATCCCGGACTAAATAAAAACGTCGGCTCAACCGGCCGCGTTTCTATACCATCGGGAATCAAATAATTGTCTATTTAATTAATTATTGCTTTCTTGTAAAGTTCTCCGTCTTTAAATAGTAATGTTGATCCTTCCCAGCTAAAGATAAAATTCGTTGGGCTATCAGAAATTAATGTTATGAGCAAGGTGTCATTACTGCCGTCTTTTTCGATTACTCGTATTTGATTACCCTGCTGAAAAGCAATGTATTCTGATCCTGGATACCAGATAACTCCGTGTATTTTTGTCGAAAACCTGGTGACTAATTGATCGCCATGCCAGATTTCATAGTCGTTAAAATCCAAATCTCCTTTTGGATTCCGAACCAAAATGTCATACGGTGCGTTTATTGAATTGATGGTATCTTGATCGGTAATCTGCTCCGCTGTCGGATCAGTCTTGAATAAAATAATATTTTTAAAAGAGATAACTCGATCAGCAATAATTTTTGTATTGTGCTCCCAGTCGCGATAGCCTTCTTTGCTGACTTTAGCTGTATAATCTCCAGGCAGCAAGGAAACTGAAAATGGAGAATTTTTCGTGTAATCTGTTCCGGATATGTTAACATTAGCATCCTTAGGTATATATGATAAATACAGAATTCCGGTATGCTCAATAGACTTGGTGGTCCAATTAATTTTGTATCCAAGCCCGAGAAAAACCAAGTATATTGTAATAGCGACAATTAAAAGCGTCACCAATGTCTGACCGATTATAATTTCTCGCAGTCGTTCCGGTCGCGGTTTGTGTTTATATTCCATCATAAAATGATTGTAACTCTTCTTGAAAAAAATGTAAAACAGAGGTATAATAAAATCACAAAATCCAGTTTCCAAATTTCAAACAAATTTCAAATTTCAAAGTTCAAATGTTTGTGATTTGTTTATTGTGGTTTGGGATTTTCGAAGGAGAATATGGCGAAATTCAAAGTGGTTGGGGGCAAAAAATTAAATGGTAAATTCAGAGTTTCAGGCGCAAAAAACGCCGCCTTAAAGATGATCGCGGCAGCTGTTATGGTTGAAAACAAGGTTATTCTGAAAAATGTTCCAAGAATCTTGGATATTTTTAGAATGATAGAAGTTATTGAAAGTTTGGGAGCAAAAGTCTTTTTTGATGAAAATACTCTTACGATTGATAGCAGCAATGTGAATTCTTGGTCACCAGATGAAGAGCCGGTGAGAAAACTGCGTGGATCAGTTGTAATTATCGGACCACTACTTTCAAAATTCGGCAAAGCTAATTTTTCCGAACCTGGCGGCTGTTTAATCGGATCTCGCCCAATCGATTTTCATCTCAAAGCGTTCTCAGATTTGGGAATAAATGTTAAAGCCAATGAAGTAAATACTAAATACAGTCTCGAAAGTGGCGATAATTACCGCAAGGGCGATAAGAAAATTACGCTGGAAGAAATGTCCGTTACGACAACTGAAAATGTCATTATGGCTGCTGTACTGCGTGAAGGCAAAACAGTAATCGATATTGCCGCCTGTGAACCCGAAATTGCCGATTTAGCCAATTTTCTTAATCAAGCCGGGGCCAAAATTTCCGGTGCCGGAACTCATACAATTGAAGTTACCGGCGTAAAATCACTACATTCGGTTGAATATGAAGTTATGCCTGACAGAATCGAGGCCGGTACTATTGCAATTGCTGCTGCGGTCTGCGGTGGTCGCGTTGAGATCGAAAATATCATTCCCGACCATTTGTCACTGGTATTGAATAAATTTAAGCTAATCAATATTGACTACGAAATCAAAGCTAACGGCAAGTGGTTTAATATGATAGTTGATCAAAAATCCAAGTTAGTCGCACCAAATGTAAAATGGATTGATACCCGGCCTTATCCCGGATTTCCAACCGATTTACAATCTCCGTTTGCCGTACTTCTGACCCAAGCTGAAGGCCGAACCAGAATGTTCGAAACAATTTTTGATTCACGATTTGACTACGTTAAGTGGCTGGACGGTATGGGCGCTGATATTTCAGTTGAAAACCCGCATATTATTGTAATAAACGGTCCAACAAAACTCCACGGCAAGGAAATTGAATGTTCAGACCTTCGTGGCGGAGCCGCTCTTGTGATTGCCGCCCTTTGCGCCGAAGGAGAATCGATTATTGATAATATTGAGTACGTTGATCGCGGATATGAATCATTTGATAAACGTTTACAAGTCTTGGGGGCAGATATCAGAAGGATAGACTGATGGCCAAGCGCATAGCTATTGACTTAGGAACTACCAATATTTTGGTCTATTTGCCAAAAAAAGGCATTGTAATTAACGAGCCCTCGGTTGTTGCCATGCAAGTCGAGAACAATCAAATAGTTGCCATTGGTGCCGAAGCAAAAAAAATGATCGGCCGGACGCCTGAAAGCATTGTGGCTGCCCATCCGCTAAAAGACGGCGTCATCGCCAACTATCATATTTCTGAAACAATGCTGCGTTATTTTATCAACCAGGTTAGCGGCAAAATCCGTTTCGGTAAGCCGGAAGTTATGATTGCAGTTCCAGTCGGAATAACATCAACAGAAAGGCGAGCCGTGATTGATGCTACGCTTTCAGCCGGAGCCAAGCAGGCATACTTGATTAAACAACCAATTGCCGCCGCTCTTGGTGCCGGCATTCCTATCGCCACTCCATCAGGTAATATGATAATCGACATCGGAGGAGGTACTACAGAGGTTGCCGTTATCGCTCTTGGCGACGTTATTGCCGCCTCTAGTGCCAGGGCCGGTGGAAATAAGATCGATCTCGGAATTTCCGCTTATGTTCGAAAGAAATATAACTTAATTATCGGCGAGCAAACAGCCGAAGAAATTAAAAAACGGATCGGCAGCGCCATCGAGCCGAAAAAAGAAATGAAAATGGAGGTTTCGGGATCTAATGGAATCACCGGCTTGCCGGAGAGCATTATTATCAGTGCCGAAGACATTGTTAAAGCTATCAAGGCGCCTTTATTGGAAATAATAAATACTGTAAAAAGTGTTCTTCAACATACTCCACCAGAATTAGCATCGGATGTCATGGACAAGGGTATTATCGTCACCGGTGGGGGAGCACTCTTGCGCAATATTGACACACTTCTAACCAAGGTTACCGGTGTTCCGTGCCAAATTGCTGAGAATCCGGAAACCTGTGTGGTAAAGGGTGCGGGTATTGCCGTTGAGCATTTGGACGCTTTCAAAAAGTCGGTTTTATGGGCAAGAGAATAATAAGATGATTCCATATAAAACAAAAATAAATAAGCTTCCTGGGTCAAATTTAGGGGAAATTTCAAAGTCAGCATGGAAAATTTATCATCAGATTGAGAAATTAACTAAAAGAAAACCTTATGTTCGAAGTAAGTATTTTAAAAAGGATAAGATATTCTTTGATTTTTTCTGGGATCACTTAAAAAGCAAATCACCGAAAGAAAGATTTAAAAGGCTGAAGTTATTTACTGCCGCAATTGACACGATCAAAAATTCTACATGTATACCAGTGATCAAAAACAATCCAAACAAGAAATCAGAAATTTTTTATCGCTTTTCGGGCCAACTAAAAACCGGTGAATTATTTATCGTTCAAATCAAGGAAAATAAAATCAGCAAAAGAAAATATTTTATGTCCTGTTTCCCTGTAGAATAAAATAAAATCCCCCGCCTAGGTGAAGTATGGAAACTTCTGGCCGGAGATTTATCAAGCAAAGTATATCAAGCAAAACAGATTTTGTCAATAGGGAGAAAATGTCAAACCCAGAGGTTTACAATCCGAAATTACCGGAAAGTATAAACGTTTGAAACAAAGCGACTGACACCAATAAAATGGTTAGTGACATTTTAAATAGCAATAAACCGAGAAATTATTTTAAATGATCATTGGAATTGACGCCTCGAGAGCGATAACCAAACAGAAAACCGGCACGGAAAAATATAGCCGGGACTTAATTTTTGCTTTGGCCAAAGTCGATAAAAAAAATAGTTATTGTCTCTATGTCGGACCAAACTACGACAGTAGCTTTGATAATTTACCGAAAAATTTCAAAGTAGTAATTATCAACCGCAGAAAACTCTGGACCCAGATTGGTCTTTCTCTGGAGATGATAAGTAATAAACCGGATGTTCTTTTTGTACCGTCTCATATTTTGCCACCGTTTACTCCCAAACATGCCGTTACCACAATTCACGATCTAGCCTGGAAATATTACCCCGAGGCTTACTCGTCCAAGGAAATCCGCTTACATGACCTGGGAATTCGTCGGGCAATTAAGAAGAATGCCAGCATTATAGTATATTCGAAATCGACTTCTTCCGATTTAAAAAAATACTATAAAGTTGACGAAAAAATGATCTGTTTTGTGCCGATGGGATTTAATTCTGAATCAAGCGGCGGGACTGCCAGTGAAAAAATCAGAGACATTTCTGAGTCGCCGTATATACTATTTGTCGGACGTCTTGAGAGCAAAAAAAACCTTGTCAATCTTGTCAAAGCCTATGAAATGCTGCGATCAGAGAGAAGGATCAATCATCGGTTGGTTTTGGTCGGAAAACCCGGATATGGTTACGAAGAAATCAAAAAGGAAATCGAGGCTTCAAAATTTTCGGATGATATTGTCGAAACCGGCTTTATTTCCGACGCCGACCGGGATCTTTTGAATAAAAAAGCCGAGTTATTTGCTTTTCCATCGCTATTCGAAGGATTTGGTTACCCGATTCTTGAAGCATTCGTCGCCGGAATCCCGGTAGTTACCTCAAAAATTTCCAGTATGCCAGAGGTAGCCGGCCACGGCGCAATTTTAGTCAATCCGAAAAAACCATTTGAAATTGCAGCCGCCATGAGTCAGATAATTAACAAACCAGATCTTAAATCAAAATTAATCAAGGCTGGAAATTCGGAACTTTCAAAATACAGTTGGGAAACTTGCGCCCGCGCCACTCTTAAAGTGTTGGAGTCAAAATGAAAGTTGCGATAGTTCATGATTATCTGACTAAGGTTGGTGGCGCCGAGCGGGTTCTTTTAGTAATGCACAAAATTTTCCCGGACGCGCCAATATATACTCTCCTTTATGATCAGTCCGGAACGAAGGGCATGTTTAGTGATTGTGATATTCGACCGTCGTATTTGCAAAAATACCCGGCATTTATTCGCAAGCGTTCAAGATTTTTGTTATCCAAATACCCAAAAGCCATTGAAAAAATGGATTTGAGAGAATTTGATCTTGTAATTTCTTCATCAAACTCCTTTGCCCATGGAGTAATAACCAAGCCGAATCAACTCCATATAACTTACTGTTATTCTCCGACGCGGTATCTCTGGGATTGGTCTGCGAACTACCTCAAAGAAAATAATATTGGTTTTGGTCCGATCGGATTTTATATCAGATCACTTCTGTCTAAACTCAGGATTTGGGATTTTTATGCCTCAAAAAGAACTAATTTTTGGATTGCCATTTCGAAAAACGTATCAAGAAGAATTAAAAAATATTACCAGCAAGATTCAATAGTAATATATCCTCCGACTGAAATTGATGAGTTGCTAAAAAATCAAAAACCAGCCAAAGATTTCTATTTAATAGTTTCACGGCTGACCCAATACAAGAATATTGATTTGGCAATAGAAGCCTTTAATAAATTAAAACTGCCACTCTACATTATTGGCGAAGGTGGCGATGAGAAGCGGCTGAAAGAGATAACAAACAGTAATATAAAATTTTTGAGCTGGCAATCAGACAGTGAACGAAACAAATATTTATCAACCTGCAAGGCTTTTATTTTTCCCGGGGAAGATGATTTTGGCCTGACGCCGGTTGAGGCCATGGCCGCTGGCAGACCGGTAATTGCTTTGGGCGTTGGCGGTGCGACTGAGACAGTTGTCGCCGGAAAAACCGGAGAATTTTTTTCCAGCACCGATAGCCCAAGCGATTTGATTGAAACGCTAGCCGAATTTGAAAAAAAATATTACAGATACAAGACGGAAGATTGCAAGACACAAGCTAGAAAATTTTCCGTTGAAGTTTTTGAAAAAGAATTCAAAAAGTTTATTGAAGAAAAATATGAAGATTTCCAGAAAAAAAATTAATATTCTCGGTATTCCAATTGACAGCTTTACTCGTGAACAATCGGTTAGATTTGTTGAACAGAAACTCCAAGCGAAAAAACCAATTTTTATTGCCACTGTTAATGCTGAATTTATGTATTTGGCATTAAATGACAAAAAAGTTTTCGATATGCTCTCGAATTCAACCATAAACTTTGCTGACGGAATCGGTATTCTTTGGGCAGCAAAGTTTTTATCATTGTCTTTGCCCAAAGATAGATTTGCCCGCAACTTAGTCGGTTTTTTCAAACTGCTCTGGTCATTAGCAGCAATTGTTTTATATCCTAAATACTTAAAAAATCCTATCTCTGAGCGGATTTCCGGTTCCGATTACATTTGGGACTTATCACGACTTGCGGTCAAAAAAGACATGAAAGTTTTTCTTCTCGGCGGCGAACCGACTATTCCGGAGCAGGCTGCGCTGAAACTGCAAACTGATATTTATGGCATGAAAGTTGCTGGCACATTTGAGGGTTCTCCAAAGACTGAAGACGAAACAAAAATATTGGAATTGATGAAAAAGGACAAGCCGGATATACTTTTTGTGGCCTATGGCGTACCAGCAGAGGAGTTATGGCTGGAAAAAAATTTGGTAAAAACCGGCGCCAGAATTGGTATTGGCGTCGGCGGAACATTTGATTTTCTTGCCGGCAGGCGTAAGCGGGCACCAAAATTTATTCGAGCCATCGGATTAGAGTGGCTCTGGCGATTGATGATTGAACCAAAACGTTATCGCCGGCAAAGTGCATTGCCAAAATTGGTTTGGAAAGTTTTTAAGCATAAATTATATGAATAAAAAGATGAACTGTTCTGCGACGATGATTATATAATCTAACAGGTGAAAGCTAAGAGAAAAACGCTTGACGAAAGCGTTTTTTGAGTTTAAACTACACTTACGTCGAATGAGAGGGAGATTCCATCCATGTTCTTCTGTATTCTAGCGATGGCTACTATTACTGCTAGTATCGTCTTCGTATTCCGGTTCGTAAAGAAACTGGCAGTTCGGCGATGGAGACGCAATTGGTTGCGCTGCATTGCAGAATACGACGGTCAGTGGCACAAACCCGATCATGCCCTTGCGGGATTCGGCTGGCACGACGACGTGCTATTTGCCAGTCTCCATGGGCATCGAGTTGAGCTTCGGAGGGAACATACTGAGTCCTTCCTGGCTGACGCTCATCTCGCTTATCGAGTAATCGTTGATGGCCGAGAGATAACTATCACAATGGCTGGTTCGCCGATCGGACCCGGCAACCCATATGATGCAAGGAGGTTATACCTGTCTGCGGCCTTGACCGCTTGCTGAACGTACTGCTGGCATATTGCAAGCATTTTTTTCTTAAATATCACACACATCAATTCTATAGGATCAAATCATGTGATTATTTCAAAAACACGGTATTAAAAACTCAGTCCAGAACTAAAAAAGTGTTGACAAGATTTTCATCAGTTGCTAGAATATAAATGTGGATTGTGGTGACCCTGCGGTGGCCACTTTTTTAAAAAAAATGGGTGACAAATAAACTACTGACTAAAAACAAATAAAACTAATTCGTTATTGGTTATTAGAACATTAGTTATCCATTACTGTTTCGACAGTACAATTGAATAACAATTTAATAGTTAGGAGAATGATGCAAGACGTAAATTTTATGCAAGCGATCGAAGAACTCTGTGACGAGAAGGGTTTAGATAAAGAAACCGTTATTTCCACCGTCGAGGCAGCTCTTGCAGCTGCATATCGTAAAGATTATGGCAAACCAAAACAGGTAATCCGAGCCAAGATGGATCAGAAAACCGGTGAGGCCGAAATGTTTAAAGTCACTACCGTTGTTCCCGATGAAGAATTAGAAAACGAAGAAGCGGAAATTTCTTTAACTGAAGCAAAGAAAATTAAGAAGGATTATAAAGTTGGCGACGAGATTATTGAAGCCCTTCACAAAGAGGAAAATTTCGGCCGGATTGCTGCTCAAACCGCGAAACAGGTTATTATCCAGCGAATTCGTGAAGCTGAGAGAGATATGATCTTCACTGAATTTAAAGACAGAGAAGGCACGGTCGCAAATGGCTCAATTGCCCAAATTGAAGGTAAAAATGTAATTGTTTCACTTGGCAAAGTCAATGCCATAATGTTTCCCAGCGACCAAATTCGTGATGAACGATACTACGTAGGACAACGGTTAAAAATCTACATCAAGGAAGTTGCCCAAACTTCCCGCGGACCGCAAATACTGGTTTCCAGATCCGATGAAGGTTTAATCAAAGGCTTATTTGAGCTTGAAGTTCCGGAGATTGCCAACGGCACAGTTGAAATTAAAAACATTGCCAGAGAAGCAGGATCCCGAACCAAAATGGCGGTTATTGCCAATGATGAAAATATCGATCCAATCGGTTCTTGCGTTGGCCAGCGTGGTACTAGAGTCCAGTCGGTTTTGGCTGAAATCGGTGACGAAAAAATTGACATCGTTCTTTGGGATGAAGACGTTGAACAATTTATCATCAATGCCCTTTCTCCAGCCAAATGCGAGAAGATCGTTATTTCTTCAAAAGATAACAAAGCAACAGTTTTTGTTACCGAAGACAGCCTTTCTTTAGCAATCGGAAAAAACGGTCAAAACGTCCGATTGGCTTCAAAACTTACCGGCTGGGGTATTGATATCGAAAAAGCCGAGGGAGCTTCATCTGACGAAGCAAATAACGAAGGTAAGGATGCTGAAAAAGCGGTTACGGTTGAAAAGGAAGAAATTGTTAAAAAAGAACCAGTGGAAGTTTCCGATGCTGATGCTGAAAAAATTGAGGAGAAGATTGATTCGGATTCCAAATAGTTCGACCACAAAGTGGTCACTATAATTTTAAATTTTGATTCTTAAATTTTAAATTATTATTCATGGATCCAAATATATTTCGCAAATTCAGCGAGAATTTAAAAAAAATTTTACTTCTGTCAGAGCAAATTGCTAAAGATTCCGGCCGGCCGATCGACAGCGAGGACTTGTTTTTAGCTTTAGTCCTGACCAAGGGCACTCTTGCTTCGGATATTTTAACAACCTTTGAAGTTACTTCCGATAGAGTTTCCATTGTTGCTAAATTGGTTGCCGGTCAATCAAAGAAAAAGTCTGTTGCCGGATTATCAGAGGGCGCAAGGGTTGTGATTCAGAATGCCGTACAAATCGCTGCCGGGCATAATCATACATTAATTGATGCCGAACATTTGCTGTTGGCCCTGCTTTCCGATCCAAAATTAAACTCATACAGCATAGTGGAACGTATTGGTGTTGATCCGCGAAAAATCACTGATCAGCTCACAGTTATTTTTGACGAGATCTCTAAGGCATCGGGCAATTTTTTTCCCGACCCCAACCTGGGCGGGGTAAATTTTTCTGAAATGCCGGCTGACGATTTTCCAGCCGATTTTGTTGGCGAGGGACTAAAAACAGCTATCAAAGAGCAGGAAAAAAGTTTTCTTGAGCAATATACGGTAAATCTAACTGAAATGGCCAGAAACGGTAAGCTTGACCCTCTTGTTGGCAGAGAAAATGAAATTGAGAGAGTCACTCAAATTTTATCCAGAAGAACGAAGAACAATCCTCTTTTAATCGGCGATGCCGGAGTTGGTAAAACTGCTATTGTAGAGGGCCTGGCCCAGAGGATTATCGATGGTAGTGTACCGCAAAATTTGATCGGTAGAACAATTCTATCTCTGGATATCGGTTCTCTTTTAGCCGGCACAATGTATCGCGGCCAATTTGAAAGCCGGATGAAAAAACTTTTGGCCGAAATTCAAAAAAGCGGTAAAATTATTCTTTTCATCGACGAAATACATACAACAATCGGAACAGGATCGGCCGAGGGATCGCTTGATACCGCCAACATGCTAAAACCAATTCTATCTCGAGGACAGCTTCAGGTTGTCGGTGCAACAACTTTTGACGAATATAAAAAGCATATTGAAAAAGACCCCGCTTACGAACGAAGATTTCAAGTCGTTCAGGTTTTGGAACCCAGCGTCTCCAATACTATTAAAATTTTGAAAGGCTTGCGAACAAGATACGAAAAACATCACGGTATCAAATTCACACCGGAAGCTTTAACTTCCGCTGCCGAATTAGCTTATCGGTATATTTCAGACCGCCAATTACCGGACAAAGCAATTGATTTAATGGACGAGGCTGCCGCTGCAACCAATATTGTTTCAGCGGATAGCATGAAGCTGGCAAAACTAGAATCAAAATTGTCAGACATTCTGGTTAAAAAAGAGGATGCCGTAAATAGTGAAAATTATGAATCTGCAACTAATTTACGGGAAGAAGAAATAAAACTCAGTGATAAAATTAAAGCTATTGAGGGGACGATAAGGCAGGACAAGCAGAAAATAATTGATGCCAAAGATATCGAAAAGATTGTTGCCCGCTGGACAGGTATTAATGTCGAAAATTTAACTCACGACGAGCGGTTACGTTATTTGAAACTCGAAGATAAAATGAGACGTGATGTTGTTGGGCAAGACGAAGCAGTAACTTTAATTGCAAAATCTATCAGAAGAAATCGCGCAGGCGTTTCCGACCCCAAGCGACCAATCGGATCTTATATGTTTTTGGGGCCAACCGGCGTCGGCAAAACTCACTTGTCTAAAACGCTGGCAAAACAGTTATTCGGCAGCGAAGATAGTTTGATTAAAATTGATATGTCAGAATTCATGGAAAAACATAATGTTTCCCGTTTGGTCGGTGCCCCCGCCGGTTATGTCGGTTATGACGATGGCGGCAAACTAACTGAAGCGGTTAGAAAAAAACCTTTCTCGATTATTTTATTTGATGAAATTGAAAAAGCACATCCGGAAGTTTTTAATATCCTGTTGCAAATCCTTGAAGACGGAAAACTGACCGATGCAAAAGGCAGGTCGGTAAATTTTCGCAATACTATTATTATATTAACCTCAAATCTCGGGACATCTGATCTTAAAAAAGCCCAGGGGATCGGGTTTCAATCCAAAGATAACAGCGAAGAAAAATATGAGAATTTGAAAAAGATGGTTATGGAGACTGTTAATAAAGAAATTCGTCCCGAGCTGATCAACCGACTTGATTCGATTGTAGTTTTTAAGCCGCTGGACAAGAGATCAATATTATCAATTGTTGACCTGGAACTTAAAGAACTTGAGATCCGACTAAAGAAACAGGGCATAAAACTTTCCGTTTCTAAAGATGTTAAGAACTATATTTTTGAACACGGATTTTCCGAAGAGTTCGGTGCAAGGCCTATCAAAAGATCAATATGTGAAAAACTTGAAGATCCAATATCAGAGAATATTATTGCCGGTAAATTTATCTCAGGCAACAAAATCACTACTCATTTGGTTGGCAAACAAATAGTATTTAAGAAATAAAAAACCATGGCGGACTCGAACAAAAATCAATTCGACCCCACGGTCGGAGGTTTTGGCAAGGTTTTAAAACCATTGATTTCAAGTTATTCAGATCGAGACGTTGCGTTCATCGAAAAAGCTTTTAATTTTGCCAAAGAGAAACACAAGAGCCAAAGCCGAATTAGTGGTGAACCATATTTTATCCACCCGCTTGGGGTTGCAATCAATATTATCAAGCATAACCCGGATTCAGATACTATTGCCGCCGCCCTCCTTCATGATGTTGTTGAAGATTGTGGTATCCAAATTTTTGATTTGAGTCAAATTTTCAACCAAGATGTTGCTACACTTGTTGACGGTGTAACAAAAATATCGTCAATTAAGATGAAGGATAAAGCTCTGGGTTTGGAATTTTCAAAGAATCATTTTTCTACCCAAATTGATTCTTACCGCAAATTGTTAACGGCCATGGCTGGTGATCCAAGAGTTTTGATCATTAAACTATATGACAGGCTACATAATAGCCAAACTCTTGAATGGTTACCTGATGAAAAACGAAAATTTTATGCCAAAGAAACAATTGAAATATTTGCAGCCCTGGCTGAGAGAATCGGCATGGGAGAGTTAAAGGCTAGCCTCGAAGATTTGTGTTTTCCATACGCTTATCCAGAAAAGTATGAAGTGTTCATACGTAGTATTACTACCGCGAAGTCAACCAGAGAAAAATATATTAATAGGATCATCAGCAAAATTTCCAAGCATATTCCTAACACTGACGTTCATGGGCGCGTTAAACACAACTTTTCAATTTTCAATAAATTAAAAGAAAGAAACTCGATTGATCAAATATTTGATTTAGTTGCCATCCGTATTATTTGTCGATCAACTCCTGATTGTTACAAAATATTAGGCAAAGTTCATGAGTTGTTCGATCCAATTAATGAAGAGTTCAATGACTACATTGCAAAACCTAGAAACGGAATCTATCGATCGTTGCACACGACAGTGAAAGGGCCCGAAGAACAAGTTTTCGAAATCCAAATTAGAACTGAAGATATGCACAAGACCGCAGAATTCGGCATTGCTTCGCATTGGTATTACAAAGAGAATAAACTGGCAAAAATTTCTAAAAAATCAGCTCAGGAATGGTTGCCCGAACTAGAAGGAGGGCGGTTCTTGGAATCCAATATAAAATTCTTTGCTAATAAAATATTTGTCTTTTCGCCCAAGGGTAAAATCGTCGAATTAGTTAAAAATGCTACGCCACTTGATTTCGCTTTTCACATTCACACCGACTTGGGGTTTTCATGTTGTGGCGCAAAAGTAAATTCAAAGATGGTGCCGCTTTCCTCAAACCTTAAAACCGGCGATGTAGTTGAAGTTATCAAAAACGAGAGGGCAAAACCTTCGCGTGATTGGCTGGCTTTTGTTAAAACTAATTTTGCCCGAAGTAAAATTCGTGAATATTTTTTTGATCTCGATCGGCCAAAATATTATCAAGCCGGTTTACTGATTTTAAATGAAGAATTGGCAAATTTTGACAAGGATGTTATTACCGAAAAAAATATTAAACAATTGTCGAATAAAATTGTCGATTCAAGACTCCCATTTAATGATTTGTACACGGCTATCGCGGCGATTGGTAAACGTGACATTTCAAAAAACGAAATAATAAAAATTCTCTATCCCGATATTACATTCTCAGAAAAAAAGGTTTTAAAGAAAGATGATCGTTCAAAAAATGTACAATTTGAGATTGGCCAAGGTTTTGTCTATAGGCTAGCAAACTGTTGCAAACCAAAAGACGGAGATGATATTTTGGGCTATATCACGCTTCAAAAAACAATCACTGTACATAAGACAAAATGTATGGAGGCCAAACGTTTTGACACCGAGAGAATTATTAATGCGTATTGGAATTGATTGCAAAGTTAAAGAAATTTTGTTAGTTTTAGATAAGCAATGTCAGAACAATTTCAAAAACCACGAGGAACCAGAGACATTTTGCCAGCCGAACAGCCGGCTTGGAGGTTTTTTCAGTTAACAGCTGAGCGGGTTTTAAACGGCCTGGGTTATTCGAAAATTGATACTCCGGTTTTTGAAGATAAGCGAATTTTTGAAAGAGGTGCCGGAGAATCGTCCGATATGGTCGAGAAAGAACTCTATCTAATCGAGTCTACGTCCAAAGATGATGATCCGAAGTTAGCCCTGCGACCTGAGGGTACTGCCGGTGCTGCCAGGGCATTTATAGAAAATGGGATGAATTCTTGGCCTCAACCTGTACGCTTATTTTATTTCGGATCAATGTATCGGCATGAAAGACCTCAAGCCGGAAGATATCGCGAGCACAGACAACTTGGCGCTGAGATTTTTGGTGACGAATCGGCGGAATCAGATTATTTGGCAATTATGTCTGCTTGCGAAATTTTAAAAAAATTAGGTTTTACCGGTTTAAATATCGCAATAAATTCGATTGGTTGTTCGGAGTGCCGAACTAAATATTTGAAAAAACTAAAAGATTATTACAAAGACAAACTTTCAGAGCTCTGCGATGACTGCCGTCGCCGGTACGATTCCAACCCGCTTAGAATGCTGGATTGCAAGAATGAAGTTTGCGCCAAGCAAAAGTCCAAAGCACCGCAAATTCTCGACTCAATTTGTAATGACTGCCGCGAGCATTTTCAAGACACATTGGAATATCTTGATGATTTTGGAATTAAGTTCGAACTAGACAATACCTTGGTCCGTGGTCTTGATTATTACACTCGTACTGTATTCGAGATATCTGCTGGAGAAGATAAGAAACGGAAAACTACCTTGTGTGGCGGGGGAAGATATGACGGTTTGGTTTCAGTTCTTGGGGGACCAAAAACTCCTGCTGTTGGCTGGGGAATGGGAGCTGAGAGAGTAACTGATTTACTGACAAAAAATAAAGTAAAGATCCCGGAACCGAAAGGCGTCGAAGTAATAATATTAGAAATTGGTAAGACCGCCCGCAAAGTTTGCAAGAAAATTTACAATGCTTTTGAGCAGGAAAATATTAATGTTTTTTATATCCCATCGAAAAATTCTTTGCGAACGCAAATGAAAATGGCGGCTAAGCTTTCGGCAGATTACGCAATTATTGTCGGTCAACAGGAAGCTTTGACCGATTCGGTTATCGTCCGTGACATGAAAACAAGCACACAAGAAGATCTTTCGACCGCGTCAGCCGTTGATATGATCAAAGAAAAATATGAAAAAGAGAAAAACACAGGAACTTGTTGCTAATAAAAATTTAGACGATATAAAAAATGGCCAACGCAGCGGGGTCATTTTGATTTTAGACAATATTAGATCAATGTATAATGTTGGAGCGATTTTTCGTACCGCCGATGCAACTAAAGTTGAAAAACTTTTTCTTTGCGGGATAACGGCATCGCCACCTAGAAAAGAGATTGAAAAGACCGCGCTAAAAACTATTGATTATGTACCATGGGAATACCGCGATGACGTTAAAAAGCTTGTTCTAGAGTTAAAAAATAAAGGAATACAAATTGTCGCGCTCGAGCAAACTAATAATTCGATAAATTACAAAGAGTACGATTTTCGCAAACCCATTGCCGTCATTGTTGGCCATGAAGTCGATGGAGTTTCTGACGATCTATTGCATTTATGCGATGCCGCAGTCGAGATTCCAATGTATGGCATCGCTAATTCTCTCAACGTCGCAACCGCGACAGGAATCATTCTCTACCATCTGACTAATTAATGTGTTAATATCTAGGCATCTGCAGAGCTACTCAACTCAAACTGCTTCGGCAGTGAGTAGACTGCAAGACTATCGGAAGGAGTGACCGCTTATTTTGAAGTTAGCGGTCGTACGCCTCGGCTAGATGGCAGAAGGGGCGTGAAGGCACGGTGTCGCGGTCACCGTTCAGAATCGAGTGCGTTTTTCATCAAATTTGATGCCTAAAATAGAAGGCCATTTCTGGTCTTTTTTTAGTGTTTTAGAAAGTGAGCAAAAGCCATTTAAATGCTTAAAAGGTTTTTGGC
>JBAZJN010000012.1:0-29632 GCA_041651295.1 Patescibacteria group bacterium | reverse complement strand
TGTGATATTCACAGAAGTATGCTCCGTGACTTGATTTGGATATCTTCATGATTAGATGGTATCATATCGGCTCCGCTCATTCATCCACGGGCATAGCCCGTGGTATTCTGCAAGGAGGTATAAAATAACCGATTTGTTATCGGTTGTCAAGAGTTTTTAATACAAAATATCTAACCCACCACAGCATTTTTAATATGGCTGATAATACCATTATCAATCCCCACAACATCTATTCTAATGTCAGTATCGGGATACTCTTTTGACACTACCAATGCCAGCATTTTTAATTTTTCCTGTTTTTTATGACGCACGAGATCAGATGCCGCACCCCAACCACTTCCTTTAACCGTTTTTACCTCAACGATGACAATGCTTTTCCCGTCTCTGGCCAAAATATCAATCTCGCCGAAAGGGTATGTTTTATTTCGTTCGATAATTTTATAGCCGATTGACTCCAAATATTTAGCAGTCAGATTTTCTCCATAGCTACCGGTTTTTTTATTTCTTGTCTTATCCATAATTCATATTTCTTGATTCATAATTCTGGTATTTTTAATACCGCGCCGCCATATCTTCGCCGGCATTTCCCGTGCTCTTATTTTTCGTCTTGTCCATAAATTAATTATACGCTATAATTGCTGCGAAAGGAGGCGAAACAGTTGCGGATATTCATCGCCTTGATGCTCGTTATACTCTGCTCGCTTTCTGCGGCAGAGGACGATCCGTATCTCAATCTTCCTGCTACCTTCTCCCTGGTATTGGGAAGCAAAACCTCGTATTTCCGATTTGAGCATCAACTATGCAACATGAGGGGTGTTTACAACGGGGATTTCGTCTCTCAGATTGATCTGGACTTTGCTGTTCTGAGCCCCGGGATTGACTGTCTGACCGACAATTGGTGGGCCGGAATTACCGCTCTCTACACCGAAGAAGCTCAATCCGGCGCCCAATTGATAGGTCAGAAGCCGAAACCGCCGCAGATGTTTTTCCAGTTTTACCACAAAAGCCGATTTGCGGAGGGCAGGATCTACCTTCCGTTAGTTCATAGCCTTGAGGGAATTCGGTATCACCCTTGGGCTGAACTTGAGCGGTTACGGCTATTCCGGCCGTTTCCCAACACCGAGATCTTTCTCCGCGGAATATATGAGATCGGCAAAAGTCCCGAGTTCGAACTCGGCGTTTACCAGAATCTCAAGGGACTGACACTCGAGGCGACAACCGGCGGTGCCTATTCGATCGGCGCCAAGTACACGACAGCGTTCTAACCGCTTCAACTCACCGGAGCGGTTTTTTATAAGGAAAGACTACAACGCTATTACTTCTGCGAATTTGAGAGAGAAGAATGAATAATTCTTATCTATCTGCAAACAATCTTTTATTGGCCGCCGGACTGGATGAATTCCTGTTTTATCCGATTATATAATTGCAGATCTTTACGAAAAGTGACCGACATTAGGCCATTATACATGGCAACAATACCGGAGATATTGCTTAAAAATACATTTTGACTACCCTCGAATCCTCGGCCGTTTGCCGGATCGATTCCTAAAGCTGTTTCAATCATTTTTTTCTTGCGATCATTTGGACCTTCCTCCTGTCCAACAAGAGCAAGCCCCCCAACAGTTATATCTTTCCCGGAATCCACCAACGCCTCAATTTCAGCAAAAACTTCTTCCGTAAATTCGCTATTCGATTCATCAAATTTCTTTCCTGCATCTTCTTCAATATCACTAGCTTTTCGACGATACGATAATGCTTTTTCCGGATATTTTCTAAAATTTACTGCTAGTGTTTCTTTCGCATCACCAGCAATTGCCATCTCTTGAGCCCTGTCAATATTTGCCTCATATCCTTCAGGTTCCACTTCACTGGATACGACAGGGGCGCCTTTATCGTGCATCTCTCTATGCTGCGACGGAACTTCTCCTGACATAATTCTCCTTTTTTAATTCTTTTCCAAATTATATCACAACAAAAAAAACGCCCCCTAAGGGGACCCTTTGGGTCGCCATTTCTGGGACGTTTTTTATGATAATTTGATTATTATTCTTCTACTGTTTCGGATTTCTCTTCCGTGTCCTTTGCTTTTTTTTCGTCTTGTTTCGAACCTTGCTCAACTTTCACGTCATCTTTTGGCTCATCTTCGCCCGGAGTATGACCGTGAGCTTTTATCGCTGACTCGGCTTTTTTGTCTAATTCAGCCTCTTCGGCCGCTTTCTCCGCGGCTGCAGCTTCGGCTGCTTTCGCCGTTTCCTCGGCAAGTTTCTCGAGCTCTTCCTCCGCTCCCTTTTCTTCCCAAACGGCATGATCGCGATTTAGCTCTTTCAATCGAGCATTCTTACCGGAAAGTTGTCTCATAAAATAAAGCTTACTTCGGCGAACTTTTGATTGCTTGACACGTTCGACTTTTACAACCCTGGGAGAATGGATTGGGAAGATTCTCTCGACGCCGATGCCAAACGATTCCTTGCGGACGGTAAAAGTACCATCAAGAGTTTTGCCCCCATGAGTAGCGATCACCAGTCCTTCAAAAATCTGGACACGCTCTTTGTCGCCTTCTTTAATTTTCTGGTGAACTTTAATAGTATCACCGGTGCGAATATCGGGGATATTCTTTTTCATAAATTTAGTAAGATTTATATTGTTCATAATTGTAATGCTAGTCTATGGTCAGTCAGTAGCTAGACTATAGCTAGACAATTGACTAGCAATCGACTTTCTATTGACTTGCAATTGTATTTACTATTGCTACTCGTTCTTCTCTACTCTCAAATAATTGAATTCAGAGAGAACGGCCGGTGACAAACTAAGCCACCGGACCAGAATGGTATATAGTGCACGACAGGGAGGCTTTCGCGTCCCTGCCGGGAAGAGCATGCCGCTTCTCACGGCCTCCCACAGTTTCCTGCGGTCAAAAGGTGCCTTGGGGGCATGGCCATTAGCCCCCCAGGCTCAGATGTCTAGCCGGACGCCTTACTGATGACCCCTAACCCGGCCACCGTCGTCGCTCCGAGCGCTGGCGCCGCCACCGGTAGCGGCGCAGAAGGCACTGAGATCCCCGATGGTACTCCACCGGAAAAGCGCCGGGTTACGGTAGCCCCTCGTGAGCTGGGGCTGGGGGGCCCTTTCATCAGTGATCCGTGTCTCATTGGCCATGTTAGCCATAGTGACTCGTCTCCCGGTCAGTAATGGGGCGCTCGCCCCATTAGACCAGGAGGTACGTCAGCTTCAGTGCATACTGCCTTAGTCATGGGGACAGGCCCTTTCGTGGTATGAACCGCGCCTGGCGCGGTCTAAAGGGCACATCTGCCTTCAACCTCGATCTTTCAGAAACCTCTTTCCTTATTCTGCCAGCATACCCGCCGACAGTGCACAACCATACGGTTGCTGGCAAAAAGCACCTTTTGATGCGCTTTGCCAGAAATCGATTTATTTAACTGATACCTTGGTTTTTTTGACACCGGAACCGGAAAATGTGGTTTTTCTCACCTGGCCAAATTCAACAACGCCTTCCTTGGCAGCATACAGCGTGTAATCACTACCCATACTAACATTTTCACCAGCCAAATACTTGTTGCCTTTTTGTCGGACAATGATATTTCCGGCGACAACTTTTTGGCCACCAAAAACCTTGACTCCAAGTCGCTTGGAGACTGAGTCCCGTCCTAAACTAGTACTACCTCCGGCTTTTTTATGGGCCATTTGGGCGAACTCCGTTCGTAAATTTCTAAATCCTAATTTCTAATTTCTAAAAAATGACTAATGCTCAATCCCCAATATGTTTAGACCAATTAGGTCAATTAGATATTAGGTTAATTGGAGTAAAACGATTTCTCGTTTTACAACCTGATAATCACGCCCGTAGACAAGGGGCGAACATATGGTAGTGTAGCCTAATTCAGAGATAAAGTCAACACACTCATTAAAAATCGACAGTTGTTTGCCGTTAGCAAGTTCAAAAAGTGGGAAAACTATACAAATAGCTTTCAGGTTTGAGCTTTTAGTTGTCAGCTTCAAATTCTGAAAAAAATCCGTATATAATCCTTTTATATCCTTTTTAACCTCTTTTTCTTCTTCAATCCGTAATTTAGAATTTCTTGGCTCCCCAAGGTATGGCTCAGCAACAATTACAAAATCAACGTTAATTTGACCGAAATCATAACAAAGTGCATCTGCCTGAAACACGTTAGCTTTGAGATTTGATGGTTTGAATTTAACAAACCAATCAACGTTAGACCCCGAATCAGCGACCGCTTTTTCCGAAATATCCGATCCGATAATGTCACAACCGACTGAAAGCGCTTCAATTAAAATGTTTCCTGAACCGCAAAAAGGATCAACAAGAAGAAGAGATGAGAGATGAGATTTGAGAGGTGAGTTCTCCTTTCTTATTTCTCCTTTCTTATTTCCAACTTGGCTTACCGCCAAGTTCACCATCATTCTCGCCAATTTAGGCGGCAACATTCCGGAACGAGCGTCTGACTTCGGCTTGCCATAATCATGCTCGGTCCAAAGATCAATGTTTTGAACTGCAATCAATCTACCAATGCCAGTCTTAAAAATTCCAAGTTCGATATTATCGCCGTCCATTTTGTATTGAAATGATTGGGCGCTGGAAAGTTTGCCATCTTCTTTTCCGTCAATAACCCTGACCGGTTGGCGAACCTGCTTCTTGGCAGCCAAGGCCATTTTGAATGTGTCAATTTTTTCCAATGAATAATTTGATATTCCAAACAGTAGTTTTCGGCCGGCGTTGCCGGCAACCAAAAGCGAAGCGATATTACTATCTCTCGGTGCAACTTTTTCAAAAATTTTAACCGTGCCGCCCAAAACATTAATCAAGTCGGCGACTTTTTCTTTGGGCACTTTTAATTTGATCTCCAAAACATGATCCGATAAGATAGAGACGGAATCTTTATTCAAACCAAAATCAAAACTAGCCAAAACGTTCTCTAACTCTTTTTGGCTAATTTTATTTTCCCGACCTAAGACAAAATAAAAATTGTTATATTGTTCCATTGTTGTATTGTTGAAAAACCAGCAATTTAACAATAGAGCAATGAGTGATTCACCCTGGGCGGAGAGCGATAACAATCAAATCGAAGAACAAATTTAATATATCAGAAAATAAATATAAATCAATGTCAAGCGATACAGACCTAAAAACCCAATTTGTACATCTCCATGTCCACTCCCACTATTCGATGCTGGACGGCATGGGCAAGATTCCTGATCTGATCGCCAAAGCCAAAAATGACGGCCAGCCGGCATTGGCATTAACCGATCACGGAGTTATGCATGGGATCATTGAATTTTATGAACAATGTACTAAAGCCGGGATAAAACCGATTTTGGGAATAGAGATTTATGTTGCTCCTAGGAGTATGAAAGATAGGCAACCGAGAGTTGATTCAAGCGCTTATCACCTAATTCTTCTAGCAAAAAACGAAATCGGCTACAAAAATTTAATGAAATTGACATCTATCGCCCATCTCGAAGGATATTATTACAAACCGAGGGTTGATAAGGAAACATTGAAAAAACACTCTGAAGGGTTAGTCGTCTGTTCTGCCTGTGTTCAGGGCGAGATTCCCAGAAAATCGCTTGAAAGTCTGGACGAAGGCCGGAAGGCTCTAAAAGAGTATTTGGAAATTTTCCCAAAAGAAGATTTCTATCTTGAGGTCCAGCACCATCCAAACACCGTGCAGGAGCAAAAACAGGTGAATAAAAATATTTTTAAGCTGGCGGAGGAGTTCGGAATAAAAGTCGTAGCAACAAACGATCCCCACTATGTTGATTCGTCTGACAACATTGCCCATGACGCCCTAATCTGCCTGCAAACCGGAAAACTTCTGGCCGATAGCAATAGAATGACTATGGCCGGCGACGATTATTCCCTGCTAACCCATGAACAAATGGCAGCAAATTTTCCCGATCACCCCGAGGTTTTAAAGAATACGATTGAGGTAGCCCGTAAATGCAACGTTGAAATCGAACTGGGCAAATTCAAATTCCCGGAATTCCCATTGCCAGAAGGCGAAACATATGAATCTCATCTGCGCAAATTGATTGACGACAGGCTGCCAAATATTGTTGACGAAGTTACTCCGGTAATTAAAGAACGGATAGATTATGAATTTAAAGTGATTAAAGACAAGGGTTATCTTGGATACTTTTTGATAGTTCAAGATTTTTTTCGCTTCGCTAAAGAGAATGGTATTCCGACAAATACCAGAGGCTCGGCTGCCGGCTGCTTTATTTCCTACGCTCTCGGCATTACCGGCAAGCAGTTAAATCCGTTTGATTACAACTTGCCGTTCGAGCGATTTTTAAACCCCTATCGGCCGTCCGCTCCCGATATCGATGCCGACATCGCTGATGCCGGCCGCGACGAAATTATCAGATATGTCTCCAATAAATACGGCCAAACTCACGTGGCGCAGATTATCACTTTCGGAACTATGGCGGCTAGAATGGCTGTTCGCGATGTCGGCCGGGTTTTGGGCATGAGTTATTCCGAGGTTGATATGATTGCCAAACTAATTCCGCCGCTTAAAACCACTCTCGACAAAGCGTTAAAAGAGGTTGCTGAACTAAAAAATCTCTATGATTCTGATCCAAGAGTTAAACAGTGCGTCGATATCGCCAGAAGACTCGAGGGGGTCGTCCGTCATGCATCGGTTCACGCCGCCGGCGTAGTTATCGCGCCAGACGAGATTACCAACTACACACCGGTAATGATGGATGCCAAGGGAGAGAGGCTGATCACACAATATGAAATGCACGCCGTCGGCGAAGACGGGGTCGGACTTATCAAAATGGACTTTTTGGGCCTGGCCAACCTGTCAATCATTCAGAATGTCCTAAAAATCGTTAATAAAACCAGAGAAATAAAAATTATTCTTGATGAGATCCCGCTGGACGATAAAAAAACCTTCGACCTTCTGTCACGCGGTGAAACAATCGGCGTCTTTCAGCTTGAATCCGAGGGTATGCGCAAGAACATCAAAGAACTCCGGCCAACAACAATTCTCGACATCATGGCCATGGTAGCCCTTTACCGCCCCGGACCGATGGCGTTTATTCCGGAATATGTTGCCAGAAAGCATAATCCGTCTAAAATCCGCTATGCCGATCCGCGGCTAGAATCGGTTTTGAAACAATCGCTCGGACTAATCGTTTATCAGGATGACGTTTTGATGATTGCAATAGAGCTCGCCGGCTACAACTGGGAGGAAGTTGATAAATTCCGCAAAGCTATCGGTAAAAAAATTGCCAAAGATATGGCGGCGCAAAAAGATAAATTCTTCCGCCAAATCATTGAGCGCGGAATGAGCGAGGTTACTACCAACGAGCTCTGGAACCAAATTGAAACTTTTGCCGGTTACGGTTTTAACAAAGCTCACGCCGCCAGTTATGCCCTGGTTGCTTATCAAACAGCCTATTTGAAATCAAATTTTCCGCCCGAGTACATGTCGGCGTTAATGACCTCGAATAAAGATGATCTTGATAAGCTGGCGATGGAAATTGACGAGTGTAAGAGAATGGGAATCGAGGTGCTGCCGCCCTCGATAAATGAGTCTTTCGTTGACTTTGGCGTGGTCAAAGAAACCGGCAACGTCCGTTTTGGGCTCTCGGCCATAAAACACGTTGGTGCCGCCGTGGCCGAGGAGATTGTTGAGGATCGAAAAACCGGCGGAAAATATAGTGACGTCGCCGATTTTCTTTCTAGGCTTGGATCAAAAGTCATTAACAAAAAATCGCTCGAGGCTTTGGCTATGGCCGGGGCGATGGATGATTTAGCCGAACGTAACGAATTAATATTTAATATGGACCGGATGCTGGCTTTTGCCGCCAATATCAAGAAAAATAAGGACTCGAAACAATCTTCACTCTTTGCCGAAGATGTTGTCGAAACAGCGAAAATTGAGTTCGAAGCAACGCCTCCGGCCGAGAAAAAACAGCGGCTGTCTTGGGAACGCGAACTTTTGGGTATGTACATCTCCGAACACCCTCTGTCTGAAATTGCTCCGGTAATTGCGCCCTACCAGCAAAAGAAAATTATTGAGATAACTCAGGAAATGGAAAATCAATTCGTTCGAATCGCTGGGATTATCACCAATGTCCAAGAGATTACCACCAGGAAAAACAATCAGAAAATGGCTTTCATCAAAGTAGAGGATCAAACTAAAAATGTTGAAGTACTGGTTTTTCCGAAGGTTTTCACTGTCACGCCCGATCTTTTCACTGTTGATAAAGTGGTTATAGTTGACGGATTTGTCAGCAACAAGGACGGAGAGTTAAAGATTCTGGCCGAAGAGATTTATCCGATTGATGAGAAAATTCCCAAATTCGAGCAAAGGGACAAGAAAAAAGTCTGGGGTAATAAAAACAGTTTCAACGGCGGCGACAACAAATCGAGTTCAGAACCAAAATCTCCTCCGATTGAAATTAAACCGGAAACTTTGATAATAACCATACCTCGAGGTTCCGAACCGAGCGTGTTAAAGGATATTAAGGTAGTAATTGCATGCCATCCGGGAAATAGTCCGGTGACGATGAAGGTGCCGAAAAATGGCGAGGGTTGGGAGGAGATCAAAATAAAGAATCGTATTGACTTAAGCCCCGTCGTTAAGAGAAAATTAAAAGAGATCGTTGGGAAAGAAAATATAAGTTAAGGAGATATATGGTTTTGGCCGAGGCTAGGCCAGATGTTTTTAGCTCAGACGAGATGTTGACACCCGAACAAAAGGCTGAGAGATTAAATCAGTTTGCTGACGCAGTATTTGCTCTATGTAAA
The DNA here is from genome assembly GCA_041651295.1 of Patescibacteria group bacterium. Taxonomy (GTDB): domain Bacteria; phylum Patescibacteriota; class UBA1384; order XYA2-FULL-43-10; family CAINNR01; genus JBAZJN01. Next base: position 20,832 of record JBAZJN010000012.1, on the reverse strand, counting down.
GATAGATCGCGCTCCGACGCTGAAAAAGGGGTGGTTTTAGCGGATGCTTTTTCACGACTCTGCCAAAGCAAGGAGTTTCGCGCACAAGCCATTGCTAAAACAAAACAAATATTCGAAATAGTATCTCAAGCTTATAAAATTGATGGTAGAGTGCTTATCGCCGGACTTTTAGGCGAAATTGCTTCAGCTGATTTACTGGAATCATTGGAAGGTGTTGAGGAAGTGAGCTACCCGGAGCACAATGAAGACCTAACCATGGCAACTGACTGGAAAATACAGACATCCGATGGGAAGGTGCGTCCGGTTCAAACCAAAACTATCGGAATGGTTACAGAACGAGAAGAGATGGGCAAACTGGCGCTACCCGTTCTAAACAACCTTGAGACAATAGAAGATCTAAGAGCATTTTTCAGAGCAGTTGAGAGAATTTCAGACGATTTTAGAATTCTCTCGGGAAACAAATTTATAAAAATCGGTGAATTAGGAGAAGACCCTATAAATTTACGACAATTATCATTCGCCATTACACCCGACAGTAGATTTTATAATATTCCATCAGTTAGTCAGGGACGCAATCGCCTTGAAGATCTCTGTTATCAGGCAGCACGAATGCATTTGATTTATCAGGGATCAGAAGAAGCGCCAATGATGTGTATCCTCGGCAGTGCCAATTACGAAGGAGCAGATATTAATAAAGTTACTGGCGAGCCAAGATCACCAGCCCGAGAGCGGGCAGCAGCAGATTTAGAAAGAATACTACCGGATGATATGGCCTTGACAAATACTAATAATTTTGATATAAATAGTTCCCAAGCAGAAAGAAGGGATGTATCATGAGTCAGGACAAGCCCGAATTGCTCCCCGATGTTGGTTGCGTACGAGCTACTGAGCTCTATCGCACCCTGCAATCAGGAGACCAGGATGCGCTAAGCGCTGCCGTTGTCGAACGACACCGGCTAGAAACGCAGCACGAATCCGACTGCTTTGTGAACGACCCGCAGGAATGACATTCTTGCGGGATTTTTTATAGATGTTTTGTTATTTCTTGTTGCACAGAGTACGGATCGGGTACAAATTTAATAAGTAGCTTGTTCTCTTTGCCGGCAGTTTGTATTGCAACCTCACCGAAATTTAGGCTAGTACCAATCATGCCGTTGGTCGAGTTAGTGACGTCTTGGATTTTGGAGAATTCTGTTTCGGTAATCACCCGGTTGAAGAACCCTCGTTGGTCAACATTTATTACCCGCTGATTTGTGATTAGACAAAAACTATTTGAATAGATAAACCAAATTTTAAATATCACAGAAAAGATAAACAGAAGCGCGATGAATCCGACGATGAGAAAAATATCGCCAAAGCCGGCATAAATTAGAACTATAATTCCAACCGCTAAACCAAGTGTTGCCTGAAGTAGCGGCCAAAAAAAGATAATCGGATGCCGGCGGATGACATCTGCCACCTTTTCGTCCAGTCTTTGTCCCCTGAATGTAAAGCCCGAGTCTTCCATGAGTTTATTATAACACTAGATGCTGCCCAGAAAAGGCAAAATGGTAAAAATCAGCATCAATACTAGAAGGACGATAAAAACAACCTTGACCCATTTCTGTTTATGAATATCAAACATTTTTCCTCCTCTTTTTGATCTCATTCAGAATTATTATTAAGGCAGCGACTAATATAATCAAACCCGTTGAGGCAAAAATTTTACTGGCTGTTGTTGAGCGCAGTGCTACCCAGCCAAAAAGCGCGGCGATACCATAGAGCGAAAGAACCGTGGCTGGCACGGAAAAACCGGCGGCCAAAAACCGGTGGTGAAGGTGGGTTTTGTCGGCAGTTGTAAAAGGATTTTTATGTTTGATGATGCGCGCGCCGGCAACAATTAAGCCGTCAACAATTGCAAATCCGAGGACCAAAAAGGCTGTTGCCAGCTTTCCGCCCGACAATAATGGCAGAACTCCGAGCATAAATCCCAAAAACATCGAGCCGCTGTCGCCCATAAATATTTTTGCCGGATAAAAATTCCAGTAGAGAAAACCAAATGTTGCACCACAAAGAATGATTGCGATCATGGCGACGGCGCTTTGGCTGACCATCAAACTTAAAGTAAATATGATGAAAGCTGCAATTCCGGAAACGCCGGCGGCCAAACCATCGATACCATCGATAAAATTAATCACATTCATCATGCCAAGAAGCCAAAAGAAGGCCAGAAGGTCGGACCAAACCCAAATATGATGAGAACCCAAGGGAATAATCCAGCTGTTTAAATTAATGTCCGGGCCAAAGGGATTTGTTAAGGTTCCGACGCCGATTCCTCCGACAATTACCAATAGTGCCGCAATTGATTGGAAGCCCAGCTTTTTCCAGGCGGAAAGACCTCTGAGATCGTCGTAAAGCATCGCCAGAACAATAACCGCCGAACCCAGCCAGATCATCAGAAGTTTTTTGTCGACACCAAGCCAATTGACGCTGGAAATATAAACTTGACGATCAACCAAAAGAAAATAGATTAACGACACAACCAAAAATGCAGCGAAAATTGCCACTCCGCCAATCCTCGGGGTTGGATTTTTGTGTGAGTCACGATCGCGCAAAGCAGGAGCGAGATTCTTTTTGATCGCAAAATTTCGAACAATGCCGGTAAATATCACCGACAAAATTAAGGTTGATATAAATGCGATTGCATAATTCATTGCTTAAAATTTAGCAGAAAATTAATCTTTTGTCTTGCCCTGTAGTCAGCTTCGCTGTACTACTGGAGTCGCCTTCTCCGCCCCCAACCAAGCGAGTTCAAAGATTGAGCGCTGAGTATTAGCTATTGCGGCCGACTCAATCACAACTGCCAGCAGATCTTTATATGAGGCAATAAACATTTTATTGCCATAAATATTGATTTGGTCAACATCAAAAGGAAACTTCTCTTTATTAATCAACCTCGTAACTCGCAAGTCACGTTTATCATTTTTCACTAATTCCTCACGAGCAACCTCTGAATCTTCGGCAATGCAGCGCTGTGTGATGCCACGACTAGCCCGACGGCGAATATAATCTTTAATAAAATCAGAAAGATATCCCTTGATTGTCTGGTACGAGGCATATGCTAGTGTTTCCTCCCCACGCTTGAGGGAAAGTGTTTCTTCAAAAACCTGTTTAATTCCTTCAATTCCCTCATAAACTCGGACTTTTGGTTTAGTAGAATGCAGATTATAAAGTGATGCCAACTCCGGCATAATTTCTTCAATACTTCTCTGCTTGTCCTCCATCTGATGAATTTGGCGTTCGATTAGAGAGGGGATTTTCCTCGGATTTTCTGAAAAATACTCCCTATGTGCACCTTTTTGCCGGTAAGTAACAAGTCCGCGAAGTATTAAGTTGTCTAAAATGGAATACGTTGTTGTACGCTTAACGGCTGATTTTTGTGCAATTTCTTGAATATTTCCGGCACCAATTTGCAAAATAGCCAAGTAAACCATGGCTTGTTTTGGGTTAAGTCCAAGTTTTTCAACCGCTGTTTTGATGTCCATATTTATGACGATACCTAGTCGTCATTTTAATACTACCATAATAAATGGTACTGAGCAATAGTATAAATCGAGATCAATTGAAATTAATTAGTCTGAATGTCACGGCACATATTGTCGAGTTAGTATTGACATATTCTGCATATTTGCTAGTCTTTAACGTTGCTGAAAATCTGTACGGTTAACTCACTGGAAGGAAACGAGGACAATGCGCATCCCCAATCATCAGAAGAGGCATTTCAGTAGTCCGATCACCTGGGCCCGAATAGTTGCATCAGTCTTGCTGCTTGGCCTGTTCTTCTCGAATATTCATAAACCAGATGGCTGGCGGATCGGATCTGGTGCTCTACTCGGTTGGATCCTGATGTACTTCATTACACTTATTTTAGGGCGGGGCTGGCGTCGAAGACGAGAGCGGAAGCAAGACGACGAGACAGCGAAAATGCTAGCTGGCGAGGAAGGCTTCTACCTGCCGTGGGCATCAGGTTACTTCGTCCGAACAACCCCGCTACCAGGCGAGAGCCCAAACTACCTGGTACTCGAGAAACTTGCTGAGGGTGGAGGGTTCGAAATCCGGTCAATCTCACCCGAAATGATCGAATCCATCGCACCAACTCTCTGGCGGGCGACGCAAAGTCTCGACGAATAAGTACAAAAGCCTTTCCGGCTTGCGATGTTAGCAAGCCGGAATTTTTTTATCAAAATCTCCCCCAAAACCTTCTACTGATTTTGACCGATCGGTCAAAATCAGTAGAGTTTACTTTCGTAAAACAGAAATTGCCCTCCGAATTTTCCCTTCAGGCATTTTTAACTTAGATTTTTTTAGATCAATTAGGTCAATTTGGGAGCATTAGAAATTGCGCGCTAGCGCTTTACTCTTCCCCATTCAGGAGTGAAAAATACATTTTCTAAAACCAAATCGTAATCGAGAATTTCTTCCGGTTTGAACCAAATTGCAATCTCAGTTTCGGCTTCTTCAGTCGATCCTGAAGCGTGAACCAAAGTCTGGATTGCTCTGTTAGTTTCGTCAGAGACTTCGTATGAATCGTGTGAATAATCTCCACGGATTGAGCCGATATCGGCGATTAACGGGTTGGTTGCACCGGCGGTTTTCCGACCTAGTGCTACAGCGTGCGGCCCTTCCCAGATCATAGCGATGATCGGCCGATCCTGCAGACTATTCATTAAAAGCTCTCGGGTTTTTTTGCCATATTCAATCGGCTCCAAAAGATTTTTCTCACCCTTGGCTTCATAATTTGCTCTGGTTTTTGTGCCCGATGAAACGTACCACGATTCATCATCGGCATAATGTTTGCCAATCAACTCCGCATCAGGCGCCAACATTTTACAAGCAGTCATTTTGAGACCGCGGCGCTCAAATTTGGAGATTAACTCTCCAATAATCTGCCGCTGGATTGATTCGGATTTGATAGCAATCATCGTTCTTTCTACTTTTGGTTTTTCCATTTAACTCCTCGCGCTCAATGCTTTAATTATTTTTTCATTAACTTCGTCCGGTCCAATCGCAGCAACAACAATCTTATCGGCCAGCAAATATTTCTCTGCCACCGATTTAACTTGATCGAATGTCACACTTTTAATTTTAGTAACGAATTGATCCAAAGTGATAATTTCGCCGGTGGTAAAATAATGTCTTAAAGAGAAATAAGTTTGTTCAAAAGAACCCTCAAGTTTAATTTCCGCCTGACCAATCATGTAGCGTTTGGCTTTGTCAACTTCACTTTCTTCCAGATCTGTTTTAACCTTTTCGTACTCATTGATAATTGATCTAAGTGCTAAATCAACTTTATCGCTAGCAACTCCGGCTTGGGTCACCAGAGTCCCGGCCGAAGTAGCCAAAGAGACCGCGGTTCGGATATCGTAGGCCAACTTTAACTCTTCTCGAATTTTCGTGAACAGTCGAGAACTCATGTTGCCGCCGAGAATTATTCCCAAAATTTTCAGCGGGAATTCATCGATCGAATTGTATGCCGGGCCCAAGAAACCAAGCAAGATGTTGGTTTGGGCCGTATCCTTGATCAAAATGTTTTTGTTTTTGGAAGCGATTTTTGCCGGAAATATCTCGGTCTTTTTGCCGGCGGGCAAATTGATATTTTCCTCCAGCATCCGAATAATTTTTTCGATCGGATATCTTTCCAAGTTGCCGCCGATACCGATATAGCAATTTTCGCCGACATAAAATTCATTTTTGAAAGAGACAATGTCTTCGCGACTGATAGAATTAACGGATTGGCGCGAGCCAATGACATTGCGTTCCAGTGGGTCTCCGTGGTAGATCGCTTCGTCATAAAGATCGTGAACGTGCTCCGCCGGCATATCCTCGCCCATTTTTATCTCTTCGATAATGACATTTTTTTCTTTGATGATTTCTTTCTCCGCAAGCAGCGAATTTGAGATCATGTCGCCTAAAAGTTCGATCGCTTTTTCGAGGTGATCACTAGAAGCGGAGATATAAAAAGTTGTGTACTCATCCGAAGTGTGAGCGTTAAAATTAGCACCCAGTTGATCCGCGTCTCTGGCAACATCTCTGGCCGTCGGACGCTTCTCGGTACCGTCAAACATTAAATGCTCGAGAAAGTGGGAGATTCCGATTTTGTCCGCCGGTTCATATCTCGACCCGACGCGAAAAGAGATGAGAACACTGGCAATTTTTGTTTCCCGACTGGGCAATGTGAGCAAAGTGGCGTTGTTTTTTAATTTTTTGATTTCAGGGTTGGACATTTTGCGAAGTAGAATTTTAATATTACTATAGTGGATTCTAACACAAGTTAGCCCAATCAACAATCTAAAGTATTTGAAAAGGGCAGACCACGATGGCCTGCCCTTAGTAGTGCGTGTTATCGCCCGTCACTCCGTTGTCTGTATATTGTCCCACAGGCGGACAACATCTGCTTTCACCCCCTGGACCGTTGCTCCTCCCTCGACTCCGTGTCGAGGGAGGTTGGCGTTCCCCCACTTGAGGCTTCTCCACTTTTCCCCTGTTCCCGTCGCATTCAAAATGCGACGGATCACTGCTGGCAAGCGGCGTGGGTAATGGCTGCAGGCATAGCCTGCGGCCTGGCGGCTCCCCAACCACCAGAGTGTTATCTTCCCCCTGAAGGTTCTGGCCCACATCAGCCAGACCACCTCCCCAAGTAGGGTCTCCGCCAGCCACGCTTTGGCAGACACCCCCGTCTCTACTCTGTGAGCGATTCGGGATTGCTCCCTCATCGCTTGTAGGATCTCCCCCAGGTTAGCCCCCCCCTTCGCGGCCTCCTCGTAGAGGCTCGCCACTCCTGGCCGCACAACGGCCAGGAGTGCTTCCTCCGCATGTTCCGGGAGGATGTCGTGGTTGGTCTTGCTCATCGTGAAGCTCCCTTTGTGGTTTAGGCTTGGCCCATTACCACTGCCCGTGTGGGCGTTTTCCCCTTTGATCGCTGCACATTAAGCATACGAGGGGATACGTCTACGTCAATGCCCGTTCACGGGCTACGAGGCAACACGCTTTTGTGCGAATTACATCTAATGCCATAATAGGCAACGTGTTACCAAGACGGGTGCTGGCCGTTTCTTCCTACCAGCAGACTAAGCTTAATGACTTGAATTAAGTCCAGTCTGCTGGCAGGAATAACGGCGCTAATTTGTTAAGATGCTACTTCATCTCTTATAACAACGCACTATAGCATACTCTAACAAAAAAGTCAACCCGCGGGGGTGACCTTATAAGCATAATCAAGTTATAAGTTACAAATTATCAGATGATTCTTGGTACCCGCGATTGGAATCGGACCAACGACCTTCCGGACCGCAACCGGACGCTCTATCCACTGAGCTACGCGGGCATATAAAATCAAGCTATCAGCTGACAGCTATTAGCTAGCAGCTATTTAAAATTTTATCCAACGATTGATTGTATCTGAAATATCCTCGCCCCGATCCTCGGCTTCCGGCAAATGTTTGGATAAGAACAGTCGGATTTGCTCAGGGTTTTCATCCTCGATCGGCATTTCAAGTGGCAAAGAAAAACGTCTTAGCAGCTCGAATCGGACGATGAACCGTTCCTGGTATGGAAAAATCCAAAACGATTTGAATTGATCAAATGCATAAACCTTATCGTCAACAGTAACGCCTTGGTCATATAGCGCATAGCTTCGTTTTCTTCCTCTCGAGTTCGCCTGGCTAATTAGGGCAAAAGCGGCGGCGATGACGACTCCGACAGCCAGCCAAAGACGCATCCAGACAAAGATTGCGGCCAGAATAATTGCGACCAAAATAACCATTGCCGACCAGCCGGATGGCTTTTCGTGCGACTCAAAATCTATCGCTTGCCAGTACAAAACCGGCTTATCAGAAGGATTTATCTCAATCTTTTCTTTTTTTTCCACCATGATTCCCTCCCTTATTACCAACATTGGCCAACTATTTGACCTAACTAAAGATTAGCAATTATTTGATGATTAGTCCAGAGAAAGAAAAAACCGCCCGGTACGCTGGGCGGGTACTGCTCACCACGACTAGTGGTTGCGGATCTGGGCCTTCATGTCATTCATCAGCCACAACGTCTTCTCGTCCTCGCCGACCAACTCGACCACCTTGTTATAGGCGTAGAGAATAGTGGAGTGGTCGCGACCGCCGAAGAAGTTGCCGATGTCCGAGAGCGAATGGTCAGTGAGTTCGCGGGCGAGGTAGACTGCCACCTGGCGTGGCCAGGCGATGTCCTTGCTGCGTTTGGGCCCCGTGAGGTCCTTGACCGAACAGTTGAAGCGCTCGCTGACACTACTGACGATCTCGTTCATGCTCACTTGCCTGCTGTCGATGCAGGTCGAGTAGTCGCCGACCAACTCATCGATCAGCGGGATGGTCAGCGTGCGTTTGTTGAGCGACAGGTCAGCGCAGAGCTTCAGAAACGCTCCCTCAAGCACTCGGATGTTCGACTCGATCTTCTTGGCCAGGTACTCCAGGATATCGCGCGGGATGTAGACCTGCTCCGCTTCAGCCTTCTTTTCGAGAATGGCGACCCGGGTCTCAACGTCCGGTACACGCAAATCCGCGAGGATGCCCATCTCCAGGCGGCTGCGCAGGCGATCGTTCATGATCTGTAACTGGCGCGGCGGCGCGTCCGAGGCGATCACCACCTGCTTGTCATTGATACACAGGGTGTTGAAAGTGTGGAAAAACTCCTCTTCGGAGGCGGGACCGTCAATCGCCGCGATGAACTGTATATCGTCCACCAGCCAGACATCGACGTAGCGGTAGCGGCGGCGGAACTCGGCCGTTCGGTTGTCGCGGATGGCCGAGATGAGCTGGTTGACGAAGTTCTCGGCCGAGATGTAGACGACCTCGACACCACGGTGCTGCTCGCGGATCTGGTGACCGATAGCCTGCATCAAGTGGGTCTTGCCCAGGCCGGCCTTGCTGTGGATAAAGAGTGGATTGTAGCTGCGCCCGGGGTTGCGGCAGACTTGCTGTGCGGCCGCATGGGCGAAGCGATTGCAGTCGGCGACGACGAAGTTGTCGAAGGTGTAACGATCGTTGAGGGGCGTGGTCTCCAAGATCTCATGGGCGGCGGGCCGTGGGGGCTGGGCGGGGGCAGTGATCGGCCGTTCGAAGATCTTCATCGGCGGTCGGGAACCGTCGACTACGTCTATCCGCAGTGCCACCGGTTGGTGGGCCACTTCCTCCAGGCAGGCGCGGATCAGCGGTCGATGGCGTTCCTCGAGCATGCGGCGGATGAAGTCGTTGGGCACGGAGAGAACGAAGGTCGAACCGTCGTACTGCGCCGGGCTGGCGCCGCGGAGCACGGCATCCACCGTCGCCTGACCCACGCGCTCCCGCAGGAGCGGTAGAACTTGATCCCAAAGACTTTCCGCAGTTATTTTTGTCTGCATCTTTGTATTCGCTCCTTTCGCGAGCGAGTATTGTGCACCTTTCAGCCATCTGAACGTAACAAGCAAACCGTCGACTGTCAAGAACATTGTTATTCAGACTCAAAAATGCTAGAATCTGATAGAAACTTGGAAGGTTGCCCGAGTGGCTTAAGGGAACGGTTTGCTAAACCGTCGGTGGTCTAAAAGCCGCCACGAGGGTTCGAATCCCTCACCTTCCGCCAGAATTTTAGGTTTGGAGAGGTCGCATAGTGGTTGAGTGCACCGGTCTTGAAAACCGGAAGGCCAGCAATGGTCTCGCGAGTTCGAATCTCGCCCTCTCCGCCAAAAAGTCTGCAAGAGATTGCAGATTTTTTGTTTAGCACCGGACTACAACGAGGCCGTAGATTCGCCTGGCTCCTGTCGCACGCAAAACTTTTATTGCAATCTTCCCAAACTGCGTGTTAAGCTTTGTCCATGTTTTTGATCTTATCTATACTAATTGCGACTATTTTAACCAGAAGTTTCTTTCTCGACCCCGATTTGGGTTGGCATCTTTATCTCGGAAAAGAAATTGTCGAGAAAAAATCCTTGGTTACGACTTTTATCGGCTACAATCACTTCGCGATGCTGGAGAGACCGGATCACGAATGGCTTTCAAACATCGTTCTTTACGAGATAGACAAATATTTTGGATTTATCGGCTTATTTGTTTTATTCGCCGGGCTTTTGATCATTACTGTTTGGTTGTTATACAAAATAATCCAAAAATACCTGCCAAACAAGGCGGCGGTGATATTCCTGCTGATTTTTATTCTCTTACCTCAGGCAACTAATTTCGGCATCAGAGTTCAATACATTTTGGTTTTTGCTCTGGTAGTTTTGCTTTACATAAAATTATTTATTAAAAATCCCAAAGAACGGGCTTATTTATATTTCTTTTTTTCCATTATTCTCAACAATCTCCACGGCGGGTATATAACTTTACTGCCGGCAATTTTGCTGTTGGAACTCGATCTTTTCGACGGGAAAAAGATCAAAGAAAATCTGATAAATTACGCCATTGTCGCCTGTTCGCTAATAATTCCGGTGATTATCAATCCATACGGTTTTGATTACTTCAAACTCTTAATTAATTATGGCGGCAGTTACTATCGGGACCACATTCAGGAATGGACATCGATCGCAAGTTTTCCCTGGATGTCAAAGATTTTAACAATTTATATTCCGCTTTCCGTCTTGCTTTTCGCTTTCACAATTGACAAATACCAGCGCAAAATAAGATATTTTGAAGCAATAATGCTGGTGATCTACGGCTATTTGGGAGTCCGTTACATCCGGCAATTTCCGATTTTTGCCATATTGGCTGCGCCGATTGTTGCCAGAGCAATCACTTCCTTCGACAAATCTGTTAAGCCCGGCCTGGTTTTCAAAAAACTGGCATTAACATTTTCCGTCATGATTGTTTTGGCCTTGTCTGCCGAAGTTTTTTATAGCTTTAGGCCTAGTTATGACAAATCGCTGGGGTTGCCGGTGCTAGGATACCCGGTTAAGGCCGCGGATTTTATTGCTAAAAACCATCCGAAAAAAGGCTTGTTTTTCAATAATTATGACTGGGGCGGTTTCCTTGTCTGGTCGCATCCCGAACTTAAAATATTTATCGATGGTCGGGGACCGGAAAAGTTAATTAATGGAAAAACTTCGATTTTGGAAGAATATAATAATTTCTACTCGCAAGACAGAATCTATACAAGAAGCAAGCTCGAGCAATATCAAATTTCCTATGTTTTGCTCAAAAAACCGGAAAAAAATTCTCCTCTGGATCTCTACGTCTTGAATTTATTTGACCAAAAAATCGGAACAAATGCCCTTTTGGAATATCTAATTGCCAGCCCCGATTGGAAAAAAGTCTATGAAGATGATATTTCTGAAGTATATTTTAAAAACAATAATGAAGAAAAGAAATAAAACCAATTTCAAGTTAAGCATTGTTGCTCCGGTTTATAATGAAACCGAAAATATCGCTTCTTTTTACTCTCGCTTAAAAAAGTCGGTCAAAAAATATAAGCATGAAATTATTTTCATTGATGACGGGAGTTCGGACGGATCGGTGGGAAAACTCGAACAAATCAGTAAAAAAGACAAGCAAACAAAAGTGCTCATTTTTTCTAGAAACTTTGGCCACCAGATTGCCATTACCGCCGGCATTGACAATAGCTCGGGCGATGCAACGGTTATTATCGATAGCGATCTTCAGGACCCGCCGGAATTGATACCTTCTCTGGTTAGCAAATGGCTCGGGGGATACGAGGTTGTTTACGCCGTCAGGCGAGCGAGAAAAGATTCTTGGTTTAAAAAAATAACCGCTTCCATCTTTTACAAAATTTTGGTTTCTATAACTGAAATAAAAATTCCGGCTAATACTGGCGACTTCCGCCTAATTGATAAAAAAGTCGCAAGTGAGTTATCAAAAATGCCGGAAAAATCACGTTTTATCCGCGGTTTAGTCCCTTGGATTGGCTTTAGTCAGACTTCAGTCTTTTTTAACCGCGACAAAAGACACCATGGCAAAACCAAATATTCTTTCGGGAAAATGTTGAAACTCTCGCTACACGCCATAACCTCTTTCTCAAATTTCTCACTTAAATTGATCTCGTACGCCGGTTTTATATTGTTCATCGTCGGCTTTCTTGGTGGGATCGGTGTAATAATTTTCCGTTCGGTTATGGCGGGAAATTTGTATTTAATTTTGTTGCTAATTTCGGTAATTGCCCTGACCTCCGGCCTGATTTTAATCGCACTGGGAATTCTCGGTGAATATGTCGGAAGAATTTATACCGAAACGCAAAACAGGCCGCTCTATATTATCAAAGACAAAATTAATTTTAGGTAGAGTCATCCCCTGGCTATCACTAGACCATAGATTCGCATGGCTCCTGCCGCACGCAGAACTCTTGCGCACTCTTCCAAAGTCGAGCCCGTGGTCGAGACATCATCGATTAGAAGTATTGTTTTGCCTTTGATACTGACTGGATCAAGAACGGCGAAAGCGCCAGTTAAATTACTTCGGCGTGCACCACCTTTCAACTTTACTTGTGACTCAGTATATTTCTTGCGGACTAATAGGTTTTGATAGTTTAATCCAAGCTTGGCGACAACAATTTTGGCTATGATTTCCGACTGGTTGTATCCCCGCTCGAGGTACCGTTTTTTGTGCAGTGGCACGCTTGCAACAATTACTTTGTTTGATAATTCCTCTTCGATAAGCTGGTCGATCAGAAGGTCGGCCAACGGTCTGGCTAACTCTTTGACTGAATTGTATTTCAAATAATGAATCATTTCTTTTGTTGGTCCGGATCGATATGCGGCGCCGACGATAATGCCAGCCAGGTTTGATTTTCCTTTGCATCCGGAACACCATTTGCCTAAATCGGATATTTTCCCGCACTTCGGGCAAACCTGAGTCTTGATTGGTTTAATTTTGCTCAAACAATCATTGCAAACAAAACTCCCAAACTTGCCACAATTAACACAAGTCTTAGGGAAAATTAAATCGAGACAAAAATTACTTATCGCAGCAACATTATTTTTTAGTTCAACGATACCCATTTTCGATCTTATTTTTTGTTCACTAAATTTTTTTTGACGAATTTTTCGGTGGCAGCCAGTATTTCCTCGCGGAACTCAGCGGGAGAGGATGCAACCCAAACGGCAAAATTGTAAAGTTCTTGATTGTCGACTGTCAGCCACTTGCCATTTTTTCGTAAAAACATTAAAAGTGTCGTCACTGCTAGTCGTTTGTTTCCGTTCTCAAATGGATGATTTTTGATCATTAAATAAAACAAAATTGCCGCTTTCTTGATGAAAGTCGAGTACAGATCTTTGCGGCCAAACGATTGGAACGGCACTGCCAGACAGCTTTCAAGAACATTGGGATAACGAGTGGAAAAATCGGGAATCGGCTCGTCCCATGTCATCATATTTCTGGCGCTGCGATGAGCAATGTATTCAACCTCTTCAATCGATATTCGGAAAATCATGCATCCCCCAATTTTTTCAATGCCTCACCGTATTCTTTATAAATTTTGTCAACGCCTTTATCGAGTTCTTTCTTTTGAGCAGTTGTAAGCTCACCAGAGTAGATGCCCAGATCGGATTTTTTAATTGCAAAATTACGGCCAATCTTAACCGCCGGAATTTGACCCACTTTGGCTAAGCGAAAAACTTGAGTCCTTGATAGCCCTAGTATCTCAGCCGCTTCAATTGTAGAAATATATTCGTGTTGCATGATATTATCATTGTAACATATGATACATAAATTTGTCAATACAACATAGCCCGGATTCCAATTATTCCCGTTGGGTTGTTGACGGCAATATTATTGCAGATTATAATGGTTATAGGGCATATTTTTATCGTTTTTGAGGTTCTAAGGAGGGATTGATGGTTGATAACACAATTGATATAGAGGCCGAGGAAACCGAAGGCCAGCTTGCTATAGACGTCTATCAAGATGACGACAACATTTATATTTTAGCACCGATTGCCGGCACTTCTCCTGCTGATATTGATGTCCAAATCACTGATGAGGTGGTTGCAATTCGCGGCGAACGCAAAAGTGGCCACAAGGCAACTGACGAAATGCATTTCGTCCAGGAGTGTTATTGGGGACCATTCTCCCGAACTTTTGTCCTGCCGATAGCGGTGAATTCGGAAAAAGCCAGAGCAACATTGAAAAACGGTCTGCTTTCAATCACAATTCCGAAAGATGCAAAATCCAAGACAAAGTCGCTAAAGATAGAGATGGGATGAACAAGACAAGAATGGATGACTAATATCCGAATGACTAATAACAAATTGGATGAATATTAGTTATTGGTTATTAGAACATTCGTTATCCATTATTGGAGAATTTTATGAGTAAAATTCGCAAGGCTGTTATTCCGGCGGCGGGTTACGGTACCCGTTTTTTACCGGTTGTTAAATCCGTGCCGAAAGAAATGTTGCCGGTTGTTGATAAGCCGGCGATTCAATATATCGTTGAGGAAGCAGTGGCCTCCGGAATTGAAGATATTATTATTGTTACAAGCAGCAGCAAAAAAGCGATCGAGGATTATTTTGATAATAATTTGGAACTTGAGGCTTATCTGGAAAAAAATGGCAAACTCGACCAGCTGGAGCAAATTAGAAAAATTTCCAGTCTGGCAAACTTTATTTACGTCAGGCAGAAAGGACCGTACGGAAACGGCACGCCGGTTTTAAATGCCGAGAAGATTATCGGTGATGAACCTTTTGCCGTTATGTGGGGAGATCAATTCACTGCAAGTACTGTTCAACCTCGTCTTAAACAATGCATAGATGTCTTTGAAAAATACGGGCGTCCGGTTATCTCGGCGGTTAAGGTGCCAAAAAAAGATCTTGTTCGATATGGGGTTCCAAAAGTTGAAGAAGTTGAAAATCTTACCTATATTGCTCACGAACTGATTGAAAAACCGTCAATTGAAGAAGCACCATCCGATCTGGCTCTTGACGGAGCATATATCCTTACTCCCGATATCTTCACTGCCTTGAAAAATTTGGAGCCGGGAAAGGGCGGGGAAATCTGGCTGGCCGACGGCATCAATAAACTAAGAGAAGTTGGCCCGATTTACTGTCGTGAAGTTGAGGGTGGCACTTATTACGATTGCGGGAATGTTCTTGAATACATTAAAACCAATGTTGAAGTAGCGCTCAAACGAGACGATATTGGTGGTGATTTTCGAGATTACCTTAAAGAAATCTCGAGGAAATTATGACTCATGAATTGCGAATTTTCTTCTTAATTCATAATTCTTAATTCATAATTCTTGAATTTCATCCGGGAGGGTTAAATGTCAAAAGTTAAGGGTTCAAAACTCAAGAAATTTTTAAAGATCACAGGCATAACATGTCTGGCCCTGTTTTTGTCTGTCACTTTAACCGGTTGTAGCAACACGAAAAATACAACCGGATCCAACGAACTTGTCATTTGGGGATTTGTCGACGAAGACACAATGAAGCCGATAATCCAGGATTTTAAAAATGAGAACAAAGGTATTGAAGTCAAGTATTACAAAAAATCACTCGATGGTAATTACGAAAACAATGCCATGAATTCTATTCTATCCGGCGAAGGCCCGGACGTCTGGGCAATGCCGAATGATTGGGTTTATCGACACAAAGACAAGTTGACTCCGCTACCACAAGATCTAATCAAATCAAAAGACATTAATTTGTCGGAATATTTCGTCAAGCCTGTTGTTAATGATAATATTATTGACAAGCAAGTTTACGGCCTTTCTCCTTCTGTTGATCTGCTTAGAATTTACTATAATCCTGTTTTATACGACAAAGCGAAGGAAAATTTCATGGATAGCCATCGCGACCAGGAAGATCTAACAACAAAGATCGGCGCAATATTCGAAAAATTTCCGATCACCTGGGACGAGTTTAACCAAATTGAACCATATTTGACTGTAAAGAGTGGTAGTTCGATCCAGACTTCTGCTGTAGCAATGGGAACCAGTAATAATGTCT
This sequence comes from Patescibacteria group bacterium, assembly GCA_041651295.1. GTDB lineage: Bacteria > Patescibacteriota > UBA1384 > XYA2-FULL-43-10 > CAINNR01 > JBAZJN01. The sequence continues at coordinate 4,892 of JBAZJN010000012.1, read as the reverse complement.
CGAATTCCCAGGACATATTAACCTTACTGATGATCCAAAATCAAACAAAAATGATCTCTGACGACGCGTCCCAAGCCGTGTTTAATTTGCCAATCAAATCGGCTTCGGGCACTGATATCTATTCCGGACGAAACTCTTTGGATTTCTACGCAAAATATGCTGATCCGTCTTCTTCGTATTACACTTGGAATTCGTCAATGCCCAATGATGTTGATGCGTTTCTTCAGGGCAAAGTTACCATGATTTTCGGTTACTCAAATCTCGGCCTTAACTTCCAGCAACTATACCCAGATTTTAATTTTGAGGTTGCAAAAATTCCGCAAATTGGCGATATAAACAATGTAGTTGACTATGCTAAATACACGACTTATACCGTTCCGTCTTATTCAAAACAACAAACAAACGCCTGGAAATTTATTACTTTACTATCAATAGACAGCGCTGATGGTTATGTTTCTACAACTAAAGAGCTACCGTCACACATTGAAGATGTTGAACCTAAACTTAGAGACCGTGGAAACGGAGCTCCGGATATCGATCAACTCAAAACAGCCACAACATTGACCAAGGGCAGATACCCGGTTGATGTTGATTCCCAGTTGAAAGAGGCAATAACAAGAGTCGTTACCAAGGCTCAATCGTCGCAAGCATCACTTGACACTGCCGCTACAAACATAACGACTTTATTGCGCAAGCAAACTTGGTAAAAAATGCCAAAGAAAATTAAATTAATCCCGAAGCATGTAATCGCAGCTTTTTCATCTGTCTATATTTTAGTCGCTGCCAAAGTTTATGCCGCCGGTTATGGAACCGAGGTCGGGGTTGGATTTTCAAACGACACTATTAAGAGCGGTGTTGCATACTCATTCTCTGATTATATAAAAAATTTCTATGCCTTCTCAATGAAAGCCGCTGTTGTTCTTTGCACTTTGATGGTAGTTTATGCCGGATATAAATATTTAACGTCCAGGGGCGATAGCTCCTCGATTAACGAAGCCAAGGATATTCTTTTTAGCACACTGATGGGAGCGGCGCTTTTAATGCTTGTAGTCTTCGTCGGCAGCCTCGCCGGCGTAACAATTGAAATTCACTAATCAAATGTTTAAGAAATTTTCCAACCGGTGGTTGACAAACCTGCTGATGATCAGTTTGGGGGTTTTAATACTCGTTACAACTGTGCTGGCATCTCTTAATCTGCTTTCGGTCGGTGCCGATTCCATATCTATCCCGCCACTCGGGGTTGTTTATCCCCAGAAAACTTACCAAAACCCGAATGATGTACCCGAATTTAGTTTTTATCTGCTGGGTGGCATAACTTTTCTTGAGATATACAACCCCGACACTATTTCCGGAGCATTCGGAAACCAAACCAGAGCCTATCCGGGCTACAAACTTCAGTACCGTGTCGCCAACTCAAGCGGCGGAGCCTCCAGCGGGTCATACGCTATTGTGCCGTTGGCCCCATTCAATTATCTGATAAATTCTGATCCTTTCTACAGCTACAAAGCCAAAGACGACAACCCTGGCTATCTTTTGATGCAAGCGGCAGCTTTTCAGTTTTCTGGAGAAAATAGTTTTAGATCAGACCTTGTTGACAGCTCAATCAGAAGTTATGAACAAGCAATTGCCTATTCAACTGCGGAACACCGAATCGTAGGTGATACTTTGTATTCGATTGCCTTTATGATTACTGACGATAGTGATCGCGATGTGGCGATCAGTACCAATCATTTCGGGCAGCAGGAGATAGATGGTAGTTCTCTTGCGGTTTCGATTGCAGAAGGTCACACATACAAAAACCCGCAAACCGATGCGTTAGCGCAACAAATACTAATTGCTGCAAAGGAGGAAGCCGACTCAATTGGTGATACAGCTTCGTCTAAAAAGATTCAGACAGCACTAAATAATTACAATCAGCAAATCCGCTCAGTAACGGGAGACGAGGGTCTAACAATTACCTCTTTGGATGAAATCGGCTTCGGAGATTCGGCTCAAGTCAATTTTCTGGCAGATTCCGCCAAACTGAGCATTCCTACCGATAAACACTTGGCCACAGTGCTTTTGAACATCGACTCAACAAACATCTGCACTATCAACGCCGAATCTAACACCATTAGTGGAACCGGATGCACACTCGGATCAAACTCCAGCTCGAGCGCCACTGCAGGCAAATTTACTTGGGATGTGAATACGGCCAATAATCTTGGCACCGATCATCCGGAGCAGAGAACTTTGACTCTCAAAGCATTTTGGGCGCCTGCGACAACCGGAGCGAATAATTTAGCCGGATCGGTTAATAAAGCGGTGGCAGTTCTCGAAAAGGGTGGTGACAGCAGCGAAAACGGCAGTTTTGGCATATCAATTACAGCTCCGAACTCTTTGCACAAAGAGGACAATCGGGACATCATTACAATTTCAGCGGATTTAGACCAAATTCGCACGGCTGCAGCCGCCCAGAGTCCGTCTGTCCAGTTCAAATATCTAACCTGGTGGATTTGCAATGCAGACCAAACTACTATAATCAACCACAATGACGAACAAGGTGTTTGTTTCCGCAAAGGCCATTTAAGCAAAAACTCAAGTGACGATCTGTCATCAGCAACCGGAACGATTTCCAATACACTGAGCTGGGACACAAGGTCATCGTCTCTGGGCCCCCATTCAGTAATGGTTAAAGCCTTCGGTTCAAGTGAACCACGCGAATATGTTTTAAACAGTAAAACGGTCAGTGACACAATTACCGTCACCGAAAACGAAATAGAGGGAGAGGGAGACGACAGTGGAGACAGTGACAGCAATGGGAGCGGTGGAGGATCTGTCGTTACGCCGACTTGGGCGGCGAATTTTAGGGCTTCTAAAACAATCAAAACAATCAGCGATTTAATGGCCAGAATTGGGTCCTTCACTTTGGTTATTTTGGGAATTTTGGCAATCATCGCGATAATAATCGCTGGCATGAAGTACATCTCTTCCGGTGGTAACTCGAAACAATCCGAGAGCGGAAAGAAAGCAATACTCTATGTAATTTACGGCATCATCACAGCTGTTGTAGCGGTTATGCTTGTCCAATTGACAATTAGAGAAGTAAAACTGATTGTCGGCCAGAATCTTTCCGATCCGACAAACCCAAACACAATTCTGCCTGTCGGGTTTGGCGGGACTAATGCGAGCATCGGCGCAATTTTTAACCAAAACGGATTCCTCTGGAGAATAATTCAACTATTGGTTTACTATGCTGAGGCTGCCGCGGTATTTTATATTTTATACGCCAGTTTCCTTTACATCACCTCTTTCGGAGAGGAAAGCAAAGCCGAAAGTGCCAAAAAGACTTTGATCTGGGCGGTAATCGGACTGGCTTTCATTCTATCGGCCAATGTCATACTGAAAATTTTCGCCGGCCTTGTTTATTAAATTGTGTCTAAAGCGAAAATGCTTGACAACACAAAACGCAGGTAATATGATTTAGTAAAGTAAATAATTTTAAGGAGGATTAATGAAGACGATTGTTGACTGGCTGGTGCCAAGGGCTCATGCAGCTATTAATTTCAACTTTTTAACCCCAGTCCAAAACAGCGAAAACAACGTTAGTACCATTGCTAACAACGTCATAAACTTCGTGCTGATAATTGCCGGGATAATGGCGATTGTCTACCTGATCTACTCTGGTATTCTCTACATTACCGCCGCCGGAAATCCTGATGCCGCCAAAAAAGGCCAACAGGGAGTCATAAACGCTATTATCGGTATCGTGATTATCGTCCTGGCATACTTTATTGCCAGATCGATTGCCGGAATTGGCAAGGGAATGGTCTAGAGTTTACATATTTTCAATAGAATCTAAGAAGCTGCTACGGCAGTTTTTTAGATTCTATTGAAAATATGATGAGATAAAAAAAGCCCGGCTCCTCAGTTGAGGGGCTGGGCGTCGGTCGTTGCGTGCAGCGGCTTGCCACACTTGGGGCAGTAGTTCGCCCCAACGATCGTGATCGCAAACCGGCAGAAGGGGCAGTATTCGATGACTGCCGGCGCTTGCGAAGTCGCGGGCTGGGTAGCCGGAACCGCCTGGTTCAGGCGAGTGACGATCTGGTTGCTGGCTTTGACCAGCGCAGCCAGGAAAGCCAGGTCCTCGTCCTCAGGTTGGAAGGACTCCTGTTCGATACCCCAGCGATCGCAGTTGTAACTGAAGTTGGTGTAGCGGCTCCAGCTGGAGCCTTGGGCACGCGCCGTGATTGTCCGGCCGTGACTGTCGGAGACCTTGAGGAAAAGGACGCAGATGATCTCGCAGACCTCCTCCTCGTCCCAACTATCCCCGTTCCAGTGGCGGCGGGTCCAGCTGCGGCCATCCTTGAAGTCCGCCTGAACACTCACGAAGCTGGTAGCAACCGCCGGCTCGGCGTTTGCGTTAACCAACCCAGCCTCTTCCTGTGCGGCCTGGCGGGCGTCGGGATCAATGACGACCCAACCGGCCTGGTCCAACACCTCAGACAGTGCCCAATTGGCGTTGCCGGGGCCGTTGACTTCGCGGGGCAGTATCTCGCCCAACGGGCGATTACTGCGGCTGAGTGTCAAGTATTCCGTCTGCGGCAACGGGCATGGTCGTGAGCCTGCAGGGCTCAGCAAGAATCTGCCGAGCTCCTTGAAGATGTTGTCGGCCTGCGCCGGCACGGCGCAGAGAGACATAAAAACGGCAACGGTCAGAACGACTATGGTGAGAGCACGCATGCTCAGCACCTCCTTAACAGAATGTTTCGAAGAACAAGGCGGGTTCTAGCCCCCTTGCTCTTGAACGAGACCGTTCAAAATTGAGTGCGGAATATCACGAATTATGCTATCCTGTAACAACTAATCAATAACATTAACTAGTTAAATGGACTAAAATGCTCAAAAAAAGC
>JBAZJN010000011.1:0-30940 GCA_041651295.1 Patescibacteria group bacterium | reverse complement strand
CCGTGAACTCAGAAATTCAAAGCTAAATTGGTTTTAATATTGCGACTTGGTATCCGAGTAGTATCCTTGCATAGTGAAAAAGATACCCTTTAATTGATCTTGGAAATGAGCTCACCAGATGTAAGTGGTTTTTCAGAATATCAAAGCTAGACTCAACTTTTGATCTCAAATTAAGCAGAATGTTTTGCCAAATAGTGGCAACTTTCTTGGTTTGTTTGTAGTGTGGTGGCGTAACAGTTATTGTGCCGTCACGCTCGTAAATATATTCATTCATTGCCTTTGCACCATACGCACTGTCACCAACAATTACCTTAGTGTATTTGTTTGATAGCGCCTCCATGGCTCTGGAATCATGAATGTTAGCAGGCGTTAAAGCAAATCCGCATAAACAGCCGAGTACATCAAAGGTAGCGTGTAGCTTAAAACCATAATGCCAACCTTGATGGTTCTTACCAAATGCCGCGATTGATTTAGCGACTTTGTGGTCATCTGCCCTCTGAAGTTTGCAAACTTCCAGCATTGTAGAATCTATGAATTTAATAGTTGATTTAGTATTGAGAAGTTTTTTAAGAACGAACAAAAGAGATCCTGTGTTTTTATGACATTGGTCTAAAAAGGCGTTGTAGGTCGGAATATTCCTAAATTCATAGTTAAGATGCAATTTTGAATATTTGTATACATCTTTCAGTGTTTTTTGTTTCATTGCCAATGAATTCCAGACTAGCAATGTTACGATTTCACTGTTAGTTAAATTTGCAGGTCTACCGGCTCCTTTTCGATACTTTAATTTTTTAGGTAGCATGTCATCTATCAAAACGAATAAATCAGTGATATGATCTTTTTGTAAAGAACAAAACACGGTAATCTCCTTTTTGTATTAGTTTTTGTTTGAGAACGAACTCTAATACATCAAGTATACCGTGTTTTTGTTATTAATATTTTGAGAGTGAATTTCTGGGTTCACGGGCAAGCGGCTTCAATCATTGACAAAATTGGCTTGTGACGCTATAATTTTCCTAGTCAATCATTAATTTATAAGGAGAGATATGGGACAAGGATGTGATTGCTCAAGCTGTCCGGGGTGCGCTTCGGATGAACCAAAAGTAGAAGAAACAGGTAAATGTCCGAAATGCGGATGCGAGCCTTGCAAATGCGAGGGCACTGAAGATGATGAAAAAGAGCCAAAAGCTGAATAATTGACTCTGATAATCAAAAAACCCGTGCAATTCCGCGGGTTTTTTGATAACATCGAACTATGATTATTGATGCTCTAGCGAATTTTGTCACATTCGTAATTTCACACCTCGGCTATCCGGGAGTATTTTTACTTATGGCGCTTGAATCGGCCTGTATACCGATTCCTTCCGAATTTATTATGCCGTTCTCTGGTTTTTTGGTCGCAACGGGCGAGATGAACTTCTGGACTGTCGTATTTATTGGATCGTTCGGAAATCTAGCCGGATCGTGGCTGGCTTGGTGGGTCGGACATAAGGGCGGCCGTCCGCTGGTGGAAAAATATGGAAAATACATATTGCTTTCACATCACGATTTGGATGCCGCAGACAAATATTTTCAAAAATATGGCCAGAACACAGTTTTGTTCACCAGATTAATGCCGGTAATTAGAACTTTTATTTCTCTGCCCGCAGGAATCTCAAAAATGGATTTTAAAAAGTTTTCTCTCTATACATTTATCGGAGTAATCCCTTTTACTGCTGCTCTAACGTATGCCGGTGTTAAACTGAAGGAGAATTGGGCGGGGTTGCAACCATATTTTCACAAGTTTGATCTTCTTATTGCCGTCGCCGTAATACTATTTCTGGTTTGGTACATCTTCAGGCATTTGAAACGAAAGTAGAACTCAACCAAAAAAGAGCCTCGAAATCTAAGGGCTCTTTTTGGAATTTCGAAAATAGGTAATCACTTAGCTCATGGTGCGTCGGTGATTTTCTTAAACGAACAGGTCGCTGTCGCTTTTAGCAGGTTCTGCGTTAACTTGTGCGTCCGCAGGTACTACTAAAGGCGGTTCATTGGAAGCAACTTGGTTTCCGGTTTTTGAATCCGAATTAAGTACTCCGGCGTCTTGCGCCGGCATTTCTGCCTCGGCATTATCAATCGAGGCTTGTGCCCCGGGATCCGCAATGGGACCATTCGGGTCCGCGCTGCCCGGTGACGATGTCGGTGCAGGCGCAGGTGTGGAAGCCGTCTCGTTTTCGGTGGAGACGGAAACTCCTCCTTCGGTCGGAACATCAATCGGACCTTCAACTTTGCTCAGGTCAGGCGAAGTTGCTGCTGCGGCGCCTTCCTGGATAGACTGTCCAGTAGCAATCCCAGCAGTTTCCGGTGGTTTGGGCCCACCGGCCACGTTATCACCTTGTGGAATAGGGGATGTTACCTCCTCTACAACAGGAGTTTCATCTGCCTTCTTCTCCACGATTGAAGTTAGCTCATCAGCGGTCTTGCCGGTCAACTTCTCCAAGTGGTTGACACCAACAATAACGGCTGATGGCTTGCCGTTTTTTGTTAGGACATACATGTGATCTGTCCCCTCAACTTCATCAATAATCTTATTGAAATTATCTCTTGCCTCTGTCACCGGCAAAATCTTGTCAATATCTACTTCTAGCACGTTCCCTCCGAAAATTTATTTTCGCCCCGCGTAGCCTTGGCATAGTGGGGCTTTCAATTAATTTGTTGTTTCTATTATAGCTTTTCCGAAGACGTTTGTCAATTGGCTAGCTATTTTTTAGTTCGGTGGTATGCTTGTTTTATAATGTGAAAGGGGTGTGATGATGGCTGAGTCCACCGTGGTTTCAGAAGCATTACCTCCCTGCAATTATCGTGGTTGCTGTGGCGCGTATCGCTACTGGTACCACCAATCGTTCAAGCAGTCGACATCAAAAACAAAGGGTCAGCCTGACCCTTGTCCGTGCATCGGGTGTGATAGGTGCGCATCGTCCTCAAGCTAGGGTCATTCACCTAGCTTTTTTCATTGACAAAACTCATATATTAATATATATTACGCACATCAGTCTGGAAACAAATTGAGGAGGTCATTTAGCGATGGCCACTGTCATATTCGAAGGGATGAAGTCAAAACCACGGCCGAAGTGTCCGTGGTACGGCTTCGGAAAAGCGGGTGGTAGCCCCTGCCCGCTGTTTATGGACACCCACGGCAATCAATGCCCATGGCATGACTTCCATGATGCCTGCCCGTGTGAGATGGAAATGCGCGGCGAGACCCCGGATGCCGCCATCTGCGAATTGGCTGTGCGAGGGGTGCTAAAACTTGACCTCTCTTCGATCACTGTCTTTGCCGATGAGTGCAACGGCCATCCTACACAGGCTGATCACTGGTCGGACTATGTCATGTCCGATAAGTGCCCCAGGCCCACCATCGAACTCCGCTGAGTGCGGGATCTCCTGATCGAGTTTCACCAATTCGCCTCCGCAGATTGCGCCGCGGAGGTTTTTTCATTGACAAAATTTATAATCTCTATATATAGTGCACATAATGGTAGACCACGCCAGAGTTGCTGCACCTGTGCTTCAGCACAGGAATTCTTCTTGCCCGGACAAGGGCTAATGGGCGGACAAGCCCAAGGAGATAAGAGTATGTTTAGATTGACAGTACCTAGTGAAGCAAAGAAGACTGGTAAATGCGTGCATTCGCGCATTTACAACTTCCCGAACGTAGATGGCGGTTGGTGCCTGCTGTCAGATGTTGCCGAGATGGCAAACTGTACCATGGTCGAGGTTCTCGAGCGCTGGGGTCCGTTGTGCAAGAACAGCCATACGATGGAGTTGCTGACGCAATCTCGGAGTGGAAGCCCGATGCAGTTCGGCGCTCACTGGATGTCCATCGTTACCAGTGGTGGCAGGAGCTACTTTGCCCACCCGACGAGTGAGCGCCCACAGCGAATCAAGATCCGATTGAGCGAGCTGTATGTCCCGGCCGGATGGGCGACTGACGTCGCCGACGCGCTGGAGAAGGGTGCGGTTTGCGCTAACGTTGCGCTCGTCCTGGGCGAGCTGAAACGTTCTTTCCGCGACGAACATAACGTACTTATCATGGATTAGGCCGAGTCCTGACCCCCGCTGAGCGCGGGTATCCCTGATCGAGCATCGCCAAATCGCCTCCGCAGATTGCACCGCGGAGGTTTTAATTTAATTGGCTTGGATCGGTACGTATAGACATTTTACATCCAATGTTATATAATCGATCGCGAGAGAAGGTGAGGAGCATGTATTTCAGTCCATTGACCATTGCAGCCGTAATATTTCTGCTAGTGTTCAATGCCTTATTGTCGTTACTGAAACACCTTGTGAGTCGCAGAGCGAGCCGCTGGAACGTTCCTTTGAGAGCGGTTCGTTATGAGATCTCCTTGCCCGAACCGGCAAAAACCGCCGTCGAAAAGTACTTCGCCGCCCGCAACGCAGAAGTCATCAACCTGAATTCGGGTGCCGATCTCTGCGTTCGTGGAGAGATAGACATTGGCCCTGACTCAGTGTCAGTTGTGTGTTGGGTTGAACATTCAGGACGTGTCAGAATCTACATGTCTGAAGTTTATCCCGGTGAGGCGGGATTCGAGTCATTCGCCGTCCGATTGGCCCATGAGATCGAGCAGTACCTAACGGATACAGCGATTCTTACCGCTACTAACCCTGAATCTGAACCCGAACCTGAGCGAGTGATTGCCAGAATCTCGGGCTTTTTCCATCCCTCCGTGTAGTTGTGGAGGGTTTTTTATTGCGAACAAATCTCTTAATCCCTACCAAATTATGAATAAATTAGAGTTCGTTGTTTTGTTTTAAAATATCAATGCATTTAGCCAAGGATTCCTGCCATGCCAACGTTTTTATTCCAATTTTTTTGATTTTACTACAGTCAAGAGGCGAGTAAGTAGGTCGATCAGCCGTAACATTATCTCCGCGGCTGGCGGCGTATTCAAAAGATGTTTGTGGAAAAACTCTAGCTTTTCCGTCCGACAATTTTACAATCTCTTTCGCAAATTCAAACCATGAACATTCACCCTCTCCGGCAAAATGATAAAGCCCGAAAAGTTTATCATCACTTGAGCTTTCCTCAACTTTTGCTATTAGTTGCTTAATCGTCATTGCCAGATCAAACGCATAGGTTGGGCAGCCAATCTGATCTTTAACAACCTTGAGCTCTTCTTTTTCTTGGCTCAGCTTGGCTATGGTTTTAACAAAATTTTTACTAAAAGGTGAGTAGAGCCAGGCCGTGCGCAAAATAAAATATTTACCAGCGATTTTTTCGACTTCTATTTCCGATTCATATTTGGTCGAACCGTAAACCGAGAGAGGATTGGGCTTGTCTGTTTCAACATAAGGATTATCGGTTTTCCCATCAAATACAAAATCAGTTGAAATGTGAAAAAATATCGCTTTATTCTTATTCGCCGCCGCCGCCAGATTTTTGGCGCCAAGAACGTTAATTTTTCTGGCAGCTTCTTTCTCAATTTCTGCCTGATCGACAGCTGTGTAGGCGGCGGCATTAATTACCACATCCGGTTTTTTTGCCTCGACAAAATTCTCGGTCTTTTCTGCATCAGTTATATCGAGTTCGTCCCGATCAGTTAAAATCAAATCACTGCCGGCAAAAACCTCTTGGAGTGTTAGGCCAAGTTGCCCGTTAGCGCCGGTGATTAAGATTTTCATTTTACCTTTTCATTAGATTGTTTGCGATTCGAATCCAAGTATTCTTTTGAAATAATTCTCATCCACCACTGCTCATTTTGTTGATACCAGTCAGCAGTTTTTTTGATTCCTTCAGTAAAATTCACCGTTGGCTGCCAACCTAGTTCTCGGCTAATCTTCGAGTGGTCAATAGCATAGCGCATATCGTGGCCTCTGCGATCCTCGACAAAAGTTTTTAAGGAATCGGGTTTTCCAGTGACTTGTAGTATTGCATTGGCGACTTCTAAGCCGTTCTTCTCAGAATCACCACCAATACAGTACGTTTCACCGGATTTCCCCTTGTGAATTATAGCGTCAATTGCTGAGCAATGGTCGGTAACATACAAGTAATCGCGGATCGCTTTGCCAGTTCCATAAATCGGCAAATTTTTATTTTGAAACGCATTGGTAATGAAAAGTGGAATTACCTTTTCCGGGAAGTGATACGGACCGTAATTATTTGAGCAGTTGGAAATTGTGACATCAAGTCCGAAAGTGTCGTGATAAGCTCGAACCAAATGATCTGATCCAGCTTTTGACGCTGAATATGGTGAATGCGGCGCATATAGTGTTTGCTCGTTAAATTTCAGTTCTGGTTTATCAAGCGGCAGCGCGCCAAAAACTTCATCGGTTGAGACATAATGAAATCGCTTGATATTTTTTTCTTTTGCAACATCGAGTAAAACTTGAGAACCGACGACATTTGTTTCGACAAAAACAGCTGGACCGGTAATTGATCGATCAACATGTGATTCGGCAGCAAAATGAACCACCATGTCGCAACCATTCATCGCTTCTTCAACTTTTTTCCTGTCGCAAACACTGCCATAAACAAACTTATAGTGCGGATTTTTTTCAACTGATTTCAAATTTTCAAGATTGCCGGCGTAAGTTAGAGCGTCTAAATTTACAAAATAATAATCAGGATATTTCTCCATCATGTAAAGAATAAAATTCGAGCCAATAAATCCGGCGCCGCCGGTAACTAAAATTTTCATAAAACTCCTATTTTAATGAATCCCAATCAAAATTGATTTCTTTGTCAAATGGGTCAATGCGCTCTTCGTCGGGATTTTCTGGGTTGTAGGCTTTCGTGACGTGATAAATCAAGATATTTGTTTCGTCGTCCAAAACTTTATATCCATGAACTACACCCTGAGGTATCAAAATTAACTTATAATCATCAGCGCCAGAATAAATAACTTCGGTTTGGCCTTTCGTTGGAGAGCCATCACGCCGGTCATAAAGGACGACTCCGACTTTGCTGTTGACGAAGAACCATAAATCATCCTGATATTTGTGCCAGTGAAAAGCTTTAATTGTGCCTTTTGGCGCGGTGGTGAAGTTACTTTGGCCGAAACGCCCCAGCATTTCATCGTCATCACGCAAAATCTCGGCAAAAAGTCCGGGTTCAACATCTTGTTTCAAATCCGGTTTGTCTTTCCAAACTTTAAGCTCTTTAATCAAAACTCCATCAGTCTTTCCTGGTTTAATATTATCTTTCATTTTTGACCTCGCGTTCGATCCGGCGCAAGTAATCGGCGTAACTTGATTTGCCCATCTTTTCGATTGCCGCGTCGAGCTTTTTATCGTCAATCCAACCCTGGCGATAGGCGATCTCTTCAATGCAGGCGATATTATTACCGGTCATTTCCTGGGTAATTTGAACGTAATTATTGGCTTTAATCATGGCGGCGTGAGTACCGGTATCCAGCCAAGCTAGCCCGCGTGGCAAAACAGTAACTTTGAGTTTTTTCTTTTTGAGAAATACGCGGTTTAAATCGGTTATCTCCAGCTCGCCTCGTGGCGATGGTTTTAGGACCTTGGCTTCTTTCACAACTTCCGGACCATAAAAATAGAGACCCGGAACAGCGTAGTTTGATTTTGGCTTCTCGGGTTTTTCTTCAATTGAAACGACATTACCTTTTTTGTCGAAATCAACAACTCCGAAACGCTCAGGATCCGGGACATGAACGGCAAAAATATGCCCGCCGGTTTTGGTTTTGCAAGCATCCTTTAAGAGCCCGGTGAGCCCGGCCGAATAATAAATGTTGTCACCAAGAATCATAGCAACCGGTCCGTTGCCGATAAATTCATCACCAATAATAAAGGCTTCAGCCAAACCGTTAGGTGCGGCCTGTTCCGCGTACTTAAATTTCATTCCAAGATCGCTACCGTCATCGAGCAGTTTTTCGAAATTCGGTAGATCGTGCGGAGTAGAAATAATCAAAACTTCTTTAATTCCCGCCAGCATCAGTACCGAGAGGGGATAATAGATCATCGGCTTGTCATAAACAGCCATCAACTGCTTAGAAACTGTGAGAGTCGCTGGATAAAGCCGGGTGCCGGCACCGCCAGCTAAAATTATGCCTTTCATAATCTCCTTTCAAAATGTTTTTGCAACTTTAGGTTACCACCAAAAAGCAGAGTTTTCAATTTGATTGCTAAGTGAAGCTTTTTTTGATATAAATTAAATGCAAAACGAACTTAGTATTGAAGGAAAATGAGACTAGTAAAAGCAAAAAATTATATTCATTGTCCGGTTCGCGCCAATTTATTAGGTGGTTGGACTGATCAGCTTCTCTGGAAGGAAAAAGCGGCAGTTATTAATTTCTCCATGGGTTGGGAAGGGCCAAAATGCCCCGATGATTATCCACTGACCCTTGATACTCTTGGACGTTTTAGGTCAGCTATTAATGGGCGTGGTACGGGACTAGGAATTTCATCTATTCGAGCCGGAATGATGTATCGTCAATCATTTCCCGAGAAGTCATCTAATGATTATATTAAATTTGTTCTAGAATATGAAAAAGCGATTCTTGGGACTGAAGGTGGTTGGCAGGACCAAATTGGCGGTCTCGAACCTGGTTTTAAATTGATAACCACTCCGGGCGATGATAAAAATCGCCACAAAAAATTTAAGATTATTCGTTGCGACAACCATCCGGTAGTAGAAAGAATTATTTTGTTCGATACAAGAGAACGGAGAAACGCCGGCAATATCGGTGATTTGGTTCGAGACTTGATGCAACGTGATCGCAAATTTCAAAATCACCTGCGGAAAGTTGCAGAGTTAGCGGAAGAGTGTTTCGAGAAAGACGCTGACGAAGTAATTAAAGCATGTAATTTTTCTTGGCAAGGTTTTTTGGGTTTTGTTCCCAAGATGAAATTGCCTAAACCGCTGCCAAAATCGAAAAAAATAGTTGGTCACATGCTTTTAGGCGCAGGGGGTGGAGGTTTCGGGATTGTATTTGTCGATAAACCCGAATCTCGTCAGGAAGTTATCGAAATTTTGTCAAAATCAGGTTTTTGGGCAACGGTGCCAAAAGTAATGTCAGGGATTAAATTAATTCAAACCGAAGAGAAATGAAAACCGATAAGAAAATAATCAAATATAAAGATCTGCCAAAGTTGAGGGCGAAAGCGACTAAGGAAGAGAAAACTATAGTTTTCACTTCTGGTTGTTATGATATTCTACACCTCGGCCACATAGTCCATTTTAACTTTTGCAAACAACAAGGTGATGTTCTGGTTGTTACGGTTGGTAGCAATGCGACCATCCGCGAACTCAAAGGGCCGACGCGCCCGATTAACGACGAAAACTTTCGCGCTAGGTTACTGGCTGCATTGGAACTTGTAGATTATGTAGTTATATCGGAAGAATTTGGCAAAATGGATCATATCAAATCACTTGAGATATTACATCCTGATAAGTTTGTTTTAAACGCAACAGATTCTGCTGTGAAGGAAAAAAGGGAATTGACAGATAAATTTGGAATCGAATTAATTCTCTGTAAACGTTTGCCGCCGGGTCATAAAAAAGGCGGCTTATCTTCGAGCGGAATTGAAAAACAACTGAATTTATGAAAGAGATCTTAATCAACATAAGCGAAAAGCTTCATCGACGAATTTTTGGCCACGAAATGAGCCCGACAATGCGTCAGTTTTTGGGCAATCTTTCTTGGTCCATCGGCGGGTATATTATCGGCGGTCTGATTATTTTTGTCGTAAATATCTTGGCCGGAAGAATTCTTGGTCCGGCCGAATATGGCAAATATAATCTAATAACAGCCATCGGCTCGTTTTTTTCCGTTTTTATGATATTCGGTTTTGATGCTACGGCAACCAAATATATTTCGGCCAGCAACACTGAAGAAGAGAAAAAATTCGCAATTTCCAATTCACTACGATTTAGCTCAATAACCGGTTTGGTCATTCTTGCGCTCGTTCTAGTTTTTTCAGCCAATATTGCCGGCTACTTGAATACTACGAGAATAATAGTGTTTCTTGGCGCACTTGTCGGGTTTTGCACAATGTACAGTACGCTATTTAACAATTTTATTAAATCTCTCCAATTATTCAAATTTCAATCGATAGTATTTATTCTTCAGAACTTGATAATTTTTAGTTTCTTTATCTTATTTTTTCTCGTCTTTAAATGGGGAATCGGGGATAATTCCCATCAATATTTTGCTTCGATAGTTATTTTGGCCATGCTTACGATTATCACTATTTATCTGATTAAGGTCCGCAACAATATCGGTGCTTGGAGCCAGAGTATGTGGAAGAAAATGATCCCTTATTGGCGCTTAACATTAGCCGGTTCGTTCATCGCCATTACCTTATCTCAAATAGATAAATTCTTTCTTTCCAGATATCTTGGTCCGGCAGAACTCGGCTTATACAGCGCCTATCTTCTATCATCAGTCCTAATCATCAATCAGCTAATAACCGCTCTTAATAATGTTTTCTTTCCGATGGTTAATAAGAGCGGAAATTTAAAAGCCGTGCTGAAAAAAACAAATCAGTTATTTCTTATTGGGTTTGTGCCGTTATTTATTGCCACTTTTATCATCTCGATAATAATTCTTAAATTATTAGGTACAAAATACGAGTTAAACTTTATCTATGTTGCATTGGTTTCACTTGTTTCTTGCATGCAAGTTCTTATGGGTTTTTATGGTTCGATCATCAACTCGTCTCAAAAATTATTTTCTTTTTTTACGAAAGTCTACTATTTCAAGCCAATTGCAATAATTTTGTTGATTGTTTTTTTGGTATATAATCCAAACCTTATTTCAATCTATACAACGTTTTTATTGGTTTTGGTTGCTTCATTGTACGATATAATAAATGCCAGAATTTGTTTTAGGACATTAAAAGGGTAAAAATATGAACAAAATTAAAGACAAAATTATTGTCGGGTTAATCACTTTCTATTCCTATTGCTTCTCTAGAAAGTTTTTTCTGCCTTTAAATAAAAAAATGTTTTACTTAGGCGCAAGAGGATTGGGCATTCTTAACTATTCCTCGCTAGTAAGTGGCGAAGATTCTTTTTTGCGAAGATTGTCAAAACTGTATCGAGAAAAAATGGTTATTTTTGATGTCGGAGCAAATATCGGCGACTATACAAAAGATGTTCTCTCGTTTTTTCCGAATTCCCAAATATATGCATTTGAGCCTCATCCGCAAACATTTAATAAGATGCAAGCTTCGATTAACAGCTCAAAAGTCAATTTGATCAATAAGGGTTGCGGCATCACGAACTCGGTTATGGAAATTTATGATCTGTGCGATCAAGATGGGTCAGAACACGCTACCCTGTATAAGGGTGTTATTGAGGGGATCCACCAGAAAAGTTCGGTCAGCACAAAAGTCAAAATTATAAAATTAGACGATTATTGTAAAGCTAATAAAATAAACAAAATCAACCTTCTCAAAATTGATACTGAAGGGAATGAATATGATGTACTTTGTGGTGCATCGAAAATGATTGCTGGTGGCAGAATCGACATCATTCATTTCGAGTTCAATTCAATGAATATTGTTAGCCGCCATTTTTTTAAGGATTTTTATGACCTATTGAAGGGGTACTTATTTTACCGATTATTACCAAATTCATTGGCACCAATAAGAGTATACGAGCCATTATTTTGTGAGATTTTTGCATATCAAAACATAGTTGCAATTAATAAAAAAATATCAGGTAAGCTGAAGATATGAACAAAACAGCGATTTTATTCCTAATCTTTAATCGGCCGGAGACGACAAAGCGGGTGTTCGATGCTATAAAAAAATATCAACCTAAAAAATTGTATCTTGCTGCAGACGGACCAAGATCGGACAAGATCGGCGAGAAGGAATTGTGCCAAAAAACCCGGGCGATTGTCAACGAAATCGACTGGGATTGTGAAGTCAGCACACTTTTTCGGGAGAAAAATTTGGGTCTGAAAGTTGCCGTTAGCTCGGCCATCGATTGGTTTTTCAAAAATGAAAACGAGGGGATAATTCTCGAGGACGATTGCCTTCCAAACCCGACTTTTTTCAGATATTGCTCGGAATTATTGGAAAAATATCGCAATGTCGATCAGGTTAAAATGATAAGCGGTGATAACTTTCAGTTTGGTTGGAAAAATTCTGATGACAGCTATTATTTTTCCAAATACTGCAATATTTGGGGCTGGGCAACTTGGAAGCGGGCCTGGAAGGAATATGACCTCGAAATGAAATCCTATCCGGAATTTGTCAAATCAAATAAGATTGATCAGGTTTTCAAAGACAAAAGTGTCCGAAGATATTGGCGAGCAGTTTTGGATCGGGTTTTTTCCGCTGAAATCAACACCTGGGATTATCAGTGGGTTTTTTGCGTTTGGTCGCATAACGGTTTAGCGATCAACCCAAGCATAAATTTGGTTGCCAATTTAGGCTGTAATTCAGGCACCAACACCGCCGGCCAGGAGAACTCCGAGGTCGCTGATATGAAGTCTTATGCGATGAAGTTTCCCCTAAAACATCCAACCTCCATTTCACAGAGTGTTGAAGCCGACGACCGTTTTTCCAGTCAGTTTTTTAAAACGAGTTATTTTGGTTTAATAGTTTCAAAGGCCAAGCGTTTTGTTGTCAAATATTCACATTTTAGGAAAAAATGAAGAAAAATCAAAGCATATTAACTGAACGGTATCTTGAGACTGCCCCAATCGGTCAGGCTGATACTGTTGGGCTCAAACATCTCTGGCTAGAGAAAAATTTGATAAAATATTTTCCAGGCAAGTCAGCCAGACTTTTGGATATTGGTCCTGGTCAAGGCGAGGCACTGCTTTTCTGGCAGAAGCTCGGCTACAAAAATATTTCATCAATCGATATCTCTGCGGATGTTGCCAAGCATATTAAAAAACTTGGTTTTGAATGTGATTTAGTTGAGAGTGATGCTGATTATTTAAATAAGCGAAGCGGTACTTATGATCTGATTTACATCAGCGACGTGCTCGAGCATGTGCCGAAAGACGAAATTGTCGATCTTGTGGTTGCTATTCGAACCGGCTTACGATCCGGAGGCAAAGTGATTATTAAGGTTCCGAATGCTCAATCTCCGCACGCCACAGTCGGGCTGTTCGGCGACCTAACCCACGTGCAGGCTTTTACCGAGTCGTCATTAACGCAGCTTCTTATTGCTTCGGGTTTTAAAAACTACTTCTTTTTAGCTGAAAAGCTACCACTTAATAATCTAAAAAGTTGGATAGCAACTTATATTATTATGCCGATGTATTTTTTTTGGATCCGTTTAATCAGGTCAGCAACAGGTCATTCAAGTCCTAAAATATTAACTCAGGCAATAATCGCTATAGCCGAAAAATGAATTTCAGAAAAACCATAACTAAATTTTTGGATAAGCTGAATCCCAAAAGGTGTTACATCCGGAATGTCTACCAATCGGAACACAAAAAAAGTGTTTTGGTTTCATATCTTACGTTACCTTTTTTGACCGGGCAAAATGGACCGAGCCATACCAGCAGCGCAGAATCAAAAGAAATTGCCAAAGCTTTCGACGATCTAGGGTTTAGGGTTGACATCATCCGCTATGATTATCCGATTGACCAAATAAATTTCGGAAACCGGGAATATGATCTTGTTTTTGGGCTAGAACCCAATTTTCTTAAAGCGGTTAATAAATTCAATCCGAAAAAATCAATTTATTATGCCACTGGTGCTTATTGCGGCTTTCAAAATATGGCCGAAGTTAAACGGCTGGAAGAATTAAAAAAACGGCGTGGCAAATTGTTGACCAGGCGGAGAGTGGTGGAAAATCATAATTCTTCCGATTTAGCTGATGGAGTAATATCGATCGGCAACGACTGGACTAAGAGCACTTACTCTGGCCATGCGAAGAAGATTGAAAATATCCGAGTCTCGGCATTTTCGAATTTCTCCCTGCCTGAAATCGAAGCTAATAAAAACTGGCCCAAATCAAAGTTGTCCTTTCTCTGGTTTGGCAGTGTTGGGGCAGTCCACAAAGGGCTTGATTTGCTGCTGGAAATCTTCCCCAAGCACAAAAATCTTGATCTCTATATTTGCGGAGCCGTTGAGAAAGAGAAAGATTTTGTCGAATTGTATCAAAAAGAATTAAAGAGTCCGAACATTCATCTGGTCGGTTGGACATCCCCATCGTCGGCGCAGTTTAAGAAGATAATGGAAACTTGCGCCTTTACTATTTTGCCGTCCTGCAGCGAAGGAATGAGCTCGTCTATCGCCACCTGCATGTATGCCGGACTTATCCCGCTGGTAAGCCGTGAAACTGGTGTTGATATTAACAATTCCGGTGCAATTTTTGCTGATAATTCGATCAAAACTATCGAAAAAACTATCCTGTCTTTCAGTAAATTAAGCGCCTCTGAAATCAAAAAACAATCGACAGAAAGTTATAATTTTGCTTTGGACAATTTCAGTCTGGGAACTTTCGCCTCCGATTTTCAATCTAAACTTAAGAAACTTCTCAAATGAAAATCAATAAAAAAACTGTTCTCTTTATTGACCACAAATTTCACCAAAAGACGAAATCAACGGAATTTTTTATTGAAATTCTAAAAAAAGATTTTGAAGTCGAAGAAATCTGGGTTGACCGCTGGCAGGGTAAGGGATTAATAAATTTGGATAAAATTAATTCAGGAAAAGTCGATTTCGTCATCTTTTTTCAAGTCCTTCCGCCGGTGGAAGATTTGAAAAAAATCAACAAGCCGATTATTTGGATTCCGATGTACGACCAAGCCGTGAATTACAATCGGTATTTCTGGAAGCGGCTTTCCAGCGTTCAAATGAAAATTATTTCCTTTTCAAGCACTTTGACAAAGTACTTAGAAGACTTTGGTTTTGATATTCTCTCAGTTAGATATTTTCGTGATCCGGGCAAATTTCAGCAAGTAGAAAATAAACCCGGCTTGAAGATCTTTTTTTGGCAAAGAGCGGGAATTAATTTCAGACATTTAAAACGCCTGATTGGGGACGCTAAAGTTGATACTCTCTATTTAAAGCTCGACACCGATCCTGGGTACAAGCTAGTTTTGCCAACATCAGAAGATGAGAAGAAATTTAGGATCAAGAAGCTTGGCTGGTTCAAAGACAAAGCCGATTTGGAGAAAACTCTTTTGAAATGCAATGTTTTTGTGGCGCCGAGAAAATACGAGGGGATAGGCATGAGTTTTTTAGAGGCGATGACCTTAGGCCTGGCAGTAATCGCATCAGACACTCCGACGATGAACGAATACATTACTAATCAGAAAAATGGTTATCTGTTTAATTTTAATCATCCTTCGACGATTGATTTTTCCCGGCTGGAAAATGTTATGAAAAATGCCCGACTATCCTGTGAAACTGGGTACCGGAAATGGCTTACGGACGAAAAAATGATTATCAGATTTATTCAGTCCGAGCCAAAATCCGCTAAAAAAATCAGCCAATTCGGACTAAAATATTTGGCGATACTTGAACTCTTGTCTAAATTATTTGCTATAGTTATAAAGTCGGCAAAAAGAATTTTTTTGGAGATAATTAATGGTAATATTTCTTGAGATAATTGTTCTGTATCTTCTGCTCCCCAATATTTTACTTTTGTTTTTGCTGCGGACAAACTTACTTAAGTCGTTGGACGACCGCTTTTCTCTGTTGATCTCTTACGGAAGCGCGCCACTTATATCGGGTCTAATATTTTGGATTCTGTTTTGGATCGTGCCGGGTAAAAGTAATTTCTTCTACATCGCAATAGCCGCGATTTTTTGGCTTTTGCTTTTTTTCTATGGCAGAACTCGAATCAAAGATTTTGTCTCCTTATATAAAAATGTTGCGTTGTCGTTTCGAGGCGGTGTGAGCGCAAAGCGTTTTGTACTCTATACAATTCTTTTTTTAGTGACAGCTCTATATTCGATACAGGCATTTATTTATCCCATCGCTGATGGTGACGCCGCTTACTATCTTCTTCAGGGCAAAGCAATCCATCAGACGAGAGACGCAAACTGGCAAACAGATGCCGTTCTGATTAACAATTCGGTCTATAACTATAGCCCGATGATTCAGCCGGGCATACCGGTCTCGAACTATCCAACTTTCGTATTTGAAAGATTCGATCATGACCACTTGGCTTTCAATTTCTTTTTTGTTTATTACTATTACTTGCTACTTTTTGCACTTTTGCTCTTGGTCTCAAAAATTGCTTTAGCGGCCAAAAAAAATCCAGCAATCTCGAGCTTGGCCGCAATGTTTTTTTATGTCTTTTATTGGAATCACACCAGATTTTATATTTTTAACAATAAAGAGGTGGCGATATTTTTCTTTGCTCTCCTGTCAATTTATTTAGTCTATGAGCTCATCGTGCTCAAGAAGAGGAGCCTGCCTCTGGAGATTATTCTTGGAGCCGTCCTCGGGTTTAACTCTTTTATAAACTTTCACGGAATGGCAATCGATATTCTCTTACTTCTGATCTTGCTTATATTCTCGCGGCTGACTATTGGCCAAAGATTGAGACAAATAATTCTTGTTTTTGCCGTCCATCTTTTGTTTGGCGCTTTCGAGTTTTTCCAACTTCTTAATTTGGCTTTTGGCAATACTGTCAGGGTTTGGATGGGTCTTAACGGAGCACAGCAGGCGGTCGTCGCTGACGAGGTAAACAAGCAACAACACGTCGAAATGTATCAAGCTAAGAGTTTTTCTAGCGTTTATTTGCGCGGCAAACTTCAGTCTTTAACAAGCCCCGGATCATACGGATTCTACGTATTATTCTTTCTGGTAACGATCGGAGTAAAATTCAAAGAGCTGTTTGCCAACACCTTTACAAAAATTATCCTTGCTTTCACCGGCCTCTATTACCTGGTAATAATTGACCCTTTGAATCTTAATAAAAATCCAATAGCTGTTGTGCTATGGGGCAGCCCGAAATACAGCATGTTTGTTGTCTTGCTGTCGATAGTTATTGTTTCGGTTTTCTTCGCTCCGATAATTGAAACATTGTTCAATTTTATTCTCAAAAAACACTGGGTCTTTATCGCTTGTTTATTAGCTGCTGTGGCCGCATTGCTGATATTTAAAACCAGAGTTCTTGATTTTGGTTTAGACTTGCTTCTTAAAGTGATTCAAGTTAGCAGAGATATTAGTTTTTACGCTGATAAAGTTCTCTTATTTTACTATATACTGCTTGGATTTCTTTTGATAATTACTCTGATTCTTTTGGCGATCAAACTAACAAAATTCCAGGCAAAAGCAAAGGAATTATTTCTTCTTTTGGCCATATTGTTTATGATTTCACCGTTTTTTATTGTCAGTCCGGGCAAAGTGCCATTTAAAGACACTTTCAAGTGGCTGTCTGTCAGCACCGAAACAAAATTAAAAAATGTTATTACTTTTGGCGAACTCTACGAGGTCTATTATTATGCCAGAGAAAATTTGCCGAAGGGATCAATTATTGCAACGATGTATCTTGAACTTTATCCCTACAATGATGACCAACTTCTTTTGAGGGGCGAAGGTTACAAAGGCTCCAATTATGAAATCAAAAAAGATTGCGGTTCCCGTGAAGTGATCTATGAGCGCAAAGGTTACAACCTTTGCAAGCTACCGCCAATATATTAGTCCTATTCGGTCTTGAGATCGGCTAGTTTGATTCTTTTGCGCTAACCCGCCGGGTTATGTCTTTGCCGACCAAAATTACCGCTAGGCCGCGACAATAATAATAGATCTGCCGAAATCTCTGGAATGAGAACGGTCTAGAATAACTCTTGCTAAGTGCGAAGGAAGCTTTCAAGTGCTCCTTTGTTCTGGACCCGCTTTTGGCGTCGGCATAGTATCTCATGTTTGAAATAACAAAATTCATTACGCCGGGTTGGCATTTCGTTGCGAAGCGCAGCCAAAGGTCATAATCCATCGTTAAGTGCATATCAACATTTAAATAACCGAATTCCTCCAGCAGTTCCCGCTTAAAGAAAGTGCTGGGCTGGCTGATATTGCACCAATCAAGCAATTTTCGTTTATCATATTTTGGCGGCAAGACTTTTTTATACGATTTTCCGCTACGGGTAACGAAATTCCAGCCGCCATAAGCCCATTTATATTTCTTGTTCTTGTCAAAGAAATCTATAATCTTCTGCAACGTGTCAGGTTCGTAATAATCATCGGAGTTTAAATAGGTGATAATCTCGCCCTGAGCTTTCTTCCAGCCTTTGTTTATAGCATCGGATTGGCCCTTGTCTTTCTGAGACGTAAATTTGAAATCGATACCTTTTCTAGCGAATTTTTTAGCGTATTCTTTTGAGATTTTGACCGTATCATCGGTGGATCCGCCATCGTTGACGATGTATTCAATCGGAGCCGTAACTTTTTGCTTCAGTATTGAGTCGTACGTATCGGAGATAAATTCCCCCTGATTAAAGCTTGGTGTGACGATTGTTAGCTTGTATTTAGGCATGGTCGATTTCCTTATTTTGAAGTAATTTCTTCGTAAAGTTTATTGAGTCTGTCAGCAATGCTCTCCCATGAATAATCTTTTTTTATCCGGACGAGATTTTCTTGGCTGATCTTATCATAAAGTTTTTGGTCGGTCAGTATTAACTCGAGTTTTTTCGCTAGATCGTCAGAATTACCCGGCCTGACCGAAATCATCTCCTGGCCCTTGCCGTAGACCTCTCTGACCCCGGGCAATTGTGATGCCACAGTTGGTTTGCCGCAAGCCATCGCTTCCAAAAGGACAATACCGAAAGCCTCGGCGCTATTAATTGATGGCAAAGTTGAAATATCAGCCAAATTATAATATTTCGGTAGATCGTCATCGGATACAAAACCGGCAAAAATTACCTTGCTCACAATGCCTAAATCGGCTGCCATTTTTTTATAGCTTTCTTTCAAGTTGCCCTTGCCGACGACTATCAAACGATATTTATCATTGTTTTTAAGTTTGGCAAATGCCTCCAGAAGATGATTAACACCTTTGAAATAATGCGCGTCGTCTAATCCGCCTACAAATATTATCACTTTCTTTTTTTCCAGATCATATTTTTGTACCAAACGTTTGTCTTTTTGGGCCGGATAAAAAATATTTGTATCAATTCCATAGGGTATGATTTCAAAATGCTCCGGATCATTCTTGTAGAGGTAGCCGATTTTTGAACGCACCAAGTAATCTTTTGACGACGCGATCACCTTTGTCGATGCTCTGAGTTCGGCCGGAATGATCATTCGCTGTTCGATATAAAATACACTTTTAGTCAGTAAATTTCGTCCGAACAAATCCATGTGATAATGGGAGACAACGGGCAGGTTTTTTAACCCGAACTTTTTAGCCCAAAAAATTGCTTCTGCCGTACCCTGGAACGGTTGGTGGAGATGAATTAAGTCAAATTTCTCCAGC
This sequence comes from Patescibacteria group bacterium, assembly GCA_041651295.1. Lineage (GTDB taxonomy): Bacteria > Patescibacteriota > UBA1384 > XYA2-FULL-43-10 > CAINNR01 > JBAZJN01. The sequence goes on along the minus strand of JBAZJN010000011.1, from coordinate 11,577 downwards.
TTTTTGATCAGACCGTTCATCACCGCAGCATTACCGTATTTAATCTTTGCCGGAAGCCGCTCAATTTTGTAACCGTCAACGACCTCCTGCCTTTTATATTCGGGTTTATAGGCCGGTGTAAAAACGGTCACATCGTGGCCCAATTTGGCTAGATGTTTTGAAATATTAGCCGCAGCAGTTCCGATGCCGCCGGCATATGGAGGGAAAACACAGACAACTTGAGCGACTCTCAATTTCTTCATTTTAGATAAAAATATAGATTAAATACCACCAAAGAACTAAGAATATATTATACACAAAAAGAAGGGGATTTCGAAGCTCGGAAAAAGTTAACCAAGGACCGATAACCCGCTTTAGTTCGCTGTCTTTTATCTTCTTTAGCTTCAGGATCTTCTTACGCTCAGACAACGTAGCTGACATAGTTTTGATCACATCACCATACCCTTTGAATTTCTCGATTACCCAGCCGCCGATTAAGGCGTAGAGAATCATCATCAACTCGGTAACGACGAAAGCCGGAAATATCAACGCCAAATATTTGAAGCTAAAGTTTTTTAGCAGAAATTTCAACCGGTTTCTTTCGGCGTAGTAAAATTTGCTTTTGTGCTTTGAAAATGAATATTTATGCCAGAGTATTGCGCTCTCGATCAGTTTGATGTCATATCCGGCAACTCTTGCCCGGATTGATAAATCCGCATCCTCATGATAAATGAAGTAGCTTTGGTCGAAGTCGCCGATCTTTTTGTAAACCCCTACCGGTAAAAACATCGCCGCCCCCGATGCCAAGGGGATGCCGGTAGTCGGTAGTCGGTAGTCGGTAGCATATTTTTTACCCAGATTTCCACAATAAGAAAAGCCGAGAAAATTTAAGTAATTTCCATCAGTATTAATCAGATCGGTTTTCTGGCCATTTCGATGTAGTAGAAGAAGCGGCTGAAGAATGGTCTTTTGGTCGGCATGTTCAGCTAATTTTTTTAGACAATCCTTGTCAATTATGGTGTCAGCATTCAAAAGGAAAAAGTAATCAGCTTTCGGAGCCGCGAGCTTCATCAGCAGGTTGTTGCCGCCGGCGTAGCCTAAATTATCGCTATTTTCTATTACCTCAACTTTGGGAAAATTCTTCTTAAGATAATCCGATGAACCGTCATTTGAGTTATCAACAAAAAAAACCTGGAAATCTTTATAGCTTGACGAATAAATACTTTCCAGGCAATCAGGTAAATCTTTTTTGCTGTTGTAACCGACAATTAGAATTGCAATCATTTCTTTTCTTCGATGTCTTTTATCCCGATTCTCATAACAATATCTCGAATTTGCTGTTCAAGGCGATGAGCTTTCATGTAAATTCGGTAGGTAATAAAAAACAAAAATATAAAAGCCAGTCCAACAAAGGTGCCGGTGCCGACATTTTGATCGGCCATCTTGGTGGCAAAACTATAAAAAATGCCGGGAACTAATGCGACGTAAGCAATAAAAATCCAGGCCAGAGTCCAAAACAAAAACATTGTCAGAGACTCGCGTTTGCGTTTGTAATCGTAAAAAGTTTTCGAAATAACCATTACTGCCAAGAAAATGGCGATAATTTTTGTCGCGATGATCATTTTTTGCCTGTTAACCTAATTGTTATTAATCTTGTGAAGATATTTATTGCGTTAATAATACTCTGACCTTTGGATTTTGAATAATCGGTATAAATGGTTTGGATTGGCACTTCTTTCATTTTAAGCTTGCAGCGTCTTGCCTCGCCGACAATCTCTGAGCAGTATTCGAAACCTACCGCTTGGAGTTGCATGCGGTCCAGAGCTTTTCTGGAAATTGCTCTCATGCCAGACTGAGTATCGGTGGACCAACCACCGGTTGTGATATAGGTCATGACATTCATTGCCCAGTTGCCAAAAACTTTTATTGCCGGCATGCCTTTTGAATTAAGCATCCTGGTGCCGATGACGATGTCTGCCTTTTGTTTAATTATTGGCTGGATCAATTTTTCAATGTTTTTCGGATTATGTTGACCATCGGCGTCTAGCATTACGACAACGTCGGTGCCGATTTTTTTTGCCGCCTCAAAACCGGTAATAACCGCCGCTCCGGCGCCAAGATTAATTACATGATGGGCGACGTGGTGAGCGTGTTTTTTTGCTTCACTGAGCGTATTGTCGATTGAGCCGTCGTTGACGACAATTGTTCTGATTGATTTCGCGCCTTTAATTTTTTTCGGCAGAGACTTCAAAACCGAGGCAATTACTTTGCCCTCGTTATAAGCTGGAATTACAATTGTAAGTCTCATGTTTTTAAGCTAAATACTACTGTTAAAGTAGCAAAAAACGTTGTAAAAAGCAACAAGCCGGTGGGAGATGTTGACTTTGTCGATCATTAAATATACGATAAAATACGATGTTTCCTACATCGAGGAGGATTCCTATCATGGCTAATGACACTACCCCAGTTGTTATCGAAACTCCAACGAGAATGGATTTCTTCGGCCCCTGGAACGATGTTAACCCTTGGCGTCGGGAGATTGGTAAGCCGGGGGCGACTCTGAACGTTCCAATCTCGATGATCTCCAGGGTCATTGCCACACCCCTCTACCATCCGGTGAAGGTCAGTGGACCCTCTGGGTCGAGGCTGGTACACCAGGAGGAGAGCAAAGTCGTCTTGGTGTCAGAGGACACCGGCGCCCGTGCGATTATCGAGGCCGAGGAGATGGAGAAGATTGAGGTTGAGTCATCACTGCGTCTGGCTCGGGCTGCGGTTGCTCGCTTGGGCATCAACGGTGTCAAGATCACCACCAGCTCCGACGCGCCTGCTGGCTCCGGAGTCGGCTCCTCCAGTGCAATGGCTGTCGGTATCGTCAGTGCCCTGAATTTGCTTTCCAACAAGGGCATGACGGTTGAGGATGTCATACGCATGTCTCGAGACATCGAGACCGCCGACCTCGGAATCGCTGGAGGTTGGCAGGACTACTACCCGGGCATCTACGGCCCCGGTGTCCACTTCATGGTCTGGGAAGCTGGCGAGGACGGAGGTAACCTACACGAGCAGGTCGTTGTTCCCGACGGTTTCATTGACCAGATGAACCGACGGGTGGTCTTTGTCTACTCTGGAAAGAGTCGCCTTTCTGGCGACATCCACGCCCATGTCTATGGGGCCCTTCGTGAAAACCGTGGCAATGTTCGTCAGGCCTTTGAGGATCTGACTTGCCAGGCTTATGATGGCAGAGACGCGTTCCGCCGTGGCGACTATATGGCGGTCTGTCAGCTGGTCAATGCATCGTGGCACAGCCAGCGCATGCTTCACGAGTCGGTGAGCAACGCCGAGATCGAAGTTCTCTTCGAGTGCGCGCTACGCAATGGCGCTGTGGCCGGTAAGGCCGGCGGCGCCGGTGGCGGAGGTGTGCTGATGTTTCTGGCCAAGGATGACAAGTCTCGCGCTCCACTGATCGAAGCGCTCACCGGTTGCATCGAGCGCCAGCAGATCGATGATGCCCGCATCCTCGACTGCCGGATCCTGGCCTAGTCAGGTCGTAGGATCGCGTACCCCCGTTTGTTCGACAAGGACAGGCGGGTTTTTTTTATCAAAAACTGTTAAAATATGATCAATGAATAAGACGCTAAAAATTGTTCTCGGCGCTGTTTACGTTTTGGTTCTTGGTTTGTTGTCTTTTCTCTATCGATTTATTACCGATTTTCCCATCGGCGACGATCCGGCGATCCATGCCAGCAAAATCAAAACTGTTTCCTACGTCGGCCTGTTATCAACCGACTATCCGATACCGCTGTTTATCTACAAATTGTTGCATCAAATTAGCGGAATTCCGGCGGAGAAGCTTTTTGTCATCCTAATTTGTTCATTTCTATTTTTAGCCGGCTTGGCAGTCTGGCTTTTGGCAAAAAAAATCTCCGGCTCAAATCTAATTGCTGTGTTTTCATCATTGATATTTGTCACTTCCTACTGGACATTCGACGGTTTGCGGATGGGGCTTTTACCGGAAACTTTCGGTTGGCTGATTTTGGCCTTGACGCTATATTTTCTAGCTAGCCAAAGCCTGGTTTGGTTAACTGTATTTTCAATTCTCCTGCCACTCTCTCATCCGTATTCCTTTGCCGTCTATGTTCTAATTTTTATTCTCTATGGCCTGATCACCATAATTTTTGGCCAGAAGAAGGAAAAGCAGTTTATTTGGCGAATGATTCTAATTTACCTGGCTATTATTATCTTAGCTGTGATAATTCGTCCGACGCTTCTGACAAAATTCTCCGGTTTTGTTAATCCGGAGGTCATCGGCTGGGGAGAAAGAAACTTCTTTGTTTGGCTGACGGCATCGCAAAAAAGAAGAATTTTTCTCGCAGTCTTTGCGATTATCGGCATTGTTTCATCATTAAAAAATATCAAAGATTTCAAATTCAGGTTGCTGTATTTGGTTTTATTCGTCGGGATGTTTATGGCGATGAACCAATATTTTGGCATCCGTTTTCAAGTATTTCGCTTTTCACCATATTTGGAGTTACCGTTGGCAATTTTTGCCGCCCTGGGCATCGGCCGTGTCGTTGAGATATTCGAGCTCAAAAGGAGCTATAAATATCTAGGGATATTGGCCCTATCGGCAATTATTCTCTTGCCGCAAATCTATGCCAATGAAAGAGTTACTTACGGCATGTCGAAAATTGCCGAAAACAATAATTCAATGTCGGAGGCCGATCAGGCGGCGATTGCTTGGATTGGCCAAAATGTAGCAAAAGACGCGGTTATACAGGCCCCGTACAAATGGCGGATTTGGATCACGGCGCTAACAAATCACCAGAATTTTGTCACCGACGAAGCCGTTTATACGGTTGAAATCTGGGGCACTCCGGAATCCTACAGTGGCGATTACCTCTACTGGCCGACAGCAATTTATCCGCTTTCGAAAGACATAAGGGAAGATTCGAGGCTGGAAAAGGTTTTTGAACAAGACAAAACGATAATTTTTAAAGTCAAAAAATGAAAGAGAATAAATATAATTTATTAACCAAGGTATTGTTTTTCGTCCTACTCTTGACAATAATTTCCAGTTTTTTGTTGTCGAGGTTTATTACGGAAACTAATTTAATTATCATATGTGCTTTGGCTTTGGTTGTGGCTGTTTCAGCGGAAAATTTGAAATATGGATTATCCTGTGTTGTAGCATTTATTGTCGTGGTACTAGAATTTTTACATATTCTGCCTTCGCCATATAATTTTTTGTTCTCTCATGGCCTCTCGATGGGGCCGGCGATCGTTTTGACGCTGCTGGTTGATGTAACTTATATTATTGTTACAATCTTTTTATCAATGAGTTTAATCCGCAAGAAATATCAAGAAAAAAGATGAAAGAATCTGAATCAGAAACTCCGCAAGAGTTACACATGAGTGGGGATGAATTTCTGTCCTCCGAAAAAGAAATAGCGACAAATCCTGAAAAACGGAAAAATGTTACTATTGGTGTGGTTTTAGGCTCTGGATTTGTTCTAGATAAAGAGGGGCATCCAATCAAATTAAATCTCGATGCTAAGGTTAGAACTTTAGCGGCTGGTATGATTGCTCAAGAGAGGATGGTGTCCGAATTAATTTTCACCGGCGGTAAAATTGCTGGTCCTGAATATCCTGCTATATCGGAAGCGATGGTCGAATAATATCGGCAGAAATTTCCCGAACTAAAAATTCCTGTGGTTACAGAAACAGGATCTTTTAGCACAATAGAAGAGGCCGAGGCAGTTAAAAGGGCAATATCTGATCTTGAATCTGCCCATGTGCTCGTCATCAGCAATCGCATTCATTTGGCAAGAGCTTCGGCTAGTTTTGAGCGCCAGGGGTTGCGGTTCAGGGAGATTGCTGCTGAAGACATTCTTAGAGATCAATACCACCAGCATCAAACAGATGCGGGGGTGATAGATCATTTCCCTTACGAAAAATTTATTGAAAATTACCTTAAAAGCGTAGAGACGCCTAGGGCTAAACTAATTGAAGCAATTCTAAGGGCGATTTCAAAGATAGATCAAGATGGGGTATTAATTTCCGGCCTAGCTAGAAAACTTCGTCACGGTGAAGAGCTAAACTAGCTAAGTATCAAATCTCTAAAATTTCTATAGGCTTTTTCAAGCGAAAAGTTTTGAATAGCCTTTCGTCCGCTCTCAGCAATGTTTTTGAGTTTTTCTTCGTTTTCAATTAATTCTATGGTCGCCTCGGCGATCGCGTCAGTATTTCCGGGTGGAACCCAAATTGCCGATTCGCCATCGGTAGAAAAATCAGCGTAACCGCCGGTTTTTGTCACCACAAGCGCGCAGCCGGCAGACATTGCTTCAAGAGCGGTTAAACCGAATCCTTCAGATAAGCTCGGTATTATGTAAATATCGGAAGTGGTATAAATTTCCCGCAACTTATTTCTGCTCGGATCTTTGAAATAGGTAGCATTTTTTGGCAATTGTGGCGGATCATACATACCAAAAATTTGAAACTTGACCTCCGGATGGGCAACCGATACTTTTTCCAGCGCGCCCAAGCCGATTTTGGCTCCTTTTTCCGGCAGAGTGTGATACATCATGGCGATGACTTTTTCTCGGTTGAACTGCTTTTTTTTGACATCAAATTGTTCCAGATCAATTCCGGGGGTTGCTACTTCTGCATCCGCGCCGAACTTTTCTTTTAGCAAATCTTTTAGCCAAATAGAAATCGTAATTTTCCTAATCGGTAGCTGATAGGTCTCGTTCGCTTCTTTTCTGCCCCAACTTTCGTAACCCTGAATAAAGTAGATTTTTTTTACATTAGCTTTATGGTCACTAACAGGTTTGGCAGTCTCGTAAGCTGTGGCAATCAAAATATCAGCGTTAGCCCCTAGACTAATTTGATGCGAGATCGAAACTCCGCCAAGATCAAACCAGCCGATATTATTCCGGCCGCGAAGTGCCCATTTTATCTTTTTGAAAACGGCAGTCAGACTACTCTTAAGTCCCGGTCTTAACTTGAGCAGATGGACAATTTTAACCTCGTGCCCGTCATTTTTCAATCTTTTTGCATATTCGAATACGACTCGAATACCGCCGGTCATGCCGACGGTATTAACAACGAAAACTATTTTTTTCTTATCGGCCATTCTTTTAAAGGTGATATTTCTTTCTGCGCATTACAATTAGCACTACAATCAGCGCAATAACGAGTATTCCTGCAACAATGCTTGAAATTAATTTCCAGTTAAAGCCTTTGGCAGAGACCGTATCAACAATGCTTTTTGGCGGACTTTCGTCATCATCAGTCAAAATGTTGATATTGCCACCTTTAGCCTGACTGATTTCAAAAATGATTGTGTCAGACACCGGAGTCAGAATTTTTTCCTTTTGACCCTGAACCGTAAGCGTGTACCTTCCGGCGGGAATTGGCCAATCAATCGGAATCGAAAAATCGCCATTTTCAGCAACCAGAACATTGTATTTTTTCCCTTCAGGTAATGCCGGTGTCGGAGTTAGTGTTGCGTTGGCAGTAAATCCCAACTCGGTTTTCCCCAGAATCACGATGCCGGTGACCAAGCCGTCTTTGATATTATTAACGAAATTTTCAGCCTTCTCGATTTTAATACCACTCGGCTTTTCCAGGTTCGGGTCGATTTTTGCGTCCGGTTCCTTAATGTTGATTTTAAAGTGAGTCGTTGTTCCCCAGCCATCGGGTTTGTGTGCCCGGATGTGGAAAAAATAAGTGCCTATCGCTTTGTCAGGATACGAAACTGATGTCAGATCATTAGTCGCTTTAGCTGGCGGTACGGTAGTTTCGGCCTGATCTAAGAGGTAGGAAAATCCGTCTACTCCGGATGCTTTGTTCCAAGCCAATGCGATTGTTGTCGCCTCGTAGGCGGCGGCCGGATCAGGATGAGAACTTGAAGTAACAGTTACCGCTCCGGGCAGATCGGCGGCTTTAGCGATAGAAAAACTAGCCGAGCCGGCGCCTGAGCCGACAACTCCGCCGCTAGCTAGCAGTTGTCCGGAGGCGGAAACTGAACCGGAACCGATCGAAGTGCCACGAAGAGTAATAGTTGCTACCGTTAATGAACCGACGGTCCGACCCAAAACCGCACCGGAAAAACTGCCGTTAGCTGACGGCCGGGTCATCCAAACATCAGCATTTCCTGCGGAAACTGAAATCACCGACACGGGGCCGGAAATCGAAATTGAGCCGGAGACAGTGTCGAATGAAGCTCCTGAAGCAACAACAGAGATAGAAAAGTTCTGGCCAACAGTTTTACTTCCACCGCCGGAAACCGAAAATCCAGCGGCAAATGCTTTAGCCGGCATCATTATTATCATTAAGGCAGCCACCGTTATGAAGACAAAGAGTTTTTTCATTCATTCCTCCATGATTAAATCAAATTAATATGGTAATTAATGTCCCCAATTAGCGGCAAAGATTGACAGGTCGACAGCATTGACGACGCTGTCGCCGCTTAAATCGGCCCAGCGGTACGGGGGATTATTTGCTCCCCAATTAGCGGCAAAGATTGACAGGTCGGTTGAATCTACAAGGCTGTCACCGTTAATGTCAGCGGTTTTGCGGCGCTCAATATGAACTACTTTGCTACCGATCTGGTTGTCGTCGGCATCTTTATAAACTATTGAAAAGTCTGTTGCTCCTAAATTAGTTGAAATTGTAAGGAACCAACTGATAGCTCCAACATCGGAAATAATAGCCGATCCATAGTAGACTTTTGAATTGGAGGCTTTACCACCGGACAGCCAGACCGTTGGTGTGTAAGTAGCCAAAGTGGCTCCTGTTGTGTCATTCACCCCCGATATACCGCTAGTGCCCATGCCGTAACGATTATAAAATATATTCCAGACGTTATACGCCGAATTGAAAACATAAGGGGTATAGCGATAAACGGAGGAAATTGCCCGATTTGAAAGAGTTACTTGATAGCCATCGGAAGTGGCAAAAACTTGACCGACCTGATAATCTGAAAAACTATGACCGGCTGCTCGCTCATAGTTGTATCGCAACTGCCAAGCACCGTTTTCAACTTGCAGGGCGAAGCCTTCGTAAATATCTTTACAATTATTTCCGTTATTATCACCAGAGACGCCGGCGTAGCAATTATAGCCCATAGCAGCAGTTAGTGCCCAAGCTAGCCCATCTGGATTGCTTGCCCAGGTGGCTGCAGTCGTTTCCGCCAAGCTTTGCTCTTTCTGCAGATAAGTTAAGATAACTCCCGGATTGACCGTGCCGGTTGATTCATTGACAACGATCCCGTTTAAAGTCCCTGCGGCCTGATATTTGCCGTGAGCTGCGTCATAAATAATTTGAGCAGCGCTTCGGCCCTGACCAGCCGCGGAATTATCGGTATATGTCGCAAGATATGAATTTTTAGAAACTAGAAATGCTTGAACCTGATCAAGGCTCATAGCCGGAACGTTCAGAAAATCGCCATCAGCCATAACATTGCTGGCTTGGCCGGTATCAAGGAATGCTTGCTGGCCACCTGTCAAAGCAAAAACCGAGGTTGGAAAAAAAGGGAGGATTAACAATATAGCTGCGACAAGAATTTTTGCCGATCTAGCGATCAAAATTACCTCCTTCTACTGATCCGTAGTCCGATGTTTGACCACTGGTATTTGTGCCCGAGTTAGGATTAGCTGGCTGATTAGAATTATCTGTTGAAGCGCTTCCACTACTTGAACCGCTTGATGTTCTAGGGGATGTTTGGTTTCCGCTCGGAGTCTCAACTGCAGGAGTTTCAGGAGCTCGGGTTTCATTTGATTGGACTTCGGTTGGTATGGAATTTGTATCGTCAGATTGGTTTTGGTTTGATCGCTTAAAATAAATAAGTGCTGAAACTAAAATAATTATCAAAACAATTGACCCAACTATAACAATTATCCGCTTAGCTTGCGGTTTTGACCCTTCCTCTTGCATATCTTCATTATAACAGGACGGCGCAAGTGAGCAAGTGAACTTCTAACCGGGCATTCTTATTAATTAGCCGGCGCAAGATTCTCGGCATTATTTAAGACATCGAGTTTTGAATTAAGAAGATTATTTGAGGGATCAACCTTTAGACCTGCTTCTAGAGTCGATCTGGCAGCGGTTTCGTTGCCGGCTAAAAGTTCGGCTTGCGATTTTAGGGAATAGTAGTTGATGTTGTTGGGGTTTTTTGCAATTGCTGCATCAAGGCTTTTGGTCGCGTTTTGATAATCTCCTTTTTCCATGAAGGCCCCGGCATTAAGATAATCGGTTTGGTCAGCTGGCAGCCCAGCCTCTTGTGTATCACTTGTTGTAATATCGGAAGAAGCCGGCGAATCTTGTGTTGCCGGTGTAGATGTTTTTTCTTCCGACCCTGTCTTTACGAACTTTAGGCCAATCAAAATAAACATTGCCGTCAAAACCAACAAAACCGGCAAATACCAGAGATGAGTTGTTTTTTTGCCTTCCATATTTGCCCTCGACTATATTATATCACATCCAAAATTTAGTCGAACAATAGGAATGTCAAAAAAATAGTAAAATTTTTACTGTCCTAGAGGTGTAATTTTTTTATAGGTTTGTTTTTTGTATTGACAAAGCTAAGATTTTTGGTATATAATAGATTTAACATTAACAACTTAATAGTACTCTTTCGCGGAGGGGCGATTTGTTTCCACCCGCCTGCAAAAGCTGATGCTTTAGCTTCTGTTGGCAGGTTAGTTTGTTTTTGGTCAGAGAGTTTGTGGATTGGTTTTTGTTTGTATGCTCCTCACGTGAGGAGTTTTTTGTTAATCCGAACCGTTGGCAGGAAGCTTAAGGAGAAAATTAATCTAATATTCTCGAATTAACCTAATTGACCTAAACAATTAGGAATTAGAGCAATTAGATTGAATTAGACATTTTCTTTTTGAGCTTCTTGCCAATAGCCAATATAAAAAATACTGAAACGAGCAAGAAGAACTAAACAGAAAAACAGTAAAAAACAAAAAGAAAATTGGCGAGGAGAACCAGGGAGTAGGGAAACGTAGACAAGTGTCTCTTGTTGACAAAATGTCAGTCAAGGGATGCTACGAAAACGATTCCACCGTCGTTTTTCGCGACACCCCTTGAAGGCGTAAGTGATGCGACAGGGCAATAATTAAAATATTTGTTCCCTATAAGTACGCAAATCCTTGCGCCTTTTTTAGTCCTGAAATTTTTTAGGGCCAAACACCAGTAGCCTTGGCGGGTTGGTTGCCAAAAGTGAGTCAAAAATGATATAATATATGCGTCTGGAAAGGGGGCAGTTATGCCAATCTGGCTGTTGGTTGTTTGTCTCGTTGGGCTGACCCTTTGCATAGTTGGTATTGCGATCAATCTTCCCAAATGTAGCAATACGTCTATTCGCGGAGGACATTCGAATGCCGGCGATGGCTGGTTTTTCGTCGCCGGTCACCTGCGCTTTTCCGTTCCCGACCATCGTTCGTCACCCTGATGATCCGGTCGGGTTTTTTTATACCTCCTTGCAGAATACCACGGGCTATGCCCGTGGATGAATGAGCGGAGCCGATATGATACCATCTAATCATGAAGATATCCAAATCAAGTCACGGAGCATACTTCTGTGAATATCACATA
>JBAZJN010000010.1:0-35999 GCA_041651295.1 Patescibacteria group bacterium | reverse complement strand
ACCGTGGGACTAAATGAGCAGCAAATTATCAAGTACGTTAAATATCAGCAAGCCCAGGATTCAGGGCAAGCGAAGCTTGACCTGGGCTAGTACCACGGGCTATGCCCGTGGGTATCTATATCATTTCCAATTCAAAGACTGGACAAAATTCTTCTCATCTGCTATAATTAAATCAGCAACTTAACAATTTACCCTGTTAAATCCTCGCAGCGCGAGGGCGCCTATGGCGCATTTGACAGGGCGAGGGAGGGCACAATGACCGAGAAAGAGTTTGAAGCTCAAGTCGTTGCCGACGAACGTAGGGTTAAGCGTAAGCCCGATCTTACGCTTGTACAAGCAATCACTATGAGTCTTGTTGCTGTTTTGGCAGTTGCCGTTGGCACTGTCTATGGAACTATCCTCTTTTAAAAAATGTGGAGGAATCCACAAAAAATCATCCTGAGTATAATCAAAGGATGATTTTTTGTTTCGGGATATTTTTATATGTTATTATATAGCTAGAGGTGATTGTGATGCCTGGTTTGATCGAGCTACCAAAGCTGAAAATCGCAGTTTCTATGTCTGCTGATAAGTCATGGGAACTACTTCCTCTGACATATGCGCTACTAGGTTGTCAGCATACTATGTGTTGGTTCGATCTTGGCCAGGAGATTCCGAGAGACTTCCAGCTGGTTCTATACGTTCTATGCAGTCCGGACATTGACCGGATCTTGCGCAATGGCTTGGGGGTAATAGAAAGTGTTGAGCTGGCGTTCCGACACATAAGGGGTTTTCTGTTGTCATATTTCAAGCCATGTCTTTATTCGGACGATCTTCTCCAAATCCCGGGTGTAATGGATTGGTGGCCTATCTTGCCGTCCAGGAATCAGGCCCGCGACGATGTGGCCAAACTGATCGGAATCAAAAACGAACTCTTATCCGCCCCGCACTGAAGCTAGTGGGGGATTTTTTTCTGAATAAATTTATGCTAGTATCTAGCTCAGCCGATTTCATACTCACCTCGGAGGTGAAGTTTTGTGGCAAAACGAGGAAATACTGTACTCATCGGCGTTGCGATCATCGCGGGGGTTATACTGGCCAGGGGTTGCATAAGGCTGGTGAATCACACTTCCGAACCGCAGGTCATCGAGATCAGTCGAGACGCAAGTTGCGACTATGCGGAGCAACTGGTCCAACTATCGTGGAACCAATACTCCAGGGGTCTAACCCTGAAGTGCCACCGGCTTGGCAAGAGCGGCGATATCGAGTTGCCGAATCACTCCACCTTGAGAATCCAGGAGGGCGACAGGTATGAAGGCGGACCAAGCAGGAAGGGGTTGGTCAAGGGCGACAAGCTGGCATTTGAGGAGCCCATGACTTTTGAGCTCTACAAAGAGGGGAATAATCCGCAAGAGCCGGCAGTGCGGATCGACATCCAGAAGGATGGCTACATCCGTTTCTGGGGGATTCGCGAAGGCGTAGCCAACATTATCATCCCCATCAGAAGAGACAGCCGCATAAAGTGGATGGACGACGGGAAAAACCTCGGTGTTTTGATCATCAACGTGGTGGTTTCGCCGAAAAAGTGAACAATGGTCGAGGCCAGCGCATCGGCCTTTTATTATTTTCTGCTATTATTTGGATATGGACAAAATTGACAAGATTTTATTACCGGTGATGGCCAAGAAGGGGCTCGGAGGGGCGGCTGTAGCGTCTCAAATTTGTTTTTTCGCCTCGGAATATGGCAGAGGTAGTTTTGAGGCAACTTCGTTCTCTAAGGGCGTCCTAAAGCTTTCCTGCAAGGATTCGATTGATGCCGGAGAAGTCCAAATGATGAGCGAGGAAATAATCGCTCACGTTAATAAAAAAATAGGCAGAAAAGTGGTTAGCAAAATCAGAATCATTAATAGCTTTTAAGCTGTTTAGCTGCTAAGCTTCTGAGCTTCAAGAAGAATAAAAATATTAAAAACAATTGAATTGATAAGCGTTGAGCTTTTGAGCTTTAGGAAAGGGGAGAAATGATCAAATCGTTCAAGGAGCTTATTATTTGGCAGAAATCTGTTGAGCTGTCTCCGGCGGTTTATAAAGCTACTAAAAAGTTCCCAAAAGAAGAATTATTCGGGCTAGTTTTTCAGATGAAGAGATCAGCCATCTCTATTCCATCAAATATTGCTGAAGGGCGCTCTCGAAACACTAAGAAGGATTTTGTACAGTTTTTGAAAATTGCATCAGGGTCATTGTCGGAATTAGAAACACAAGTAATAATATCCTTCAAACTTAAGTTCATTGATAAATCTGAAAACGACAATATCACTGATCGTATCTTCGAAATCAATAAAATGTTAAATTCAATGATCTACAAGCTTAATAGCTGAAAAGCTCAGCAGCTTATAAGCTTCCTAGAAGCCAATATGAATATAGCTTGTTGTTTGCTGATTGAGCCAGGCTCCGGCTCGAGTGCCTTCGCAGCCACCAATCAAATCACAAATTTCCTCATCAATCTTATAATTCCAATAATCAACATCTTCTTGGCGGCCAGTCATAATTTGTGAAGGAACAGCTGTTTCGTCGCCGCTTTTTTCTGCCAGCATTAAAGCATCGCCGATTACAGTGCGGACCTTGTATCGCGCAGCCTCGATATAGCCGTCTTTTCTGTCATTGTTATTCATTCCGTCAAACGTGCCCAGGTTTCCATTGTCGTAAATTGTCGGATCGTCCGAGCCGGCCGGGTTTGTCGAACTAGGAATGCCGATTGCCGGGTAATAGCCGTCGGCAGTACATATAACCTCGACTTTATATACTCCAAATAAGTTGACAATTACAAACATTGCCAAAGCCATCCAGGGAATTGCGCCGGTCGTCAAATAACTGACTGCCGATGAAACTAACATTGCTCCGGTTCCCGGAACTAGGTTTAGTGCCTCTTCAACTTGTGCGGTCTGTTTAGAGAAAACGGTTGTGATAATAAATGATATTAGTTCGGCTTTAATCTGAGCGTAATTAGCTTTGGCTTCGGCTACTGCGGCAGCGTCTTTAGCCTTGGCCAAGGCGGTTCGGGCGGTATTAAGATCACGGTACATCTTGTAAGCCGTAAAGACTGTTCCTTGCGGAAGCCCAAGAGCCTTGTCTGCCCAGGAAGTTATTTTAGCGGTTGCCCAATCTTTATAAACGTTAGTAATACCTTGAATTACTCGCTGTTCACTCCCGACGGTAATCGTGTTGTCTCGCGTAAAGTTGCCGGTCTTTAAGCCATAGAAGAGCGAAGTGAATGTGCCCGGAGCCAAATCAAATCCAAGAAATCCACTGAATTTACTTGAGAGCCAGGTGTCAAGTGTCTCCATTCGCCCGTTTCTAATGAAGGAATCTAAATCAAAAGAGTTTGGATTTTGGAAGAAGTCGATAGTATCCTTAAATACCGGTATCATTGCAACAATGTCTCCAACACCAACGCCGCCGATTTTGATTTCACTCAGGTTGATAGCGTTAGCAGCGTAAAGCAAGAGCATCATCGTACGTTGTTTTCCGGTTCCGCTAAACATTGTTCTGGTAAATCCGACCGGAATATTTGTGTCTAATTGATAAAGCTGAGCGTCTGCCATCCTCCACATCAGATTATTCCTGTTGTCGCTTCTGGCCTGGCTTCTGGCGTGTTCCTGCGTATCACGAAGGGCCTGAGTGGAGTTTGGGCTCATCAATATCTGTTGTATGGTTTCACCCGGCGGGGTCCCTGTGGATTGATTGTTCGGTTGCTGCAAGAATGACTGTGAATTGTTGTAATAAGAATAAGCATAATTAATAAGTGTCGCATTGACGCAACTTTCAGAGCTGGCGTTTGGCCAGCACTGACTGCCGTAGATCGCGCCACCACCATTTTCCATTTCTGCAGTATCGTTAAAGATTTCAGACGAGCTTGGAGTGTTGCCTTGCGAATAACTGTATGCGAAATTATTGGTTGCGGCGTCAACATATTGCTGTTCCATGACCGGATTGCCCATAATGGCGTAGTAAACATCCTCATATGAAATTCGGAGATAGTCAGGCAGATTTGGATTATTGCTGTCGTTATAAATATGCAAGGCTTCCAATCCTCTAACTGTGGCGGCAATTTCGAGAATGCGTAAATCACCATGTATTAACATATGAGCGCTTTCGCGAATCAAGGTTTCCGTATTCGGATATCCGGCAAAAGATCCACCGGTCGGCGAAATTGTCGGTAATATCCCAAGTTTTGTCAACCAATTATAAGTCAAGCGACCGGCGATGTTCTCAGCAATATAATTCCAACGGTTATGACTTGTTGGTATGAACCCGCCGACAACAAGATTGTCATTCATATCATTAGACAAACAGTTTTGCGGATCACTGTCGCAATTTTGATATGACGGCCGGCCCCGCTCTTCGTGCCACCAAATACTAAAAGCCGAAGTGAATGAAGAATTGGGGAGCGGCTTGCCATCATCGCCAACCAGCCCAAGCGAATTGTCCAGTGAAGTTAACGCCCCGGAAATTAGAGTATAAACAGCCCTTTGCGGGTCGGTAATTATGGTGGCCAGCGTGCCACTCGGGAGTCCCAACTTAGCGTCAAAATTGACTCCCAGAAGGGTTTGTAAATTATCAAAGATTCTTACTTTGGCATCTGTACAGGCCTGAGCCCCGGCATTTTGACAGGTTTTCAAGTCGTTCACCGTTGCAGTTATCATCTGAGTCAAGGCGACTCCTTTGACGACAAAGTTTGAAAATTCTCCCAATCCTAAAGCGTTAAGAATGTCGGTAGTGTTGACTAGAAGAACTTGGCCGGCAATATCTCTCTTGTATTGATCCGGCGTGTAGCCGCCGGTGCCGGTTAGCATTTGCTTCGTTTTTCCTTCGGAGAGGTTCAAGAGCGAATCAATCTCCCGGATTTTCGTTTGGAAGTGATAAAGCTGATATTCATAGGTGCCGGCGGTCGGATCTTCAACCAGATTCCAGATATCGGAACGGTGAATAAAATTTCTAACATTGGTTTCGATCGTATTTGAGGTTGCAGTAAGGTCAGAAACCGACCCCGGCACGTAGTTCGGATATGCCAAAACGCGATCAATTTCCGACATTTGATCTTCCATTGGCATTCTCAAATATCCGCTTTCCGCGTTGCCGAACAAGCCGGTAACAACATCAGCAGTTGCTGCCACGCTTGAAGGTATGCCGAAAGCAGCGGCGAATTTTGCTGCACCGACGTTGGAGATTAATTCGTCAACTGTTGCCCCTCTAAAACTGGTTGCCGGAATACCTAGCACCTGTTCTATTTTGGCCGCTCCAACGTTTTCATAAATGTTCCCTGACAAGGAGACCGTACCAACTCCCAATGCGCTGCCCAAAAGTCCGCCACCGATTGTTGATAACGAACAGTTTTTCAGCACTTGAGTCGGGGCCTCGAGCACTTTAATAATCAAATTTGGATCGATGTCCAAACTATCCTCAAGAAATCTGGCGCCGATTCTGTAGGCCACTTGGAGTCCATTGCCATCTAAAATATCAAAAATGTCAGAGGCATCGATCTGAAGACCGGCAAAGGTCATTGTCAAGCCACCGAGCAAGGTCGAGGTTATTCTTCTTTCCGCAGTCTTTTTTCCGATTGTCTCTATGTAGGATCCGATTTGTTTTGAATCGGCAGCATCTCCAATCAAATCTTCCCGCTGATAGAAATCCTGTAAAAGTTCCAGTGGTATGTGATATTGATCACGATAGCCATCTAATGCTGAATCGGAGAAGGCTGACGCTTGGTTTTGATCTCCTAAAAAGGCATTAAGCTGGTTAGTTACCTGACCGGCTGATCCGGCGTCAGGTGCCATTGACGCCCCTAGTGCCTGAACAAAATCAACTTTCTTGTTCTGGTTTTCTGTCTTTTCTTGGTAATTTCTGGCTTCCTCTAAACTCGGGAACGATTGCGTGCCGTCGGCATTGGTATAGACGTAGGAATTGTCTTCAATAAGCGAGGCACTGAAAGTGCCGCTGGTATACGAAAATTGTATCGGACAGCGATCAGACAAACTATTACCATCACTACCGTTTGCAGACTGTTTTTGGGCAAATTCGTTATGGCTGTTGTAAGAGACTTTGAACTTGTCTTTCTTTGCCTCCTCCAGACTCTCAGTGCCATTTCTAACACGAATGAAGGTATTGATCACTTCTTCAGAAACATCAAATTTTCCGGCTAACATTCTGATTTCACTATTACCAAGGTTAGCTTGATCTACCTGTCCGCCGTTCAAAAAGTTGGCAGTCGTGCCTTGTTTTATCGTTAGCTTCTCATCCACGCTATTAGCCGCAACAACAAGAGTCGAAATATTGGCTATCTCGCGATTTTCGACGGTCGAAAACTCTCCCGGCAATTCTAAAGCCTGCATAATTCGGGCGCCGGCTTCGGCTTGAGTGATATTAAAAGTGCTAGCGACGTGATTTTTGACATCAGTCAGAGTCGCATTTGAAGCCGGAAATTCACCTTGGAAAAAGTATGGTGGCATACCGAAAGTTTCCTCCAATTGAGCTTGGCCGATAGCTCTAAAGAAAGCGTTTTTCCCATCATTTTTGTCCCTGTTTGGATTTTCCAAATATTTGGCGTAGTACAATATTGAGTTGGTAGGCAAATTTAGCGATTCTTCAACTGTGCTTGCACCGACAGCAGTTAGGAAATCTTTCGGCGACAGCCGTCCGGAAAGCAGTAGCAGCAGCATGGCCCGGTTGACGACGCCGCCACTTTCGCTGTTTGTGACGTTGATATTGCTTGTTTGCAAACTACCAATTTCCGGTTGGTCTTCCCCTGCTAGAATTTCATCAATATTATGAATTATTGTGCTAACATCGGCCAAAGTAGTGTTGGCCCGATCGACTAATTCTTGGTTGGCGGTTTGAATTGTAGTAACCGCGCTCATGACCTGGTCGACCTGTACCGGTATTTCCCTCACTGTGCGAACTGCATCACCTAAATTCGATAAACTGATATCACCGACATTGATGTTACCAACAACGGATCCGATTGAGCTGGTTGTGGAATTAATTTGGCTGATCGCCTGCTGGGTGCTAGGATTTTCACTGCTTTGATCGCGCCAGTCTTCTTTGATTTTATTCACCAGAGTTACTATTGTTGTTATTCTTGAGCGATAAAATTCAACATCATTTAGGAAGTTGGTAATTTCCGGATGATCGGCTAAATATTTTGTTCTGGCTTGTTCTGCAACCGTTGAATTGAGAACCGCATTATAAAGAGCTTTTTCTCCGAGGCCTTTATACACCGCTGCTGGAGCAACATTATAACAGCCAAACAATCTCGACAGATCTCCTCGGCGCAGGCCAAATGTCGCCATAATTTGATCTTCGGGAATTGTGACATCGATTGTTGCCGGCTGGCCCGGATCGGTATTCGGATTCGGAATTGGCACAACTATCGGATTAACAACTGAACAATTAGTCCGGTCTGGTTGTGAATTCACTTCGAGCCATCTTGAAATTGCTGTTCTGGTTTGACTGTTTGATGTCATGGCCGCAGATAAAGCGTCGATTCCGATTGCCTTGTATATTTCACTAAAAGAGCCGGGTGTCGCAACTCCGGGCACATTTGTGATTGCCCCGGACATTATCCAGTTAAATCTAGCCTTGGCAACATCAACTGTGTCTTGGTTACTGCTTGTAATCGCTCCTAGACTCGATCCGGCTGTGGCGGCTGACGGATCAACATCAAGCCGAAGCGCGTTAGCTGAAGCGGAGTTGTGATCGAAAATGTAGGCATGATCGGAGAGAATTTTGGCTCCGACGATGGTTGAGTAGGCATCAGCAGAGCGTGTGCCGTTTTTGTATTCGAGAGAATAGCCAAAATTAATACCCAAGAGCTCGTCAATCTCTGACGGATTAGCGAATAAGAACTCAATTTTTCTCTCACCAACGATATCTTTCAGCCGTTCATAACTCGTGTCACCCTTAAAGGTTCCGGTCGGTAATTGCAAAGTTTCTTCTATAATGCCTCTGCCAACGGCTATTTTTAGATCCGGCCCGGAAAGTCCTGCGGTGATTGTGCCTTCCGGAACCGCGAGCTGTTTCTCAAGGTGGCGCAGACCGACGTTTTCTAAAATCTGGCCTAAATTTTCGCCTCGGAGAGAGCCGTAGTTAAGACTAAGTTTCTCTTCGAGCATTGCTTCGCCGATCTTTGTCTCCAAATCCCGCAGGTCGAGTAAATCCGCCTCAATAAAAGCTTTTCTTGGCAACTCAAGTTTGTCCGCCAAAATCATGCCGCCAATTTTTCTTGCCGTGTCTGATAGAGAATAACCCGAAAGAGAATTTGTTGGCGAATTGATAATTTCCGCCAATAGCGATTCACCGATTAAGGAAACAATATCTCCAAACGTGGCATCAGCCATACTCTCTTCTGAGTCTGGATCAATGCCAATCTGGTCTAAGAGTTCGAGATATTGGCCGCTGGCCATCTGCTGAAGATTCATTGACAGCGTTGAGTAATCAGGTGGAGGCGAGGCATCATATCCTTGTGATGTTTGCCAGGCAACTTTGATCGGAGTCGCCGGTTGGACTGTTTTACTGTCGCCGCCAATTCGCTTCTTTTTAATCAGTGTGCAGCGAATATTGTCAATTTCTGATATATCAACCGCTTCTCCCCTTGAATGTGCGGACATATTCTGGTCATCTTCGGTGTCGGAAAAGATTAAATCTCCCTGATTTGTGCCGGCGCTGTCGATAACCGCCGCCTGAGCTTCGGCGCTGTCGAATTCCGGATTTGTTGATAGTTCATCTCTCGACGCGCTACTCAAATCGCTGACGGTAGTAGTCTCTGTGTTTGCCTCTTCTTGCTCAGTTATCTGTTCTCTGGTGACATCGGATTCACGCGAATAAATTCGAGCATCACGATCATATCCGCTTCGTATTCTGTAAATTTTTATTCTGTCATGCCCTGCGCCGCCGGAATTTTTCGGAGTCACCAAATTGACTAGTAGCATCAGAACTCGGCGATCGATTATTACCTTTTCTTGAGCGTAGGTAATTATTGCGTTAACCGATTCCGTATCATGAGCCAGCATCTCGGCCGCCATCGCCTCGTCAACGCCGGCGATGCAAGCAAAGTTTGGAAGATCGTATTTTAGGTTGGACACCAATTGTTGTCTAGCTGTCTCCTGAGCACTTTCGACCAGCTTTTTCCATTCGTCGGGACGATCGACTCGCAAGTTCGCGATTTCTTCGATTGATTTTCCGGTCGTTACGGCCAGAGAATCGTCGTGATTGGCGTAGTCGGGGATAGCGTTGCCGAGACAGGAAAGAATTCTAATGTCCTGAAGATCGGACGGATTAAAAACCAGCTTACTCTTGTAGGACGACATATCGCCTAGTTTTGAAAGCGACCAGTCCGTGGCACCAGTTTCAAGCGTAATAGAACTGTCAGCCTCAATTGCTGCTAGAGCGCTGGCGGTAGCAGCAATTGGGTCGCTGACAACAACACCGCCCGTAACTTCTATCTCATCATTGAAAATTCCACCTTCCCCGTGCTCAATAAAATCTTCTTCGGCTCTGGTCTTACTGACAAAGACTAGAAAAGGCTGAGCCAGCAATGATGTAATGATTAAAGTGTAGATGAGTTTGTGAAAAAATGTCTTCATTGCCACCCCAAAACTTCCTTTGGATTAACACCGTATTGGTGATTGCCTCTGGCGTTGCAGGAAGTGCCGTGAAACTCACTGCAGGTGCCAAAATGAAGGTGTTCTACTGATGAAACTCCGTTATGTCCGGAAAGAGCAACGATTTCTCCTTGTTTTACCTTGTCTCCAACCTTCCAAGAAACATTAACTTCGTTGACTTTGTGATACATTGATGAGGCTGAAAGGTGATGTATTTCCCAGTAATTTGCTTTAGCGATCGTCTGATCCATTTTGACTATTATCATATTGCCAAAACCATGGTTCATAGGATCTCGTCGTGCTTTCGAATCGCGAAAATGGTCGGAACCCGCATCCCAGTTTGGGGCTCCGCCGTAAACGTAAACTATTTCACCGTCTGTTGCAGCATAAAGTGGGGTACCAATTGGCAGAACCACATCAACACCATCATGACTTCCGGGACGGAAACCATTGGAAATACTGCGATAGCCTTTGCCCGGGGGCCAAATCATACCGCCGGGGTTTAGATCAACTGTCCAAGGTTTTACCGCGTCAGCAATGGCTTTTCTAATCTCGGCTGCTTTTGCCACGTCAGGAGTCGTGTAGGCAGCGATTAAAGTCTTGGCTCGCTCAAGACCTTGAATTGTTGGGTTGAAACGCGAATCCGAAGAGGAGTATTTTGATTTCAGATCCGAAATAAATCCGTCGATGTCGGCTACCAATTTAGTTTTATTCGAGTCCAATAATTTTTGGAATTCGGCTTCACTAGAAAGAGATAAGACAGTTCGAATCAGCTCGTGGTCGGCGATAATATCAGCTGCCTGAACCGGACTTGAGCCGTTAGCATTTGGCGTTTGCAGGGCACGAATTAAAAAAACTGCGCCGACAATTATGATTACGACAGCGATCAAAATTAATAGAATTGGTACCCAGTATTCGGCAGTAGCTGCGGCAATTGATGCAACGGCCTTTGAAGCTAGTTGAGCAATGGCTTTCGCCGCCGCTTTCGTCGCTTGGGAAATTGCTTTCTTGGCGGCATTCATGGCTTGTCTGGCAACTTGTTTAGCCTCTTGCTTAACCTTATCCTTGGCCATCTCCTTTACTTGCTCTTTGGCCCGCTCTTTTTCTTCGTCTTCTTTTGATTTTTTCGGCTGGATTGCCGGTCCGCCAGGCTGTTGCTGCCCAGCTGCTGCCGGCTGAAAAACATCGTTTGACCTGTATTCCGGTACCTGGCCCTGCTGAATCTGTTCCTCTGGAGTACCACCTACTTTCTTCGCCGGTTCCGGCTCTTCGATTGGTTCTTGTTGTTCCTGGACTTCTTCGGGAATATTTTGCGCGTCTTCTTTCCCTTCTTCATCCTCATCACTTCCGACAAGTGTCATCTCTGGTGCAACATATTCTTCCTCTTCCGGTTCCTGATCTGAAGTCAAAAGCTCGAGCTTAGTGCTCTTGGGTTTTTGAATAGCATCAACTTGACGACGCCGAATACTTTGCACCGTCTCTCGGTTATGTTGTAGTTCTTCCGGACTGAGTTTTGGTGCCGGATTACCCATTCCCCTCCAGTTTGACAAAATATAGTTTACCTCCGGACGTAAATATCGCCCCGGTGTTTCCATCGTTCAGATAAATATCATCAATTTTTAGATTTCTTTGGCCGTTAAAATAAAAGTCGTTCGTTTTGCCGTCATCGATATCTACTAACACCAGTTTACTACCACCGTCGACTATCGGCAAGAAAATCTTGTTTGTTTCTTTCCAGTATCTGCCAAAAGAAGTATTGGCAGCCAGGCTAAAATATTTCTTATTAGAGCCATCCAGATCAATCACGCCGACTTTTCGTTTAACCGCGCCGCTGGAAGCTGTATCATAGGTCGAAAAAATCACTCGCTTGCTATCGGCGCTGAAAATTGCTTCTTTTTGGTTGCCGTCCGAATTCAGAACCTTCATTTCTTTGGTATAAACGTTCAAAAGATAAATTACGTTCTGGTCGTAGGTGGAATTGCGGGGAATTACTACCAGCCACTGGGAATCGGGGGAGAAAGCGATGTACGGATCATTTATTCTGAGTGACGCCAAGTTTGCCGCCCGGTAGACCGTGCTGTTTGTGGCATTTGAAAAAATGATTGACCGCTCGCCACTCGGCGGAGCGTAATAATAAGCGATGCGGGAATTGTCCGGAGCCCAAACGATGTCGCCGACATTGTCACTAAAATGAACGACATTTTGGTTAACGAAGTCATATTTTTTGAAGTCTAGTAGTGAGACACTTGAACCTTTTTTTAATAAGATTAGCTCCTTTGTCGGCGACCAAATTACCTTGTCGGAATTGGTTACCGGAGTTGAGGTAATTTTTTTCGTCCCGGTAATTTTGGCTTCTTTGCCGGCATAATCAATTGTGGCAAGATAGAACAATCCGTCGCTGGTATTTTTATAGAAAATCTCATTGCCTTTAATCGCAATATCGCTAGCGCTTCCGGCAATTTCTACCGGTGACGGTGATTTCTCGAGGGCGATTTTCTTTGAATAGTTTTTACCTCTTCTGAGGTTAATTTCTTCCTTATAGCCAACATAATCATCTGCCTCGACCTTCAGCGTGTGCTTACCTAAGCTGGCAAGGAAACTGACTGATCCGCCAGAAAAATTGCCAGGCTGATTATCCAGGGTCACGACCGCCGAGGTTGGAACGACCTCAACGGTAACTTTTCCCCGGATGAAAAAGAGCAGATAGATCAGAAGTGAAATAAAAACAAAAAAACCGATCAGAATCATTCTGAAAATTAATTGTTGTTTTTGTTCGAGATTTCTTATCATTGGCCGTTCTTTTTAACGATAGAAATTATTCCGTCACTGATTGATTTGGCTAAAATATCAGATTTCCCATCGATTTTTGCCAGGTCGGACTCTTGGTCGTGGGCAAACATTTCAACCAGCATTGCCGGCATTTGTAAGCCGGTCAACATTCCAAGATCACCGCCCCAATAACGCGGATTAGTAAGTCCGAGATTGGCTACGAGGTTGCCAACGACTGCATGTGACATATCTCGACCGTGTTTAGTATTGGCATTGTTGGCGCACTCATCGTCTTCATAGTTGACTTTGCCATCGGCTGCTTCATCGCAGTAGACAATTCCTATCGGTCCGACCCCGCCCTTGGCGTTGCTGTGGAGACTAATTAAAAAAGCGGCTCCGGATGCGTTAGCTGTGTTTACCCTAACCGGTAAATCCGGGTTGCTGGCAGCCGTATCTTTGGTAAACGCTACTTCGTAGCCGGCTGCCTGTAAATTCGATTTGACTTTAGTGGCGATTAACCAGTTGTGGTCACCTTCGTTGTTGACACCATTGGCAGCTCTTCGGAATCGGTTATCTCCGCTCCCGTGGCCAGGGTCAAGGATAATTCTGTTTCCATAAATAATTCCTCCAGGGCCTATTGCGCCAGTGCAAACGACTTGTTCGGGTACTGCTTGGGTCAAAATTGTAAAAAATGTTTTTCTGTCATTTGCGTTTCTCGGATCGCTCGTTGGCGTATATTTATTTATCCAACTGACCTGAATCGGTTTTCCCGGCTCTTTTGGATAAGGATCTTGGCCATTCCACGCTAGGTCGAAGGTTTTTATGGCACCTTCCAGTTGCTTGTCAAACCCCTCGTAACCATCATGAAGATATCCAAAATCGTGACCGTTTTTAGCGTTTGAGGTGTAGGTTGATTCTTTGCCCCAGACAGCTAGTGCAACTGCTGGATTATAACCTTGAGCCCGAGTATAAGTCAGAAGTTTTTGCAATCTCTGATCATTTTCAGCTGACGAGACATTCCGATAACTCTCAACCCGAGACTTTACGGTTTCAACCGTCAGCTCGGAAGACGGATTTTTCCAGTAGTCATCAGGCATATAGCATTCGCCGGCGGGCATTGAGCTATTGCCGCTCGGATCGCCAATAGATCGTACGAAGTAGGCTAATGCCACTCCCCAAATACCGATGGACAATAGCCCCATCACAGCGATAACTATGACCGAAACAATCCCAACTTTTTTCCATTTATCGGCATCGCCGCCGAGTGTCAAGCCATTTTTGAGCTTGTCCATAAAATTACCCGATGCGGCCGGCGTGCTCGGACTGTCATCACCTACTGCTGGGTTTTTTGGTATGTCGACCATAAAGCTAATTTAAAATTTACAATTTAAAATTTAAAATAAAACTCAAATTTAAAAATGCTTAAACCGATCCATTTCTAGTTGATTGGGAAATTTTATGAAATATCATCGATAATTCTTGTGATTCTCCAAGTAGGTTATTAATGACATCTAATTTATTTGGAAAACAAACTACGAGCATTTTTAACCAATGTTTTGTTTCTTGAGATTCCTTTTTGCAGATAAAAATTTTATTTAGGAAATCCTTTTTTGAGCTGGCGCCATTCGCCTCCAAATAATTTGCGCCGATACTTGTAGCCGATCTGATAATCTGTGTAATTATTGGCTTGGAAATCGTGTTAACCGGTAGTGTTTGACAAAACTTTATTACTTCTTGCCCAAATATTGCAGTTCTATCCTCAAGGTCATATTTTCTTGGATTTTTGTCATTTAGCATTGAAACATTTATTTTAAATTGAAAATTCTAAATTTTAAATTGTTGTTACATGTTTTCTTGATCTGTCGGAGTTGACCCTGATTGCTCCAACAGCTGTTCCGGATTTGTGGTAATAATCTGATCTTCAGAGTAGGAAGCAATTACTTTTATTGCCACGTGATTCAAACCGGCGAAGAACAAGCCTTCTCCAATATCGCTTTCAAGGAGTAAGTATTTTTCGCCTTCGGTTAAGCCAAAGGTTTCGGCAACGATGTCGATAGATGCGGTTGATTGTTTCAGCAATATTTGCATCGAAGAATTGGAAACGATGGCTTTGCCAAAGCGGGAGGATAAAAAGTCCTCAACGTCCTGGCTGATGATTGTCAGGCCGAGATAATATTTTCTTGCCCGCTTTGCCAAACCGTGTAAAAACCTTGCCGAATCTTCATACTGCATCATCCACCAAGCCTCATCGATTATCATTAACCGCCTTCTCATATCCATGCGAATTTTGGTCCAGATGTAATTTAAAATTGTGTACATGGCGACCGGCCGCAAAGCTTCTTCCAAATCGCGGACGGAGAAGACGACAAAACCGGGTTTTAGCTCAAAGTTGGTCGGAGCATTGAACAGGCCGGCAAAAGTGCCTTCTACGAACTTTGAAAGCCTTCTGGTGATACTTTCGGTGCCGTTCATATTGGCCAGAACGTTGTAAAAATCCTGCATAATCGGCGGCTCATTCTTTTGGCTATCGGGGTCAACGGTAATATCTTTTAGGGCATAAGCCTCGTACAAACCTTTTTCGACCAAGGCGTCTTCTTCGGGTGTCAATCCGCCAACCATCAGATTAACCAGCCCGTGAACCGACGAAATATTTGATCGAAGCACATCCTCGCCTGATTCTTTTTCCGAATCTACACCCCTGGGTAAATCAAACGGATTAATTCGTTGCTGCGAATTGAGAGAGATGCGCAAATATGACCCGCCGACGGCATCGCAAAGATTCTTATATTCAGACTCGGGATCGACAATGATAATATCCGTTCCGAACATTAGGCTGCGCAGAGCTTCGAGCTTGATCATATAAGATTTTCCCGAGCCGGATTTGGCGAAGACGACTGAATTGGCATTTTCCAGATCGAACCGGTCGAAGATTATCAATGAATTATTATGCCGGTTGATGCCATAGAGAATTCCATCCTCCTGCGTCAGTTCGGAAGATGTGAAGGGGAATATTGATGACATCGATCCGGTGTCGAGATTGCGCAAAACCGAGATGTTATCTTTCATTAGTGGCGCAGTGGAGATAAAGCCGTCAGCCATTTGCAACAGTGTTTCTTTGGTATAAATTAGCATTCCGCCAAGCGTCGATTCCAGTTGCTTTGTCAACGTTGACAATTCATCCAGCGAGTGGCCGTAAATTGTGAAATAGAGTCCGAGTTGAAAAAGCCTGACTTCGCCACGCTGAAGAACGTCGCGCAATGCCTCGACGTCGCCAAGCGCCGTTTCCAGTTCCGGGTCTCGCGGCTGTCCTTTCTCTTGAGCGATCATCATGGTTGATTGAATCTTGCCGACCTGGTTTTTTAAATCTTTCATCACATTCGAGGTTTCCAATGGGTGAATATGCATGCCGATATCCATGGTGATGTCGTAGTTGATAATCGGAGACAACCAGTTTGCCTCCAAATAACGGGGGTAAGTATAAACAAACAGGGTTTTACAATAAGTCTCGCCCAGTTGTAAAAAGTTTGGATTAATGACAAAGGCTGCCGGAGCGATAATATCCCGGACCGTCAGCATTCCTTCCTGAAAAACTTTTTGTGCCTCTCGTATCAACAAATTCTCTTTGGCCTGAGATCTCGGATCTTGGGAGGCTGGAGTCGTTGCCGGCTGGACATTAAGGATAGCTTCGGCCTTTGGTTCAGCAGCCTCAGCTGGTTTTTCAATCGGGATATTAATTTCTGGCGTCTGAGCCAGCTCTGGTTTCGGTTGGGGCATGACCGCAACCGGTTGTTCAGGAGCTGGTGGCTGCGATTCTGTCGGAGCTTGTGATACAGGCGGTTGAATTTTTTTAGAAGCGGACTCTATTTCTTCCGGTGAGACTGGAACCTTAAAAACTTTTTTCAATGGAGTTTGGGTCTCAATTCCTTGAGCAGTGGATTCGTGCAAAAGCGGATTCTCAACTTCCTGAATTTCCGGATAAATGCCGGCAATATTTGGCGGTGGCGGTTTTTTGGCTTGTATTTGTGGCATTTTGAATTCCTGGACTTGGATTGCCGGCGCATCATTCTCAGCCTCTGGTTTTTGTCCGCTCCAAAAATTATCAGACGAGTTGGCCGCTTTTTGAGAATCGCCAAAAGTATCAGTCGGCTGGTTGTTTTGGCTCTGATTGATTGCGGAGCTTACTGTGGAAGATGAGATTTTATTCGATGGTGTATTCATATTGGTTATTTTTGTGATTGGTTTGTATTTGCCGACGGAGTCCTTGCTGGTTCTTCATCCTTCATTTCCGGTTTTGTTGACGGCGGTTGCGGTTGATTTCCAATCGCTTTTTCAGCCGCTTCCGCCTGTTTTTTCATTCGGCCTTGTTCTCTCACGTAATCGGTATTATCGATTACCGGCGTTTCTTCACCGGTATTATGAGGTTTTTCGACATCGAATTCCGACTGTGTCTGAGCTTTGCCGGTGACGATGTTGGCTTGAATATTCTCAAGATCGGACAAACGTTCTTTGTCGGCGATACCCGGGTTGTAAAAGCTATAAAACAAGGTGATTAATTCGGCGCTCCCAAGTTGTTGACAATGGAGACCAATTGAGCCCAGTCCGGAAGCAATGACAGAGGCTTTTTGTCGTAGCTCGTCGGAGTGCTTTTTGAAGTCGCCTTGGGATATTTTTAACAATGAAATGGAATTGCCACGGTTTAGTAGTTTGTCTACCAGACTTAATTTTTGAAGTTCGACATTTTCCCAACCAATTACAACATAGAAACGCTTCTTCATAATGTTTGCCATGTTGATTAATTCGCTGATAAAATCGACGTAATCGAGCGTCTGGAGCTTTAAAAGCTCGGCGTTCTGTTCATTGGCTCTCTTCTTTAACTTGGTTAAATACGGCGTCAGGTCGAGCTTCCTGGACTGGACCAAAATTTCGATCGGAAAGTGAAGCGAGTTCAGGAAACCTTGAAACTGAAAGATTATCGAATTCTGTTCCCGCTCGCTTTTTAGACCAAAGTTTACGGCGGTAACGTCAAGAACCAGGCGGTAGGAGCCGTCTTTTAAAATAATTATTCCATCCTCAACACCGGCAATGTCCAAATTCTCCTGTGTTGTGGCGGCAATTTTTACTTTTTGCTGCGCTATCTGCCCCTCCTAGCCCGCTATATTGCGGGCAATAATCAAGATGCAAGTTACAAGATACAAACTTTTGAATTTCTAATTTGGAATTTGTTTGGTTATTGTTTCTTGTGTCTTGTTTCTTCCTCTGGTGTCAATCACGTTGGCCAATTTTTCAATTTCTTCTTGCGAGTGATATTTACCAGCGTACGGGTCGGTCTTTCTGGCTGATACCGGTTGATATATCTCAACTTCTACTTTACTTTCACTTTTATGCCAAAGTCGAGTCTTTGGATTCGAAATGTACACAATCAAATTTTTCAAAAAACTTCCGAACGGGCGGCCGTTGACTTTGATAAAAACTAAACAAAAAGTGAAGATGAATATCGGAATGGCAAAAAACCAGCTGATCGGAGAGGGAAAAATATTCAGCATTACATAGCCGGCGCCGGCGCCAAGAACAGCATAAACAAACTGAACCATGGTTAACGGCCCGACAATCCGATCTTCGATATCAATTTTTTGTGGTACTTTGAACTGCATTGTGAAATCCAAACAAGAAATCCAAATTACAAATCAAGCATAAATGCCAAATGGTCGAACGCTTTTGTTTGAAGAAAATTCATTTGACATTTGAGCTTTATGCTTTGGGTTTCTGAACATATTGTAACAGATTTTTAATTGTCGTGTAATTTAGGCGGCTTCTTTTTTGGCCATCTCGGAAACCGGGACGATTTCCTCGGCTTTCTCCGCAAAGACAGCAAAAAGTTGTTTTGTCGCCTCCCAAAGGCTGCCGGTCTTGGCTTGAATCTGAGGGGATTTGGTATTATCAGGCACAGCTCCTTCTTTGAATGATTGTTCGAACATTTCTTCAAAATCAAAGTCTTCAGCATCCATCGGAGCTCTGGCCGCTTCGGAATTTTTCAAAATATTTGCTTTCAGATTTGCTTTATCGGCCATATCATTTTTAATTTCTTCAAAAAATACTCTATTTTCCTCGGCCCATGACTTACGAAATTCTTCGTCCTCTTTGATTTTTTTTGCCGTCTCGGGTGGCAAAACTTTCCACAACGCGGTCAAAAAACCGCCGATTTCACCGCCAGACTGTAGGTAGGCGGCAATTTTTTCCGCCCGGATCTCAGTTTTTAACCAGCTGCGCATAATTTCCACTTCTTGCGGGCTGATATTTTCTTTCCCAACAATAGCCAAATATTGCTCGATGGCATTAACAACCCGGTAGCTTTCGCGAGATTTAAGATTCTGTGCATCCTCAATCAACCCATCCAGTTTGGAGCCCATCGTTTCGCTCTTTCCAACACCACCGTAAGTTATCAGCGCATGGCTAATCTCGTGCTTCAAAATATGCGAAATATTCTGAGAAGCACCGTCGAAATCTTCAAAAAGTTCGTCATAAATTTTCATCGAGGGGAAGTTAGCACTGTATTCACAGACCAAATTCATTGTCCCGCTGGCGCCACCATAGATGATTTTGTAAGACAACGCTTCTAAAGTCTCGGCATCAATATTATTTGACGGGTCGGAAATTATCTCCGCTAATGCACAAGCGATCTCGACTCTTTGTTCAGGCGGGAAATCTCTATCGATAATCGACTCTGATAATTCAAAATATTTAAGGATTTCTGTTAAGTTTTCCGCTTTGGATCCGTGCTTCTTGGCCCAATCGTCCGTCATCTCGACAATTTTAGAATCATCAAATTCCCCAGACTCTCTTATCTCGTAGAGCGGTTTGATTGCCGATCTGATTTGCTGTCGCCGCTTGACTTCTTTAAAATCAGGGTGTTTTTTCTGTTCCGGTGGCTGTTCGGAATCCTCCGGCTTGGTTTCAATTCTTTCGTTTTGTTCTTGATCTTCGTCTAAGAGTTCAAGTTTAGTGACGTTGTCTGTTTCGACTGTCATAATATGTTAAAAATTATTTTTGATTAAGTAGCTCGGCGATTTTTTTTGTTACCGAAACTGTTAACTCCGCGGAAATTGCTTCTGAATCGACGGCTCTGCCCTTAAATTTCAAGAAGTAATCCATCAGAATTTTTTGAATTTCAGCGGTGATTTTCTCGCTCAATTTGATTTTATCCGCGCTTGGATTTGCCTTAAAATAAATTTCAATTCGCGGATCAGACAAAACGATTCTTCTGGCAGCCGAAAGGGAAAGTGCTTCCAAATCACCTTTCTTTGAGAGAACGCTGGCGACAAAAGTAGCGACATGAAAATCGTTATTTACATGAGCGTTAATATTTTGCGCCACCATAGACTCGAGTTCTTTATTGTTTTTGCCCGGGTGAGCCTGTTTGAATTTGGCCGCATTTTCATAAGCATCAAAAAAATCTCTTAGTTTGACCGATAATTGAGCCTCGGTCATATTTTTTTTGTCCATTTCAAGCGAAGGTCCGATTGCCGGATCGATTTTTTTTGCGATTTCAATTGCTTTTTCTATGCTCATTCTGACTCCTCTTCCGGGGCTACTCCTGTTTCTAACTCCTTTTTACCTTGTTCTGTCGCCATAATTATTGCTTCCTCATTTTCTCCAATCTTTCGAAGCGCCCGCAATTGTTGTTCCGCTTGTCTTGTTTCCAATCTTTGACGAACAATTGCTGCCCGCTGATTTGCTCTGTCTTGTAAAATTCCCAACTCAGCCTTGGCTTGAGGGGAGAGACTCTCAAGTATCATGCGGCCTCTAATTTCGGGCAAAGCTGCAATTCCTACTCCGGCATTCGGTCCTGAGGCAGTTCTGCTAACACCGGCCGCCATTTGTTCTGCGGATTGTCCGGATTTTTCCGTGGCTATGAGTATTTGTTCCAGTAGCTCCTCGACTCTGATCATATCGTCGTGTTCTCCGCCACTCGCATCACTACGCTCCTCGTCTGCTGCGCCCTCGGCTTCTCTGCCTGCTGTTTCTCTCTGTTGTCTGCGCCTGACATCACCTAAACTTTCCCTCCCGCCCGGTCCGTGATTTGGCGGCGGCGGCGGTTGCAAAGGCGGTTGTCCGGGTGTCGGAGTCCCTGTTCCTGGTTGACCAGGAACAGCAGAAGAAGCCATTATTCTAGGATCGACATTAAGGCCCTCTTGCTCGATAATTTCATTTGGTGTACGAGACGCATTTGGGTCAGCTGATAATACATCATCGGCTGAATTTCTAGCGCCCTTGCGTCTTTGCAAGAGTTCTTTAGTTGCTGCCCCAGATTCTTTTCCCGCTTTGACTCGGTCGCCGTTGTTACCGTGAACCGTAACCCCGTCTCTTTCAAGAAGGGTCAGTTTTTTATCGGCGATATCTTCCAACGTAGCGTTCCTTAAAACACCCGTGCTTGGATCAATAACCTTTGGCACGCTTTCTATAAGTTTCTTGTTCTTGTAACCGTTATAAACTTCTCTGTTCCACTCGTCGTCAACAAATAGTTCGCGCGCCTGCCCTTTAAGCTTGGACATCAATGGCTTCTTAAACCCAGTATTTCCATCCTTGTCTGGCCTCTTAAACTCATCAGAGCTAATATAAGATAAGAACGCTTCTTGATCGCGAATTTTATCCTTGTCTGCGTAGTACGATTCTCTGACTTTTTGCTTTAGTCGCCCAACCCTGCCTGCCTTGCTTATACTCCCGGACCAGCCCCAGTTTTTTTCTAAAGCTTTATTCTTAATATCACGCTTAACATTCATATATTGATTTCCAACCCACTCTTTCCCAGCCTTGACACCGGCGCCTCCGGTTGCGTTCCAGGCGGCTCCGCCAGTTTTGCCCCAGGCTTTTTTGCCCCAGCCGACCCAAGTACCAACAGCCTTATCAAACTTAAGGGCTGAAGTGATTGCCATGTAAAAACAGAATATCACTGCGACTGAGGTTAAAAGCCATCCGCCCTCTCCAGATATTTCAGTTATCGCTTTAATAAGCTGTCCGGCAAACCAGATCCAGAATACGGCGGTAATCGGCATGAAAACCCATTTGGTGAATTGGCCCCACCATTGCTGAAAGTATTTTTTGGTCACCGGCAAAAACATGGCCATAAAAGCTGCCGGCGAGATGGCGACGAGCATATATAGGAAATAATTACGGATTAAGAAAATGAAGGCTAAAGCAAAAACGAAGCCGGAACCGACTAAAATTAGGAGCTGTTTTACAATGTAGGAACCTGTTAATCCATAATAGTTGGCGGCCGAGCCTGGCGAGGGGGGCCCTTCCTTCAAGAGTGTTTCGAAAGCATCCGGAATGAAGTTTGTGGCACTCTCTATTGTTGTTGTTTTTCCGGCTTCTGATCCGGCCAAGAAAAGTGAAACACCAATGTTGCCAAAATCAATGATTACGCGGCAAATTAGAAAGCTAAAATTGGCCAGAACTACCGCCATGATAAACGAGGGAAGGATTTTTTTTACCGCATAAGAATCGAGCTGTACGCGTAGAATGTTCATAAAGGCGACGGCAATAAGCATAACCAGCACCAGAGTATTGCAGGCCGCCATTAAATATCCCCAAATATCGGCGACAACTTTTCCAATGCCGGTAAAGCCGCCGCTGGCGTTTGGCTTTAGAACTTCATAAACCGGGGTTAGCCAAGAGGCATGAGCGTGCTGGGCTTGGAAAAGAAGAGTTCCGAGAGCACCAAAAGCCACAATAAGTATTGCAATTTTCGAAAAATATCTATTTTTTATTAAGTTTCCCATTTTTATTGAGGGTTGCTCGTTACATTTGTTCTTCCAGTGATTGATCCTGGATATTGAGTCACAGGGAAACGGAATAGTATCGCGTTTCCTGCATTACCGATTCCACCCCAGATTACTACCGATGTCCAATCGGTAGGAATGTTATCGGGTGTATTGAATTTCAAGTCAACGGTTTTGTTTGCATCGGAAAAATTGCCAACGTTTGAAACTGTACAGTCTTTTTGGGCAGAACCGTCGCTTTTTTTAATTTTAGCCCAAATTCCAGTTTGATAATTGGCCTTAAAAATCTCGTAATTGGATGCTTCTGTCACGGTTTCTCCTTGCATTGTCATGCGCACCTCGAGTGACAGAGGTGCAGCAGTGGTTGTTCCTGGAGTTGCCGGAGTTGTTGTGCCAGGAGTGCTCGGTAATGTTGAGCCTCCAGTCGTTGAGATGTCGTTGATTTTAGTATCCAATTTTGGTGCGGAGAATTTGATAGCATCAATACCTAAGGCTAAGTTTAAGTACGAAAAGGCCTTGGACATAAAGAAATTAGCGATCGCATGGACCATCTCGGCAACTTTACAGAACATCCACTGAAATATTACGGCAATTTTAGTTAGTCCGGGGCCGCAGGTATCGGTTTCGTCTGTTCCAGAAGCGTTGGCAATCGCCTCATTAAATGCCTCAAGAATTATATCCAAGCCGGCAATGAAATCATTTGGGGTAGCAATAAACCGGTTGTTAATTAAACTGATGGTCGTTCCGTCCAGCGCCTTCGGCCGGCAGTTATCATTTGGCCAAACATTGCCATCGCCTTTTATTTGCTCAGTTATTGCCTTTAGCTCAATAATTTCGGTTCGAATGTCAGATGCTTTTCGCATTCCGGCTTCATTTAAAAAATAACTTCCGTCATATTTGGACATCCGATCAAGGAGTGCTGTCCCGCCTATTGCGAATAGGCTCAAAAATGGGTTCACTGCCAGAGTGGTGGCAATTGTCGATGCAGACATTGCTTTTCTCCAGCCCGGAGGAGAGTTTTTATCCCAATACGTGCTATTATCTTTGGTCTCCTTGCCGAGAAGATCGCGCATATTGGAAACTAGCCCTTCCCATCTGGCCGTTAATTGGCTACAAGCGTTGTCGAGGCTGATATTCCAGTTAATTTTAATGGCGGTTGATATTACCGTTTGATTAATAAATGGGGCAACGTCTGTACCGTCGGGCGTTTTGAAGCCTGAGTCGTAAACAAATCTTTTGCTGCCGCCGATCCCTACTTCGCTCATTTTGCCGACTCCGAGTGCGTAGTATGTCCCCACCGGTTTGTTGGGGTCAGTAGTATTGGTGGCATTCATGCCGATAAGGAGGAAAAAGTCTGAGTTGGCGCTATTGGAATATTTCAAATAATAATTGTTGGTTCCGGCTCGACGGATAGCGGCATACACGCTGTTACCAACGTGAGTATCAACGCTCTGTCCGGGTTCGACTAAATATCCGGAACTAACGAAATCAAAGTCAACCGGAGTAGCTCCGGTGCTTGAAACATAGCGCATCATGATGCCTTGGCGTTTCGTTGAAGTAAAAGCAAAGGTTAATGTTGCTTGGCCGGGAGTCGGCGGTTTTGCCTCGGCTTTTTTAACATCAACGAAACTACCGAACGAACCAAAAACGGTCCCGGCGATTATTGTTGCGATCAGGAAGATCTTTGCTAGCCGCACCAATCCCTCCTTTGGTGAATAATGAATAAAGAATTATGAATTACGAAGTTTGGAACTTTTTATCAGTCCCGATAGCAGTTTGTGAGCTACAATCGATTGATTGTTAAGTTTTGCAAATTCTTCTTTGATCAGATATGAAATATCTTTTGCTGTTATCAATTGGCTCTGAAGCTCTGTAAGTGAACCAAGCGCTATCCCGTAAAACTGAATCTTGTCTTTATAACTCTGTCGGCTGAATCCTTCGGCTATATTTGATGTTATTGAAATTGCCGCTCGTCGGATTTGATTAGTCAATCCAAAAACCTCATCTTTAGGAAAGGATCTTGTTGAATTATAAACCATAATTACTAAGCTGCGGGCTTCTTTCCAAGCGTTAAGATCTTCGAAAGATTTTATTTTTTGCCCATGATTCATAATTCATCGTTCATGATTCATATTGTGATGCTATATAGATTATCTAATAAAAATTCAAAGAAATCAAATGAAGGATCAGGCGCTGCTTACTTCTTAATATTCTCGAGTTTGTCGAGAATACTTTGCCAGTGGTCAACTTCTTTTTGGTCGCCGATTACTTTGTTGATTTCAATTGCGTACTCTATGGCGGTTTTATTTATCGGGTCGATTTCGTAAGCCGCCGCGAAAGCTGCTGCCGCTTCTTTCCTCAGACCTGGTTTTAGCTCCTTGAAAATATCACCGTCTTCCGAGAGTCGGATGTTGGCGACTCCCAAAGTGATCAGAGCGTCATAACCGGGCGAATTTTGGCTGCAAAAGGTGAGGTTAATTTTGGCGATGTCGCTCTTGCTTTCGCCGATTAATTTCTTATCAAATTCGAGATCGCAAATTTTCAAATCGGCGCGATCGATGAGAGCAAAAACATCATTGGAATTCTCCACACCTGTCAATTCTTTTATTTTTCTGGCATCACTAGCGCTGGCTTTTGATAGATCAGATAACGACGAGGCTTCAGAGGAATTTGGCCCCAGCATTTTTGCCTTTTCAAACTTTACAAAGGCAGATGTGTATCCGCCCTGCAAAAGTAGATTTCTGCCATCAGAGATATTTTTTTTATAAACGTAATTTTTCCAGGGGATCGAAACAAAAATAAAAATTACGACGACCGCCGCAGTTATTAATAACTTTCTTTTTGCCCGGGATTTATTTTCCATCAAGCTACCTAAAATAATAAATTAAAAGGATCAATCCGGCCAGGCCCAAGCGGTAAATGAAGAACCAGAAGTAATTATGATTGGCAATATATTTCAGCAAGAATTTAATTGACAGAACGCCAAAGGCGGTGCTGGTTAGTATGGCGACCAAAAAGGAGACATCAATCATTGACGGATCAAAGCTCTTTAGGGAAAGAGCGAATGCGCCGATCGTGATCGGCACGGAAATAATAAAACTAAACTTGGTCGCGGTTTCGCGGTCGAAATTCAAAAGCATACCAAATGTTGCGGTTGAGCCGCTCCTGGATACCCCGGGGAAAATCGCCAGAGCTTGGCCGATGCCGATGATAAAACCTTGCAAGTAATTAATCTGACCGATCTTTTTTTGCCCACGGTTTGTATAATCGGTAATCCAGAGAATTGTGCCAAAAACAGCCAGCAGAACGGCGACTAAAAGGGGATTCCGGAGCGCGTGTTCCGCCAGATTTTCCAAAAAGTAGCCGGCAATTGCCGCCGGGATTGAGGCAACCAAAATTATCCACAACAAATTAGGTTTGAGAAATGTGGTTTGAGAAATGTGGTTTGTTTTTTTATTCTCATTTCCCATTTCTATTTTCTCAAGACTGATTCCGTCAGAAATAATTTTTGACCAATCCCGCCAAAAGTAAATTAAAATTGCCAAAAGAGTACCGAAGTGGAGGGCGATGTCGAAATTTAAGCCCTGATAATTCCAGCCAAAAATGTATGGCACAATGATTAAATGTCCTGAAGAAGAGATCGGCAAAAATTCGCCGATTCCCTGAATGATTCCCAAAATTATAGCTTGTAGAATACTCATAATAAGAATGAATAACCAATAAAATGATATTACTACGCTGATCTATCACGCTGATTAACGCAGATAGTGTTCACTAGCCTCTTTATCTTAACACCGCCTTTCGAAAATGCTAGCAGTAACCCGACGGCTAGATTTTGTGCTTTTATATAATTTAACAATTGATTGATATGGGTTTGATATATTTCATTTCTGACCTTTAATTCTACCGCAACCTTATCCTCAACTAAAAAATCGATAAAATATTTACCTACAATCACTCCGTTGAAATCGATTTTTCCATAGCATTCTCGCTTAAATTCTAAATGATGTCTCGTTAATTCGACCGCAAAAGCTTTTTGATAGACTCTTTCAGGTAATCCGTATCCCAATTGATTAAAAACATCAAAGGAGATCTTAATCAGTTTCTCTGTTAGGTTTGACAACGGATATTGTTGATCTTCAAATTTTTTCATCTGCGTATATCGGCGTAAATTATCTGTGTTGGAATTTCCATTACTCAGCCTGATGACTGCTCCAAAAATCCTCGAAATATTCCATAAACCAAAAAGCTAAAATACCTGACGCAACTCCAATTATTAAACTGGCTATCGCTCCTGACGGATAAATCAGACCGGTGGCAATTCTGGAAAGCGCTGTGGCAGTGGAAATCACGATCAAAAAGGCCCCAAGTTTTTTATGACCGCGGAGCAGCACTGCCGAAGTTATCGAAAACGAAAGGTAAATTTGGCCGGACGGAAATTTGTAATCTATCACGCTGCTTATTCTGGCGTATTCCGAAGCGTAAGTTATTAAGGTTTCCGGGCTCTGCCAAAGTAAGTATAACAAACAATAAATGAATGAGCTAAAAATTACAGCTAAGGCTGCTGTAAACAGAGCGTGAATTCTCTCTCTGCCAACCAAATAGATCAAGCTAAGGGCGACAACAATGACGCCAAAGACCGAGAACCATTCGGCAAATTCCATGATTGGCGGGTTGGTTTTTGCAAAATCAATAAAGGCGTAAAAGATTTGCTTGTCTAGATAGGAAACCTTGGCTAATAATTCATCCATAATTAAATTCTATTCCAATTTTTTGTTAAGATCCAATTGCTGGTCATCACCAGTTCTTTTGCCGTGGAAAGCTTTGTGAACTTCACGAAGGTGTTGGTCGGTGACATGAGTGTAAATTTGCGTTGTTGACACATTGGCGTGTCCGAGAAGAGACTGGACGCTTCGTAGATCGGCACCATTTATTAATAAATCAGTGGCAAAAGTATGCCGCAGGGTGTGGGGAGAAACTTTTTTGGTTATGCCGGCAAAGCCTGCATACTTCGAGACAATCCTCTCGATTGATCGTACGGTTAATCTATCTCCGCCGATCTTATTTAATATCAGAGCATCAGATTCGTTGATAAATTTTAAATACTCTTTCAAAGCCATAACCGAAGACTCAGATAGAAAAACCACTCGAACCTTTCCGCCTTTACCGCGGACGGGTATTTCTCCGCGCTCGAAATTAATATCAGAAAGATTCAAAGCGCAGAGCTCGGAAACGCGAAGCCCGGTTGAAAACAAAAGTTCCAAAATTAATCGGTCGCGCAAACCCTTAAAGTTTTTGCCGTCAGCCGAATCGATCAAACTTTTGATATCATCCGCTTCCAAAAACTCAACCTTTCTTTCCTCGCTTTTTGCCAAATGAACCTTTTGCGGCGGCAAAGAAGTGACACCTTTTGAGGCTAAAAAGCCAAGGAAGGCTCGGAGGGTGATAATGTGATAATTTTGAGTCGAGCGTTTGAGTGGCCGCCCCGATTTATCAGACAGCCGATTCAAGTACAGGCGGTATTCTCTGACTTTTTCTTCGGTAATTTTCTCGGGAGAAAAATTCAAAGTACTATCTTTGTCATCCTGAGCGACCAGCGAAGGATCTGGATTTTTCGGCACCGCCTCAGAATGACAATCAGTTTCCAGCCAGGTTAAAAATTTAGTTAGGTACCTGTCGTAATTAGAAATAGTTAACAAAGACTGACCTTTTTCCAGTTCGGTGAATTCTAAAAAATCGCGTTTTAGTTGCCACAAATCCATAATATTGAAGAAAGAACACTGATCTCACACACAGATGCTGCACAGATTTATTGATCTGAGTTTTATCCGTGTAATAGATCTGTGCTCTTTCATCCTTTTGTCTTAATCTTCGGATATTGGCATCTTATAGCGTTTCAACAATTCGTATTTAACCACCCGCCGGTCAGAAAACGGTTCGAATTTATTTTCCCCGACTGCCATAACTTCCTCCGCTCCCTTGCCGGTGATAATAACAACATCACCCCGGTTTGCCTCAGTGATTGCTTTTGAAATTGCTTCGTGCCTATCAAGAATTTTGTAATAATTTGTATTTAGGCGCCATTTGCCCTTTTTACCTTTCAGAACTCCAGCTGCCACCGCATCAATAATTTCCATCGGGTCTTCGTCGTAGGGATCCTCGTTGGTGACGTAAATTAAGTCAGCAAATTTCCCGGCGAGGGCTCCCATGATTGGTCGTTTGGTTCTGTCGCGCCTACCGGTTGCGCCCAAGACTGCGATTATTCTGCCGCCACGCTTTTCCATTGATTTTCTTATTGTTTCATAAACGTTTTTTAGCGAATCGGCGTTATGGGCGTAGTCAACAATAACTTCAAAATCCTGTTTGGGAGAAACCTTGATCCGTTCCATTCTGCCGGGAACGCTGGAAACCGACTCCAACCCCTGTTTAATTTTGTCCAAAGAAATATCACAGGCTATCCCGCAAGCAATTGAAGCCAGAGCATTTGATATATTAAACATCCCAGGAATTTGCAAGTCGATTGTGGCCTGATTGCCTTCGCAAACGGCGGTGAAAATTGACCCTGTTGGACTCTCGAGGATTTTTCGGGCCACAACTCCGTTTTCGGTCGGTTTTTTGGTTGAATATAATATCTTCCCTTTGCTTTTTGGCTCGAGGAACCTTTCCGCTACCGGATCATCGATATTAATGATTGCCGTTGCGCCGGGATTGTCTTTGAAGACCTTGAGTTTGGCTTCAAGATAATTTTCGCGGCTGCCGTGGTAATCAATA
Organism: Patescibacteria group bacterium; assembly: GCA_041651295.1. Classification (GTDB taxonomy): domain Bacteria; phylum Patescibacteriota; class UBA1384; order XYA2-FULL-43-10; family CAINNR01; genus JBAZJN01. The sequence continues at coordinate 7,051 of JBAZJN010000010.1, read as the reverse complement.
TGGTCGTGGGAAAGATTGGAAAAAATCAAAACATCGAAATCAATGCCCCAGACTCGGTGTTGGTCAATTGCCTGTGAGGTGACTTCAATCACCGCATATTTGCAGCCGGCCTTGATTGCCGTTTTTAAAAAGTTGTTTATTACGGCTGTCGGAGGGGTTGTGACCCAGCGGGATTTTTCGGTATGCATAGTTAGCTTATCGGCAATTTTCGTATTGATTGTCGTTTCCATCGCCGACTTAACACCGGCAGCATCAAAAATCGCTGAAATCAAATTGCAGATTGTGGTTTTGCCTTTGGTACCGGTGACGCCGATAAGAGTAATATTTTTCGAGGGATTGCCGAAAGCAAAATTCGACCAATTAGCCTGGAGTTTATGATATTTATTTTTAGTGCTTTGGGGCAAAAGTTTTGCCAGTGTTCGTTTCATACAAAATCCCAATTTAAAATTTAAAATTTAAAATAAATTCTTAAATTTTCAAACGTTTAAAACATTCAAGATTTTTAAATTCATTTTAAATTGTAAATTGAAAATTTTAAATTATTTTCGCCTGATTTTTTCTGCCATCTTGAATATCTGGTATTTGAAAGGCGAAAATCCCATATCCCAGCTACCAAGCGATGTAAAATCAGCCCCACCGAACTGTCTTTTAAATCTGCTGACTCCGGCCCAAGAGTGTTTTTCATCGCCTTCTGGTGAAATGCCGAAGAAGTCGTAGTATTTCAACCCACACTTCTTGGCCTCTTTAATAATCTCCCAATGGAGCTTATAAGTTGCCATTTTTTCCCGTTCCACGTCGCTCGATCCACCGAAAAGATAAATGGCGGTATTTTTGTAATAAACTATGACGGCCGAGGCAAGCAAGTTGCCGTCTTTTGTCTTGGCGCCGAACACTTTAACATAGTCGGTATTTTTGAAGCTGTCAATCAAATTCTCAAAGTAAGTGAGCTTACGGTAGGTAATTTTGTGCCGTTTGGCCATCTCGGCGTAGAGCCTGTGAAAATCAGTTATCGTGCAATCATCAATTTGAATCTCGTAGCGCTCAGCAATTTTAATGTTATACCGCCCCTTTTGCTTCATTTGTTTCAATATATCTTCTTCTGACTTGGTTAAATCGAGAATCAGCGTATGCTCCGGTTGCATCTCCTCAAAAGCCTTCCTATATCCGGATTTCGTCGGATCAATGTCGCCGTCGGCAGCCTCATTTGATTCCATCCGGAAGAAAACAGCGTTTCGGTCCTTGGCGATCTTTCGAATTTCATCGAGAAAAATTTTCTCTGTTGCCAATTTTGTTTGGTCGCGTGAGAGCATTGGAGTGTAAAGCATCGACCCGAGTAGTGGAATTTTCTTCTCCAGAATTAAGATGTTAAAAATCCGCCAGCTTTTCTGCCAGCCAGTTTTTAATTTGAACTGCTCCCACTCTTTGGTTTGAAAAATTGTTGCCATTAGCCTGATACTAGCATTTTTTGGGCTGGAAAATCCAGTCTTATTCTGTTAAAATTAATCAGATGAAAAAAGAGATCAAAATATTATCAATAGAAACTTCCTGTGATGAGACGGCGGCAGCAGTAATCGGCGATGATGCTGAAATTTTGTCGTCGATCGTTTCGTCTCAAGCCGACCTTCACGCAAAAACCAACGGTGTGGTGCCGGAAGTTGCATCCCGCGCCCATATGGAGGCAATGATACCGGTGGTTGATGAATCGCTGGAAAAGGCCGGCACAAATATAGACGATATCACCCACGTTGCCGTTACAAACGGCCCGGGGCTTATCGGCTCGCTTTTAGTTGGCTTTAATGCTGCAAAGGCTATCGCCTACGCCAAAAATCTGCCACTTTTACCGGTTAATCACATTGAGGGCCACATCTATTCTGCGCTAGCACAGAATAGAGTCGAAAGTCGAAAGTCGAAAGTCGAAAGTGATGTAATTCAATTTCCAATTTTGGCGTTAACGGTTTCTGGCGGTCACACTTCGCTAACTTTAATGAAAGATCACGGCGACTATGAAACTCTGGGCGAAACAATTGATGACGCGGCCGGCGAAGCTTTTGATAAAGTCGCCAAATTGCTAGATCTTGGCTATCCCGGAGGCCCAATAGTCTCAGAATTTGCCAGCAAATTCAGAGACAGAATTAAGAATAATGAATCAGGAATTATGAATGGAAACCATAATTCAGAATTCATAACTCATAATTCAATCCGATTCCCTCGCCCGCTGATTGATAAACCAAACTTTGATTTTTCGTTCTCCGGCCTAAAAACCTCCGTATTGACAGAAGTAACAAAAAACGGGGCTGGAACGGAAGCGCGAAAGGAAGAAATTTGCCATCAATTTGAGGAGGCGGTTGTTGATGTGCTTTGCACTAAAGCCATTCGAGCGGCGAAAAAATATAAACCAAAGGCAGTGATACTAGCCGGAGGAGTTGCGGCCAACAAGAGATTGAGAGAAGAATTAGAAAAAAGATTGAGTGAAATATGTGTAAAATTATTGATGCCAGAAATGGCGCTTTGTGGAGACAATGCTGCAATGATCGGACTTGCTGCGTATTATCACATAGAAAAAGGGGATAAATACGATTTAATGAGCTCGACGGTTGATTCAAATTTAGCAATTTAGATAAAAAAGTCCGCGGACAACGATGTGCTGTGTCCGCGGAAACGGTCGACCGCCGTGGCGGCGGGTTAACTGGCGAATGCCAGAAGCGGCGGGGGAACGATGAACCGATGGTCGTGGTTCAACAACTGCAGGGTAACATGACCGCGCTCGATGTTCAGCCGCTGGGCCGTGGTGACGACCAGCTCTGCGAAGGCCTGTTCGAATTTCGGGGTGCCGGGCTGGTGCGGGATCAGCCCGTACAGTTCAGCGCGCGGCTCATCCCCGAGATTCACCATCAGCATGTTGTGGAAGTTGGTCCTGCCGGACATGCGCCTGACCTCATTGGCGACGCAAATGGGACATGCGCTCGTGTGGTCGCTGAAGATCAAGTGCTGGGTCTGGTGGTCGCGACAGAAGAAGCCACTGCGGCTCGCGCACGAGATGCAGACCTTCTGCTTCTCCAAACCCTCGTCCGTGGGGACCGCGACGACGACACTTCCGGGCGCTGAGGCACAGACTGCACAAGACATTGGCGAGACCTCCTGGAAATATGGTGCGGCATCTGCTACGATTAGTAGCGATAACAACATACAATATTTATCCACAAAAAACAAGTTATGTCAAAAGTTTTCAACAAAAATTGGCAGCACTCGGAAATTGAATCTAAGCTCTACAAAAACTGGGAATCCTCCGGCTATTTTAAGCCGGAGCAAAATCCAGATGGCAAACCATTTGTTATCGCTATTCCACCACCGAACGTTACCGGCAAACTCCACATCGGTCATGCTTATGGGACAACTTTGCAGGATTTGATGATTCGTTATCATCGATTGCTCGGTGATTCATCGTTCTATATTCCTGGTATGGATCATGCCGGAATTGCCACTCAAACTGTCGTCGATAAAAAATTGCGCAAAGAAGGCATTAACAGGAATGAATTAGGCCGAGAAAAATTTGTTGAAGAAGTTTGGAAATGGAAAGAAGAATATGGCGGAAAGATTTTGGAGCAGTTGCGTGCCATCGGCGCATCGTGTGATTGGGACCGGGAGCGTTTTACATTGGATGAAGGCCTGTCATCTGCCGTCCGGGAAGCCTTTGTACACCTCTACAAAAAAGATTTGATCTATCGCGGGGAGTACATTGTAAACTGGTGTCCAAAATGCGGCACAGCCATTGCTGATGACGAAGTAGAGCATGAAACTCAAAAAGCCAAGTTATATTTTTTCAAATATGATAAAAATTTCCCGATTACAATCGCTACTACCAGGCCGGAAACCAAGTTTGGCGACACCGCTGTGGCTGTAAATCCATCCGACGATCGCTACAAGGAATTTATCGATAAAGAATTCGAAATCGATCTTGACGGTATCAAGCGAAAAATAAAAGTTATCGCTGACCGGGCGGTTGACAAAGAGTTTGGCACCGGTGCCGTTGGCGTCACCCCGTCTCACTCGATGATTGACTGGAAGATCGCCGAAGACCACGGAATTCCCAAGGTAAAAGTTATTGATGAACACGGCCGCATGATGGCAGATTTGGGTGACTATTCCGGACTCAAAGTTTTAGAAGCTCGTGACAAATTAGTTGGCTATCTAAAATCATCGAATTTACTGGAAAAAGAGGAAGGTATCGAAAATAACCTCTCTGTTTGCTATCGCTGTGGTGGAGCAATCGAGCCGCTGCCATCGCTCCAATGGTTTGTCAAAATGAAACCGTTGGCCGAGAAAGCTAAAGAAGCGGTTAAAAGCGGTAAAATCAAGATAATCCCGGCCCGGTTCGAGAAGGTCTATTTTCATTGGTTGGATAACATCCGGGACTGGTGCATCTCCCGCCAGCTTTGGTGGGGACACCGAATTCCAGTATATTATCGGAATTCAAGTGACAAGTCGAAAGTCGAAAGTCAAAAGTTCAACGAAGAAGACATTTATGTAGGAGATAATCCGCCAGAAGGTTACATCCAAGATGAGGATGTTCTGGACACCTGGTTTTCCTCTGCACTTTGGCCGTTTTCAACCCTTGGCTGGCCGGAAGAAACATCGGATTACGGTAAGTTCTACCCAACCACGGTTATGGAAACCGGCTACGACATTCTGTTTTTCTGGGTAGCGCGAATGATAATGATGGGGTTGGAGTTAACCGACAAAGTTCCATTTGAAACAGTTTATTTGCACGGACTGGTCCGTGATGAGCAAAATAGGAAAATGTCCAAGTCGCTTGGCAATGTTTTGGATCCGCTCGACTTAATCGTAAAATACGGCACAGATGCGCTGCGAATGGCTTTAATTGTCGGCTCAACGCCTGGACAGGACGTGGCCGTTGGTGAAAGCAAGATCAAGGGTTATCGCAACTTTACCAACAAAATTTGGAACGCTTCGCGCTTTGTGTCACTTCGAGTCACCGAAGGTGATTTACAGAGTGGGGAATTAGGAGTTGAAAAACTATCAGATTTGAACGTTGATGAGAAGTTGTTAACATCGGCTGACAAAAAAATACTCTCAAGTCACAAGTCTATAAAGTCGAAAGTCACAAGTCATATCGAAAAATTCCAGTTCTCGCTGGCGGGGGAGGAACTTTACGAATATTTTTGGCATGAGTTTTGCGACACTTATATTGAGAAATCTAAAGAACAATTAGGTCAATTAGAGCAATTAGAAATTAGAAATTCAAGTGTTTCCGATAATACTAAAAAGATTCTGATTAAAGTGCTTTCAGAAACACTTGCCATGTTGCATCCATACGTTCCATTTGTGACTGAGGCGGTCTGGCAGGAGCTTCGCGAATTCGCTCCGGGACTTCCGGAATCAATAATGATCTCTGAGTGGCCCTCATCAAAATAGTCATTTCGAACGAAAGTGAGAAATATACAATTTATTATGCCCTATTTTGTCTATATCACTTCATGTACGAACAAGACTCTATTCTATACAGGGGTAACTAATAATCTGGTCAGGCGAATTTATGAGCACAAAGGCAAATTGGTCCCTGGATATACTGCACGTTATAATCTTGATAAATTGATGTATTTCGAAGAGCTCTATGATCCGATGTCGGCGATAGAGCGTGAGAAACAAATTAAAAAATATAGTCAAAAGAAAAAGTTGGCACTAATTCAGAAAAAGAATCCAGAAATGTATGATCTTTGGGATGAGATAAATTCAAATTAAGCTGTATATTTCTCGCTCTGCTCGAAATGACTATTAAGAAAAGATCCGTTTTTTTACGGGTCTTTTTTGATATACTTGAGTTATTATCCTGAACACGGAGGCGCAATTATGCGCAAGGCATTGCCGCACTTCGCCGACCCGAAATTCCTTCAATTGACACTGGTGGTAGCTTTCCATGCCTGGGAGCAGACCTGGAAGAATTACTACGGCTTCACTGATGAGATTGCCGTCAGTGTACGGCAGAACTTGGTTGTTGCCCTGGCCAAGGATGTTGGGCATGATCCTTCGGTCGGCGAAGCGATCGAGAAGCCCAAGCAGTTCTATCTCGACAACTGTGGGTATGACGGGCAGAGGGATGTGGACATGCTGGAGAAGTTTCTGGAGACCAGTGGCTGTTGGTTGCGGGGCGAACTTCTGAGTCGGTCCTACCACGAACTCCAGTGGGCCTGGGCCAGGCTGCAGGTCGCGTCGAATCGAGGGCTGAACCGCACGGCTCTCAACAACAGTGGCATTGTGCTGATCTGCGAGATGATGAAGTCGCTTGGTTACGACAATGGCAATCAGGTGACGACGGCTGATTTCAAGGGACTGACGCTGGGACAGGCGCTCGGTTTCCGTGGTATTGGCCCCGAGACCGTCAAAGTCATCAACCTTTTCCGTGCAGACTGCGGCTTCCCGCCGCTCAAGTAGCTGGCCAACATGGTCGGCAAGAGCATTCCCGCCAAGAACATCTGGCGGGACTTTTTTTCTAATAAAAAAACACCCGGAAAAACACACGGGTGTACGGATGGGGGTGGCCCGCCGTGATGGCGACTAGACTGGCAGGATGTTCGCGGTGGGGACGCAGAACGCGAGAAACGCCGGGCTGATGATGCGAATGTCCGGGTCTATGATGACCGGACCAGGATGTGCCGACATCCGTTGGCGAAGAGCGACGCGTGCGGAGAAATCCTCCGCGATGTTACTGGGTAGCTCAGGGAAAATCAGTCGTCCAACACGTCCAGCGGCGCTGATCTGACGCATGACCTCATACGGATTGTCAGATACAACGAGGATTTGCTGTGATGTTTGCTGCGGCGTATCGGTCGGCATGGAAACTTTTTCTCCTCGAGTGATTGGAGCGACTTAAATATATTAAACTAATTATTACTCTCTGTCAAGACGCAAGCCCGTGAACTCAGAAATTCAAAGCTAAATTGGTTTTAATATTGCGACTTGGTATCCGAGTAGTATCCTTGCATAGTGAAAAAGATACCCTTTAATTGATCTTGGAAATGAGCTCACCAGATGT